>CAYPMO010000014.1:3528-73259 GCA_964412015.1 uncultured Gemmatimonadaceae bacterium | reverse complement strand
GCCGGGGGGTCACGTTCCCTGCTCTTTGCGGGGTCACTTGACATGCTCGGCCACAGGCTGGCCACGCGGCCCAGGTAGCCCAGCAACTCATCGCCCAGAGCATCGAGCAGCAGGGCGTCGAGGCCGGCCAACTCACCGTCCACGCCGACCGCGGCCCTGCCATGAGGTCGAAGCCGGTGGCGTTCCTGCTCGCCGATCTCGGTGTCACGAAGACGCACTCCCGGCCCTACACCTCCTCGGACAACCCCTACTCGGAGGCCCAGTTCAAGACGCTCAAGTACTGGCCCGACTTCCCGGACCGCTTCGACTCGATCCTGCACTCACGCTCCTGGGGCCGGGGCTTCTTCCCCTGGTACAACCATGAGCATCGCCACTCCGGCATCGGCCTCATGACGCCGGCCATGGTCCACTACGGCCGGGCCGTGGAGGCCAGGGAGCAACGCGCCCGCGTGCTGGCGGCTGCCTACGCCGCCAACCCCGAGCGCTTCATGCGGGGCCTACCCCAACCCCCCAAGCTGCCCACCGCAGCCTGGATCAACCCCCCCAAGACCGAGGAGGACGCTGCTCACTAAATCCGCACCACCAAGTGTCTCATCGGGGTTGACAGGCTCCGGGCACCCGCGTCCGATTGGTGCCCAACGCTCGGGCGATCGCCGCGATCGACGCACCCGACGCCGCCATCTGAACCATGCGGGCTCGTCGGTACAGGCGCGCTTCGCCCTGTCCCTGTCGGACGATTCGTTCCAACTCCCGCGCTTCGCTTGCCGACAGCTGCAGGCCCATGCCACCATTCTACTACATTTGCGTGGCATGTACCAGAACTTTCGGGGTGTAGCACTAGTATGCGGTTACGTCGAGTAGCGCTTGTGCGCGCCCTGGCATGCCGAGCGTATGTGCACGCTCCGCGGCTTCGAAGAGCAGTTGCTTCCACAATCTCTCCCCGGCTCTTCGGGCGAAACGGGCTTCGATGGGCGCGAGCTTCATCCAAGCTACTGGGAACCGGTGACGGAGAACTTGATTGTGCTCCCTCAGAAGCCGCAGGGCTTCATCTTGTCTGCCTCGAGTCTCGAGAAGTCGTGCGGCGAACGTCAGGACCATGGTCGGGTCGAAATGCCATGACGTTGGAAATGTCCCCATGAGTCCTTCCCGGCGACGGGCCTCACCGAGCGCACCGATTTCCAACGAGCAGAGCCCGATCGCAGCGTTTGTCAATGCCCATGCGTCTTGCGGCATGGTTGAGGAGGTGAGGAGGCACTCTGCCGCCGTGAACGTACTTAGCGCATCGGCAAGGTCGCCCCGAAGGAAGGCCAATTCGCCGAGATTGTAGTAGAGTCCCAATCGCGCCATTGACGCGTCGGCGCCACGCAGGATTGAGTTGACGGCATCGAAGCACGTGGCAGCCTCGTCGAGTTCACATGCGTCGATGTGGGCTAGCCCGGCGTTGTTCTCGATGTGTGACCTAATGAGGAGGTCACCGCTCTTCTGAGCCAAGGTTCGGGCACGTGTGAGCGTCCGATGGGCTTCGGGTGTCTTGCCCAACCCTTGAATGTATAGCGCCACGAACAGCCTGGCTTCGCTCCGCAACTGGTACTGCTGTGCCTCTTCCGCGAGTCCGACCGCCTCTCTAGCGCAGCGGAGACCTTCGGCGGCGTCCCCAAAGAACACATTGAGGGCTAGGGCACCGTTGGCCAAACATGCTCCTGCGGGATTTGAGCTTGAAGCGACGCTGCGGATTTCCTCAAATAGGGTGCCAATCTGTTCGACTCTGCCAGCGCGGTGAAGCAGATGTAGCTCGGTGTCCAGCGCAAGCGCGAGTACCTCATCATCCTTCGAGGACCGGGCTAGTGCCTTGACGGTCGCGATCCGATCGAGCAGTTCGGATAGTGGTGCGGCGCCAAGTTCTGCGAGGCCTTCGACGCGGCGAACGTCCATTCGGAGTGCCTTCCTCTGGTCCCCCATAGCTCGCAAGCGAGTAGCTGCGAGTTCAAGCGTCGGATTTGCCTTTCCGATCTCGCGATCCATGTGCAGGGCCCGGGCCAAATCAGCCGTCGCTTCAGCCTTCAGCGTGCCGTCAGCCACATTTTCGACCACGAGTTGAAGGAAATAGGCGGCCTCAGACATCGCTCCGCTCTCCAGCGCGTGATCTGCAGCCTCGCGCGCCTTTTTCGCCGCGCCAGGTGCGTTCCCAGCTCGGTCGTAGTGTATGGCTATCTCGCCGGGCTGTTGACTTCCCGTTTGTTCGAGAAATGTACCGATTTCGCCATGCAAGAACGAACGACGTGTGGCGCTGAGGCGTTGATAGACGGCGCTCCGAAAGAGTTCATGCGCAAGGCGAACGCGCCCCCTCTCGACTGATACGAGGCGGCACTGTTCGAGCGTTTCTACGTCGACAGCGACTCCGTCCTCAGGCTTGCAGGTGAGACGCGCGAGGTCTGGAAGGGTAACCCAGCGACCGAACGCTGCGAGGTAAGCGCTGACGCTGGCGGCACCATCTGTCAGCGCTTCGATGCGGGGCTCAAGGAGTTGGCGCAGCGAGATTGGTAGGAGCACGGCATCCATCGGCAACTCGGGGAGTTGCACCTCGCCTGCGAGATAGTCTCGGGTGAGTTCGATGAGATAGAATGGGTTCCGGCCGGCGACGGCGAGTAAGCGGCTCGTGATCGGCGCCTCGAGGGCTTGGGTGGCGACAAAATCAACTAGAGCGCGGGCAGCCGACTCGGGAAGTTCGCCGAGTTCGATGGAGGTCACCGGAAGGTCGCGGGTCTCCGTCATATAGGCATCTAGTGCGTCACGACCTGATGCCTGGTCCGGACGGACGGTCACAACGACCCCAAACGGCCCGGCACGCCAACGTCTTTGGACGAACTGTAGGATCGCGACAGTGGTGGCGTCAGCCCACTGGAAATCGTCAATAAGAAGCAATAACGGTTCGTGCGCCACGATCTGTGAGAATAGAATGGCAAAGGCGTCGAAAAGCCTGCGAGTGAGGCTCATCTCTGCGATAGGAGGTACGACGGGTGGCTGTAACTTGTTGGGCAGCGTCGGGAGGAGCGCCGTGATAACTGACCTCCAGGGCTCCTCAAGAGCGAGGATGTGGTGAGTGACGGAAGGATTTCCCAGCATGTCTACCAAAACGTTCAATGGAATCCGCTGCTCAAGTTCCGTGGGCCGTGCAACGAGGCACGTGAAGCCGGAGAGAATCGCTTCGCGCGTTAGCTCGTCCACGAACCGGCTCTTTCCCACACCGCTCTCACCTTTAATGAGTAGGAACTCGAAGTTGCCTTCCGCGACGCGCCGGAGGATCCGTCGAGCTGCGGCGAGATGGTCACTTCGCCCAATGAAGGGCGGTGGAGGCGGTTTTGTGGGGGCGACGGGGACATGGAGGGGGTTCATGCGTCGGACGCGGGCGAGCAACTCCGCCCACGTCTTTGAGAGTTTCAGGCCTTTACTTGGGCCAGCCAGATAGTCGCGCGCGGCGGCTTCGGCGGCTTCGAGATCCCCTGCTATCGCACATGACTCAACGAGCTTCATGACCGCGCTTTCGGAATCCGGCTCAATAGCAGCAAGCACCTCGGCAGCGTCGCGTGCCTCGTGCAAGGCACTTGAGGATCTCCGGCGGTCCCATTCGCTCGCGGCCGTATCGCGGAGGCGGCGGCGCAGGGTCTCGCGTTTAGACGCGAGCCAATCCTCATACTCCTCAGTGTTACTGCGCCCATCGAGCCGAACCGCGAAGCCGAGTCGGTACAGAGCAAGTGCTGCTCGGAGGTCGCGTCGGTCCAGAGCATCGCGGAACGCTTCAAGGTCGGAAGGTACTAGACCGAACTCTGGCGCCAGGTAGTCGTCGCTCGCGCGTGCCACCGGCCGAAGTCCAACGCGGAGGCTTAGGTCGTGAAGGAGTTGCCTCAGCCGCTGTCGGGCGCGACGAGTGTCTCCCTCTTCCCAAAGGAGGTAGATGGCCGTAGCGCGAGAAAGGCCGCGTTTCTCGTGCCCCCAGACCATGGTTACGAGCCGCTCATGTGAGGGGGTCAGCCGAATCGGCGTCCCGGAGTTGCTATGGAGGAGTGGTCCCCCAAAAAGCGTGAGGCTCAGCCGTTCCCGCTCTACACTTGAGCCGTGCACAGACGATTCTCCGACTCCCCTGTACTGGGGTGCGTTTCGCGGACGGTGCGTAGAGGGGCAAGCGCCGAATGTTCTCGCCGAGCCCGCGTTAGGCAAGACCTTCATCCAGCGGCTCGTCCGCCGCCCCGTCTACGTGGGGAGACAGACGGCTCCGCCACCATTCTAGCGTCGGGGGCGGACCGGATCCGCCTCGGTTGCATAGGCCCGGGACTCGCGAGTAACTCGTCCGTGAAGCCCGGTGTGAGCGAACCGGCGTCCGCTTCCCGGCGCAACCACGCCTCCAAGAGCCATTCCCACCCGAGGAACATCCGGGCGTCAGTCGGTCGGTATCCCGTGAGGCGCATCATCTGATTGCTGAGTGCGAAGGCGTCTGGGTAGCCGAGTTCGAATCCTACGGACAAGACGCTGTCCTCCGAGTTCTGCAGTCGGATCGCCACCCGGAGTATGCGAGCCATATGCAGCCAGTGAGAGGGAACAGGGAGACCGCGTCCTAGGAAGCGTCGTCCCAATGCGCGACGGGATAGGTATAAGGAGCGACAGAGCGCTGACACCGACCGTAGCTCGGCGGAGAGCGCCACAATTCGCCGCACGAGGTGTGTGGCCTCGCGTTCGAGCCGGATTCCCCGCCAGTGGAGATAGTCAGTAATCTCGACCCCCAAGTCTTCGGGCGGCGTTCTGAGAAGAGTAGTGAGGTCCTCGACGCTGGGAACTGGATGGTGAGGAAGCACAATTGCCGGTCGAGCGTCGTTAATGGCGCTCACAAGCTGTGGGTCCGAGACGACTGTCGTGACTTCTGGGAGAATCACAATTAGCGAGAGACCGCCGGGACGCCCGTTCACAACTGCGGCGTCATGTTCGTGAGCTCTACTGGGGAGGCGCCAGACGAGCGCTGACCCAGGGATGCGGCCTTCGGCGCGCAGCTGCCGCTTGCCACCGGTTACGGGTACCAGTTCACGATAGGGGTGGGCGAACAGGCTCAGGGCCTGGGGATTCACGGGGATCGTCATGGGCGTCTCCCAAGGGTGTGAGGGTTATCCTGTGGGGACGGAAAGCGTGGGATTAGGTCGTCAGGAGTCCGTCAGCAAGGAAACTGCTCGCGGCGCTCTCATCTAGCGCTCACCAGAGACTTGCGGGGGCCGTCCACCGAGGTTATATAGAACCCGAATTCCATTCTATATCCCTCTGCGGATGCCCGACCTCCTCCCCACCCAACCCCCCAAGCAGTCCCGCTCCAAACGCACCCTGGAGCGGATCGTGCGGGCCTCGCTCGCGATCCTCGAGAACGAGGGCCCGGAGGGCCTGACCGTCCAGGCGATCGTGGGCCGCTCGGGCTCCTCGGTGGGCTCGTTCTACGCGCGCTTCGCCGGAAAGGACGAGCTGCTGGCCTACCTCGGAGACCGGATCGGGCGGGAGGCGGCGGAGCGCTGGGACCGGGCGCTGGCCGAGGAGGCGTGGGACGATCTCGGCCTGGGCGAGCGGGTGGAGGGGGCGGTGCGGCTCCTGGCCGAGGCGGGCCGGTCGCGGGGCGGGGTGTTGCGGGCGCTGGAGCAAGCTCCGGGCGCGCGGGAGGACGCGTGGCGTTCCTTCCGGACCCACGTGCTCCGGGGTCTCGAGGGACTCCTCCTGGAGCGGGCCGGCGAGATGGAGCATCCCGAGCCCTCGGTCGCGGTGCGCCTGGGGCTGCTCGCCGTGCTGGCGGTGCTGGAGGAGCCGGCGGAGGACGCCGCGGAGGCGATTCCGGAAGAGCGGCGCCGGGAGGAGGCGGCGCGCCTCCTCCGCACCTATCTGATGGGGGGGGAGCGACGGCGTCCGGGCCCGCCGGACTTCTTCGACGTCTGGGCCTGAGCCCGCCCCGGTGCCGTCCTCCGCGTTCCACTGCTCTTGATTCGGGCGGGCGTGGGTGGCAGCGTGGTCGGATTCGTTTCGGTCTTCTTTCGCTCAGGCTCGACGTTGACGCTCCACCGTCCGACCGCGATCGCCGCCGTGGCTCTCGCCCTGGGCCTGGCCCTCGCGGGCCCGCCGCGCGCCGTGTCCGCGCAGGCGGCGGAGGCCCGCCTCCAGGCCTACCGGATGGAGGCCGGCGCGCACGCGCCCGTGAAGCTGGACGGCCTGCTCGACGACGCCGTTTGGCTGGCCGCCGCGCCCGCGAGCGGGTTCCGCCAGCGCGAGCCCCGGGAGGGGGAGCCGGCCACGGAGAGGACGGAGTTCCGGGTGGCGTACGACGCCCGCGCGCTCTACGTGGCGGTCATGGCGTACGACTCCGAGCCGGACGCGATCGTGGCCCGCATCCTCCAGCGCGACAAGCTCATGGCGCCGAACTTCTTCGGCGGAGGCCTCGCGTTCGCGGGGGACGACGGCGTGGCGCTCCTGCTCGATCCGTTCGACGACCACCGGAACGGCGTCGTGTTCGCCACCAACCCCAACGGGGCGGAGTTCGAGGCGACGTTGGCCAACGAGGGGAGCGAGGTGAACGTGGACTGGCGGGGCGTGTGGGAGGTCGCGAGCGCGCGCACGCCGGAGGGCTGGAGCGCCGAGTTCGCGATCCCCTGGCGCACGCTCCGCTACCCGGACGCCGCTCCGGAGCAGTCCTGGGGGATCAACGTCTTCCGGATCATCCGCCGGAAGAACGAGGAGACGCTCTGGACGTCCTGGCGCCGCGAGGGTGAGGGGTTCCACCGCGTGAGCCGCGCGGGGCACCTCACCGGGCTGGCCGACCTCCCCCGCCGGGGCCTGAACCTCGAGACCAAGCCGTTCGTGCTTGTGGGCGCGAGCCAGGAGCGGGACGACGCGGGCGTCCTGGGGCGCGAGGGCCGCTCCGAGGTGGGCCTCGACGTGAAGACGGAGCTGCGGCCCGGGCTCGTGCTCGACCTCACGTACAACACCGACTTCGCGCAGGTCGAGGTGGACGACGAGCGCGTGAACCTCACGCGCTTCGACCTCTTCTTTCCGGAGAAGCGGGACTTCTTCCTGGAGAACTCGGGCGTCTTCCACTTCGGCGTGCCCAGCAATCCGTACGAGCCGCCCGCGTTCCAGATGTTCTTCAGCCGCCGCATCGGCATCGAGGAGGACGAGGGCCTGATCCCGATCCTCGGGGGCGCGCGCCTGACCGGGCGCCTGGGCGGCCAGACGGTGGGCCTGCTCAGCCTCTTCACCGACGACGCCTACGGGCTGCCCGAGGAGCGGTTCAGCGTCCTGCGCGTCAAGCGCGACGTCGGCGAGAGCCACTACGTGGGCGCGATGCTGACCGACCGCCGGGGCGGCGGGGAGTGGAACACGGTCGCCGGCGTGGACGCGCAATGGGTCCGGGGACCGGTCGTCGTGGACGCGTTCTGGGCCCGCACGTTCACGCGGGGCGAGGGCGGCGACGATCCCGCGTATCGGCTCTCGCTGGACTACTCGGGGGATCGCTGGGGAGGGTTCGTCAATCACGTGAGCGTGGGTGCGGAGGCGGAGGCCTCCGCCGGGTTCATCACGCGCGAGGACTACCGCAAGACCGATCTCTTCGGGCGGCGCCGGTTCCGCCCCGGGGCGCTGGGTCTCCGCCGCGTGGACCTGTGGATGGCCACGACCTACGCGACCACCATGGACGGGCGTATGCAGGACTACGCGTTCGGCCCGTTCGTCTCGCCCGAGTGGGAGTCGGGGGACGCGTTCCACCTGTTCGTGCAGCGCATCGAGACGCAGCTCGACGAGGTGTTCGAGCTGACCGACTCGGTGGACATCCCGGTCGGGCGCTACCGGCTGGACCAGATTCTGCTCCTGGGCAACACGAGCCGGAACCGCATGGCGTACCTGGACGTGAGCGGGAACGTCGGGCGGTTCTACGGCGGGACGCTGAAGAGCTTCGGGGGCACGCTCACGGTGGCGCCGACGTCGCAGATCTCGCTGGCCGCGGGCTATACGCGCAACGCCGTGGACGTCCCCTTCCCCCACGGGACGTTCACGGCCGACCTCTCCTCGCTGCGCGCGTCGTACTCGTTCTCCACGAAGCTGACCGCGAACGTCCTGGTGCAGTACAACAGCCTGGATCGGGACTTCTCCACGAACGTGCGGTTCAACTTCATCCACCGGCCGGGGAGCGACCTGTTCCTCGTGTTCACGGAGGACCGGGGCGACGAGCGGCGGGTGTGGAACGTCCAGGACCGCGGGATCGTGATGAAGGTCACGTATCTGGCGCGGATGTGAGCGCGTGCGCTGTGGGGAGCGACGCCTCTTCGTTTGCGGCGCGCATCCGGCGGGATTACTGTAATACCATGCCGACGATCACGTTCAAGGTCACTGCGCGGGAAGCGGCCCGCATCCGGGAGATGGCACGGCGCGAGGGGATCACGGTCTCCGAGTTCCTGAGGCGCCGTGCGGTTCAGGTTCCCTCGGCCGAATCGGCCGGAGAGTACCGCATCACGGACGATCCCCTGACCGGACTCCCGGTCATGGAAGCGCCTCCGGGCGTGGGGCCGGTGTCCTCGGACCGGATCCGGGCGCTGCTGGCCGATTTCCCGTGATCTATCTGCTGGACGTGAACGCCCTGCTCGCGCTGGGACACTCGGCTCACGTCCATCACGGCCGCGTGGCCACCTGGGTTCGCAGCCTCGAGGCGGGCCATCGCTTGGCGACGTGTTCGATCACCGAGCTGGGGTTCGTGCGCGTGGCGCCACAGGCACGCCTCTCGCCCGACGTTGCTTCCGCCCGTGCGCTTCTGGCCCGGCTCGCAGCGAGTCGCCGTCCTGGTTTCATGCGCCTCGCGGACGACCTCGGCGCCGACTCGCTGCCCGCATGGGTGACGACCCCCGCCCACACGACGGACGGTCATCTGAGCGCGCTCGCGGGGGCCCGCTCCGCCCGCCTGGCCACGCTGGACGAGGGAATCCCCGGATCCTTTCTGATCCCGGAGTGATCCGGCCGCCCGGCCTCAGGGCCGCACGGCCTCGAAGTGCGCTCCGTAGATCGAGTCCGCGAACGCCGCCAGCTCGGTCCGGGCATCGGGGTGCGCGTCGAGGAACGCCCGCACGCCCGGGTCCCCGAGCACGTGCTCGGACGGGTACTTCCTCTCCTCGGTGATGCGCACGTCGGCGAACCCCGCCGCGCGGAACTGCTCGAGGTACGCCTCCCGGGCCACGGGCAGGCACATGGCGACCGCGTCGAGGTTGCCCTGGAGCGCTTCGGGCGTCTCCCGGTCGGAGACCATGTCCGAGACCACGACGCGCCCGCCGGGCCTGAGCACCCGGAACGCCTCGGCCAGGACGCGCTCCTTGTCCGGGCTCAGGTTGAGCACGCAGTTCGAGAGGATCACGTCCACGGTGGCGTCCGCGACGGGGAGCGCCTCGATCTCGCCCAGGCGGAACTCGACGTTCCCGTAGGCGCCCTTCACGGCGTTGGCCCGCGCGCGCCAGACCATCTCGGGCGTCATGTCCACGCCGATGACCTTGCCGGCCGGGCCGACCTTCTTGGCCGCGAGGAAGCAGTCGATGCCCGCGCCGGACCCGAGGTCGAGCACGGTCTGCCCGGGCCGGAGCGACGCGATCGCGGTGGGGTTGCCGCACCCGAGGCCGAGGTTGGCCTCGGAGGGGAGGTCCTCCAGGGAGCCCTCGTCGTAGCCGATCGCCTGGGCGGTCACCGTGGCGCCGTCCGATCCCCCGCAGCAGGAAGGCCCACAGCAGCCGGCCCCCTCCGTCACGACCCTCGCGTACCGCTCCCGCACCGCCCGCCGGATCTCCTCCTTGCCGCTCGCCATGCTCCCTCCGTTGTAGTTGTCGGATGCAACGATGCCCTCACAGGAAATGGCTCCCGTCCCCGAGGGCCCTTCGGGTGTCTACCGTACCACGGCGCAGCTCCCCCCGGACGCTTCCACGTGCCGGGCGAACGAGACCGCCAGGCGCCCGAGCAGGCGGGTCACCGCCGCCCTCACCTCGGGGTCGAAGTCGGAGAGCAGCTCCGCATAGTCCGTGGCCAGACCATCCTGGATCCGGCGGCGGAGCGCCCGGCCCCGGTCCGTGGCCTCCAGCCGCACGATCCGCCCGTCCCGCAGGTCCCCCGTGCGGACCACGTAGCCCTTGGTCTCGAGGCCCCCCGCCACGCGGCTCGCCGTGCTCTTGTCCAGGTAGAGCCGGGCGGCCAGGTCGTTGATCGTGAGCGGCCCCTCGTCCGCCACCACCTGGAGCGCGTGGCACTGCGTGACGCTCACGTCGAAGCAGCACGCGCGGTCCCGGTCCCGGAACTGCACGACCCGCACGAGGCCGTTGAGCTCCTCGGAGAACCTGTGGGCGTCGGCGAGGAGGCGCGCGTCGGGGTTCCGGAGAGTAGTTGCCATAGGCAACTATCTAACAAGGGGTCCAGTACCCTGTCAAGCGCCGGGCCCAGCTCCGCCTCGCATGGACACTGCCGCACTGGACACACCTCCGTGAGGCTGTCATGCTCATGACATGAGTGAACGCCTCCAGGTCCTTCTCGACCCCGACGAATTCGCGGCCATCCGCGCGGCCGCCCGCGGCCGGCGCATGACGGTGTCGGAGTACGTTCGTCAGACGTTGCGTGCGGCGCGCGTGAGCGAGCCGAACACCGTCGCCGCACAGAAACTCCTCGTGGTGCGCGAGGCCGTGTCGCACGGCTATCCCACGGCGGACCCCGAGGTGATGGAGGAGGAGATCGCGCGGGGCTACCTCGAGAGGAGCCCTTGATCTTCGTGGACTCGAACGTGCCCATGTACCTCGTGGGCGCGGAGCACCCGAACAAGCACGCGGCGCGGAGGATTCTGGAGCGCCTCATCGCCGGCTCCGAGCGGATCGTGACGGACGCGGAGGTGCTCCAGGAGATCCTCCGGCGGTATGTGGCGATCCGCCGTCGGGACGCCATCGGCCCGTGCTTCGAGGCCCTGCTCGGCATCGCCGACGAGGTGTTCCCCGTGGAGCTCGAGGACACGCTGGCAGCGCGCGACCTCGTCGGCGTCTCCGAGCGTATCTCCGCTCGGGATGCCTTGCACGCCGCCGTCATGCGGCGCTACGGCGTGCGGAAGATCCTCACCTTCGACGTCGGCTTCGACGCCCTGCCGGACATCGAGCGGGTCGCCGAGTAGGGGAGTGCGCCGAGATCGGCGCTCGACGTGCCTCGGGTCGCGGCGGGCCTAGACGAGGCGCGGATCCCAGACGATGTCGACGACTTCCGCGACCGTCACCCGCCCGAACGCCGGATGGGCGGGGTTGAGGAGGATGTTGCGACCCCAGGGCCGGGCCACGTAGGACGGCACCGACAGCGCCAGCGACGCGCGGGCGGTGGCCCAGGCCGCGCCGATCCGGCGAGACACCGTCTCGCGGTGCCAATCCGGATGATCGCGCTCGTCGAGGACCGCGACATCCTCGTCGTCGGGGATGAGGATCCTCGATGCCAGGCGATCGGGGGCGAGCGCGCCGATGCCCGCGCGGGCGAGGTGCTCGAGCAGCGCGCCCTCGAAGGCGGCGGCGGCGTAGAGGACCGCCATCCCCCGCGGGTTCCATCGTCCGCCCCGGCGCGCCGCGCCGGAGCCGTCCAACGGCTCGAGTCGGCGGCTGTGGATGCGAAAGACCTCCACGGGATTCAGACCGGAAGACCGTATTCCAGCCCCCAGAGGATCTCCTCGACCTGGCGCGCTCCGATCTCGGACATCGCCCGCTCGATCGGCTTGGCGCCGCCGAGGAGGGGGTGGGGGTGCGTGAGGAACGCACCCGCGTTCTTCTCGTCCCGCCAGACCTCGAGGGCGAGGGCGATGACCGCGGCGATCCTCAGCAACCGTTCGCCCTCCTCGGGCTTGAGGCGCCGCCTGCGCTGTCGGGTCGCCCGCGACACGATCGCCTCCACGTACTCGGACGGACGGCTCACGCCCAACGCCTTCAGCGCCGCCTGGAGCTCCGCCACCGTCTCGACGGGTAGCCCCTCTTCGACCGCCCGGCGGACCTCCTCCCACTCGGAGAAGCCGGCGTACGCGGGCTGGAACTCGCGCACGAGTCGCGCACCGAGGTCCATGAGCCGGTGTCCGGCTCGCCGTCTCTCGTTCATACGCACGTGATTCTACGTGCGGATGCACATTGCCGTCAAGCCGCGCCGAGATCGGCGCGCGTGCCTCAGGAGATCGGCCGTCCCTCCGTTGCGGTGGCGAGGAAGATCCCGTTGAAGACGAGCTTGAACGTCCCGTGCGGCTGGCCCCGGTTCATCACCTCGGGCCCGAAGAGGAAGAGGTTGCCGTCGCCGACCTTCGCCTCGGCGATGGCCACGCCGCCCTTCAGCCGGCGCTGGCCCCAGGCCCAGCCGCTCCGGAGCGGCGCCTCGCTGTCGAACCAGGCGACGGGCTTCAGGCCCATCGGCACGGCCGCCGGATCGAGCCTGAGGACCGGGCTGTTTGCGAAGAACACGTCCAGCTCCTCGCCGAGTCCCCAGGCGACCGGACGCGACGGATCCACCCGTACCCGGAGGACCGAGCCCGGCACGTAGTAGTCGTCTTCCGACACCGGCTCGCCACCGGCCTCCACGAGGTGGTCGGACACCGGCAGGCCGGCGTGGTGGGCGATGGCCACCGAGCTCCCGATCGCGATGATCGTCCCTCCGTCCTCCAGGAACCGGAGGAGCTGCGGGACGGTTTCCTTCACGGTGATGTTCCCCAACCAGGCGCGGTACTCTTCAGGGACCTGCCGGGGGGCCTCGCCGAAGATGTCGAACTCCTCGCCGCCGCGATCGGCCTCGGGGATCGCGCCGGTCACGAAAACCAGAACGTCGTACTGTTTTCTCAGGTCGCCCGCGTCGAGCTCCTGGGGGAAGACCAGGCGGAAGGGGAACTCGAACTGCTCGAAGAGCCAGCGGGTCCAGCCGGACGGCTGGGAGCCGCCGTAGCGGTCCCAGAGACCCACTCTGACCTTGTTCAGCTCGAGCATCGGGACGCGTGGCGCGGAGGAGACGCCTTGCACATCCACGCCCAGCTCCGAAGCCCATTCCGAGAGCTTTTCCACCACTCCTGCACCGGCCGGGACGTACACGGTCCCGGCGGGGAAGGTCTGGCCCCTAACCGTTAAAGGCTCCTTGATCCAGTTAACCTCCGAGCCGTCCGCGAGCAACCGGTTGGTCACGATGGCGACGTCGTTCTGGGCGTGGCTGAGCAGGAACCCGGCCGCGCGCTCCATGTCCGTGACGTCCCCGGGGAGGGGATCCTGGAGGCCGCTGACGCGCTCGAACGGACCGTCGAACCCCTCGAGGATCCGGTCGAACGACACGCCCATCTGGTAGGCGAGCGTGTAGCCGGCGTTGTCGTAGGGGGCGACCGGGGGTCCGCCCTCGTACTTGAAGTCGTTGGGGTGGTCCTGGGGCTCGAACATGTCCAGGACGTGGGGCCGGTAGGCCTGTGCGGTCTTCACGACGAACGAGCCCGCCGGATAGCGCTTGCCGAGCACCTCGAACGCCCGCGGGGCGCGGTGGACGACGACGCCGTTCTTGAGCAGCGCGTTGATGAACTTCGTGGCGGTGGGGAAGTCCTTCTGGTCCGAGGGGACGATGTAGCCTCGCGGGTCCCGGTCCTCGGGCTTGCGGAGCTCGGACTCGAAGTACCGCGAGGGCACGCCGGAGGAGAAGTACCCGGCCAGCGCCCCGGTCTGGGCCCCGAGGAACCGCTCGGGGTTGCCGTCGCGCTCCAGCACCTCCCGGAGCCGGTCGAGGCGGCTGGGCGTCAGCGTCCAGGTGTCCGTGCTCCCCTTGTCGATCTGGCTCCGGGCCGCCTTCCAGATCTCGAGGAGCACCTGCTCCCTGTTCCTGGAGGCGTAGTCCAGCACCGCCCGGTTGGCCGTGACCGAATAGTCCACCGACTGGCGGAAGTGCCACGTCTGTGGAGAGATCGGGAGGAACGTGTCCCCGTCGGGCAGGATCCGGCTCGGAACGAACGGGATCTCGATCGGCGTCGGGTTGCCCTGCGACTCCGTGAGGAGCCCGATGATGTTGTGGAAGTACGCGGTCGTCCGGAGGCCGCCGTTCCACCAGGTGGAGAACGGGCCACCCTCGCGCATCGTCACGCCCGGCTTGTCCTCGAAGACGAAGCGAGCCTGCATGGCGAGGCCGACCCGCTCGATGCCGGCGAGCACCATCGGGTCGATGTTGTAGTTGGCCGGGTAGCGGAACGGGGGCGCCCACATGATCGCCCCGGCGGGGCCGACCTGGTGGTGGTTGTACATGATCTGCGGCATCCACTCGATGTAGAGGATGCGGGCCATGTTCTCGGTCTCGGGCATGGCGACCATGTAGGAGTCACGGTTGTTGTCGTGCCCGACGTACTTGTGGTAGAGACGCGGGATGCCGCCCGTCGTGCGCTCGAGCGGGTCCGGCTCGCGCATGTACCAGTCGCCGAGCAGCTCCTGGCCGTCCGGGTTGGCGTGGACGAAGAGCATGACGAGGTCGTCCAGGAACCGGAGCGTCTCCTCGTCGTTGAAGCTGACCATCTGCCAGATGGTCTCCATGAGCTGCTGCGCGCCGAGGATCTCGGAGGCGTGCAGGCCCCCGTCGATCCAGACGACCGCCTTGCCTTCCTTGGCGAGCGCGCGCGCCTCCGCCTCGCTCACGCCCTCGGCGAGCGCCAGGCGCTGCGAGATCTCCTTGTAGCGCGCCAGGCGCGCGTGGTTCTCGGGCGAGGTGACGATCGCCATGAGCTCCGCGCGGCCCTCGCACGTCGTGCCGATCTCCTCGACGACCAGGCGCGGACTCTCACGATCGAGGATGCGCAGGTAGGCTTCGAACTGGGTGTAGTTCGGGAGCTGGTAGTCGGCGCCGATGGCGTGCCCGAAGAACTGCTCGGGCGTGGTGAGGTTCTGGGCCGATGCCGGCAGCGAGAGCGCGGCGAGGAGAAGGAGGGCGGCGGCCGGCTGGGCGAACCGGGGGCCAGGCCCGGCGGCGCGGCGGAAGGAGCGGAGGGGACGGAGACGCATGGGTGGACCCTCGGATAGGGAGGCGGATCAGGGAAAGGGTGCGGGGGAAAGAGACGAGGCGCAACCAGTGTTACCTGCCGGTGTCCAGCACCGGCATCGAGCGCCGATTCTCTCCCGGAATCCGACGACGGCGACTCCGCGCCGTCCTACCGCCTCCGGACGTCGCCTCCCCTCCGCGTCCAGATGAGGATGACGCCGCAGGCGGAGTTGGAGTCGAGGTACTGACCCGGGGTCTCGGCGGGGCCGCGGTACACCTCGACCGCCAGGATCTCGCTCGGGTGGATGAGGTTCACGGCGTCGGCCGCCTCCTGCGCGGGGTCCTGCCCCGGGTCGGGCCACTGGTAGAGCAAGCTGCTGATGATCACCTGCATGCCGTTGCCCAGGACCTCCACACCGGTCTCGGGCAGCACCTGCGAGAGCTTGCTCGGGTTCCGCACCCGGATCTCCTCCTCGAGCACGAACTTGCCCCACCCGCTGAAGTAGCGGCGCTCGAAGTCCTCGAGGCCCGGGAGCTGGATCCGGCGGCTCACCGCGGTCACCACGATGGGCTCCATGCCGATCGCCTCGACCGTGAGCGACACGCGGGTCTCCGTCGTCCTGCCCGCCTCGATCTCGACGGTTCCCTGGGCGTCGGCGTAGCCCAGGCGCCGGACCTGGAGCGTGGCGCTTCCCGGCGGGAGGGACGCGAACACGAACCGTCCCAGTTGGTTGGAGACCGAGGACTGTCCGAGCTCCGGCAAGAGGACGTAGGCGCCCTCCACGGGCTTCTCCGTTTCGGCGTTCACGATCTCGCCCGCCAGCGTGCCGCTGGCCCCCATCGCGCTCCACACCTCGACGACGACCTCGAGCGTCGCGCCCGCCTCCAGCACCGCGGGACCGACCGCCCCCCTGCGCTCCCCCTCCCGCGCGGACACCACGACCTCACCCGCGGGCACGGAGCAGAAGACGAAGCGGCCGTCGCGGTCGGACTGCGCCCGAAGGGGCGCTTCGAACCGGGGCCTGCGCAGCTCGACGCGGGCGGACGCGACGGGAGCGCCGCCGAGGGCGTCCATGACCGTGCCGATCACGGCTCCCATCCGGGCGGCCGCATCGGGCGGTGGACAGGAGACGTCCTGGGCGCCGAGGGCAGGGGCATACAGCGCCGAGCAGAGGGCGACGAGGGCCAGCGGAAGAGCCTTCATGATCCCCGGGGCCGGCGCGGATGGCCGGCCGCTCCTCCCAACGTCACGATACGCTGCCCGCAGGCTAGGGGCAAGACGGATCGCGCGGGGTCCATTCCCGTCGGGACGTCGGGAGGAGGCGATCCCTCGCTAGCCGGCTACCGTGCCCTGAGGCCGGCTCCCCAGCGCGGCGACGAGATCCGCCACACCCACGGCCCTCACGGGGGGATCGTCGCCGATCCGGTACGGGTGCGACGTCCGGCAAGCGACGAAGCCCGCCTCCAGCGCGTCGTGCCCGTAGAGCGCGGTCAACCCGTGGAAGCCACGCAGGGCCTCGGTCCCGGGTCGCTCCGACAGCTTGCACTCCAGGCCGGTGAACCGGCCGCCGCGCTCGATCAGAAGGTCCACCTCGACTCCGGAGGCGGTCCTCCAGAACCAGACCGGCGGCCGCTGTTTGTCGACCTGGAAGTGCCGGAGGACCTGGCCAACGACGAACGTCTCCCAGAGCGCTCCTGCCAGCGGCGATGCCCGTAGCGATTCGACGTCCTGGATGCCGACCAGGAAGCAGGCGAGCCCCGAGTCCATGAAGTAGAGCTTGGGGGACTTCACGAGCCGCTTGCCCATGCTGCGGTGATACGGCTCCAGGAGGTGGATCTGCCCCGAGGCCTGGAGCACGGAGATCCATGCCTTGATGGTGTTCGGTGCCACACCGACGTCTCGGGCCAGGTCCGCGTACGACAACACGGTGCCGGAGCGGAGCGCGGCCGCGCGCAGGAAGCGGTCGAAGTCCCTCAGGTCCCCCACCTGCCGGAGGTTCCGTACGTCCCGCTCCAGGTACGTGGCCAGGTAGGCCGTGTACCAGTCGCCGGCGCGCTCGATGCGTCCGGCGTAGAGCTCGGGGAACCCCCCGCGCACCGTGAACTCCAGGTCCGGGAGCTCCGGGACGGCCCGGCGCGCCTCCGTGAACGAGAGCGAGCTCATCTCGAGGATGGCGCACCGTCCCGCGAGGCTCTCGGAGACGTTCTCCATCAACGCGAAGCTTTGGGAGCCCGTCATGACGAACCGGCCGGGCCGTCGATCCTCGTCGATGCGTCGCTTCAGGTGGCGGAAGAGGCCCGGAACGTACTGCACCTCGTCCAACAGGACAGGTTCGGCGAGGCGGGAGAGGAAGTCGTCGGGCTCGGTCTCGGCATGGCGAGCGACGGAGGGGTCGTCGAAGGTGACGTAGGTGGCGTGGGGGTGTTCGCGCCGGAGGAGGGAGGTCTTGCCCACTTGCCGCGGACCGGTGACGAGCACGGCCGGGAAGGCCCGAGCAAGGGATCGGAGGGCTGCGGCCCAATCACGCGCAATCCACATGCCGTAAATCAGCAGTGACATTGCGGAATTGTCAAGCACCTTCTACCGCCTCGGACGTCGCCTCCCCTCCGCGTCCCGATGAGGATCACGCCGCAGGCGGAGTTGGAGTCGAGGTACTGACCCGGGGGTGTTCGGTGGCCTACCGCTTCGGCGCTTCCTCCGCGCTTTCGCGCCCCTTTCCGGCCCCGAAGTTGTTCTCGAAGCAGGTGAGACACCACGCCTCGAGGTTCCAGAGGTTGGCACCGGCCGCCTCGGTTCGGTAGTAGACCTTCCACTCGTTGGGTCGCAGTCTCCTGGGGCAGCGTGCGCCCTTGCGGTGGTGGCGGCAGTTGCCGCCCATGCACTCGCAGCGGTACCCGGCTCGCTTGAGGAGCTGCGAGCGCATCTCGTCGGTGATGATCACGCGGCGCGCTCCTGGGGGAGTCCGTCTGAAATCTAAGCCGGATCCCACCCCCTCGCGCCCAGCCACTCGAGCGGGGGCTCCCCGATGGGGGCCCCCGGAGGCGCCTCGGGCGTCGCCGGCATCATCGAGGGATCGAACTCGCGGCGCTGGAACCGGCTGATCTCGGCGGCGAGCATCAGGTAGTGCGCCCGATCCGCGTCGGACGCCTGGTCGAGGCTCTCCGACATCCACCCGACGAGCTCGTCCAGCTCGTAGGAGGCCACCGCGCGGACCTGGGCGTTGGGCGCCCGGCCGGTGAGCGCCATGAGGCGCGCCACGAACGCGGTCTCGACCGCGCGGTTGATCTCGGCCTCGTAGCCGTCCGAGGGGCTCAGGCCGAACGTCGCCTGGCGCACCGTGGCGATCACCTCCGAGAGGCTGGGAAGCGACGAATCGAGCGCGTTCTGCTGGACCATCCTCGCGGCGCGCTCGGGGTGGAACAGGAACATGAGCGTCACGTCGGCCGCGCTCGCCGCCGGCGTCACCGCGTCGAACACGAGGCCTGTCGTGCGCGCGAACAGATCCTGGTGCGGTTGGTAGCGGAAGGGCCGCGGCGGAAGCTTCGCGAGCACGCTCCGCGGGATCGCGAGCTCCTTGGGGTCGAGCGTGCGCATGAGCGCCGTGAGCGCCGCGCGCTGCTCCGAGGCCGGGACGGCGCGGAGGGGCTCCTGCCCGTCGCCGCGCATCGCGTACGTGTAGTACTGGCCGGCGACGACCTTCGTGGTGGCCTCCGCCTGGTAGCGGTGGTGCAGGTAGAGCGGGACGAGCACCTCCTCCAGGGTGGCCAGCGGCTCGCCGGTCTTGATGGCGCGCTCGCCGAACCGCTCGAGCGCGACGCGGCGCACGTCCATCATGCGGTGGAGCTCCTCGGCCACGTTTTCCCCGTTGTCCCAGAGGTGGACCTGGGGATGCGCGCTACCCGCGGGCCGCGCGTCCTGGTCCGTGAGCAGGATGATGCCGTCGCGCTCCGCGTCCATCAGGATCTTCTCGAGCGCGGCGTCCTCGTCCGTGCCTTCGGGGAACTGTGTATAGCCATAGGCGATCGCGACCTTGTCCCATGCGCCGATGCCCTCGTCGTAGGAGTCGCGGCCGATGTGGACCCGGCCGTTCACGAGCGTCGCGCGCGGCTGCGGGTACTCCATCACCGACTGGACGCCGCGCTCCCGGTGTGCGCTCGAGATGTAGTTGTGCGAGAGCCCGAGGGTGTGGCCCATCTCGTGCGCGGAGAGCTGCCGGATGCGGTGGAGCGCCATCTCGGAGACGGCCGTGGGGTCTTCGTCCCCGTTCTCGTAGGGCGAGAGGAGCCCCTCGCCGAGGAGGTAGTCCTGCCGCACGCGGAGCGAGCCGAGCGTGACGTGGCCCTTCAGGATCTCGCCCGTGCGGGGATCCACGATCGAGTTGCCGTAGCTCCACCCGCGCGTCGAGCGGTGCACCCACTGGAGCACGTTGTAGCGGGCGTCCATCGGGTCGGCGGTGTCCGGGAGCACCTCCATGCGGAACGCGTCGATGAAGCCCGCCGCCTCGAACGCCTGGTTCCACCAGGCACCTCCCTCGAGGAGCGCCGAGCGCACCGGCTCGGGCGTGCCGGGGTCCAGATAGTAGATGATCGGCTCGACGGGCTCCGAGCGCGCCGCGTCGGGATTCCGCTTCTCGATGCGGTGGCGGGCGATGTAGCGCTGGGTGAGGTCCTCGCCGATGGGCTGGGCGTAGTCCATGTAGTCGATGCCGCTGAACCCGGCGCGGGGGTCGGCCTTGCGCGGCCTGAAGCTCCCGAGGGGCGGGAGCTCGACGAACGAATGGTGTTCGCGCACGGTCAGCGCGCCGGCCGTGGGCGTCACGCTCCGGACCAGGTCGCCGGCCTGGTCCGAGGTGAACGTGAGCGTCACCTCGACCTCGGTGTTCTTCGGGAACGCCTTCGTGCGGGGCAGGAAGAACGCGCTCCGGGAGCTCTCGAGGCGGAACGTGCCCTGGTTCGTGCGGCGGAGCGTTCCGATGACGCCGTGCCAGTCGGAGAGGAAGAACTCGGTGGCGTCCACGAGCACGCGGGTCCCGGTCTCGGCCGCGACCGTGAACCCCCAGAGGATCGAGGTCGGGAAGCCGTCCTCCACGGACTTCCGCTCGAGCGGGTCGTCGGAGACCGCGCGGTACCGGTAGTTGGGCTCCTCCATGAGCACCTTCGGACCGACGCGCTTGAACACGACGACGTGCTCGCTGGAGAGATCGCCCCGGTTCAACCCCACGTCGTTCTGGCCCATGCCCGCCGGGAGCGACGCGTAATGGAGCAGCTCCTCGTTCCAGCGGCCGATCTCCATCCACATCTTCCCGGCCGACTCCTCCCAGTAGGCCGGGATGAAGCCATCGAGCTTCCGCATCCCCGCGGTCTTCGCCTCGATCGTGGGGAGCGGGGTGGTGTCGGACGCCGCGCCGCCCCGCTGCTGGCTCGCGGCCGGACCGGGGGACAAGAGGGAGGTCAGAAGAAGCGCCGACACCGCACGGGACGCCACGTGGTACACCATGACCCTACCTCCTTGGACTGGTTGCGTCGTTGTCGCGGATCCGCCGGACCGGGCCGCGCGCCGGCCCGCTACAGCCCCTCGATCTGGCAGCGCATGAACGTGAACGAGCCGGGCGCGCCGGCGGGCCCGCCCTCCGAGGCGAGCACCACCAGACCGTCCAGGCCGATGCCCACACCCTCGCCCTGGGGCTCGCTCAACGGGCGGAGGTTCACGAGGCCGCCGTCCATCGGCACGAGCGTGTCGGCGACCAGGCGGTAGAACTGGAGGGACTCGTAGGTGCGCAGGGCCACCACGCGGCCGAGCGGCGACACCGAGCCTCCGGTGACCTGACGGGGCAGGATGCGAGGCCCGTCGGAGAGGCGCTGGACCTCCTCGAGCACGACGGTGTCGGGACGGAGCGGTCCGGGATATCGGTAGACCGTGACGGGGTCGTTGCGCCCTTTGCTCACCACGAGGATGCGCTCTCCCGGAAGGACCAGGAGGGCCTCGATGTCGCGGGCGCCGTCCGGGAGGCGGACCGGGAAGACGTCGGGGCGCAGGGTGTCGGGCTCGGACGGGTCGGGCTCCGGGACGCGCAGGATGCGTCCGTGCGTGCGCTCCTCGTAGTTGTCCCCGAGATCCGCGATGTACACGCACGAGCCGCCTTCGGCGCAGCCGGCCACCGCGACGTCCTCCCAATCCCGCGTGCGGGGCCGCACGGGGAAGCGGGCCACGAGGACGCCCTCTCCGTTGACGGCGTACAGCACGGAGCCCGCGTCGTTGTGCGTCCAGTAGGTGTCGGCGTGCCGGAGGCTCGGCGCCACGCCGGAAGCTTCCTCGAGCTCCTCGCCGAGGGGCACGGCGGTGAGCGAGGGCTGGCACCCCGGCCCGCCGCCCGTGGACACCGGCCCGCAGGCCGCGGCCGCGAGGGCCAGCGGGAGCGCGAGCACGCGGGGCGCCGCGGCGCGCGCGCCGGCCGCGACGACGCGCGTCACGGGACGCCCTCGGGCCTCAGCGGATCGAATCCCCACGGATCGCCTTCTCGTGGACCATCGTGAGGATCTGCTGGAACGTCTCCGTGGGGAGCGCGCCCTGGATGGGCTGCTGGTAGCCCACCACGAAGAACGTGGGGGTGCCGCGTACGCCCAGGTGGCGGGCCACCGCGGTCGCGGCGTCCACCCTGTCCGCACGGCGCCCCTGCTCCATGCATTCGTCCCAGCGGCCGATGTCCGCTCCGGCCTCGCCGGCGAAGCCCCGGAGCATGGCCGTCGGGTCCGACGCGCCCTTCCACTCGCGCTGCGCGTCCCAGACGAGCGTGTCCATCGTCTCGAAGAGCTGGTCGCCCTGCTCGAGCACGCACTCGGCCGCGGTCGTCGCGGCCGTCGAGTTCCGGAACAGGCCGCTCGCGAACGGGAGGAACTTCCACTGGACCTTGCCGGCCTGCACGAACTCGCGCATGAGGGTGGGCCAGGTCTCCTCGTGGAACTTCTTGCAGTAGCCGCACCCGTAGTCGGTGAGCTCCACGACCCGGACGGGCGCTTTGGGGGAGCCGCGGTTGACGCCGAGGTCCGCGATGTTCACGCTGTCCGCGCTCTGAGGCTCGGGCTCGGCCGCCTCGACGGTCGCGTCGATCCGTGCAACCTCGCTCGCCGGCACGTCCTTGCATGCGGCCGAGCACCCGAAGAGTGCGGCCGTGACGACCGTGACGAACCGTGCGGTCATGGTGCCTCCAGATTCACGAGCTGCCCGAGCCCCGCGAGGAACGAGGTCAACGTGGCGTAGCTTCCCGTGAGCATCAGGATCCCGACGAGGGCGAGCACCGCCCCGGCCACACGGCCGAGCGGGACCATCCATGTCCGGATGCGCCGCGCGCTCGCGAGGAACCCGTTGAACATGGCGGAAGCGGCCACGAATGGAATCCCCAGGCCGGCGGCGTAGGTCGCGAGCAAAAGCGTGCCCTCCGAGCGGGTGGCCTCGAGCCCGGCGTAGAGCAGGATGGATGCGAGTACCGGGCCGACGCAGGGCGTCCAGCCCGCGCCGAACGCCACGCCCACGAGGAACGAGCCCGCCCCGCCCGAGGGCCGTGCCGCCAGGTGGAGACGACGTTCGCGCGAGAGCGCGGGGGCGCGGATCAGTCCCGCGAGGTAGGCGCCGAAGAGGAAGAGCGCGAGCCCGCCCCCGCGGTGGATCCACGGGAGCGCGCGTGCGAACGCCTGACCTGCCGCCGTGGCCACCCACCCGAGGGTCATGAACACGGCGGTGAAGCCGAGCGCGAAGAGGATCGAGTGGAGCACCGCCGCCCTGCGGGCCGAGGCGGAAGTGCCGTCCTTCAGCTCCTCGAGCGTGAGCCCCGACACGAACACGAGGTAGCTGGGCACGACCGGCAGCACGCAGGGCGAGAGGAACGAGGCCAGGCCCGCCGCGAACGCGAGGGGAAGCGAGATGGTGACGTCCATCAGGCGACCTCGCCGGCGCCTGGGCCCGGTGCCGGGCGTCTCACAGGGTGAAGTCGGTGAGGAGGCGCTTTTCCTCCTCGCCGAGGCGCGCTCGGATCTGGATGTGGGGCTCGAGCCCGCTTCCCCTGAGCTTCTCCCGCAGAAGCTGATCGAGCTGGAACAGCCCCGCCGAGTTCGACATGTCCACGGTGACGCGGATCGCGCGGTCCGTGCCCTTCTCGAGCGTGATGCCCTCGATCGCGGCGGCGGACACGGAGTGGATGGACAGCGACCCTGCCTCGAAGGAGATCCGCGAGCGGCCTTTGGCCATGTCGAGCGCGTCGGCGATGCGCACCACGCCGGCCTCCAGCGTCAGCGGCTTGCCGCCGGAGCGATGCGAGATGATCGCGTGCAGGACCTCGGCCCGGAGGATCGTGGCGCGGCGCTCGTCGTAGAGAGGGGCAAGGAACTGGCGCAGCTTGTCCTGTGCGACGAACAGCGAGAACGCCTCGTGGTCGGCGCGGTGGATGGACATGCCCACGTCGTGGAGGAGCGCCGCGAGCGCCACGACGATCTCCGCATCCTCGGGCTCCATCGCGTAGTCGCTCACCACGGAGGGCCGGACGCCCGCGTCCAGGAGGAGCCGGAGCATCCGCACGGCCAGGTTCATGACGATCTTCACGTGGACGGGGCCGTGATCGGTCATGCCCAGTCGCTCCATCGCGTTCACGTTCGCCGCGAGCCACAGCCCGTAGAGGTCGTCGTCGGCGTTCACGTCCTCCATGAGCCGGCGGAGCTTCGCGTTGCGCCGGACCGGGACGGTCATGACGACCTTGTGGCCGAATCGGTCGTCCACGCTCCGGCCGGGCGATTCCTCGGCAGGGACCTGGTCCTCGTGGGGTGCGTCAATCATGTCGCGCTGCTACCCGGTTCCAGGCTCAGAGAGCCTTCTGCCAGTCCGTGACCCTCGGGGCCCCGTCCCTCACCACGACGGTGCCGGTGATGCGGTCGTGGATGGCTTGGCGGTTGGAGTCCCAGAATACCTGGGCGAACCCGAGGAGACCGGTGGCGATGCCCGCCGCGTAGCCGCCGGCACGCTCGAAGGCGGTCCACCAGGTGATCGGCTCCCCGTCCAGGCGCAGCACCCGGATCTTCAGCAACCGCTTCCCGACGGTCTGCCCCTTCCACCACGAGAGCATGACCGTCAGGTAGAGCGAGGCCCACCCGAAGCCGAACCCCAGGTCGTCCGCGAAGTCCCGCAGCCAATTGAAGATGCCGCGGTCCCGCTCCTGCTCCAGCTCGTCGCGGAGCTCGTCGCTGGTGCGCTCCAGCGTCTCGCGCCTGGCCTCGAGCGTCCGCACGCGTCGCTCGAGCCGGCGGAGGCTGTCCGCGACGAGCGGGTCGGCGAAGACGCTGAGGGTGGTGTCCGCGGCCTCGGCGTCGGCGACGGTGTCGGCGGTCGCGGCGGCCATGGACCGCTCGAGGATCGTCTCGGCCTCTCCGCTCCACGCGTCGCTCTCTGCGAGCAGCTCGGCGAGCACGTCGCGGACCTGCTCCTCGGTCAGGCCGGCGTCGAGGCCGCGTCGCGCCAGCTCGGCCGCGGCCGAGACAGCTTCCTCGGTGGTGCTCGACTCCTCGATGCGGCGAATATCCCCGACATCCCGGAGCAGGGTCATGAGGCCGTCGACCCCCTGGAACGAGACGGACACGCCGTCGGCTCCTCGCTCCATGCGCGGGCTTCGCTCCGGGGAGCCGAACGTTCCTCCGGTCCCCGCCGCGATCCAGACGACGATCGTGATCGCGCCGATCCCCCAGCCCAGGCATCCGACGCTGAGACGCATGGCCCGCCCGAAGACGCTGCCGGGCACGGGCGTGCGCTTGAAGCCCTCGCGGATGAACAGGACCGCGACCACGAGGCCCAGGACGACCGCGAAGCTCCTGGTGAGCGCGGTGATGACGCCGACGACGGCGAGGTCGATCAGAAGCGCGGCGAGCCGCACGAACGGGGGCGCCAGCGGGAGCCCGAGCAGCGCCGGCGAGACCTCGAACGCATCCGGTGTGATGATCGTCCGGGGGTCCGTCGTCTGGGAGGGTCGGGTCGCCATGACGGGCAGGCGGCTCGGTCAGCGTCGGCGCCGTGCCCAGAGCACGAGAGCGAGACCGGCGGCCGCCCCGAGGAACGCACCGCCGAGGGCAACGCGCTGCCGCGTCGAAGAGAGCCTGATGGGCGGGACGAAGACATCCTCGTCTTCCGGCTCCTCGTACGATAGCGCCACTCTCCCGTCGGCTCCCGCCGCGTCCACGTCCCGCTGATCGCCCTGCCAGCCGCACGCGGGGCAGGCCACCGTACCGCGGTCCATCGCGGTCCGGTTGGCATAGACGAGCTCCTGGCCACACGACGGGCAGGCGAGACCCGCCGGGCGCGGCCGGATCAGACCGTAGAGCACGCCCTTCGAGAGGTCGAGCTCCTCGGCGATCTGGTTCACACTCCGGTCGGAGCCCCAATAGAGCTCGTTCGCCTTGAGCTGCGTCTCCCGACCGGCCGCGGCCTCGCTCATCACCCTCCTCCGGTCATGCGGTGTGGATCCGGCTCATGGCGGGTCCTTGACCCTCTTCCCGACGTTGGACAACATAGCGGAGCCGCGCCCGCCTCGCACAGCCGAACCGGCCCGTGTGGGCGGGCTTCGTTTCTTCCGCGTAGAACGACCGGGTGAAGATCCGCGTACCCCACGGCTGGCTCGAAGCGACCATCAAAGAGCCCGACGAAGCGCCGCGAGGCGCGGCGGTGGTCTGCCACCCCCACCCGCTCCACGGCGGCACGATGCACACCAAGGCCGTGTACCGCGCGGCCCTGGGGCTCAACGACGCCGGCCTGGTGGCCCTCCGGTTCAACTTCCGGGGCGTGGGGACGAGCACGGGGAGCCACGACGAGGGGCATGGGGAGAGGGACGACCTGCGCGCCGCGCTGGACTGGCTGGAGGAACGCTACCCGACCCTCCCGCTTGTGGTGGGCGGGTTCTCGTTCGGGTCCATGGTGGGGCTGGGCGTCGGCGCCGCCGACGACCGCGTGGTCTCGATGCTCGGGATCGGGCTGCCGGTCGTGAAGGAGGAGTACGACTACTCGTTCCTCGCCCGCGTCGAGAAGCCCGTGCTCGTGATCCAGGGGGAAGACGACGCGTTCGGCTCGGGGGCAAAGGTGGCCGAGCTGCTCCGCCCCATGCGCGCGCACGTCACGCTCGTGCGGATCTCCGGCGCCGACCACTTCTTCGTCGAGCGGCTGGATGAACTACGCCAGACCGTGCGGGGGTACTATCAGTCCGGGCTGGGAGCGCGCGTCCTCGCCGCGATCTGACCGGTTCGCCGCACGCCACGTTCGAGGAGGCAGCATGCGCCACCGTGATCGGGTGCTCCAGAGCCTGGAGGGCGTGTACCGGGAAGCGTTCCGCGTCGCGCAGGAGAGGGGGGACCAGCCGGAGATGACCCGCCTGGACACGGAATACCAGAGGGATCAGATCCACCTGGAGGTGCTCCTCGACATCCGGGACCTGCTCTCGGCGCCGCCCCAGGAGCCGAAGGAGGAGAAGGGGAGCTCGCTCCTCGAGCACGCCCAGGCGCTCCGGCGACTCACGAGGCTGCGATAGCCATGAAGATCTACACACGTACGGGCGATGGCGGAGAGACCGCGCTGTTCGGGGGCGGGCGTGTCCAGAAGGACCACCCCCGCGTCGTGGCCTACGGCACGGTCGACGAGCTGAACGCGTGCGTGGGCGTGGCCGTGGCCGCGACCGCGGACGGTACCATCCGCGCGAGACTCGGGCCGATCCAGCACGACCTCTTCGCGCTGGGCTCGCTCCTGGCCGCCGCGCCCCCGCGGGAGGGACGTCCCCGGCCGAAGGGGCTTCCCGCGATGCCGCTGGAGCGCGTCGCGGAGATGGAGCGATGGATGGATGAGGCCGACGAGGAGCTCGCGCCCCTGCGCGCGTTCATCCTTCCGGGGGGTACGGCGGGCGCGGTGGCGCTGCACCTCGCTCGCACGGTGTGCCGCCGCGCCGAGCGCGCCGTGGTCCGGCTGGCCAGGGAGGAGGAGGTGGAGGCGGGCGTCGTGGCCTACCTGAACCGCCTCTCCGACCTGCTGTTCACGTTCGCCCGGCTGGAGAACCATCGCGCGGGCGTGCCCGACGTGGAATGGCGCAAGGAGTGATCCGCCTCCCGTTCGCCCGGGAGCCCCGCGCCGGGGACACGATCCGCGGGGACGTCCGCGTCCCGGATGGTCCTCCGCCCCGCACGGCGGTAATCGTCGTCCACGGGTTCAAGAGCTTCAAGGACTGGGGTTTCTTCCCGTGGGTTTGCGAGCGGCTCGCGGGCGCGGGGCACAGCACGATCTCGTTCAACTTCTCACGCAACGGCGTCGGTGCGGATCCGGACCGACTGAGCGACCTGGAGCGGTTCGGCTCGAATACGCTCTCCCTGGAGCTGGAGGAGCTGCGCCGCATGCTCGCCGAAGTTCTCGACGGGGACCTGCTGCCCCGCAGGCCTCGGAAGGCCGCGCTGCTCGGCCACGGCCGCGGCGGCGCGCACGCCGTCCTCGCGGCGGCGGCCGAGCCGCGCGTGCGCGCCCTGGTCACGTGGGCCGCGCTGGCCCGGTTCGACCGGTGGTCGGAGGAGACCAGGGAGCTCTGGCGGGCGGACGGCAGAGTATGGGTCCCGAACCCGCGCACCGGCGAGCAGATGCCCTTGGGTGTGGGCTTCCTGGAGGACTTCGAGGCGAAGCGCGATGCGCTCGACGTGATGTCGGCGGCCCGCAGACTGCACGCGCCGTGGCTGATCGTACAGGGGACGGACGACCTCACGGTGTGGCCCAGCGAGGCAGAGACGCTGACGCGCGCCAACGCGGGCGCTCGGCTCCACCTCGTGGAACGGGCGGGCCACACGTTCGGAGCGGCGCATCCCTTCGCGGGCCCGACGCCCGAGCTGCGCGAGGCGATGGACCGGACCCTGGAGCATCTGCGCCGGCACCTCGAGGAGTAGGGCGTGATGGGCGAAGAGAACCGGGGGACGATGATGGCCGCGACCCTCGTGCGGACCGCTCGCTCCCTCGGGATGACCCCGGAGGGCATCCAGAGGCTCAGCCGGGCCCATGCCCTCGCGATGCAACCGCGGTTCGCCGCGCTCGAGGATGAGCGCCATCCGCTGTTCCTGCACCCGGGCCGCACGGTGCTCGTCCTGATCCGCGACGTGTCCTGCCTTGATGCCGACCTTCTGTGCGCGGCCGTCCTCACGGAGTCGGAGGACGCCGAGCTGCGCATCGCAGCGGCCGCTATCCGCGAGGGCTTCGGGAGCGACGTCGCCGAATTGGTGGCGGCGGTCCCGATGGCCGGTAGCCCGTCGCTGGCGGAGGCGCTCGTCACCGCCGACGAGCCCGTGCGGCTCCTCGCGCTCGCGGAGCGGCTGGACCATGTGCGCCACGCGCACCTGCGCGAGGCCGACGAGCGATGGCGGGTTGCGACGCATGCGGAGGCGTGCACGATCTACGGGCCGGTGGCCGAGCAGACACACCCTCAGCTCGCCCGGCGCTATGCGCATTGGTGCCGCGCGTTCGCCAGGAGGTTGGACCGCGGATGAGCGCTCGGGCCCCGGCACCGAACGTCACGGTCGCCGCCTTGCGGGGGGTGGGGGCTTTGGTTACACCTTGTCGGTCCCGCGAGCGCGGACGAACGAAGAGAGGAGTCTGTCGGAGGCCCTATGGCCTACATCATCACTGAACCCTGCGTCGGCGTCAAAGACGGTGGTTGCGTCGAAGTCTGCCCCGTGGACTGTATCTACGAGGGTGACGACCAGTACTACATCAATCCGGATGAGTGCATCGACTGCGGCGCCTGCGAGCCGGAGTGTCCGGTGCAGGCGATCTTCCCGGACACGGACGTCCCGGTGGAGTGGACCTCGTACATCGAGAAGAACCGAGCCCACTTCGGGTGAGCCCGGGCTCGATCGGGGGGAAACAGGGAGGGCGGCGAGAGGAGGTCACCTCCTCCCGCCGCCCTCGTCGCTTCGGGGGTCCGAGGCGAGCCGGCCTTCGACCGGTTCAGTAGCCCAGGGAGCGGATGCGTTCCAGCGACAGCGTAGTCGGCTCGATCTCGCCCGCCGGGATCTCCCTCGGACGTACCTCCTCCTCCTCCACCGCCCGGATCTCCCGGACGATGAGGACGCCGACCGTGAGCACTACTGCACTCAAGATTCCGACAGTGATGGGTCGCATTCGATCACTCCGCTGGGGGGACATTTCCGCGCGCGTTGCGCTGCATAAAACATGCCGACGGCTCGGGGGCGCGTCGGCGGCCGCGGGCTGCCCTTCACCATGGGTTTACGCCACTCCGGGCGTGAGCGTTACGAGGCGCCTTCGCGTCTCGCACGGCCGAGCCTCGGAAATCTGAACGAACGACTCCAGGAACCTGTGACGTGAGCAACCTCGATAAAGACGTCCTGAAGCATGCAAGGAGCGGCGATCCGATCGCGCTGGCGCGCGTCCTGGTGGCGACGCCCTCGGTCAATCCCACCCTGACGCCTGGTGGAAGTGGAGAGGCCCGGATCGCGGAGGTCTGCGCGAACTGGCTCGAGGGGTGGGGGCTCCGTACGCACGTGCACGAGGTGGCGCCCGGCCGCCGCAACGTCGTGGCGGAGCTTGACGGCGAGGGGCCCGCGCTCCTACTGAACGGACACCTGGACACCGTGGGCGTGGAGGGGATGACCGCGCCCCCGTTCGATGCCGTCCTGGAGGGAGAGAGGCTGATCGGCAGAGGCTCGTGCGACATGAAGGGGGGGCTGGCCGCGCTCCTCGCCGCGGCGGCGCGCCTCGCTCGGGGCCGGCCGCGGCCCCGGCTGATCGTGGCGCTCACGGCGGACGAGGAGCACGCGAGCCTCGGGATGAGCGCGCTCGTGCGCTCGGGCGTGTCCGCCGACATGGCCGTCGTCTGCGAGCCAACCGGCCTGGCCGTGATGCCCGCGCACAAGGGGTTCGTGTGGATCAAGGCCACCTTCCAGGGTCGCGCCGCGCACGGATCGAGGCCCGACCTGGGCGTGGACGCCATCCGCCACGCCGGGCTGTATCTGGCTGCCCTCGACGCGTACGCCGCCGAGCTGCGGGCTCGGCCGGCGCATACGCTGCTGGGGCACGGCTCGGTCCACGCCGGGACGATCAAGGGAGGTACCGCCGAGTCGGTCTATCCCGATCGGTGCGAGCTCCTGATCGAGCGGCGCACGATGCCGGGCGAGACCCCCCGGGCCGTGGAGGCGGAGTTCCGGAGCGTCCTGGACGGCGTGGCCGCGACCGAGCCGGCGCTCGCGGCGACGCTCGAGATGACGCTCGACCGCCCGGGTACGGAAGTGGCCGTGTCGTCGCCCCTGGTCGAGGGGCTGCTCGAGGCCGGTGACGCCCTCGGCGTACCGCGCTCCGTGCAGGGGATGACGGCCTGGGTGGACGCCGCGTTCCTGAACGAGGCCGGGATCCCCGCGGTTTGCTACGGGCCCGGGGACATCGCGCAGGCGCACAGCGCCGACGAGTGGGTCGAGACCCGCCAGATCGAGGTGTGCGCCGACGTGCTCGAGCGGTTCGCGCGGGGGCTGGCCGGCGGCGATCGCTGAGGAGGCCGTTCGGCCGGAGTCGCGGAAGTGGTGTGGTCGGGTCCGACGGCCGAGGCGCGGGGCTCCTAGTGCTTCGTCGTCACCAGGATGAGCCCGTTGTAGTAGCCGGTCCCGAAGCGCGTGGTGGCATCGGACGCCGACATGTACTGGATCTCCTCCACGTCGCCGGCCCGGAGGCTGTGCAGCAGGTCCAATCCCTCGGCGCGGACGTTGCCGTCCACGTGCAACATGGGCTCCTGGCGCGTGCGTGTCTGGAACCACCGGGGACGCAGGCGCTCGATCACTTCGTACGCCGAGAACTGGGAGAGAGGCTCGATGTCGGCCGCGACGATCCGGTCGGCCGAGCTCCTGGGGCGCGTGCCCTGTCCGGCGGTTCCGGTTCCCCCGCATCCCGCGAGGCCCGCCGCGAACACGAGCGCCAGGACGAGATGTGCATGAACGCGCGTGCGCATGGGTGGGACTCCTAACGTTTCGTGGTCACGAAGATCGCGCCGGCGGGGTACCCCGTGCCGTAGAAGGTCGTAGCGTCGGCGGGGCTCATGTGTTCGATCCGCATCACATCGTTGGTACGGTAGTTCTGGAGCACCTCGAGGCCACCGCCGAGGGGATTCCCGTCGACGATCACCCTGGGGAGGTCCCCGTGTGGGGAGGTGCGGAGCCACGTGGGCCGCAGGCGCCTGATGGCCGTGAGGACATCCACCTCCACGACGCTGGCCAGCTCGGCGAGGTCCATGACGTCGGGATTGCGCCGGACGCGGTCGCCGCTCCCGCCGCCCGCCGCCCCGCTGGCGCAAGCGCCGAGGCCGACGGTCATCGCGATGGCCAGGGACGATACGGCAGTGAAGACCCGCCCCCGAGGAAGGGTACGCATGGCTGTCTCCTGCTCAACCGACGGATTGGACGGGCGCCGGTTCCCGGAAACACAAGATGTGCCGAACGTCGGGCGTCCGCTACCTCCGCTGCGCTTGCTCCTCTCAGGGGCTACGGATAACCTCAGCTCCTGCCCATCAGGCGTCGCGAGACGGCAGCGGACGTCTCGCCGGAGGATGCAGATGAAGATGCGCATGAAGAGGACATGGACGGCCCTCTCCATAGCTACGGCGATCGCCGCCGGGTGTTACGGGTCGGAGGAGGATATGGCGGATCTGGTCTTTCGCGGAGGCGTGGTCTGGACGGGGGACGAAGCCCTGCCGTCCGCGGCCGCGGTGGCCGTCAAGAGCGGCCGGATCGTGGCGGTCGGGAGCGACGCCGACGTGGATCGCATGGTGGGGGGCAAGACGCGCGTGGTGGAGTTGGACGGGCGCATGCTCACGCCCGGGTTCATCGACGCCCACACGCACTTCCTCGACGGCGGCGGCAAGCTGGCCGGCGTGAACCTGCGGGACGCCGCCACGCCCGGGGAATTCACCCGGCGCATCGCGGAGTTCGCCCGGACGGTGCCGGCCGGGACCTGGATCACCGGCGGCGACTGGGATCACGAGCTGTGGGGCGGCGAGCTTCCACAGAAGGAATGGGTGGACTCGGTCACCCCGGACCATCCGGTGTTCGTGAACCGGCTGGACGGCCACATGTCGCTGGCCAACAGCGTGGCGATGCGCCTGGCCGGCGTGGACGCGGAGGGCCGCACGCCGGACCCGGAGGGAGGCACGATCGTCCGCGATCCCTCGACGGGGGAGGCCGCGGGCGTCTTCAAGGACGGGGCCATGGGCATCGTGGGTCGGGCCATTCCGGATCCGACGGAGGCCGATCTCGATCGGGCTCTGCGGGCCGCCGCCCGGCACGCGCTGGAACGGGGCGTCACCCAGATCCACGACATGGCCGACTGGGCCAACCTCGAGACGTACCGCAGGGCCCATGCCCGCAATGAGCTGCCCCTGAGGGTCTACTCCGTCGTGCAGATCGCGGGCTGGGAGCGGCTGCGGGATTTCGTGGCCGAGAACGGCCGGGGCGACGACATGCTGTGGTGGGGTGCGCTCAAGGGTTTCGTGGACGGGTCGCTCGGGTCGACGACCGCCTGGTTCCACGAGCCGTACGACGACGAGCCGACGACGTCGGGACTGATGGTCACGGATTCCGCCGAGCTGAGGGCGATGATCGCCGCGGGCGATTCGGCGGGATTGCAGGTCATCGTGCACGCGATCGGGGACGCCGCCAACGACTGGCTCCTCGACGTGTACCGCGACGTGGCCGCCGCGCACGGGCCCCGCGACCGGCGCTTCCGCATCGAGCACGCGCAGCATCTGAGCCCGTCGGCGATCGGGCGCTTCGCCGAGCAAGGCGTCATCGCGTCCGTGCAGCCGTACCACGCTGCCGACGACGGACGGTGGGCCGAGAAGCGCATCGGGCCGGAGCGGATCAAGACGACGTACGCGTTCCGTTCGCTGCTGGATGCCGGCGCGAGCCTCGCGTTCGGAACGGACTGGACGGTCGCTCCGATCGATCCGATCCTCACCCTGGATGCGGCGGTCACCCGACGCACCATCGACGGTGCCAACCCGGACGGGTGGATGCCGCAGGAGAAACTCACCCTGGAGGAGGCGCTCAGGGCCTACACGGCGGGCGGGGCGACGGCGGGCTTCATGGAGGACCGCGTGGGCCGGATCGCGGTCGGGATGCTCGCCGACCTCGTGGTGCTCGATCGGGATCTGACGACCACCGATCCGAAGAGTCTGGTGGACACGCGCGTAGACATGACGGTGGTGGGAGGCGAGGTCGCATACGAGCGGCCCACGGGTTGAGAGCGGAGGGGATGGAGGAGCATGGAGAGCCGATCACCGGACTCGGTACCGTCGCTGGGACGATCTCGGCAGCTGACGATCGACGCGCTGTGCGAGCACTTCGCCAACGACGCGCTTCCCATGGAGGAGTTCGAGCGGCGGGTCGAGGTCGCCCATCGGGCGGGGTCCGTCGAGGAGCTGAAGGAGCTGCTCCGCGATCTTCCGGGCGGTAACCTGCCGGCGGTCACCGCCGACGAAGGCGCGATCGCGCCGCGGCCGCGGGCCAAGGTCACCGCCGCCGCGCACACGAAGGAGCAGGGCTTCGTCGTGGCCGTGCTGGGGGGCGCCGCACGCAAGGGGCGCTGGACCCCGGCGCGCCGGAATTTCGCGCTCACGCTCATGGGCGGTGCGGAGCTGGACTTCCGGGAAGCGCTGCTTCCTGCCGGTATCACGGATGTCCAGATCGTCGCCATCATGGGCGGGGTGGACATCATCGTGCCGCCCGGGGTGAACGTGGAGAGCCACGGCATCGGCATCATGGGCGGCTTCGAGGACGTCTCGGACTCCGGCGCCTACGATCCGAACGGGCCGACGGTGCGCGTCGCCGGCCTGGCCTTGATGGGAGCCGTGGACATCCAGGTCCGCCGGCCGGGGGAGAGCGCGCGGGACGCGAGGCGCCGCCGGAGGGCCGAGCGCAAGAGGCTCAGGGACTCCTGGGAGTGAGGTGCCTCGGCGGCGGCCTCGCCGCCGGGCCGGAAGACCTGAGGGGGCGGCGCCGTCCGGCGCCGCCCCCTTTCGGGCGCGGAGGATCCCTGCCGGGCCCTCCCGCCGACACCGCGCGAGGTCTCAGCCCCGCTGGATCTCGACCTGGCTGTCCTCCAGGTTGGTCTCGACGAACATGTTGACGGCGTCACCGAGCTTCAGCGCCAGCCCGTTGGTGTGGATCCCGTCGGCGTCGCCCACGAGCGACATCACCGGCTCGTCCGGGAAGATCCGGATCTCGACGTCACCCTTGGCGGTGATGTCGCCGGAGATCTGCACGACCCGGAAATCGGCCTGCGGGACGCGCCCGAGGGGGTAGGTCTTCCCTTCGGCATCGACCAGAAGCACGCGTACCATGGACGCGTGGTTGTTCACGATACGGAGATCGACCGTGTTGTTGGACGGCCCGAGAGCGGGCGGCGCGGCCTTCACGGACGAGGCGCCCAGTACCATCAGGGCGGCGGTAGCCACGGCTACGTGCAGCGTTCCCTTCTTCATCGTCATCCTCCCCATGTTGCATCCCCGCCTGCGCACCCAACGCCCGGGCGCCGCGCAGGCATCCCATGTATCCCTCACAATTCCTTAGACGGTAAAACCCTCGAAAAGGGTTCATCGGGGGGTCCGTCGCACGCCTATGTACGGGGGTTCCCAGGGACGATTACGGCACGGGGAGGCCGGGCCGCGGGGCCCGGCCCCCCCGCCGGCCGGTCGGAACGGCTCAGCAGTATCTCCGGTAGGCTTCGCGCAGATCGGTGGCGATGTCCTCGGGGTGGCGCCCTTCGATGTTCCGCCGCTCCATGAAGTACACGAGCTCGCCGTCCTTGAAGAGGGCGACCGACGGGGAGGAGGGCGGGTAGCCTACGATGTACTCCCGGGCGCGGTCCGTGGCTTCCAGGTCCTGGCCGGCGAACACGGTCGCCAGTACCTCGGGCTTCCTGGGACCCTGAAGGGAGATCCAGACCGCGGGGCGCATCATGCCGGCGGCACAGCCGCAGATCGAATTCACCGCGAGCAGCGTCGTCCGCTTCTCGTTCCCGAGGACCTCGTCCACCTCGGAGGGAGTGCGCAGCTCCTTGAAGCCGGCCTTCACGAGGTCCTCACGTATCGGGGCCACCATGAACTCGGGGTAGGGCATCCTCGGATCTCCTTGTCGTTCGTGCGGGCAGCACCCCCGCGCGGGGGACTCCGCAATACCCTCGGGGGTCCTCCGGGTTCGGAGGGCCGGTGCGCGTCGACGCCGACCACGGGAGGGCGACGGTGGTGGCGGCTCTGCGAGCCGTGCCCTACGCCGTACGCTCCAGGGCGATGTCCAATGCCGCGGCCATGACGCCCGACCGGGCGGGGCCCCCGCGCTCCATCACGGCGTCTACGGCCTCGTGGATGCTGTCTTCGACCGAGGCGAAGATGTCCTCGGCGTCGCAGACGTCGGTGTGCGTCGTGAGGTGATGGAACGCCCGCGCGGCCCCCTGGGAGGCCACGATGTCGGGGATGACCTCGAACTCGGCGTCGGCGGCCTGGGCCGTGACGGTGTCCCCGAGATGCACCTCGCGGAAGGGCTGATCGGCGCCGCACACGATGCGTCGCACGCCGTGCCGGGCGAGCTGCGCCAGGCGGCGCGAGTCCACCGAGCCCGAGATCGCGGCTGGGACGAAGAGGTCGGCGTCTTCCCGGTAGGCGAGCTCTTTCTCGAGACCCGTGAGGAGCAGGGGGTGTGGGGGGAGCGTGCGGCCTTCACGCGTGCGAAGGAGATCCTCCACTTCGGTGGAGTCGAGCCCCTCGGGGCTCGCCAGCCCGCTGTCGGCGTCCACGATACCCGCGATGCGCGCGCCCATCCGGGTGAGGAAGAGCGCCGCCGCCCCTCCGAGGTTGCCGAAGCCCTCCACGATGCAGCGCACGCCCTCGAGGGTTTCGCCCCGATGCTCGTACAGGCGCTCGGCCGCGTTCGCCACGCCGTATCCGGTGACGAGGTCCGACACGGTCAGCCCGAGCCCCTCCACGCCGAACGTGGGCCCCGCCGGGGCCCGAAGCCCTTCGTGGAGTGCCTCCAGGGAGCTATCCACCATCGGCTCGTCCACGCCCAAGTCGCCGACGGTCCCGTAATGCGTCGCGAGGAGCGGACGGACGGCCGCGTACCAACGGCGCAGGACGTCGTCACGCTGTGGGTCCGAGGGATCGAAGTCGATCCCCGATTTTCCTCCTCCGATGGCGGGTCCCGAGAACGCGAGCTTGAGCTGCCTGACCTTTGCCAGGTACGTCACCTCCTCGCGCGTGACACCCTTGCACATGTGGGTCCCACCGCCGGCGGCGCCTCCTCGCAGCGAGTTGATGACGAGCCAGCCCCTGGCGCGGGTCTCGGTGTCGTTCCACTCCAGCACCTGGTGCGGCGGTGCCTCCAGGAACTCCCTGTAGCGCCGCCACACCGAGCCGTCCGATCGCGAATGGGTCACAGGAGAACCAGGGGAACGAGGAACCGGCAAAGAAGCGTGACGACCACGATGGACGTCAGGTTCATGAAGAATCCTACGCGCGCCATCTGAGGAATGGTCAAGTAGCCGGAACTGAAGACGATCGCGTTGGGTGGCGTGGCCACCGGCAGCATGAACGCCATGGACGCGGCGAGCGCCGCCGTCGTCATGAGGAGCAACGGGTCCATGTCGAGCCCCGCGGCGGTCCCGGCCATGACGGGCATACCCATGGACGTGATAGCGGTGTTCGACGTGAGCTCGGTGAGGAAGATGAACAAGGCGGCCACCGTGGCGAGGAAGATCCAGGGGGGAACGTCGCCCAGCGTGGACACGACTCCCCCGATCCACGCGGCGAGTCCGCTGTCCGCCATGGCCGCCGCCAGCGACAGGCCGCCGCCGAACAGCACGAGGACGTCCCACGGGATTTTCCTGGCGGCGTTCCAGTCCAGGCAGAACTCACCCTTCTTCCAGTTCGACGGGATCAGGAACAGCGCCGCGGCGGCCGTCATGGCGATCGTCGAGTCGGCGACGTTGGGGAGCCAGGTCTCGATCCCGGGAATGAGCACGCTCCCGAAATCCTTCTCGGCACGGAGGACCCACGCGAGCGCCGTGAGCCCGAACACGGCGCCGGTGAGCTTCTCGCCGCGCGTGGGCGCGCCCAGCCCGGCCCGCTCGGCCTCGATGACGGCGGCCGCGTCGCCGGTCAGCTTCCCCGGGGGATGCATGATCCGGGTGAGGAGGAGCCACGCGAGGGGGATCATGACGACGGTCGCGGGGACACCCACGGCCATCCACCCCGTGAAGCTGATCCGCCGGTCCAGGATCTCCAGGGCGGCTCCGGCGAGCACCGCGTTCGGCGGCGTGCCGATCAGGGTGGCGACGCCCCCGATCGAGGCGCCGTAGGCCACGCCGAGCATGAGGGCCACGCCGAAGTGGTAGACCCCCTTGTGATCCTCCGGGCGAAACATCTCGCCGACGGCGATCGCGGTGGGGAGCATCATCGCGGCGGTGGCCGTGTTGCTGATCCACATCGAGAGGAAGGCGGTGGCGATCATGAAGCCCAGCACGAGGGCATCGGGGCTCGCCCCCACCCACGACATGATGCGCAGCGCGATCCGCCTGTGGAGGTTCCACTTCTCGAGAGCGGCGGCGATGAGGAATCCGCCCATGAACAGGAAGATCACCTCGTTGGCGAACGGGGAGGCGGCTCCCTGGGCGCTGAGGACGCCCAGCGCCGGGAAGAGGACCAGGGGGAGGAGCGCCGTCACGGGAATGGGGAGCGCCTCGGTCATCCACCATAGGGCCATGAGAACCGCGACGGCCGCGGTCCGCCACCCGGACGGCTCCAGGCCCGACGGCGCCGGGAGCGCCAGCATGACGAGGAACGCCCCTGCGCCGAGGAAGAGGCCGATGCGCTGAGCCGACCGATATGGCCGATTGTGGTTGGCTTCTCGCACGGGCACCGCTCCAGCGGGAGGCGCGACGTTCAATGACGGGGCAGTGTGCGTGAAGAATCGGCCTGTGGCAACCGTATGTTTTACATGGGCGCCCCTCCCTGACGCGGGCGCCGTGCCCCGAGGCTCTCCATGGACCCGCAACAACGTCCGGTCTACAGGGAGTGGACCCCATGGCCGGGGTGGCTCGTGGTCGTGTTCTGGGGAAGCATGTTCCTGGGCATGGTCGTCGTCTCCCTGTCCGAGGGGGGAGCGGAGCAGGAGCGGCTCCTGGGCCTCGTCGTGCTGGGGGTGGCCGCCGTGCTGGTCCAGCTCTTCGTCGGGGGGCTCTCCGTACGCCTGTATCGGGATCACCTCCGGGTTGGGCTCGGCCCGGTGGGGCTGATCTCCAAGAAGATCCGCTACGAGGAGATCGAGCGGACCGAGTCGGTCACGTATCACCCGATTCGGGACTTCGGGGGGTGGGGCGTGCGGTTCGGCAAGGACGGCAAGCGGGCCTGGACGTCGAGGGGCAACCACGCGGTGGTCCTGTGCCTGAAGGATGGGATCCGGCTCTACGTGGGCAGCGACCGTCCCCACCGGCTGGAGGAGCGCATCCGGACAGTGGCGGGCACGCGGATCGGGGCCTAGCCCCAGCCCCCGCCGTGGCTACTTTCGCTCCGACACCACGGCGAAGCGTCGCGCCGGCCCACACGGGAGGAAGACGATGGAAAGACGCGAGTTCCTCGCTGCGTCCGCCGCAGGTGCCGTGAGCCTCAAGATCGAGGGTATCCGCTTGCCTGATTCCGTCCGACCGTCTCGCCCCCAGGCCGCCACGCGCAAGATCCTCATCGCGGGCGGGGGCTTCGATGAAGCGTTCATCCGTTTGATGGCGTCCCTCACGGGGAAGGAACGGCCGCGCCTGTGTTACCTCCCCACGGCGGCCGCCGACCGCGACTCGAGCATCGTCGAGTGGTACCGGAGGTGCGCGCCTCTCGAGGTGCGGGCGTTCGACCAGGAGTGCTTCATCAGCAGCTACTCCATGGACCGGAGCTGGGAGGAGGTCCTCCTCTCGATGGACGGGATCGTCGTGTCGGGAGGCAACACGTTGAACCAGCAGGCCATCTGGAGGGCCCAGGGGATCGATCGCGTGCTCCGTCAGGCGTGGGAGCGGGGGGTCGTCCTCGGGGGGGCGAGCGCCGGGTCCCTGTGCTGGTTCGAGGAGGGAACGACCGACTCCAGGCCCAAGGAGCTGTCCAAGGTCGAGTGCCTCGGGTTCCTCAAGGGAAGCCACTCCCCGCACTACGACGGCGAGGAGCAGCGTCGGCCCACGTACCACCGGTTGATCGCCTCGGGCGAGCTGAAGCCCGGCTATGCGTGCGACAACAACGCGGGGATCTACTTCGAGGGCGAGGAAGTGCGCCGCGTGGTCACGACCCGCGAGGGGGCCAAGGCCTATTACGTGAGCGTGGTGGGGGGCCGGGTGGTCGAAGAAGTACTCGAGCCCGAGCTGATCACGTAGCGCCGGGGGTCCGGGCGATCGCGCGGTTCGCCGCGTTGCGTGGGGCACCCGATGGGAGGGAGGCCGACCGCGCGTCCGGACGCTATGTTAGCAAAGGAACCCGTGGAGTCTCCCGTGCCCGCGCATCGAGCGCTCCGACCATGCTCACCGCCCTCCAGAAGAAGAAGCTGACCCAGTTCTTCCGCGTCTACGACGTGGACGACAACGGCCGCATCGCCCGTCCCGACTTCGAGCGTGTGGCCGACAACGTCCGGGTCCTCCACGTCGTGAGCGGACGTTCCGACTCGCGTCGGCTCGTGCAGGAAGGGTTCCTCCGGCAGTGGGAAGCGCTCCGGTCCTCCGCGGACGCCGACGACGACGGAGGCGTGGATCTGCTCGAGTGGCTCGCGTACTGGGATGGCGTCCTGTCCGACGAGCGGCGGTTCGTGCAGGAGGTCTCCGATACGACCGAGCGGCTCTTCGAACTGTTCGACACCGACGAGGACGGCATCCTGGGTGCCGACGAGTTCTGCAACTTCTTCGGCATCTACGGACTGAAGTCGACGCTGGCCCGGCAGGTGTTCCTGGATCTCGACGCGGACGGCGACGGACAGGTGACTCGCCGGGAGCTCCTGGCGATGGCGCGCCAGTTCTACCGGAGCGACGATCCCAAGGACCCGGGGAACCGGCTCTTCGGTCCGCTGGGCTGACGCACCGTATGCGCGCGGTCTCGTTCCGGGTCACGATCCCCGGCTATCTGCTGGGGAAAGCGCTGGGCGGCCTCTCCGAAGCGTTCGTGTTCGGGCGTCCGAGCGGGCTATCGATGAGCGAGCGTCCGGCGCCGCTGCTCCCGGGCGCGGAATGGGTCCGCCTGGAGGTGCTCAAGGCCGGGATCTGCGGAACGGACATCGGGACGCTCACGTTCAGGACCAGCCCGGCGATGGAGCCCTTCGGGTCCTTTCCGGCCGTGCTCGGGCACGAGATCCTCGCGCGTGTCGTGGAGGTGGGGGCGTCGGTGCGCTCCGTGGCGGTGGGGCAGCGCGTGACGGTGGATCCCGTGATCTCGTGCGCAGTCCGAGGCTATGACGGGGACCGCGCGTGCCGGTCCTGCGCCGCCGGGCTGCCGGCCACGTGCGAGCGGGCCGGTGAGGAGGGCGAGCTCCGGGTAGGAGGGCACGAACTCTCCCGCGGCATGACGATCGGATACCACAGGGACCTCCCGGGCGGTTGGGCGGAGCAGATGGTGGCCCACGAGAGTCAGATCTTTCCCGTGGCCGACGCGTTGGACGATCGGACCGCGGTGCTCATCGAGCCCCTCTCGGTCGGAATGCACGCCGTCCTCCGGACGCGGCCATGGGGCCCCGGTCCGGTGTTGGTGGTGGGCAGCGGGCCGATCGCGCTGGGGACCATCTGGGCGCTTCGCGCGGTGGGGTACGAGGGCGATCTGGTCGCGCAGATCAAGCGGGGACACGAGGCGGCGTTGGCCCGCAAGCTGGGCGCGAGCGAGATCGTGGCGCCGGGCGACGAGGCGCGGCAGGCCCTCGTGGCCACGGGAGCCCAGGGCTACATGCCGATCGTGGGCGACGAGGTATTCGCGGGGGGAGGCTTCCCTCTCGTCTTCGACTGCGTCGGGAGCGGGGAGACGATCAAGCAGTGCCTGCGTTTCGCGTCGGCCCGCGGCCGCATCGTGATGCTGGGATGCGCCGCCGAGATCAGGAAGCTCGACCTCACGTTCGTCTGGGCCCGCGAGCTCGACATCAAGGGCTTCGTCTGTTACGGGCGCGAGGAGTGGCGCGGAGGGCACGCGCACACGTTCCAGGTCACGCATGATCTGCTGGTGGAGACCCGGGCGCCCGTGTCGGAGATGGTCACCCACGTCTATCCCCTGAAGCAGGTGCGCGACGCCCTGAGCGCGGCGGCGAACCGGCGGAAGTCGGGATCCATCAAGGTGCTCCTGGACCCGACGGTCGGCTGAGGGCGGGCGCGCGGGATGGGCACGCGGGTGATCGTGGTGGGAGCCGGTGTCGTCGGCGTGAGCTGTGCCCGGGAGCTGGCGTGCCGCGGGGTCGAGGTCGTACTCGTGGAGCGTGGGCGCGTGGGCGGCGCGGCGTCGTTCGGCAACGCGGGCACGGTGAGCGCGGGACACTTCCCGCTCAACAAGCCGGAGCGTTTGAAGCGGGCGCTCTCCTGGATCGCCGACCCGACCAGCCCGCTCTACGTCGCGCCGCGCTGGGACCCGGCGCTGTGGCGATGGCTAGCGGACTTCGCGGTGCATTGCACCGACGAGCACGTCCGTGCCTGCATGGACGTGATGTGCCCGTTGGGACTCGAGACGCTCGAGCTGTTCGACACGATCGTTCGGGAGGAGGGGATCGCGTGCGGGTACCGTCGTGAGGGCTACTTCGACGCGTGCCGGACGGAGGATGCGCTGGCCGAAGCGCGGCGCGAGGCAGGCATCATCGCGTCGCGGGGATACCACCCGGAGCCTGTCGACGGCGACGGACTCCGCGCGGCCGAGCCGGCGTTCGGTCCGGCGGTGATCGGTGGCGTGCATTACCCCGATGCGCGCACCCTGGACCCGTACCGTTTCACGATCGGCCTGGCGGCCGCGTGTCGGCGACGAGGGGTCCGCGTCCGCGAGGGCGTCGAGGTGGCCGAGGTGGTCGTCGAGGGTGGGAAGGGCAAGGGTGTCCGGCTGGCGGACGGCACCGTCCTGGGTGCCGACGCCGTCGTGCTGTGCACGGGGCCGTTCAGCCTCGGACTCGCACGCGAGCTGGGCACCCGTCTGCCCGTGCAGCCGGGCAAGGGCTATCACCGGGACCTGGCGGTGGGGCCGGGGGGCTCGCCGCCGCTTCGTACCGCGTTCGTGCTGAACGAGTGCTCCGTATTCTGTACGCCCATGGAGGGCTTCGTGCGCTATGCGGGCACCATGGAGTTCTCGGGACTCAATCACGTGCTGCGCCGACCGCGGGCCGAGCAACTCACGAGGGCCGCGGCGGCCTATCTGCCGGGGCTGGAGGCGCGCGAGATCCTCTCGCAGTGGTGCGGTCTCCGGCCGATGGCCTCGGACGGGCTACCGATCGTGGGGCCGCTTGCCGGACTGACCGGCGTGGTCGTCGCGACCGGCCACGGAATGCTCGGGCTCACGCTCGCGCCCGTCACCGGGCGGCTCGTGGGGGACTGGGCCCTGCAGGGCGGCACGGACGAGATCGGGAGGAGGCTCTCGCCTCAGCGGTTCACGTGAGCCCTAGCTCCGGCTCGTGCCTCGCTGAGCGTGCGCTCCCCTTCCTCGACGAAGCCCGCCTCGACGAGCGCGCCGCCCAGCTCGCTCAGGGTGGCGACCCGTCGCTCCTCCGGGACCGTGCCGAGTCCGGCCTGGAGGTCCAGGGCCTCGCGGAGGAGCGTCACCGCCTTCCCGGGGAGTCCCAACTGGCGGTAGATGCGTCCCAGGACGGTCAACATCTCGGCCTGGAGCTCGGGCTCGTCCGGGTGGTCCTCGCGGATCCTGCGCACGCCCGCTTCCAGTAGCTCGTAAGCGCTCACCGTGTCGGGACTGCCACGCCCGTGCGCCGCTACCTCGAAGAGCTCCCCCATGAAGTGCGCGATCTCCTCGGCCCGGTCGCGCTCGCGGGCGATCTCCCCCGCCTGCCTCCTCGTCGTGACGGCGAAGCGCACGGAGAGGACGAGCAACACGCCCAGGAGCACGACGAAGGACGCGGCGGCTGCGGTCGTGAGGGCGTGGCGCCGCAGGAACCTTTCCACCGTGTACGCCAGCCCCTCCGGTGAGGCCTTCACCGGATAGCCCGAGAGGTGGCGGCGGATGTCCTCGGCGAGCGCCTCGACCGAGGGGTAGCGGCGCGCCGGCTCCTTGCGGAGCGCCATCAGCAGGATGTTGTCGAGGTCCCCGCGGAGGGTGCGGCTCAGCGAACGCACCGACGAGCCCATGGCCTCGGCGGCCGCCACCACGTCGCGGGTCTCCTGCGTGACCGGGACCGAGCCCCGCGCCCACCGGAAGATCCGCACGCTCGGCACGGGCACCGTGTGCGTGCAGATGGCCTCGACGAGAGAGGTCGTGTCGCCGGTCACGTCGTAGGGGGAGACGCCCGTGAGGATCTCGTGGAGGATGACGCCCAACGTGTACACGTCGGACGCCGTGGTGACGACTTCGCCGCGAAGCTGCTCCGGGCTCGCGTAGCGCGGGGTCATCAGCCGGCCGCCCAGCCCGGTCGCGGTCACTCCCGCCTCACCGGGCTCGAGGAGTCTCGCGACGCCGAAATCGAGGAGCTTCACCTTCCCGTCCGGGGTGACGAGGATGTTGTTCGGCTTCAGATCGCGGTGCACGACGAGCTTGGAGTGCGCGAAGGAGACCGTGTCGCAGACGTCGAGGAAGAGCACGAGGCGCTCGTCCACGTCAAGCCCGTGAGCGCGGCAGTATTCGGTGAGCGGAAGGCCATCCACCCGCTCCATCACGAAGTAGGGGGTCCCGTCCTCGGTGACGCCGCCGTCGTAGAGGCGCGCGATGTTGGGGTGCTCCAGGCGCGCCAGGATCCTGCGCTCTTCCAGGAAACGCCGGTAGGCGTCCGGGCTGGTGGCGCCGAGCGGCAGGATCTTCAGCGCGGCGGACAGCTCGAACTGACCGTCGGCGCGGTCGGCCGCGTAGACAGCGCCCATGCCCCCTCGTCCGAGCAGAGGCCCCAGCCGGTAGGCGCCGATGCGCCGGCCCTCCAGGTCCGGTGCCGCCGGGGGGATCGGCCCGTCCGCGTGTTCCGCGATTCCGACCCGGCTCGCGAGATCCGAGAAATAGGAGTCGGCGTGGGCGGAGGCATCCAGGAGCGAAAGGACTTCCGCGCGGAGCGTGGCGTCTCCGGCGCACGCTTCGTCGAGGAAGGCTCGGCGCGCCGCGCCCTCGAGCTCCAGGGCGTCGCCGAGGATCTGCTGGACCCGCTCCCAGCGGTCGGGGTCGTCTCGGCTCATCCGGACCCGATCAGACGCCCGGTCGGGAGGAGGGACCACCACCGTGGATCTCGCGGTAGAGCCAGGCGCGCGCGGCGCTCCAGTCCCGCTTCACGGTGGCGGGCGACGTGCCGAGCGCTTCGGCGGTCTCCTCGATGGTGAACCCCGCGTAGAAGAGGCACTCGACGACCCGGGCCTGTCGGGGGCTCAGTTCCGCGAGGCGCTGGAGCGCGGCGTCCAGAGTGAGGATCTCGTCGAGGGCGTTGTCCTCGACGAGGTCGCGCTCGTTCAGCGTGAGGTGCGGTGCAGCGCCGCCGCGCTTGGCGGCACCTTTCTTCTCGGCGTAGTTGATCAGCACCTGGCGCATGGCCTGAGCCGCGACCGCGAAGAAGTGCCCGCGATTCTCGTATTTCGGCGACGACGACGAAGCCACCTTCACATAGGCTTCGTGGATCAGCGCGGTCGTGTCGAGCGTGTGGTTGCCCCGCCAGCCGCGCCGGCGGGAGCGGGCGAGTTGACGCAGGCGCGGATACAGGGACGAGAAGACCTCGTCCATAGCGCCCGGCTGTCCCTGGCCGGCGGCCAGGAGAAGCCGTGTGATGTCGTTCAGCTCGCTGGTGTCGCCCACTGATCCTCCACCTTCAGGGTTTCCGGGATGGCCTGGGGAAGCCCCATCCGGGTTCGGCGACGCCGAAGACCGTCAGAGATCCAGTCGCAGGATCTCGGGCCGGATCCGGCTGGTCTCGGTCTCCCCCTCCACGTCCACGTTCTCGATGCGGAGCAGCGCGGCCTTTACGGCCAGGCCGCCGCTGAAGCCACCCAGACGCCCCTCGGCCGCGACCACGCGGTGGCACGGGATCAGGATCGGGATCGGGTTCGCGCCCACGGCCTGGCCGACCGCCCTCGCTCCGTCGGGCCGGCTCAAGGTCTCCGCGAGCTTCCCGTAGGTGGTCACCCGGCCGAACGGGATCCGCAGCAGTTCGGCGAACACCTCGCGCTGGAAGTCGGTCGTCGCCTCCAGGTCGAGGGGCAGGTCGAAGGCGCGGCGCGTGCGGGCGAAGTACTCCTGGAGCTGGGCCACCGCGGCCGCCAGCGCCTCCGGCCAGGTCTCCTCCGGGTCCACGTGCGCGTCCTTGGGGAGGGGTCCGAACTCCAGGCGGCGAACGCCCTTGGGCGACACCCAGATCGTGATGGGCCCCGCCGGCGTGTCCGGCAGGTGGGCCGAGAAGATGTCGGGAGCGTTCAGGGTTCGTCTCCGGCCGCGGTCTTCTTCAGCGCTTCCTGCAGGGCGTCGAAGCCCAGGAGCGCGCACTTCACACGCACGGGGAATTTGCTCACGCCCGCGAGGGCGCGCAGGTCTCCCATGCTCCGATCCTTGGCCGCTTCCGGGTCCCCGTGCATCATCGCCTTGAAGCGCTCGGTGATCGCGTCCGCCTCGGAGAGGGATCGGCCCTTGACGAGCTGCGTCATCATGCTCACGGACGCCTGCGAGATCGAGCAGCCCTGCCCCACGAACCTCGCGTCGACGATCCGGTCGTCCTCGACGCGGACCTGGAGCCGGATCTCGTCCCCGCACGCCGGATTCCGCATATGGATTTCGACGGTCTTGTCCGGCAGCTCGCCCTTGTTCCTCGGGTTCCTGTAATGCTCGAGGATGAGCTGCTGATAGAGTGAGTTCAATGGAGGCGTTTCCATGGGCGCGTCCAATGTAGAGTGCCGGAGGCCGGCGGCGCGACCGCTCGCCCGGGCTCAGCCGAAGATCGCGTGAACCGTCTTGAGCGCCTGCGCCAGCCTGTCCACCTCCTCGCGGGTGTTGTAGAGGTAGAACGAGGCCCGCGCGGTCGCCGCGATGCCGTACCTTTTCATGACGAGCTGGGCGCAATGATGACCCGCGCGGACCGCGATCCCCTCCGAGTCGAGGATCGTGGAGATGTCGTGTGGGTGTGCATCATCGAGCGTGAACGAGACCACGGCCGAGCGCTCGTGCGGCGAGCGCGGGCCGTAGATGCGGATGCCGGGGACGTGGCTCAGCGTGTCGAGCGCGTAGGTGAGCAGCTCCCGCTCGTGTGTTGCGATCGCGTCCAGCCCGACCGACGACAGGTAGTCCACCGCGGCGCCCATCCCGACCGCCCCGGCGATGTTGGGGGTCCCTGCCTCGAACTTGTGCGGGACGTCGGCCCACGTGCTCATGTCGCGCTCGACGAACTCGATCATCTCGCCGCCGCCCTGCCACGGCTCGATGGCCTCGAGCAGATCGCGGCGGGCCCAGAGCACTCCGATCCCCGTGGGTCCGCACATCTTGTGGCCGCTGAACGCATAGAAGTCGGCGTCCAGGTCACGGACGTCGAGGCGCGTGTGGACCGCACCCTGCGCTCCGTCCACGAGCACGAGGGCGCCGACGCGTCGGGCGGCCGCGACGATGTCCTTTACCGGGTTGATCGTGCCGAGCGCGTTGGAGACGTGGGTGACGGCGACCAGCCTGGTCCGGTCGGTGAGCAGGGACGGAAGGTCATCCAGGACGAGCCTGCCCTCGTCGTCGAGCTCGATGAACCGGAGCCGCGCTCCCGTGCGCCGGGCGAGGATCTGCCAGGGCACGAGATTGGAGTGGTGCTCCATCACCGAGACGAGGATCTCGTCGCCCTCGTGCACCGAGTCGAGGCCCCAGGCGTTGGCCACCAGGTTGATGGATTCCGTCGTGCCTCGCGTCCAGACCACTTCCGACGGATCCGCGGCCCCGATGAAGCGGGCGACCTTCTCTCTCGCTTCCTCGTAGGCGAGCGTCGCCCGGCGGGAGAGCTCGTGGATGCCGCGATGGACGTTGGCGTTGTCCTGCTCGTAGTATGCGGCGACCGCGTCCAGCACGGAGCGCGGCTTCTGCGAGGTGGCCGCGTTGTCGAGGTAGGCCAACGGTCTACCGTTGACCTCCTGATGCAGCGTCGGGAAATCGCGACGCACCGCGGCCACGTCGAGAGCGCTCATACCTCTACGAAGATATCCCCGTCCCGGATCTCCACGCGGAAAACCTTCACCGGGCGGACCGCCGGAAGCCCTTTGTTCTTGCCGGTGCACGCGTCGAAGCGCGCGCCGTGGTACATGCAGATCACGTCACCGCCGTCCAACTCGCCGTCCGAGAGCGGATACTCCTCGTGGGAGCACCGGTCCTCGAGCGCGCAGATCGTGCCGTCGACGTTGGCCAGGACGAGCGGCTGCCCCCCGGCGGAGGCGGCCTTGAGGGTGCCCGCGGGAACATCGGAGAGGCTCGCGACCCGTGTGAGCTCAGGCATGGTCATGCCCCCGGGGCACGGGGTATCCCTCCGAGGGGGTATCGGCGGCGGGGTATGGACGACCCGCCGCCGCTAAGCGAGCCGTGGTCGCTCGCGGCCGGCGGGTGCTCCGCGCTCCCAGGCGAGAGTCCCCCGAGGGGGGATGCGCCGGGGACCCGGGCATACGCGATGCTCGCTCACACATGGTGCTCGAGCTTCTCCTGGATCACCCGCGTCACCTTCTCCGACACGCCGCCCAGGGGCACCCGCGCGAGCACTTCGCCCAGGAACCCCAGCACGACCAGGCGCTCGGCCTGTGTGCGGCTCAATCCGCGGCTCATGAGGTAGAAGCGCGCCTCGGCGTCCAGTTCCCCGACGGTGGCGCCGTGGGAGCACTTCACGTCGTCGGCCTCGATCTCGAGGTTGGGCAAAGCGTCGGCGCGGGCACTGGGCGACAGGAGGATGTTGCGGATCTTCTGATAGGCGTCGGTGCGTTGGGCACCCTTGTGCACCCGGATGATGCCGCGGAACGCCGCGCGGCTCGCCCCGTCCAGGGCGCCCTTGTAGAGCAGATCGCTTCCCGCGTGCGGAGCGGCGTGATCCTGGCTGGTGTTGAAGTCGAAGTGCTGGTCCTCGTCCCCGAAGTAGAGTCCGAGCATGTCGGAGTTCGAGCCGGGCCCGAGCAGGCGCGCGTTGAGGTCCACCCTGGTGGTGCTTCCGCCGAGGGCGACGTTCAAGGTGTCGAGCCTGGCGTCGCGCTGGGCGAGCGTGCGCTGTACGGACTGGTAGAAGGCACCCCGCCCGAGGCGCTGCACGGCGACGTATTGCACCTTGGCGCCGTCGAGTGCGAAGACCTCGACCGCCGACGACGTCAGCGTCTGGGCTTCGAAATCGTCGGAGAGCACCTCGTCCACGAACGACACCTGGGTCGCCGGCTCCGCCACGATGAGCGTCCGCGAGAAATAGGCCACTTCGGGCTCGCTGTACCAACGCGTGACCCGGACCGGGAGGTCGAGGTGGACGCCTCTCGGGACGTGGAGGAAGACCCCGTCGTTCCACAGCGCGGCATTCAACGCGGCGAACTTCCCCTCCTCAGCCGGCACGGCTTCGGTGGCGAGGTACTTCATGACCAGGTCCTCGTGCTCCACCACCGCCTCGCGGAGCGACATGAGGACCAAGCCCTTGGCGGCCAGCGAGTCGTCCACATCGTGGTGGACGACGTGGCCGTCGATGATCACCAGGTGTCCGGACGCAGCCCGGTCCTGGGCCATCGCTTCGCGGAGGCGCACTGGCCAGGCCTCGAACCGATCCTCGGCGGTGCCCGCCGAGCTGAGCTTCAGCGAGGTGAGATCGAGTTTCTTCCGGAGGTCGGTGTAGCGCCATTCCTCCGACCGGATGGACGGCATCGGCGTGCGCTCGTATACGTCCCATGCGTGCTCCCGACGGTCGCGGAGCCACGCCGGCTCCTGGGCGGAGACGGCGGTTACGGCATTCGGGTTGAGGGCGTCGGTGACGCCTTCCACGACGGCGGTGGTCGTCATCCGACGGACCCCTCCATCTCCAGCTCGATCAGCCGATTCAGCTCGACGGCGTATTCGAGCGGCAGCTCTTTCGCGATCGGCTCGATGAAGCCGCGCACGATCAAGGCCATGGCCTCGTCCTCGGGGATGCCACGGCTCGTCAGGTAGAACAACTGTTCCTCGCCGATCTTCGAGACCGAGGCCTCGTGCCCGACGTTCGCGTCGTTCTCCTCGATCTCGATGTAGGGATACGTGTCGGTCCGCGACGTCTCGTTGATGAGCAGCGCGTCGCACTCCACGTTCGAGCGGGCCTGGTGGGCGCCCCCGTGTACCTTCAGGAGCCCTCGGTACGAGGCGCGGCCGTGCCCCTTCGAGATGGACTTGGACACGATGGACGACGTCGTACGGGGCGCGAGGTGGATCACCTTGCCGCCGGTGTCCTGGTGCTGTCCGTCTCCCGCGTACGCGATCGAGAGGATCTCACCGTGGGCTCCCTCGCCCACGAGGTAGCACGACGGGTACTTCATCGTGAGCTTGGAACCGAGGTTCCCGTCGAGCCACTCCATGTGGCCTCCTTCGTGCACCATCGCCCGCTGGGTCACGAGGTTGTACATGTTGTTGGACCAGTTCTGGATCGTCGTGTAGCGGAACCGGGCGTTCTTCTTGACCACGATCTCGATGACGCCGGAGTGGAACGACTCGGTCGAGTACACCGGAGCCGTGCAGCCTTCGATGTAATGGGCGTTGGCGCCTTCATCCACGATGATGAGGGTGCGCTCGAACTGCCCCATGCGCTCCTGGTTCACGCGGAAGTACGCCTGGAGCGGTGTCTCCAGCTTCACGCCCGGCGGGATGTACACGAACGATCCGCCCGACCACACCGCCGAGTTCAACGCGGCGAACTTGTTGTCCTGGGGTGGGATGATCGTGGCGAAGTGCTCGCGGAAGAGGTCGGGATGGTTCTTGAGCCCGTCCTCGATCGAATCGAAGATGACGCCCTTGTCCTCCCATTCCTTGCGGAGGGAATGGTACACCATCTCGGATTCGTACTGCGCTCCGACGCCGGCCAGGATCCTGCGCTCGGCCTCGGGAATCCCGAGCTTCTCGAACGTGTCCTTGATCTCCGCGGGCACCTCCTCCCACGAGTGACCCATGCGGTCCTGGGGCCGGACGTAGTAGTAGATCTCGTCCAGCACCTCCTCGAGGCCGCGGAGGTCGCCGCCCCAGGTCGGCATCGGCTTGGACAGGAAGGTCTTCAGCGCCTTCAGGCGGAACCGGAGCATCCACTCCGGCTCCTCCTTGTGCATGGAGATCTGGCGCACGACCTCCTCGTCCAGACCCTTCCGGGTCTGGAACACGGGCCGGGTGCTGGTGACGAAGTTGTACTTGTACTCGTCGAGGCCGAGGCCCTGGATGGTCTCGTTCTGCGGCATCCCATATCTCCTTTCAGGACCCGGCCACGGCGGCCGACGGGGCTTCCGTGGCTCCTTCGTCCTCCGTCCAGCTCCTGTAGCCTTCGGATTCGAGCTCGAGCGCGATCTCCGGGCCGCCGGACCGGACGATCCTGCCCTGCACCATCACATGGACATGGTCGGGCTTGATGTAGTTCAGCAGGCGCTGGTAGTGCGTGATGAGGAGGACCGTCATGTCGGGGTTCTCCTCGGCGAGCCGGTTGACGCCGTTGGCGACGGTCTTCAGCGCGTCGATGTCGAGGCCCGAATCGGTCTCGTCCATCAGCGCGAGGCTGGGCCTCAGGACGGCCATCTGGAGGATCTCGTTGCGCTTTTTCTCGCCGCCCGAGAAGCCCTCGTTCACGTGGCGTTCCGCGAACGACGCATCCATGTCCAGCATCTCCATTCGCTCCAGGAGCAGGTCCTGGAAATCGAACAGGTCGAGCTCCTGCCCCTCGGGGAGATGGGCCTGAACGGCGGCACGGAGGAAATTCGCGATCGAGACTCCGGGGATCTCCATCGGATACTGGAAGGCGAGGAAGATCCCCGCGCGGGAGCGCTCGTCGGTCTCCTTGGCCAGGAGGTCCTCACCTCGGAACGTCACGCTGCCCGCCGTGACCTCGTAGGCGGGATGGCCCGCCAGGACCTTGGCGAGCGTGCTCTTTCCGGACCCGTTGGGGCCCATGATCGCGTGGATCTCGCCCTTGGCGAGCTCGAGGTCCACCCCGTGCAGGATCTCGACGTCGTCTTCGGCCACCTTGGCGTGGAGATCGCGGATCATCAGAATGGGGGCGTCGGTCATCGAGGCCTCGTGGAGGGGCGTTGGAGAGGAAGCGTTATCAAGAATGATTCTCGCTCTCAAAAACTAGGGAACTCGCGGAGACGGATCAAGTGAACCCGACGTCGAACCCTCGTCCGCCGCGCGCCATCTCGGCGGGATCGGCCGAAGGGAGCCCCGGTACCCCGGGGGCGGACCTTGGGTCCCTGGGGAGCCGGGTCTGGCTGGTGCTCGGGGGTGGGGGGGTGAAGGGCCTCGCGCACGTCGGTGCGTGGCGGGCGCTCGGGGAAGCGGGCATCCAGGTCTCGGGCATCGTGGGCACGAGCGCGGGCGCCCTGGTCGGGGCGCTCGCGGCCTCGGGGGTCACCTGGCAGGAGATGCGGGAGTGGGCGCGCTCGGTGAAGCGCGCCGACGTCGTGCGGATCAACTGGAGAGCGATGCTGTTGAACGGAATCCGGCAGCGGAGCGTTTTCCGGGGCGACACTCTGCGGGCGTATTACGAGCGCGTCCTCCCCCCCGAGGGATGGAGCGCGATGGGGATACCGCTCCAGGTCAACGCGGTGGACTTGGCGACCGGGAAGACCGAGTGGTTCGGCACGGGCGCCCGTACGGATGTGGCGCTGGTGGACGCGCTCTACGCGTCGTCGGCGCTGCCGGTGCTGTATCCCCCCGCGATGATCGGCGGACGCGCCTTCGTGGACGGCGGAACCGACCACCCCCTGGGGCTCGAGCGTGCGGCCCTCCAGGGCGCGACGGGCCTGATCGGCGTCGACGTCGGTGTGGGGGAGGTCCAGGATTCGGCGCAGGTCCTACGCCGGGGCATGCTCGCCGTCCACTCACGGATCTTCTCGATCATGACCTACCGCCGCCGCTTGGATCTCGTGAGCCGCTGGGAAGGACCACCGCTCATGTACGTCCGGCCGGAGCTGGACGGCTACGGCGCCTTCGAGTTCGAGCACGTGGAGTACTTCGTCGAAGAGGGATACCGGGCCATGTCGCTGGCTCTCGGTCCGGGAAAGCGCCCGGCCGGAGGGGCGTAGGTGGCTGCATGAGCGTGGCACGGGCGAAGCGACCTCCGCACGCGGCCGTAGTCGTGGCGTGTCTGGTCTCGATCGGCCTCGTGGCGGGCTGTGGCGATGATCCGGTGCCGGGGCCGGGCGTCCTGACCGCGACCGTGGAGTCGCCGAACGGGGCGGAGGGCGCGGCCCTGATCGAGCTCGTCGGCAAGGGAATCGTCGAGGTCTCTCCGATCGACGGGCGCGTCTTCGGCGAGCAGCACGGAGACACGATGGTCGTCGTCGTGGTGAACGAGGAGGGTGGCCCGCTCCGCTTCGCCCTCGAGGTCGCGGATACCACGCGCCGGCCGATCGCGACCCTGCACGAGGTCGCCGGGCCGGACGACCAGCTCCGCGGGCTTTCCGGATACACCGTGGACATCCGGCGGTGATCGGGCGCGCGCGACGGGGAGCGTTCCGGCGGCGTGGCGAGGGTCGGCACACGGCGCGTGGCAGGCTCCCGTGGGTGCTTCTCGCGATCCTCGCCGCGCTCGGCGCGCACGAGGGCGCGCCGGCACAGCTCATCGCCCCGCCGAGCCGCGAGTCGGGCGTGCTCGTCCCGGCGGCGATCGCCCGGCGCGTGGCGGCGGACCCGTCCGCCTTCACGTTGCCGAACGGCCTGTTCGCCACGGGCGCGGACGGAAAGATCTTCCGGGCGCCGGCGCTCGGCACCAAGCGCATGCTCGTGCTGCCCGCTCTCTTCTCCGATTCGCCCGAGCCCCAGGTCTCCTCCGCGACGATCCAGCGGCTCCTCTTCGACGGACCCGCTCCTCGGGGCACGCTCACGGAGGTGTATCTCGAGATGTCCAGGGGACGGCTCCGGGTCGAGGGGACGGTCGTGCCGTGGGTGCGCACATCGCTCACGCGGGCGCAGGTGGTGGGTGCAGAGGCCGGCGTGGGAGAAGATGCCCAGCTCGGCCCCTACCTTCTCGAGGCCCTGGCCGCGGCCGACACGGTGGTGGACTTCCGGGCGTACGACAACGACGGGCCCGACGGCGTGCCCGACTCGGGCGACGACGACGGCTACGTGGACGCGTTGGCGTTCGAGTTCATCGAAGTGTCCGCGTCGTGCGGCGGCCCCGGGATCTGGCCGCACATGTGGGGGATCGCCCCGGAGAACGACGACCAGCCGTTCCAGTCCAACGACACCGGCGCGAGCGGCAGCCCGATCCAGGTGGACGCCTACACCATCCAGAGCGCGGTGGACTGCGGAGGCGCGAACCCTCAGGACGCGAGCACGATCGCGCACGAGTTCGGCCACATCCTCGGTCTGCCCGACTACTACCACCCCACGGCCGCCGGCGCGGAAGGCCGCCGGTGGGTGCTCGGGTGCTGGGAGTTGATGGCCGCGGGATCGTGGGGGTGCGGGCCACACGGCTCCACGCGGGAGCCCTTCGGGCCGACGCACATGAGCGCCCGGTCGAAGCACTGGCTCGGGTGGCTGGACTACGCGACGGTGGGGGAGGTGTGGGACCGGGAATTCGTGCTGGATCCGGTCCAGGAGTCGGGCCAGGCGCTGCGCATCCCCCTGGACGGAGACGGGCGCGAGTACCTCCTGGTCGAGTACAGGACGCAGGCGGGCTTCGACGCCCCCATTCCGGCCGAGGGGGTCCTGATCTACCACCTGGACTTCCAGGGCGAGTTCCGCCCGAACCCCGCCACGTCCACGCCGTACTTCCTCTCCCTCCTCGAGCAGGACGACAACCGCGGACTCGTGCGCAACACCTACGAGGGCGGCAACCGCGGCGAGGCCGGGGACGCATGGGGCGTCGGGGGAGCGACGGGGGAGTTGCACCTGGCCACCAGGCCGTCGCTCGCGCGCCACGCGGGCGGAGCCTCCACGGTCACCCTCCACGAGATCAGCGTGAGAGAGGGGAAGGCGAGGATCCGGCTCTCGACGGGGGCGACTCCGCGCATCATGGCGCCCGGCCAGCCCCTCTCGGTTGTGCAGGTGACGCCCTTCGAGCGGCGCCTGCGGATCGCCGGTGGCGCCATGCCTTACGTGGTGTCCGGCTTGCTCCCGGTCGGGGTGACCGTGGCCGCGGAGGGGGACGAGGCCGTGGTGAGCGGCTGGGTGGCCGCGACCGGCACCTTCCCGATGTCGCTCCGGGTCATGGATGCCCGCGGCGCGTCATCGTCCGAGGTGGCCTTGTCCCTCGACGCCGACGCGTGGGCCGCGGGAGAGGACCGGCTGCTCCAGCCGTTCCTGCGCTCGGCGGCCGACCCCCTGAGCACGTTGGAGCTCTCGCACCTGGATGCGCTGGGGAACGCGAACGGCCGCTACGACGTCGGTGACCTGCGTGCCTTCCTCCGGCGGTCGGGTCCCGCCGGGAACTGAGAGGCCCCACCCGACGGTGTCGGGTGGGGCCGGGCCCCCGCGTGGAGGGGTGGGGAGATTCGCGGGGGGTCCTATCCCATCGAGGTCACCTCGGGACCGAGTCCGCGGGAGGTCCGAACCCCGAATCGGTTCCCGGTTCGGGGCCGGGATCTCGCCGTAGGCCCCAGGCGGGGGCACCGGAGACCCAGGGCCGCACCCGGCCACGCATCCCGACGGCGGGCCGGAGCCCGGGGCGCACGCAAGGACCCCACCCGGGCGCGCCGCGCACCGCAGTGCGGCGGCCCGCCGCGAAACCGCGGGCCGCGGCGCCCCAGGTCTGGAGTTGCTGCTTCTGGGCGTCGGTGAGAATCGCCTCGACCCGCTCACGCTCCTGCGTGCGGGACTCCTGTGCCGCCTGCCGCTGGGCCTGAACCCGTTCCCGGAGCTCCGCGGCCACCGTCTGGCCGGCGCGCACCTCGGACCTCAGCCCCGCCAGCTCGGTCTGATGTGCCGTGCGGCGCGCGACCACTTCCTGGCGGATCTGGTCGAGCTGCCTGACCTGATCCTCGGTGAGCTCGAGGCGCTCACGCTGGCGGAGGACCAACTCCACCCCGGGTCCGACCCATGGGGCCACCAGGTCTCGCGGCGCCGGGGGGGCCGCCTGGGCGTTTGCCGGCATCGGCGCGAGGGCCACCGCTGCGGCGAGCAGGGCCGCGCCACCCATCGTCCGTTTCATCGAAGTCTCCTTTTCCCTTGTCCTGCGTCTTCGCCGGCCGGTCTGTCCTTCCGGCTCTGTGGTATGGACGCGGAGTGCGGGACGGGTGTTAAGAGGCCACCGACGAAGGTGCGCCGCTGAACTCCCACCCTCGCCGGGTCATGTCGGACGTGGCGAATCGGCGCCGAGCGCCCTCCGGAACTCGCTGGCCCATTCGGCCAGGCTCACCTGCAGGTAGCGCGATGGTTCCGTCGGCCGTCGGGAGATCGAACCCTCGGAGGTCGGCACGACGATGACGTGTATGAACGTCGGGCCGGGCGTGCGGAGGAGGTCCGGAAGCGCTTGCGCCCATGCCGTGGGCTCGTCGAAGCGGAACACGCGGGGGAACCCCGCCGCCCGGGCCAGGGAGGCGAAATCGAGGGAGCCCTGTCCGGGGATGGGCTGGTGTCCGGTGATCTCGTAGGAGCCGTTCTCCACCACGACCAGGACGTAGTTGGTGGCGCCGGATCCCACGGCCGTGGCGAGCGTCCCGAGCGTCATGAGCATGCTGCCGTCGCCGTTCAGGCACACCACCGTGCGGTCGGGGCGCGCGAGCGCGATGCCGAGAGCGAGATCGGCGGCGTGGCCCATCGCCGAGTCGGCGGACGCGAAGTCCAGGTCGTGGCTGGAGAGCCGTCCCCACGGTCGCGTTACGCTCATCGTGGTGACCAGCACCTGGTCGGTGCGCAGCGCTGCAAGGGGCTCGAGGAGTTGTGCGCGTGTGAGCATGGTCAGGCGAGCTCCGCGAGCAGGAGGAGGGCGCAAGGGTGCCGGAGCGACCGGGCATCCTCGATGAGACGAGCGATGGCCGGCACCGGGTCGTCGTTCGCGCCGCAGATCCGATAGGGGATGCCCCAGGCCGAGAGCGTCGGCTCGGTCATGAGCGCCACCGAGTCGACGTCCGGCCGCCTGAGAAGCTCCGGTGTGCGGGGCGTGTCCGGACCCATTCCCAGCGACAGCATCCTCGCGTAGCCGCGGGCCGTGACGACGAACGGGAGCGGGGCGCCCATGCGTGTGGCCGTACCTCGCAGCCCGTCGCCGGACTCCAGCAAACCGGTGTTCTGCACGACCAGGAACGGGCTCGCGCCCCCGAGCCAGAGTCCCGACGCGAGCGCGAAGGCTTCGCCCTCGCGGGTGGTGATGACCAGCCGCGGGACGGTGTGCCGGGAGAGCGAATCGAAGAGCGGCGCGGACCTGTTGTCGGGGACACCCACCACGTGGGTGACGCCCGCCTCGACCAGCGTGGCCAGGACCGCGCGCGTCCGTTGCGAAGAGGTCGTCGAGTTCATGCTGTCCGTGGGTGAAGGCGGATGCGCATCGTGGTTTCAGCCTCCGATGATCACCGCGAAGATCCGGCCGGGGCCGTGCACTCCCTCCACCAGGATCTGTCCGATGTCGGCGGACTTGCTCGGGCCCGAATGCAGCGCGAGCGCGGATGGAAGATCGGAGCGGAGGTGCGCGAGGGCGTCCACGAGCGTCGGGTAGACGGTGTCGGCCCGCAGGAGCACGGCGTGCGTCGGTGGAAGGAGCTGGGTAAGGCGCCCGTCGCGGGCGTCGAGGATCAAGGAGCCCGTTTCGGCTACGGCTCCGACGGCCATCGAGATGCCGATCTCGGCGTCGCGGGGCGGCGCGGCGGCGACGTCGGGCAGGAGCGTGGGGGGAACCGTGGCGCCGATGCACACGCCTCGCGCGTCCTGGACGAGGGTCGTGAGCCAGGCCCGCGCGGCCGCGTGATCGCTGAGGCGGTGGACCTCTCCGCCGGACGACTCGAAGATCCGGATGAACGACCGGACGAGGTCGGTTGGCGGCGGCTCGGGCCGCTCGCCACGGAACCGGCCGGGGTCGGGCGCGCGGGGCCGCTCGGCCAGAGCGTCCCGCACACGAGCCAGGATCCGCTCCCGCGCGCTCACTCGATCCCCCTCTTCCACAACGACCGGAACGAGCGCGTGCTGGGCTCCGGAGCCGCGCGCTCGCTCGCCCAGCCTCCCAACACGGGGAGCGCCCGTCCGCCCGCCTCCCACGGCACCCACTTGAGCAGCGCGCCGGCCGCGGCGAACGCGTCCGGGTGTGTGGCGAGCGCGGCGTACATCTTCATGGCGACGCGCTCGGTCGCCGGCACGAGGCCTGCCTCGACGGCGCGCTCCCGCCAGTAGAGCAGAAGCTCGGGGATCGGGATGCGCACCGGGCAGACGTCCGCGCACGCCCTGCAGAGCGACGACGCATAGGGCAGAGGCATGGCCTCCTCGAGCCCCAACAACCCGGGAGCCAGGATCGCGCCGATGGGTCCGGCGTACGTGAAGCCGTAGGGGTGACCTCCGGTCTGCTGGTAGACCGGGCAGATGTTCTGGCACGCGCCGCAGCGGACGCACCGGAGCACCTCCCACGCCGTGTCGTCGGCGAGCAGGCGCGTGCGCCCGTTGTCCACGAAGATCACGTGGAGCTCCTCGGGGCCGTCGGGCTCGCCGGGGCGACGGGGTCCCTGGAGGATGGACACGTAGTTCCCGATCGCCTGTCCCGTCGCGCTCCGCGACGTGAGTTGAACGAACCCGGAGACGTCCTCCAGCTTCGGGACCAGCTTCTCGATGCCCACGAACGCGACGTGCACGCGCGGGGCGGAGGTGCTCAGCCGGATGTTGCCCTCGTTCTCGATGAGCGCCAGGGAGCCGGTGTCCGCAGCGAGGAAGTTGCACCCCGAGATCCCGAGGTCCGCCGCGAGGAAATCCTCGCGCAGAGCAACGCGGACTGCCGCGGCGAGCGCTTCGGGTGTCGCGTCGCTCGGCGTGCCCAGCCGGTCCGCGAACAGCCTCCGGCAGTCGTCGAGGCTCAAGTGGATGGCGGGCGCCACGATGTGGCTGGGTGGCTGTCCGAGCAACTGGATGATGTACTCGCCGAGGTCCGTCTCCCGGACGGCGACGCCACGGGCCTCGAGCCGGCGGGTCACCTCGATCTCCTCGGTGAGCATGCTCTTGGCCTTGACCGCGCGCCGCACCCCGATCCTCTCGACGATGCGCCCGAGAATGTCGTCGGCCTCGGCCGCGTTCTCCGCCCAGTGCACGCGGGCGCCGTTGGCCTCGAGCCGCGCCTCGGCCTGCGGAAGGTAACGGTCGAGGTGCGTGAGGACGTGGGTCTTCACGTCCCGCGCCCAGTCGCGCCAGGCGTCGGCGTCGATCTCACTCCACGCGGCTTCGCGGTTCGCGTCGAAGCTACGGATGGCTGCGGCCACCGTCGCGCGGACCTCCGGATTCTCCCGGATGCAGGCGGTCGCGGCCGCCGCGTACCCCCCGGGGCGGGGCGCGGTCACGACGCGGCCTCCCAGAGCACGGAGGCGAGATGGCGGCACGGCAGCCGAAGCCCGCGCCGCGCCGCACGCGTCGAGAGCTGCATGAGACATCCTCCGTCGGCCGACGTCAGGAAGTCCACATCGGGGAGGGTGTCCAGCTTCCGGTCCGCCATGGCCGCCGACACCACGGGGAGCTTGACGCTGAAGAGCCCGCCGAAGCCGCAGCACTCCTCGGCCGCCTCCCAGGGGAGGAGGCGGGCTCCCGCGCGCTCGAGGAGCTCGAGCGGCTCGTCGTGGACGCGTAGCTCGCGGAGCGCGTGACACCCATGGTGGTAGGCGACCCGACGCCCCTCCAGTCCTCGCCCCAGCGAAGTGACGCCCAAGACCTTCACGATGAACTCCGAGAGCTCGTAGGTCCGCGCGGCGAGGTCGCGCGCCGCCGGGTCGTCGAGCAGCTCGGGGTAGTGCGTGCGCAGCATTTCCGCGCAGCTTCCCGAGGGAAGGACGACATAGTCGGAGCCGCGGAACACGGACACGGTGTGGCGCGCCATGCGGCGCGCCTCGTCGACGTAGCCCGCGTTCAACGCCGGCTGCCCGCAGCATGTCTGCCCGGTAGGGTAGTACACCTCGACGCCGAGCTTCCGGAGGAGGCGCACCGCATCGGCGCCGGCGTCGGCGAAGAGGCGGTCCACGAGGCAGGTGGCGAAGAAGGCTACGCGCATTACTCGGGCGGACTCCTAGGGTGGCCCGGCGGGGGAGGCGGTGGGGACGGGTGGCTCCTGCGGGGTCGGTACCGCGGAGTCCCGCACCCTGAAGATCGCCTCGTGGCGCGTTTCGAGCATGAGCTCGAAGCCGGGATCATCGAGGAGATGCAGGGTGAGCTTGGGATTCCTGACCGGCTCCACCACGACCCAGCGCGCACCGAAGTGAGCGCGGACCGCCTCCCAGGTGGACGTGGCGGTGCCCTCGTAGCACGGGAAGGCGTCGCACGTATACTCCGCGACGAGGTCCCCGGAGAGGAAGAAGTGCTCCCAGTACAGGCCCGGATCGTGGGCGTACTGGAAGATCGGGTCCATGCCGCCCAGGTAGCGGCTGACGCGGTTGCGCGCGAAGAGCGGCCCGAAGTTGTCCCAATGCGCGTGGAAGACGACGTCGCCGGGCCGGCCGTGCTCCGCCAGCCAGGCGGCCGCCTCGGCCATGGCGTCGGGCGGGAGCGCGACGAACCTGGTGTTCAGGACGTGGCGGTGGGCGCCCCACGCGAGGTGCGCCGCCAGCAGAACGGCGAGGACCCGGCGGGCGACCCGGCGGGCGGGTGGAGGCACGAGCCAGGTCCACGCCAGCGGCAAGAGCACGAACCCGAACGCCACCGTCTCCACGAGCGCGCGCCGCGCGGACAGCAGGGTGACGGCCAGGAAGGCCACCGCGACCAACGACGACAGCAGCGCGAGGGTACGCTCCGGGACCGGGAGGCCAGGGGTGCGGTCAGGCCCCTCCGCGCCGCGCCCCCAATGCCACGCGGCCGCCGCGGCTGCCCCCCAGACCACCAGGAAAGACCAGGCGGACCGGAGCAGGTCGAGGGCGGGGAGCGGCAGGAGCTCGGTGGCGAAGATCAGCGGCCGATCGGTGGCCTTCTCGGCGAAGAGCTCGACGATCTGGACCCAGGCCAGCTGCGCGGTCGCCAGCGGATGCGGGCGGAGCAGCGCCCCGAGCACGGTGCCCGCCGCGACCGCGGCGAGCGCCGCGGGCACCGGTACGAGCGAATCGCCCGAGGTGCGCGCATCCGCCGCGAGGGCACTCTCGGAACGCGGCGCTCTGTCGCGCCCGATCACGCAGGCTAGCGCATAAGCCGCGACGATGCCCGGGGCGAGCCAGAACTGGCTGACGTGCAGCCACGTGATTCCCGTCGACAGCGCCAACACGTGCCACCATCTCCCCCTCACGAGGAAGGACGCCAGCAGCAGGGCCGCCGCGAGCGAGAGGACGTGGGGTCTGACCATGAGCCAGCGGAACAGGACGTTCGGCACCGCGACGAGCAGGAGCGCGGTCCACCAGCCGGCGCCCGGGATGCCGTGTCGGCCGAACACCCACCAGGCGGCGCCCGCGAGGGCGAGCGTGAACAGGAAGCCCGCGGCCCGCATACCATCGACCGGGTCACCGAACGCCGTGAACGGGAGCAGCAGCACGTGGAAACCCCACCAGAGATCGCCGCCGAGGTCCCCGATGACCGACGCGGTGGCCCACGGGAACGACGTGTCGAGCGGTCCGTGCGCGGCGTAGTGCGCCGCGTGGCCCAGGTGATAGAACGAATCCGCGTCGGCCACGCCGGGGGCCAACGCCAGGTGGGCGGCCAGGGCGACGGCCAGGACGACCGCCGCCTGGAGCCTCACGAGGTGGGGAGGTTGTTCAGCCACCCGCGTGTCGCGACGCCGCGCAGGCCGACAGGAGCCGGCGTGCCGCCAGGGCAACACCGAGCGCGGTTCTCATGGCGGCAGTGTTTCCTTTCCGGATCAGGAGCCGGGACGGTATCTGCGCGTGGCCGCCTTCTCGACGTCCTCGCGCGTGAACCGCACGGTCTTCATGCGCCCCTTCGCGAACATGGCGGCCTGATCCTCGTAGTGCGGGTGACCTTCCTGGTCGCTCTGCCCGTACGCCAGGACGGAGTATGCGCGGGGGGGATCGTCGAACTCGACCGCGATCACCCAGCCGTCCCCCGTGTGCGCTGCGAACTTACCGGTCGCGGAATCCGGGCCGAACGAGAGCGTGCGGAAGCAGCCGAGCGTGCCGGGGCAGCCCGATACGGGCTCGTCCACCGATCCACGGATGACCCGGAACGCGTCACCCCATTTCATGTCGTAGTCCCAGTCGCGATCGTCCATCCACTTCGCGGCCGCGGCGAACGCCGCCACGGCCTCGTTGGGCGACCCGATGCCGACCGGCGTCTCCATCGGACGCTCCGGCGTCCACGGCTCACGGAAGTAGCGCGCGGTGTCGATCACCTGGCGGTACTGGTTCTCCCAGGCGTAGAACAGCACGCCGCCGCGACTGTCGGCCGAAGCGGTGCGGTCCCACCGCTCGAGGGCGCGCAGCGCCTTCGCGAGGTCGCCGCTGGTCGCGGTGCCGGATTCCTCGATGGCCGCGAGCAGCTCGTCCGTCACGCGTTCGGCGACGAGCATGCGGGGCGAGTGCTTCAACTCCACGACGTCCTCGAGGCTCAGCCTGCCGTCGCCGTGGACGAGTGTCAGCGACATCTGGCTCCGGGGGCGCAGGCGGACCGGTTCGACGATCGACGGCACCGTGTCGCGGTCCATCGGGACGTTCAGGTTGGTATAGTCGGGCGAGTCGTTCGTCTGGGTCGTGTATCCGCCCTTCGGGTTGATATAGATCGGTAGATCCTCGAACGGCACCAGCTCGAGCCAGATGTCCTTCGAGCTCCGCGCGACGACGAAGCTGTCCGAGACGGGATGGGGGAGGAGGGGCGCCCGGGCGTTGTAGTAGTGCACGATGTTCCCGGCCGCGTCGGCGTATGTGAAGTTCGACGACGGATGGGCGCGCATCTCCACGACCTCGAGCCACTCCTCGAGGGACTTGCTCATCATCATGCGGAGAAACTGCTCGCCTCTGCGGTACTCGCCGGCCGTCGCGGCCTTCACGATGTAGATCCGGCCGTCCTCTCGATGTAGCACCGGGCCGTAGGCGGTCCACCATGAGGAGCGGGTCTCCGTGGCGATACCTCCCTCGGGCGTGCGGTACTCGACGGTGGTCCTCTTCTCCTGGAGGGCATGGGAGCGACCGTCGAGCAGATAGTGGTTCTCGTGGTCCGGATCGGCCTCGAGCGCGTAGACCTGGGACATCACGGGCGCGTTGTTGGTGGTCGCGAACCCCAGGTGGCGGTTGAAGCCCCCGACGGTCCCGAACGCGCCGCCGATGCGGAAGTCGCCGTAGAAGTCCACGACGCCGGGTACGATCACGTGGGCTTCGTAGTAGCCCGCCGTCCACCGGAGATGCGGGTTGCGCAGAAGGATGGCCTTGCCGGATTTCGTCCGGGTTCCGTCGAACGCCCAGGCGTTCGAGCCGTCGTCGGACGCGGCCGTCCGGTCGTCTCGCGGCGGGGCCCCCCTGGCCCGCTGGAGACTCCGGATGAACCCGGCCGCGCTTCCCGCGCCGAATCCCTGCACCTCACGGGCGTGGGCGTCGAGTCCGGTGAACACGGGCTCCATCCATTCCGGGAACTCGCTCGCGTGGAGTCGGACGTAGTAGCGGACGCCGGCCGCGAACCCCTCGTAGACCGCACGGGTCTCGGCCATGAGGAGCGGCCAGGTGTTCACCGCGTGGGCGTACTCCTCGCGGGCGCCGAAGTCTCCGCCGATGGAGTCGTAGCCTGTGTGGAGCCCGTATTGGCCGCGGGCCTTCACGAGGTTGAGCGCGGTGACGGGGCCGTAGTCCTCGAGCTCCACCCAGGCGAGGCCGAAGCCCATGGCCTGGAGATCCTCGGCGTAGATATGGGGGACGCCGTATTCGGTCCGGATGATCTCGACCCGCGCTGCGACGGCGGCCTCGGCCGCGGAGTCGGCCGGGATGTCGGTCGGGGTAGTGGGGACGAGGACGGAAAGAGCGGCAAGAAGGGTGAGCATGACTGCCTGCCGGGGAAAGTGCTCTGGGAATGAAAAGCCAATCTCCGCTGCTTTGGCCCTCACGGCCAGAGGGCTCGGGACGGCTGACGCCGCCCGGGCCGAACGGCGCGAGCGCCTCCACGGACCATCTGCCGGGCGGCACAACCCTTGCGGCGGTGCGGTCATGACCCACCACCCGGTGACCCCCTACGGGGGCATGCTCGTCCAGCTCCTCGTCGAAAAGTCGGACGCCCGCGAGCTGATCGAGGCCTCTCGTGACTGGCCTTCGTGGGATCTGACGGAGCGTCAACTCCGCGACGTCGAGCTCCTCCTGAACGGCGCCTTTTCCCTCAGGATCATGCCTGCCATCCCCCGAAACGGACCCTTGCCCGCCTTCTGCGGGTCATTTACATGGTCAGGAGGCGTCCCTGGACCGGCAACGGAGGAGTACTTGCCATCGATCCGAGGTATCCCCGGTCCCTACCGCTTCTTCTTCGACAGCTTTGATTGTCAGGAGCCGCTGCATGTTCACGTGGAAAGGGGCGACGCGACCTGCAAGTTCTGGCTCCAACCGCTGACACTTGCCGCAAACACCGGATTCCGCCGCGAGAACTGAACCGCATCCGCCGTATCATCCACGAGCACTTGGAGGTCATGACCCATGCCTGGAATCAACACTGCGGCTCAGCCTGAGCCGCTCATCAAGGCAGTCCGGGTCACAGACGAGGAGATCGTCGCCTCACTAAGTGACGGACGTACGATCAGCGTGCCCCTGGCATGGTCCTGGCGCCTCGCCGAGGCGACCCCTGAACAACGCGCCACGTTTCGCCTGGTTGGCGGAGGCCAAGGCGTGCACTGGCCGCTCTTGGACGAAGACATCACCGTTTGGGGTATGCTGCACGGCGTTCCTGCTCATCGCCCAGCATCCATCTAGGTTTCTCTCCCCTCAGCCTCCGCTTACTTCGGCTAGTGTCCTGAGTCCGAAGTCCGTTGGCATTCGAGCACCGCTGCATCCGCCGGGACTTCGTTGCGCCTCCTCGAAATAGCGGTGCTATGCGTTCGCCTCGCGGGCTCGGCGGTCTCGCTTCGCTCGGCTCGTCGCTCCGCCTGGGATGAGGGGCCGTGGCGCTCCCAACGCGGGGTGCTCCCCTTCTTCAGCGACCTGTTAACTCCCGATCCCCGCCCTCCCCGAGCATCCACCCGCGCTCAGCGCGCGGCGTCCGACGGTGCCAGCGGCTCGAACACGATGTACGGCGTGGCGGGCTCGACGCCCGGTGGGACCGGGGCGGGCGCGCGCTCACCCGCCGGGCCGAGCGCGCGGATGAAGCGGTACACGGCCCTCAGGTCGGACTGGGTCGTGCGCGCCAGGTTCATCCAGGGCATGGGCGGCAGACCCCTGCCCGCCTTGGCGCGTGCGACGAAGGCGTCCTCCCCCATCTGCTGGACGGTGAGGCGCAGGTTCGCCGGGTAGCTGGTGCCCCAAGGGCCTCTGAAGCCCACGGGCGACCCCGTGAGCCACCGGTCCTCCGGGACGCCACCGTTGGTCTCGCCCCACCCGACCGTGTGGCAATCGTTGCACCCGCCGACGATCACGACGTACCGTCCCGCCTCCTCCGGAGTCGCCGCGGCGACGTAGGGAGCCGGGGCGCCCTCGTCCTTACCTTCCGCACCGCTGGAAGCGGCGATCGCCAGGGTCAGCATCACCCCTCCCACGACTGCACCCAACTGCATCCCCCGCGCCCTGCTGGCCATGACACGCCTCCGACTCCCCACGTCCATCGCGACTGCCGTCCACCCCCGAGGCGGGCCGACGTCCCGTTCGAATGGTCGCGGGACGAGCCCGCTCCATCGCCTCGAGAGGAGAGACCGGAAAGGGAGCCGGCCCGGCTCAGCGGTCGCGGAGCCGGGCCGGGTCGCCGCCGGGAAAAGAGGAGGTGAGAATCCCCGGGGCGGACTTCTAAGCGATATTGGGTTTCCAGCGCTGGAGCACGCCGTCCACGATGTCCACGAGTTCCGTGAAGTCCGTCGGCTTCACCTTCACCTCACGCGCTCCCAACGAGAACGCCTGGACAGCCGCCGCGCGATCGGTGTTGGCCGTGAAGACCACCACGGGCGTGTGCGCCCACGGCTCGCGGCGGGTGTTCATCCAGCGCAGGAATCCCGCGCCGTCCATGCCCGGGAGCCCCAGGTCCAGGATGATCACGTCGGGGAACGGGTGGCGGATCCGGTCGGCGAACGGCCAGCGGCCGAGCAGGTAGTCGATCGCTTCCTCGCTGGAGCCGGTCACGTGCACGATGCAGGGGAAGTCGCGGTAGGCGAAGGCCGCCTGGATCAGCGCCGCGTGGTCGGGCTCGTCCTCCACTACGAGAACGACGAACCTTTCGTCGGCGGGTGGCGTCGGAACCATGGCCTGCCGAGGTCGAGGGGGAAAAGACCGGAATGTTGAATATTCAACCGCCGCGACGACCCGTCACTCTCAATTTGGTACGTTCCGCGAATTTCCGGTTCGTGACCACCTCGTGGGACTGTACGTTCCATACACGGCTGTAGGCATCGCGGCGGGAGGGGCGCAAACGGTGGGAATCGGAACCGACCCGCGCAGACGGCGCGTGGCGTTGGCCTTCGCCGCGCTCCTGGCGGGGTGCGGATGCGAAGGAGAGGGCACCGGGCCGGGGATCGCCTCGGTGCGGATCGAGCCGGCGCTGGCTCTGGCGGTGGGCGTCGGTGACACGGTGCGCTTCACCGCCGTGGTTCTCGACGAGACCGGGGCGATCGTGCGGGGCGCGCCCGTCGGGTGGCGGACGGGCGAAGCCGCGGTCGCGGTCGTGGACGCCCTCGGTGTGGCGGTGTCGGTGGGCCCGGGGACCACCAGCGTCACGGCCGCCGTGGAGGGTGCCTCGGGCACGGCCGCGCTCGAGGTGTGGGTCCCCCCGGCCGTCGGCACGTACCGGACCGGGACGAGCTACTTCGGCCGGAACAACTACGTGGAGTACGTCCCGGGCGAGCTTCCGTTGGTGATGTCGGCACCCCACGGGGGCGCGCTCGAACCCGCCGAGATCCCCGACCGGGCGTACGGAGAGACGGTGACCGACGTGAACACCATCGAGACGACGCTCGCGATCCGTGACGCTCTGGTGGAGAGGACGGGCAAGGCACCTCACATCGTGATCGTCTATCTGCGCCGCACGAAGCTCGATCCCAACCGCGAGATCGTGGAGGCGGCGCAGGGCAACCCGTTCGCCGAGAATGCGTGGGAGGAGTTCCAGGGCTTCATCGACACCGCCTCGGCGATCGTGACCAGGACGTACGGGTCGGGCTTCTACGTCGACCTGCACGGACACGGCCACGAGATCGCCAGGGCCGAGCTGGGCTATATGCTCAGCGCCGGTCAGCTGAACCACACGGACGAGGAGATCGACGCCCTGGACCTGCCACGGCACAGCAGCATTCGCGCGCTGGCGGAGACCTCACCCCTGCCGTTCTCCGGGCTCCTGCGGGGCGACGAGAGTCTTGGGGGCTACCTCCAGGCACAGGGCGTCCGCTCCGTGCCGAGCCCCTCGGATCCCTGGCCCGGGGCGGACCCCTACTTCACGGGCGGATACAATACGGGACGGCACGGGTCCATGACGGCGGGGCGCACGGTGAGCGGCGTGCAAATCGAGCTTCCCCGCCCCGGGATCCGGGACACGGACGCCAACCGGAGGGCCTTCGCGGCGTCCCTGGCCGTGGCGCTCGAGGCGTATATGACCGAGCACTTCGGTTTCTTCCGGATGCCGCGGTAGAGCCGGGACTCCGGCTGACCGCAGGGACGCGGGACCCCGACGCCGCTCGTGGCTCCGGGGGCTTGCACCTCACGCAACGTGAGGTTCTACGTTGCTGCGATCGGAACGACCTCAGCGGGGGTACCGTGGCCACGAAAGCGATGAAGGTAGGAGAGCTCGCGTCGCGTACGGGTCTGTCCGTGCGGACCCTCCATCACTACGACGAGATCGGGTTGCTGCGCCCGAGCCGGCGTACGCCGTCGGGGCATCGGGTGTACGGGCTCGCGGAGATCCGTCGCCTGCAGCAGATCGCCTCGCTACGCCACCTCGGGCTGTCCTTGCGCGAGGTGAGGGAGTGCCTGGAGCGGCCCGAGTACTCGCTCGCACGCGTGCTCGGTCTTCAGATCGAGCGAATCCGGGAGGAGATCGCCCGCGCGAGCCGCCTGGTCGGCTTGTTGGAGTCGCTCCGCCAGAAGGCGGTGGAGGGTGGGACGTTCACGATCGAGGAGGTCACGGGCGCGATCCAGGGGACGCTCCACCTGGAGAAGTACTACACGTCCGAGCAGCGGGCTGCGATCGCGCGGCGGGCGTCGGAGGTCGGGAAGGAGCGGATCCACCGAGCGCAAGAGGAATGGAGGGGGCTGTTCGACGCCTTCGCCCGGGCCATGGACCGCAGCCTCGACCCTGCCTCGGCCGAGGTGCAGGCGCTGGTCGAGCGGGCCGAGGCCCTGATCACGGAGTTCACGGGCGGAGACCAGGGTATCCGAGAATCGCTGGGGCGCCTGTACCGGGAGGAGGGTGCCGACAACGTGCTCGGAGCCCACGGGTTCGACATGCCGGATGGGCTCTGGGACTACTACGGGCGCGCGATGGGCGCGCGTCGCTCCGCGCGGGTCGAAGGTTGAGGGCGCAGCGGCTCCGGCCGTTGGGGGTCCGGCCGGTCGGATGAGCGCATCATTGCGCGCGGCCGCTCGCATGCTTTGAATGGAGCGGACGGGGCGCAGCGCCTCGCCGGATCCCGGAGGAGCCCATGACCTCGAAGATCTTTCCTCGAAACGAGCACACGGTGGAGCGCGTCGTCCGCGTGCTGGTCGGCCTCGGCCTGCTGGCGATCGTCTTCGTCGGGCCCCGAACCCCCTGGGGCTGGCTCGGGATCATCCCGCTCGCCACCGGGCTGGCGGGAACCTGTCCGCTCTATACGGTCCTTGGGATCAGCACCTGTCCGACCACCCCGAAGAGTTGACGGCTACCGTGCCACGAACACGGGCTGCGTCCAGGCGCGCCAGCCCATCGAGTCGGTCACCCGGGCGCGCACGTATCCTACGTCCTCGACCAGCTCGTAGACCGCGGGGTTGTCGGTCGAGCGGGCGAGCTCGCGCCCCTTCGGACCGATGAAGACCGTCGTGTAGCGGAAATCCCGATCCGGCGCGATATGGACCTCGAGACGGCTCGGTGCCACGACGACGTCGGCGAGGACCACGCCCGTGCTGGCGTAGAAGCTGCCGGCCTCCAGGGCGTCCATGATCGCCGCCGCGTCCAACGATGTCGCCTTCACTCCGAGCCATCCCCGCCCCGGATTGGCGCGGTTGCGACCGAACTCGCCCTGGAAGTGGTGCGCGTCGTCCACGGCGATCCCGTAGATCCGCTTGCCACCCGTGAGGAGCGCGTCCCAGACCTCCTCCATGCCGGGCGTGCCGCCGCCGCCTTCGTTGTGCACGAGGGGGTGCCCGTTGAAGATCTCCAGGAGCTTGTATCGCTCGACCTGAGCCAACTCCGCGGCGCCGAAGGCCCACTGGAAGTTGGGGTGGTCGATGTGCGGTACCCCGTTGACCTCCCGCACCGCGTCCACGTTCGCCTGGAGGGTCCCGACCAGCGTCGAATCGGTTCGCTCCTCCACGACCCCGGGCAGGTTGAGCCCGTTCACGTGGACGGGACGGCTCTCGAAGCTCGACGTCAGCTCCTCGCCAGGGATGAGCAGGAACGTCGAATCCACCAGGTGCGCGAGCGTCGCCGGGTCGGTGAACACGTTGTGGTCGGACAGGACCAGGAAGTCGTACCCATGATCCTTGTACCACCGTGCCACCACTTCCGGGGGCGAGTCTCCGTCGCTCTCGGTGGTGTGTGCGTGGGTGTTGCCCTTGTACCAGCGGCCCTCGACGGGTGGTGGGACCTGGAATCGCGGTTGGGAACGGCTCGCCTGCTCCACGCTGCAGGCGGCCAGGGCCACCGCGGCGATCGCCGGTATCCAGGTGCGGGATCTCATCGAGCTCGTGGGGTGTCGGGGGGAACGGTGTCCTGCGGCACGGTATCGCGGGACGGGGCCGCCGGCGAGTCCGGAGCCGCCCCGACGGAGGCGGTGTCCGGCGGGGCGGCCGGTGCCTCCGTGCCTGCCGTCTCCAGGGGGAACGGGGGCGGCCCCGGGATCAGAACGAGGGCCGTGGCCGGGGTGCGGAAGACGGCCCGGTCGCTCAACCACGTGATGTCCGGCGCGAGCTCCGGGGGCCGCCGGAACGGCTCGGGTCCGAGGAGCTCCTCCGGCCG
>CAYPMO010000014.1:0-3428 GCA_964412015.1 uncultured Gemmatimonadaceae bacterium | reverse complement strand
TCCACCGTGGTGTCGGACAGGAGCCATACCTCCGGTGGTCGGACGGGGCGCGCCTCGGCCGGCGCGACGTGGTACTCGCGCCGCCCGAGCCCGAACTCCGCGAGCTGGCGCGTGGCCGTGAACGCCGCGCCGGCGCGCTCCGTCGCCCACGCCTGCGCCGGGGCGTCCACCAGATCCTGGTCGCCCGCCGTCAGCCAGAGCGTCTCCGCGCTGCCGTGGTCGTAGGCCCAGGACAGCGTGGACGGAGCCGGCCGGGCAGCGTCCGGCGCGGCCGCGCGGATCCCCAGCCCCAGGCACGCCGCCGCGACCACGAGCGCGAGCGTGGGGGCCCACCACGTGTTGGGAGACCGCAGCCGGTCCAGGGCCGGCACGGCCAGCAGAAGGATGAGCGCAGCGGCTCCACCCACGGCGGGCGCGGCGCCGAAGCTCAGGCCCAGCCAGATGGACTCGATCAAAGGGACCAGAAGGGCGAGCACCGGCAGGGTCAGCGCGAAGATCCCGACCGCGACGGCGGCCCCGAGGCGTCCTCGCGCCTCGAGCACGGAGAGCCCGACGGCCAGGAACGCGAACGCCAGGGGTACCTGGAGGTTCATCGCCGCGGACGGGAACGCGAACGTGATGTACGTCATTCCCGCGAGCGGCAATACGAGCGCGCCCCACGCGAGCTCGGCGACGCCCAGGCGTCGGCGCGCGACGCCGAGGAACAGCGTCACCACGGCCAGGCCCACCGCCACCAGGGCCGAGACGTACCAGCCCTCGGAGTGGAACACGCTGCCTTGGAGCGATCCGTACTCCGGGTGGAAGCGCGGGAGCCACCGCATGAGGATCCAGCCCGCCCCGGCCATGGCGCCCACCGAGAGGGCACCGAGGATCAGGCCCGCCAGGACGCCCGTCCAGCCCGCGGAAGCGCGCCGGACCGGAAGAAGCACGAGGAGTGCGAGGATGCCAACGGCCGCGGAGATCGGCGACACGAACCCCAGATCGTACGCGACGAGACCGAGGAAAGGAACGGACAAGTACACCACGTCCGGTGCGTCCACGGTGGCGAGCGGCACGTTCCCGAGGCGGCGGGTCACGGCGAGCGCGCTGGCGCCTTCGTGCTGGAGCGTGGCCTCGGAGATGATCTCGGGGGTATCGAACGACTGGTGGTAGACCGACGGCCTTCCGATCGCGGCGAAGTTGAGCCCCTGCCTGCCCGCCTGCCGGAACACCGTGAAGTCCGTGTCGTTCGGGAAGCGCTTGTAGAACTCGTAGGACATCGAGTTGGTCAACGGCCTCGCGCCGCTGGCGGCGAGCTCCCGCACGATCCATCCGTTGGACGGCCCCGTCTCGAACATGATGACCGGCCCGCCGGCCCCGCGCATCTCGAGGGAGAGCACCACCTTCACGTCGGCCATGGCCGGATGCTCCGCCACGAAGGCCCGGGCTCCCATCAAGCCCAGCTCTTCGGCGTCGGTGAGGAGCAGGAGGACGTCGTTCCGGAGCGGAGTGCCCGCCGTCAGCGCACGCGCGGCCTCGAGGATCGACACCACGCCGATGCCGTCGTCGGCGGCGGCATGGGAGAGTTCCCGGCCGTCGTAGTGCGCGGTGAGGACGATCGTTCCGGTCGACGCGCTGCCTGTGATGCGCGCCACGATGTTCCTGACGGTCGCGGCGCGGAGGATCTCGCCGACGGGGAGGAGCGAGGTCGTCGTCTGCACCTCGGGCTCGAGGCCGAGATCGCGGAGCCGCTCGATGAGGTAGCCGCGCACCTGCTCGTGGGCCGGGGAGCCGACCGGGCGCGGGCGGCGCGCGATCTCCACGAGGTGGAACATCGCCCGGGCGGACGAAAACGCGGTGTCGGGAGCGTTGGCCGGCGTGGGAGCGGGTAGGATGCGGAAGGAGCTGCTGAGCCAGGCCGTCGCCAGGAGGGCGGCGAGCATCGCCGGTCCACCCCAACGGCTTCGCGGGCCGAGCGGCTCTCGTGGCGCGGGGGGAGGCTCGGGTGCCTCGCCCAGGAGGGCTGTCCTCTCCTTGTCGGACAGCTCGGGCTCGACGTCTTCCGCGAGCTCCTCGAGGTCCTTCTTCGTGATCCCGAGCTCGTCGTCGGAGGGGAGCTCGGGGATCTTGTAGTCGCTCATGGGTGCAGACCTGTCGGAGGTGTGGCAGTGCGGGGCCTGACGGCTCCCGTCGAACGCCTGGCGCGACTCCGGAACAGACGGGCGCGAACGCAGGCCATGCCGCCCCGTTGGGCCACCTCGCCCGGCGTACATCCCGTCTCGCTCTTCATCGCCCGGCCGAAGGAGCTCGCGGTGGCGTAGCCCAAGCGCAGCGCCGTCTCTTCCACCGTGCACGCGTCGCGGGCGAGGAGCGCCCCGGCCTGGAGGAGACGCCCCCAGAGCAGCACTCTCGTGGGAGTGGGGAGGCCGGAGGCCCGCAGCAAGGCCGCCAGGCTCCGGGGCGTGTGGCCGAGGGCGGCCGCCAAGCGCGCAACGGACGGCCCCTCGGCGGCGTGCTCGACGGCCCAGACCACGGCGTCCACTCCGGGGTCCGGATAGCGCCCCCGGAGCGAGCGCCCCACCGCCCGGGCCCCCGCGGCCGCGAGGCCGTCTTCGATGGCTCGGCGGATTGCGCTCGCCCAGGGGGGACGGCGCGCGAGCACGACGCCGTCCACGCCGAGGCGGCCGAGGTGGACCAGTTCCGGGTCGGACTCGCGGACGTCCGCGTAGACCACGAGCGCCACGTCGGGGAGTCTCCTGCGCAGGTCGCGAATTTCCAGGAAGGCTTGCTCCCGGCTCGGGGAGTCGGCGTCCACGGCGCATCCGTGCACGTCCTCCCGCGCCGCGGCGCGACGGAGCTCCGTCCACGTCGGCGCCAGCGTCACGGAATGGACACCGGAGAGGGCGTCGGCGAAACGCGCCCGAACCCGCGGATCAGGTAGTAGAACGACCAGATGCGCCAACTGGGGCTCCTGGCGGGCGCCGGGACCGCGACGGCCCTCGACGGAGCCGCCGCGAGGGCCCGCCCGGGGGAGGCGGTGCGAAGATGCCGGCGGAGGAGCGGATCAGCAAGCGTGCCGGAAGGGACTCACTCGGCGGGCTCCAGCCGCACGGCGGTTCCGTAGCACAGCATCTCGGCGGCGCCTCGCATCATTTCGGTGTTCTGGAAGCGGACGACGATGACCGCGTCGGCACCCAGAGCCTCGGCCTCCTCCACCATCCTGTCGATCGCCTGCTCCCTGGCCTCGGCCATCATCTTGGTGTACTCCCGGATCTCACCGCCCGCCAGGTTCCGCAGGGTCGCCAGGACGTCCCTGCCCAGGTGCCGCGCGCGGATCGTGTTTCCGCGCACGAGGCCCAGGGTCTGCACGACACGCATGCCTGGGATGTCCGACGTGGTGACGACGATCATCGCTGGATGTCCCGGTAGGGGTCGGTGAGCCACTCGCG
>CAYPMO010000013.1:0-78953 GCA_964412015.1 uncultured Gemmatimonadaceae bacterium | reverse complement strand
GCTCAGGCCCTCCAGCGTGATCAACGCCTCTCCGGCCATCGTCCCTGTCCTCCCTGCTGGTGTGGTCGGGCGACGCGGCGCCCGATTGCTCGTCAGTTCTTCAACCGGACCCGATCGAACCCGTCCCACTGGGACATGTCCGAGAGGATCACGACGTCACCCGGCATCAGGCCTTCCTTCACCTCGATCTCCTGCACCGAGCTGGCTCCCAACTGTACCGTCACGCGCTCGGCGTACCCACCGTCGGGCGTGACCCGGAAGATGCTCACCCGCGAGTTCGCCTGTCCGAACGACGGGCGGCCGACGAACACCACGTCCTCGAGCCGCTCGATGATGACATTGCCGTCCACGCTCAGGTCGGGACGGGCCGAAGGCGGAAGGTCGGGCGGGAGCGCCACGTCGATCGTCACCGTGCCGCCGCGCACGGCCGGGTCGATGCGCACGACCTGGCCGATGATCGTGTCCGTACGGGTGTCGATCAGCGCCTGCTGCCCCACAACGATGTCCTGCGCCTGCGTCTGGGGGATGCGGATCTCCGCCTTCAGCCTCCCGGGTACGACGACGCGGGAAAGCTGCTGGCCGGACTGCACCCACTGTCCCTCCTGGAGCGGGATGTCGAGCGGAGCGAGCACGCCCGCTACGGGCACGCGCACCTGCATCGACTGCAAGCGGTCCCGGTTGAACCGCACCAGGGCCTCCAGCCGCTCGATCTGCTGGTTCTGCGCGTCGAGCTGCTCCTGCGCCGTCCGCTCCATCACCGCCAGGCGGTCCTCCTCGATCCTCAGCCGCGTCCGGAGCTCCTCCATGCTCTCGCTCGAGCGGTCCAGATCGGCACGGGCCACCAGGTCCGGGTTCTCGTCGAAGAGCCGCTGGTTCGTCTCGTAGATCCGCCGCGCGTCCAGGTACTGGGTGCGCACCGTGGCCACCGTCCCACGCTGTGTCAGCTCGCTGGTCTGGAGCGAGGTGCGCAGCTGGGCGAGCGCCGCCTCCGCCTGGGACAGCTGTTGCTGCGCCTGCAGGAGCTGCATGTCCACGTCGGGGTTGCTCATGCGCATGATCAGGTCCCCGGCCTCCACTTCCGTGCCCGGAAGGGACAGGATCTGCTCGATGCGCCCCGCGGTCACCGCCGTGATCCAGCGCATCTGCTCCGGCACCAGCGTCCCCGGGCCGCGCACCTGCCGGACCAGCGTCCCCTGCTGTACGGTGTCGCGCCAGACCGTGGCCGCCTCCACGCTGGGCGCGGCGCTCGGGAGCTGTCGAATCACCACGGTAAGGAGCACGACGGCCACGACGATGCTGGTCGTCCAGTAGATCCGCTTCTTCTTCTTCTGGGGCTTGGTGTCCCGGATGATATCCACGGTGACGTTCCTCGATCGGGTCGGGAGTCGGGTTCGGGTCGCCGCCCTATTCGGGGCGGAGGTTCTGGCCCGCCGCCGCCTCCAGGCGGATCAGGTTCCAATGGAAGTCGTACAACGCGTTCAGGTACGCCTGGTCCACCGTGGTGAGGCGGGTCTGGGCGTCCAGGAGCTCGAGCAGGGCCGCGGCCCCCAGGGCGTAGCGGCGCTGCTGCATCTGGAGCTGCTCCTCGGCGAGGTTCCGGTTGTTCTCCTCGAGCCGTACCACCTCGTACGCGGCGACCAGGTTGTCGTACGCCTGGGTCACCGCCGTCCGCAGGCGGAGCTCCTCGGCCCGCAGGGCATGCCTCGCGTCCTCGGCCAGGTTGTTCGCCTGCGAGACCTGACGCTGCCGGCTGAACCCGGTGAAGACCGGGATCGAGACCTGGAACGTGAGCGAGAGGGGCAGCTTCGTGAAGTTGAACGGGAAGACCTCGTTGCTCTGGATGGCCGCCCTCCGGACCTCGTCCGTCAATACGTACTGCGAGCAGTCCTCGAGGTCCCCTCCCAAAGTGGGCACGCCCTGGATGAGCGCGTTCATGAACTCGCAGTTCGAGCGCTCGCTGGCGAGGGCGGCTTGCGCTTGGCCCACGACGAAATCGCGGTTGGTGGCCTGCTGGGTAGTGCCCTGGAACCGACTGCTCACCGAGAAGGTCGGGAAGTACGAGCTGGCGGCCTGCTTGGCGGCGGCGCTGGCGGCTCGTTCCTGCGCCTCGTACGCCCGCAGCGAGGGGTGCGAGCCGAGCGCGAGCCGCATGAGCTCGTCCCGGTCCCACGTCGGCTCGAACACCTGGAAGGCGCTCGAGAGCTCCGTGTCCTCCGCGAGTTCCACGCCGAGCCGCTCCGCGAGCAGCGCGAGCGCCTCCCGGTACTGGCGCTGGGCCTGGATGAGGCCCACCTCGGCACGCCCGAGATCCACTTCGGCCTGCTTCCCGTCGGTCCCCGCCGCGGCGCCCGACGAGACGCGCGAGCGCACGATCCGGAGGTTCTGCCGCGCGCGGTCCACCTGGCGCTGGGCCACCTCCACACCGTCACGGCCCCGGAGAACCGCCATGTACTGGAGCGCCACCTGGGACTCCAGGTCGAACTCCGCCGCCGCTACCCGAGCGCCCACGGCCCGTGCGTTGGCGCGCGCCGCGGGCACCCCGAACAGCGTGTTCCCGTCGAGCGTCCAGTTCACGCTGAGGTTGTAATAGGACTGGTACCAATCGGTCCCGGAGACGCCCAGGTCCACCGTCCCGAACCGCTGGGCCCCCCCCTCCACCCAACTGAAGCTGGAGTTGGCGGAGGCCGTGGGCAGGAAGCCCGACCAGGCCTCGCGCACCTGCCAGTCCGCGGCGGCCTGATCATTGCGTGTGCTCAAGAAGGTGGGGTTCTTGTCCTTGGCCAGCCGGATGGCCTCCTCGAGCGTCAGCCGGGCCGGTGTCTCCTGCCCGACCAGCGAGGCGACCGCGAGCGCCAAGAGCACCAGGGCTCCGGCGATAGGCCTGCCGAACGCGTCCCCACCCGTCTTCGTCGTCGTCTTCACGATCGTCGTCCCGATGCGTCGTTGACTCGGATGTCCCTGCGGAAAGAGCCAGGCCCGACCGGAGTCGGCGGGCTGATCACCGACCCCACTGCACGTCCCCACGTCCCCCTCCGGCCGGGCGCCGGCCCTCTCACGCGGAACGTACACTGGAAGGTCCGTGCCAAGGCCTACTGAAGCCGTATATTGCTGTATCGTAATAGGTTGGTTACGGTGACCCGACATCGCGCTGGAGGTGGAGTCGTTGCGGCTCCGGGAACGCGCGTCCCAAGAACGGACACCTGCCGCATTCCCCGGACCGGCCTACCGAGAGCGGGCCCGGAAGGGCCGCGGCCAGCCATGATAGGCGGGCGCCCCTCCCATCGCTATGTTCCAGCGCGCCAACCGAATCGGCAGCCCGAGCCGGGAACTCGCCCCTGGAATGAACGCTGACGTCGCCGCCTGGCACCAGGCGCTCGCCTCTCACCTCGATCCGCGACGGCTGGAGCGGAACGTGCCCCTGGCACCCCTCACCACGTTCCGAATCGGCGGTCCGGCGGACCTGCTCTACCGGGCCCGCACCGCGGACGAGCTCGCCTCGGCGGTCGAGGCCGCGCGGAGCTCGGACGTGCCACATTTCCTCCTCGGAAGGGGAGCCAACATCCTGGTGGGAGACCACGGCTTCCGCGGGCTGGTCGTTCGAAGCGAGGTGGGCGGCATCGAGATCCTCGACGAGCGCAGGATCCGTGCGGGCGCCGGGGTCGAGGTCTTTCCAGATCTCATCGACGCGACCGTCGCGCGGGGGCTCGGAGGCTTGCACCACTTCGTGGGCATCCCGAGCACGGTAGGGGGCGCCCTCTGGCAGAACCTCCATTTCCTCTCCCCCCCACCCGAGCGCGAGCGCACGGTCTTCATCGAGGAGGTCCTCGAGGAGGCCGAGATCCTCACCGCCGACGGGGAACTCAAGACCGTGGGAGCCGGTTACTTCGAGTTCGGGTACGACGAGAGCATCCTGCACCACCGCGACGACGTGGTGTTGTCCGCGACGTTCGGGCTCGACGCCGCGCCGCCCGACGAGCTGCGGCGGACCGTCCGCGAGAACCTACGGTGGCGTGACGACCGCCACCCCGACCTCTGGCTCTACCCCTCCGCCGGATCCGTCTTTCGGAAGATCGACGGCATCGGAGCCGGACGCCTCATCGACGAATGCGGTCTGAAGGGCCGCGTGCACGGGGGAGCCGGGATCTTCCACAAGCACGCCAACATCATCGTGAACCTGGGCGGAGCCACCGCCGCCGACGTCCGTGCGCTCATGGACCTCGTCCGGGAGACCGTCGCCCGCGAGACGGGCCACGAGCTCGTCCCGGAGATCGGACTCGTCGGGGAGTTCTGAGACGGTGGGCACGGCGAGCGAGGCGCTCCTGGCCTACTTGCACGAGCACATCCCCCTCTCGGCAAGGATGGGAACCCGCATCGTCGAGGCCGGGCCCCGCGGCGTCCTGCTCGAGGCGCCGCTCGAGCCCAACCTCAACCACCGTGAGACGGCGTTCGGGGGAAGTGTCGCCGCGCTGGCGATCCTGGCCGGCTGGACGCTCGTGCATCTTCGGTTGAGGGCCGAGGGAATCGAGGCACGCACCGTGATCCAGCGCGGAGACGTGTCGTTCCACGAGCCTGTCGAGGAAGCGTTCCGGGCGCACGCGCTTCCACCCGACCCGTCCACCTGGTCGCGATTCTTGCGCACGCTGGCGCGTCGCCGCAAAGGCCGAGTCACGGTCCGCGTGGACGTGCTCTGCGGCGGACGGGCCGTGGGCGGGATGAACGCGGCCTACGTGTCGCTCACGATATCCCCCGAGCCCTGAGCCCCGACCGGCACGACGACACGCGTTCCGTCGCCGAGGGCCCCGAACCGCTCGAGGAAGCGGCGCGCGAGCTGCTGGTAGCCGTGGAGGACGAACCAGACCTCGGCGGCATCACTCAGTTCGCCATCGCGCCGTGGTCGTCGTCCATGACCAGGCGGCGCAACTCCCGGCCGAATCGCCCGTGGACCCGGGTGAGCAACAGGAGCGCAACCATCGCGAGGCCCACGGCAAGCCCCGCCCAGACGCCGCGGGGACCCAGGCCGAACTGGAACCCGAGCACCGCGCTCACCGGCAAGCCGACGAACCAGAACCCCACGACGTTGATGACCATGGGGACCCGGGTGTCACCCACGCCCCGGAGCACGCCGAGCGCCACCACCTGGGTCCCGTCGAACACCTGGAACACGCCTGCGACCGGGATGAGTACCGCGGCCAGCGCGACCACGGGAGCGTCCGCCGAGTAGATCCCCGCGAAGAACGCGGGCATGGTGAGGAAGAGAGTGGCCGTGAGGCTCATGAAGCCGACGCCCACGAGGAGTGAGCTTCCCACCGCCCGGCGCGCCTGCGCCGCGTCCCCCTTTCCCACCGCCTGTCCGACCAGGACCGCTCCCGCCTGGGCGATGCCCAGGGGAACCATGAACGTGAGGGAGGAGAGGTTCATCGCGACCTGATGGCTGGCCATGGCCACGGTACCCATCAGGCCCACGAGGAGCCCGGTCGCCCCGAAGACACCGAACTCGAGGACGCTCTGTCCACCGATCGGCGCGCCGAGCCGCAGCAACCGGCGAAGCGGCTCCCTCGCGAGCGCCTCGGGCCGCAGCGGCCTGAGCGACCCGCACAGAAGGGGCCATGCCACGGCGAGCAACGTGAGCAACATGAACCACCGGCTCAGGCTCGTCGCCCACCCCGAGCCGACCGCGCCCATCGCCGGGAAGCCCAGGTTTCCGTAGATGAACACCCAGTTGGCGAAGACGTTGACGACGTTGGCCGCAACGACCGTCACGAGGACCGGCCCCACGCGCGCCATGGCCTGGAGGCTGAGTCGGAGCACGTGGAACGCGTAGAACGGGAACACGCCCGGGATCGAGACGAGCGCATAGGCGCCGGCGACCGGTACCACGTCGTCCGGCTGGCCGAGGAGGCGGAGCACCGGGCCCGCGGGAACAAGGAGGAGCGAGGCGAACCCGGTCAGGGCGAGAGCGAGGACGCCGCCGCGTTGCATCCCGCGCGCGACCGCATCGCGATCCCCCGCGCCCACCGCCTGCGAGATCACCGGATCCAGGGCGGAAAGCGCGCCCATCCCGAAGACCACCACCCCGAAGAAGTAGAGATGCCCCAGAGCGACCGCGGCCAGGTCGGTCGGTGAGACTCTGCCGACCATGATCGTGTCCACGACGCCCATGGTCATCGTGGACACGGTCACCATCGCCACCGGAAGCGCCAGCCTGAGGAGCGCGCCCAGGTCGGCACGGCGGGGAAGGAAGCTCGCCAGGGACTTCGAGCGAGCGATGTCCCGTGGGCTCACGGCGTCCCGCACCCTTCCGTGGTCCGCGTGTCCGACAGATGGATGATGCGCCAACCCTGGCCCGTGCGGACGAGCAGGACGTGGTCCACGCCGCAGTGGTCGAGGACTCCGTCCACGAACAGGTCGTAGCGCGTCCAGACGGACGCCAGACCGAGGTCCACATCGACCTCGGTGTCGTGGATGCGCTCGTCGAGCTCCCGCGCGGACCTGCGCACCCCCTCGAGCCAGCGGCCCACGCCCACGACCTCCGCGACGGGCACGCCGTCTCGGACGCTCGTCGTGACCAGACGCACGTCGGCGTGCATGAGCGCGCGCATGGCGTCGGCGTCGCCGGCCTTCATGTGGCGGAACAGCGCCTCCACGACCTCGACCGGTCCTGGGTCCTCCTGCGCTCCGGCCCGCGAAGCGGTCGCCAACAGCAGGCACAGCGCGAGCCTCAGCATCCCCCTCACGTCTCCTCCTTCGTGGTGTCCTGGGTTTCCGAGCGGAGCCAGCGGTCCCGTCGCACTTCGGCCAGAAGGCGGTTCTCGTCGTCGGGAGGTGGCACGACACGCGGGTGGCTCCCTTCCCGCACCAAGATCAGGGAACCGAGCGTTCCGGGAAGCCCCATCCAGAACGCGAGGAACCGGTAGATGCCACGCCTCCCCGTGCGCCGGGCGTCCAGATAGACCGCGTTCGCCACCAGCCAGACGAAGAGGCCGACGAGCTCCTTGAGGAGAAATCCCATTCCTTCTATGCGCCGCCCCCCGCATCCCCCCCGTCGGATCCGCCGAGCGCCATGACCTCGGCGAGGCGGTTCAGCTCGAGGATCCGGACCCAGGCACGCAGCACCCACACCCCCAGAACGCTCATCAGGACGCCCACGACCACGGCGCTGAGGCCCCCACCCGACGCGAGCGTGCGGAGCCCCTCCCAACCCAAGACCCAGAGGCCGTACGCGGGCGGCACCACGCCGCCGACCACCGCCAGCGCCATCCACGGACGCGGAGGCTTCCCGAAGGTGCGCTCCACCACCCGCAGGCCGTACGCGAGCATCGCGCCGGCCGAGAGCGGAGCGCCCGCAGCCAGCAGGAACCCCTCATGCGCCGAGAGCATCCGTCCCAGGCCGGTCAGGAAGAGGAGCGCCAGGGGGAGGAAGGCGCGTCCCAGGCGCTTCGCGGCCAGCCTCTGGATCGCCTGGCCGACCGTGTGGACCGCCGAGTCGGGGAGCGGTCCCGTAGGAGGGTGGGGCATGGAGATCCGTCGTCAATCCCGGGGAAACCATGGCACGAACGCGGACGTGCGCCGTACGTAATCGGCGTACCCCCGTCGTCCTCGTACCAGCGAGCGCTCCAGCAGTGTGACGCCGGATACCTTCCGCAGCAAGAACGTCATCAGGAGTGGACCCACCACGGTCCACGGGGCCTCCCCACCCACGGCCACGAGCCAGAGCCCCCACCAGAGCACCGCGTCTCCGAAATAGTTCGGGTGACGGCTGTAGCGCCACAGGCCCCGGTCCAGGACCGTGCCCCGGTTGGCGGGATCCGCGCGGAACCGGTTCAGCTGGACGTCGGCCGCCGCCTCCATGAGAAAGCCGGCCAGGAACACCCCGGCACCGGCCGCGTCCCAGGCTCCGAGCGGCGCCGTCGAGACCACCGCCCCGAGGACCGGGAGCGAGACGATCCAGAGGAGCACGGCCTGGAGCCAGAAGACCGTCCCGAGGCTCACCCAGGGGAAGCGCGCGCCGTGGGAGAGCCTCATGGCGGCGTAGCGGGGGTCCTCCCCGCGCGCGCGGTTGCGGACCAGGAGATGGCGCCCCAGCCGGACCGCCCAGACCGTGACGAGGCCGAGGGCGAGGAGCGCGCGGGGCGTGACGCTCCCGTGGCCCCAGAGATAGGCGGCCCCCGTCAGCAGAAACCCCGGCCCCCAGAACGGATCGACGATGCTCGCGTCGCGGAGGCGCAGGCTCACCGCCCAGAGGAGCGTGAAGGCCGCCGCTACGACCCCGAGGCCCACCAGCGCGGTCTGGAGCGTGTCCATGCGCGCGGATACGCCCGAAGGACGCGAAGGTTGCGCGCTTGCGCCACGCCGCGGTGGCGAGTGGCATTGCAGGTCACGCCGCACGGCCCCTGCCCCCGTGTCGCTCCGGCACGAGGAGGCACCAATGCCGAGCTTCCGCACGACCGGTCTCGCCCTGGCCGCCCTCTGCCTGTCCATCGTCCCCGGCTGTGAGCCCCGCCCGCCCGGCGAGGCCCGGCTCGGCGAGCCCGTGACGCCGGGAGCCGCGCCTTCGTCCCTCGACACGATCCCCTCGCTGGTCATCCTCGACACGGTTCCCACGGGGGAGCCGAGGCTGCTCCTCCCGACCGGGGCGACGGTGCTCTCCAACGGCAACGTCGTCGTGTCCGATCAGTGGGGCGCGACGGTCCGGTTCTTCGACCCCTCCGGCAACACGATCCGCACGGTGGGCCGCGCCGGCGGGGGCCCAGGGGAGTTCGCCTTCCCCACCTGGCTCGGCCAGTGCGTTCCCGACTCCGTCTTCGTGTGGGACGGCGGACGGGGCCGGATGACCGTGATCGACAGCGCCGGGACCATCGTCCGGGAGTACGCGCCGCTGGAGGCCTCCGACTGGCGCCGGTGCACGCGGGGCGGACGCTTCGCGGTGTGGGGCAGGCCGACCCAACTGGCCAGGACCGAGCGTGAGATGTACACCGTGCTGGGCGCGGCCTCCCTCCGGTTCGAGGACGCCGAGGGCGACAGCCTCGGAGGCATGGGCATCCTTCCCATGGGCGAGCCCTGGATCCTCGGCAAGCTCACCCAGCACGCGATCACCGACGAGCGGCTCTACATCGGGACGGCGGACTCCGCCTCCGTGGACGTCTACGACCTCGACGGGGACCGCCTGGGCTCCATCCCGCTCTCGATCGCGCCGCGCGCGCCCACCGAGGCCAACGTCGAGCGGTGGCTGGACGCCCTGTGGGAGACGTTCAACGACACCGGGTACCGCGAGTGGGGGAAGGAGACGACGCGCAGGAACTCCCCCGTGCCCGAGCATCTCCCGCTCTACACGGGTCTCGCCGTGGATCCCGAGGGCGTGCTCTGGGTCGTGCTCTCGTCACCGGGGGACGGGGAGACACTCTTCCAGGTGGTGGGCCCGGACGGGGCGTTCCTCGCCGACTTCCGGATCCCGACGGAGCTCAAGCTGTACGAGGTCGGCCGCGACTACCTCCTGGGGAGGATCCACGGCCCCTACGACACCCCGGGGATCGCGCTCTACCGGTTCCGTCGCGGCCCGTCCTGAGCGCGCCCGAGCATGGCCGCTTCGCTCCGGCGGAAGCTGAGGATCATCGCGCCCCCGGAGAGCATCGCGTTCGCCGCGCCGGCCGGCGTCAGGCCCACGCCCGCGGCCGAGCCGAGCATCGGGTCGGCGGCGAGCGCCCAGATCGGAAGCAGGATCGAGAGCAGGAGCAGCAGCAGGTTGGTCGCGCTCTCCATCATTCCCACCCAGGGCGTCGCCGCCGGGCGCGCCCGGCACAGGAGGCCGAGCGCGAAGGCCGCCCCGTAGTAGGCGAGGCGCGTACCGTCGGGGAGCACGGCCGCCACGCGCACTGGAAGGCCGAACCCCAGATCCGCCACCGCGAACACGGGCGTGGCCAGGTAGTAGCCGGCCACCACGCGGAGGGCGCTCGAGGTCGTCGCCATGGACCGCGCCTAGCGCGGGAAGCCCGCCTCCGCGAGGACCCGCTCGGCCTGAGCCAGGTGACGCCACTCGTGCGCGACGAGCGCGCGCAGCGCGTCGCCCCCGCAGAGCCGTACCCATTTCGCGATGGGCGAGACGACGCGAATCGCATCCAGGTCGAGCCCGCGCGCGTCCGCCACCAGGGACCGGAACCGGTGCTGCTCGGCGAAGAACGTCTCGAGTCCCGCGGCCTGGACGGTGGCGTACCGCGGACGGAGCGTCTCGTGGGTGCGGAGTCCCAGGCCGCGGCCGGGCGCCATGGCCCGCGTGAACCACCGCCCGAACCAACGCCCACGAAGCGGAGCCGTGGCCGTCATTCCTTCCGACCGTGCTCGTCTCAGGGGCTCGGTGAGCGTGCTCCGATACCGCTCGCTCGTGCGCGCCAGATGCACCAGGCAGTGACCCACGCCCCACCGTTCCCGCCCCGGTCTCCAGGCGAGCTGGTCGCCGGAGAGGGCTCCGAAGCGGTCGCGCACCACGGCGGTCACGTCGTCGACCTGCGCAAGCAGGTCGTCCACGAGCTCCTCCGACGTCAACGGGTAAGCACGCATGCCGTCACGGCGTCTCCGGCACGAACGTCGCGATGCCGGCGGGCTCCCGGACGCTTTCTTCCACGGGTCGCCGCCCCGCGTCCTCCAATGGAGGGACTCCCGCCGGGGCGTTCTCCGCGCCACCCGGGACTTCGGAGGCTCCGGGCTCCTCCGGGTGCTTGAAGTGCTTGGCGAAGAACAGGGCGAAATCGTCCACCACCGAGTACATCACGGGTACCAGGACCAGCGTGAGGAACGTGGCGAACAGGATCCCCACGATCACGGCGACCGCCATCGGGCCCCACCACGCGGCCTGCTCGCCACCCCAGTATAGGTCCGGGTCGAGCGACGAGTACAGGCCGAAGAAGTCGAAGTTCAGGCCCATCGCCAGCGGCACGAGTCCGAGCGCCGTGGTCGTGGCCGTGAGGACCACGGGGCGGAACCGCGTCCTCCCGGCGACGACCAGGGCCTCGCGACGGAGGAGCCCGTCGCGGTCACGCAGCGTGTCGATATAGTCGATGAGGATGATCGCGTTGTTCACCACGATGCCCGCGAGCGAGATCAGGCCGACCCCGGTCATGATGATCCCGAACTCCATGCGGAAGATCATCAGGCCCGCGAACACGCCGACGGTGGACATGATCACCGAGGTCATGATGATGACGGGCTTCACCAGCGAGTTGAACTGGCTGATGAGGATCAGCGCGATGAGGAGCAGGGCCGCCATGAAGGCGCCCCCGAGGAACGACTGGGCCTCGGCCTGGTCCTCCGATTGGCCCGTGTAGCGGATCGTGTAGCCGGGCGGGAGCGCCGCCTCGAAGTCCGCGAGCGTGGCGCGCACCTCGGCAAGCACGGCGTTGGAGTTCAGCCCCGCCGCTACGTCCGAGCCGATCGTCGCCATGCGGGTCTGGTCCTTCCGGCGGATGGCACCGTAGCCCTCCTCGACCGACCAGGACGCGACCGACACGAGCGGGACCTGGATCCCGCCTTCCGTCATCACGGAGAGGTCGCGGAGACCCTCCAGGTCCTGCCGGTACGGCTCGGCGAGCCGCACCACGATGTCGTACTCGTCGTTGCCCGTGCGGTACTTGGCCGCCTCGATGCCGTTGATCGCGCCCCGGATCGCCTCGCCCACCTTCGTGGTGTTCAGGTCGTAGAGCCCTGCCTTCTCTCGGTCCACCTGGACCGAGAGCTCCGGGCGGGCGTCGTTGAGGTCGCTGTCCAGCCCGACCAGGTTCCGGTAGACCGGCGCGTCCTCGAGGACGTGGATGAGCGAGTCCGAGAGGGCCTTCAGCATCGTCGGGTCCTCGCCGACGATCTCGACGTTCACCGGCTTGCCCTGGGCCGGCCCGTCCGCTGGCTTGTCGACGGTCAGCGTCACGCCCGCCAGGTCGCGCCCGACGCCGGCCTGCATCTCGGCGAGCGTCTCGAAGGCGTCGCGCTCCCGGACCTGGTAGTCGACGAGGCTGATCGTGACGCGCCCGTCCTCCGGGCCGCCGGGGCCCTGGTCCATGAAGTTGGCCGCGTTCCCCGCGCCCACGACGGCGACCACGGACTCCCAGTCCTCGCGGCCGCCCACACCCTGGAGCTCGGCCTCGAGCCTCCGCACCACGGTGTCCGTGAACGTGGCCCGTGTGCCGACCGGTCCCTGCACATCCACCACGAGCTGTTGGGGCGGCATGTCCTCGGGGAAGAAGACCACACCCTCGTTGAAGATCCCATAGAGGAAGAACGTGCCGACGAAGACGGCCAATGTGCCCCCGAGCATGCGGGCGCGATGGCTCAGGGCCCAACGCAGTTGACGCTCGTAGAGGCGCAGGAGCGCCGGCACGATCTCTCCCTGGAAGCGTGCCGTCAACTTCGACAGCACGTACTTCTGGCCGGCCCAAAGCCCCAACGCCGTGGCGGCCAGGAGCACCGCGGTCAGCAGGTTCCGCGAGGCGACGCCGAGCAGGAACAGCGTAGCCGCCCCCATCAGAGTCCATCGGGCCGCGGGCCGGAGGGGCCGCGACGGCGTTCCCTCCACCTTCATGTACATCGCGCACAGCACCGGCACGATCACCAGCGCCACGAAGAGCGAGCTGGTGAGCGTGACGATCAGGGTCAAGGGGAGGAACTTCATGAACTCCCCGACCTCTCCCGGCCAGAACATCAGCGGGGCGAACGCGGCCAGCGTGGTGGCCGTGGAGGAGATCACCGGAAGGGCCACCTCTCCCACGGCCTTCTTGGCCGCCAGCGTCCGGCTCCAGCCCTGCTCGAGGAATCGGTAGATGTTCTCCACCACGACGATGGCGTTGTCCACCAGCATCCCCAGGGCGAGGATGAGACTGAACAACACCACCATGTTCATCGAGACGCCGTAGAGCTTCAGGACGACGAAGGACAGCAGCATGGACGCGGGGATGGAGATCCCCACGAAGAGCGAGTTCGACAGGCCCAGGAAGAGCAACAGGACCGCCACGATCAGCAGCAGACCGGAGACGATGTTGTTCTCGAGCGAAAGGACCATGTCCTCGATGGACTCCGACATGTCCCCCGTGATGCTCACCTGTGTGCTCGGCGGGAACTGCGGCCGGAACTCGTCGACGGCCCGACGGACGGCGGCCGCGGTCTCGATGATGTTCTCCCCCGAGCGCTTCACGATGTCGAGGGTCACGACCTCCTTGCCGTTCATGCGGGCGTAGCTCTCCCGCTCGGCGAAGCCGAAGTCCACGTGCGCGACGTCGCGCACGTAGACGGCGCGCCCGCCGCGCGTCTTCACGACGAGGTCCTCGATGACCGAGGGGTCCTCGAGCTCGCCGTCCACGCGGACGAGGTATTTCGTGTCGCCCACGTCGATGGCGCCGCCCGGGATGTTGACGTTCTCGTTCCGGATCGCGTCCACCACGTCGCCGAGCTCGAGGCCGTAGAACTGGAGCCTGGCCAGATCGACGTCCACGTTCACCTCACGCTCGAGCCCGCCTCGCAGGTCCGCCCGGAGCACGGACGGGATCTGCTCGAACCGGTCCTGGAGGTCCTCGCCCAGCTCCTTCAGGCGCACGAGGCCGTAGTCCCCGGCGAGGTTCACCTGCATGACCGGGATCTCGGAGAAATTGAACTCGACGATGGACGGCTCCTCGGCGTCCCCGGGGAGATCCCCCTTCGCCAGATCCACCTTCTCCCGGACCTTCTGGAGCGCGTCTTCCAGGTCCACATCCGTCGTGAACGTGACCGCGATGCTCGAGTAGCCCTCGACGGACGTGGACGTGATCTCGTCCAGCGCGGAGATCGTCGAGAGCTCGTCCTCGAGCACCCGTGTGACCTGGCTCTCCACGTCCGCCGGGGAGACGCCCGGATACATCGTGTTGACGACGACGATCGGGATCGCGATCTCCGGGAACGATTCCTTCGGCGTGGTCCGGTACGAGTAGAGGCCCCAGATCGCGATGATCGCGAGGACCACCAACATGCTGGTGCGGTGCTGGACCGCGAAGCTCGTCGGCGAGAATTCCCTGTACCGCTCCAGCAGGCGGCCCCCGCCCCCCGCGCGAGCGTCGCCCTCGACCCCCTGCCGTTTCCGCTCGGTCATGATCCGCCGCCTCTACCGGCTCCCCACCACGTTCACGCGATCCCCGTCGGCCACGATCTTCTGGCCCACGACGATGATCCGGTCACCCGGTCGCAGGCCGCTCTCCACCACCACCATGTCCCGCTGGCTCGGGCCCAGCTCCACCGGCCGGACCTCCGCGACCGTCGCACCCTCACGTTCCGCCGTAACGAAGACGGCATACCCGTCCTCGACCCTCACGAGGGCGTCGCGGGGTACGACCACGGCCGAATCGAGCTCGCGGCGCGCGACCGCGAGGTTGCTCACCATCTCGGGCTTCACGACGCCGCGCGGGTTCGGCATCACCACTTCGATCGGGAAGGTCCGGCTCTGGGGATCCACGGTGGAGCCCACGTACCGGATCGCGGCGGAGAACGTCTCGCCGGGGAACATGTCGAACGTCACCACGGCCCTGGCGCCCACCTTCACGTCCGCCGCGTACCGCTCGGGCACGCCCGCCACGATCTTCACGGGGTCGAGGTCCACCACGCGGGCGACGACCTGCCCCGGGCTCACCATGCTGCCCACCTCGATCATGCGGCTCTCGAGCACACCGTCGAACGGAGCGCGCACCAGGGTGCGCGCGAGTCGCTCCTCGAGGGCACGTAGGCTCGCGGCGGTCTGCTCGGCCGCGAATTTGGCCTCCAGATAGGCGATCTCCGAGCCCACCTGGCTCTCCTCCCACAGGCGTTTGCGCCGCTCCCAGGTCTGGGACGCGAGGTCGGCTGCGGCGCGGGCTTGCTCCACCTGCGCCCGGAGGATTGCGTCGTCGATCCTGGCCAGCGCCTCGCCGGCCGCCACGCTGGAGCCCTTTTCCTCGAGGATCTCTCGGATGACCCCACTCTCCTCCGCCGCGACCCGGACGTCACGGTTCGCCAGCACCACGCCCGTGAGGTTGATCCGGTCCGCGAAGGACCCCGTGGCGATCTCACGGACCTCCACGTTCACGACCCGGACAGCCTCCTCCGGGCTCGGGCCCTCCGCCCCCGCCTCGGCCCCACCACAGCCGGCAAGCGCGATTCCGACCGCCAAGGCCAACGACCCATGGATCCACCGAACGTTCACCGTCATCCGCTCCACTGTGTTCCTCTCAGTCCTGGAAGCCCTCTTCGGCCATGGGGTCCACGTCCACCAGCGGAACGCTCCCCGTGGCCTGGTCGAGCTGGGCACGCGTGATCAGGAAGTCGAAGACCGCCTGCGCGTAGTTGAACTCACTCTGGCGGAGCGCCACCTCGGCGTCGGTGAGCTCCAGCTGGCTGCCGAGCCCTTCGCCGTACTGGGCGCTCGCGATCTCGAATCCCCGCTGCGCCTGCCGGACTGCGAGCTTCTGGCCCCTGGCGCGTAGCAGCGCCTCGTCGGCCTGCTCGACGAGGTTCCGGACCTGCACGCGGGCCTGGTCTTCGACGAGGCGGGTCTGGGTTTCCGCCTGACGCAGCGCCGCGCGTTTCTGGTCGACGCGCGCGTCGCGACGGAAGCCGGCGAAGACGGGCAGGCTCACCCGCACACCGATGTTCCGCCCGTACGCCCGCTGCCCGTCGCCCTTCGCGAAGAAGTCGGGCCCACCGTTGTCCTGCGCGCTGATGATGTAGTTCCCGAAGAACGTGACCTCCGGGAGGTACTCGATCTGCTCGAGGCGCATCTCGGTCTTGCGTAGCGACTCGGTCAACACGAGTTGGCGGATGTCGGAGCGGAGCTCCTGCGCCATCCGGATCGCTTCGTCCACCACCTCCATTCCCTCGCCGCGGAACCCGGAGAATGCGAGCACCTCACGGTTCGCGTCGTCGTTGGCGCCGAAGTCGTCCAGGTCCATCGTCGCCAGCGATCCCCGGACCGAGATTGGGTCCTCCGGTGCCAGGTCGAGTTCGAGGGCGAGCTGGCGCTGGGCCTGCCGCACCGCGTTCTCGGCCCGGCGGAGATTGGGTTCCAGGTTCGCGAGCTCGACCTCCAGGCGCAGCACGTCGTAGTCCGACGCCAGCCCCGCTTCGTTGAGCGAGCACGTCTCGGCGAGCGACGCGCGCACCCGCTCCACGGACTTCGTGATGAGCCGCATCTGCTCCTGCTGAAGCAGGAGCTGGTAGTAGGCGCCCCGCACCCGGGTGACGACGGACTGGTTCAGCCCGCGCACGACCTCCTGCTGGAGGTTGCGGAAGCGACCCGCGGCACCCACTCCGATGAACGCGGCCGCCGAGAAGATCGGCTGCTCCAGGCTGACCGTGGACTGCCATTGGTTGTCGGCGCCGAACTGAACGGCGATGTAGTCGTCGGGCCCCGCGCTCGGATCGAAGATCACCGCGGGAAGGAAGTTGACCGTCGGGGAGACGTTACGCGTGTAGGAGGCGTTGAAGTCCACGGACGGGTAGACGCCCGACCACGCCTCGGAAACCCGTTCGTTGGCCTCCTCGAGCGCGTGTCGGGCCGCGCGCACGTCGCGGTTCCGCCGCAGGGCCGTCCGCACGACCTGATCGAGCGAAAGCGGCGTCGCGTCCTGCGCCGCCAGCGCCCGGATATCACTCAGCACGAGCGTCGCTACCACGGCCGCGAGGGCTACGGTATCCCGTGCAGCCCGGCGCGGCCGGACGTGAACCACTCGGTTGGTCATTCTCCTCCTCGTCCTTCATCCCATGACGCCGTGACTCGGACCCGACGTCCGGTCGGCCCGGCTGGAATTACGCCCGGGAACGCCGTTCGATGACCGAAGGCGCATACCGGCATCCCGGATGACAGGAAATGCCGCTGGAGGAGCTCAGAGGGCGTGGCGCGACTGTATCCTCCGCTCCTTCCCGCCGCCTGCCCGCGCCGGGGCGCCGGCCCCGGGATGCGTCAGCGGACGGGATGCAGCCGAAGCAACACCAGCGTGCATCCCACGATGACCGCGGCCCCCAATCCCGTCCATGCGTCGGGCGCGTCGGAAAAAAGGAGCCAGCCCCACGCGGCGGCGAAGACGATCTGGAGATAGCCGACGGTCGAAGCGCGGCCTGCGCGCTCGAGCCGGAGGCCCCACGTGGAGAACACCTGGCCGAAGTGGGTAGCCACGCCCACCCCGAGAAGGACCAGAAGCACGAACGGCGAAGGCCACTCGAAGCCCGCCGCCGCCACGGGAAGGGAGACCACGGTGGAGACCAGCGCGAACGAGAAGACCACGAGCATCGGAGGCTCGTTGCGCAGCCGGCGGACGGCGACGGCCGCGCTGGCGGAGAAGAGCGCGCCGCACAGTCCTACGAGTACGGGAAGGGCGGGCAGGCCGCCGCCTCCGAACAGGAACCCGGGACGCGCCACCACCACGACGCCGCCCAGGCTGGCCAGCACGAGCAGGACCTCGCGGGCTCCCATGTGCTCCCGGAGCCAGAGCGACGCGATGAGCGCCGTGAACACCGGGTTGGTGAAGTGGATGACCGTGGCGTCGGCGAGCGGGAGATGGATGACCGCGAAGTAGTAGCACGACAGCGCGCCGAACCCGAACAGGCTGCGCAGCAGCATGAGGTGCGGCTCGTCTCCGCGGAAGCCCGTGCCGTCCCGGAGCAGCGCGGCCCCCGAGAGCACCAGGACCACGAGCGAGCGGGCCAACACGACCTCGAACAACGGCACCGACGTGCCGGCCAGCTTGACCATGGCGCCCATCAGCGAGAAGAAGAACGCGCTGAATGCCATGGACTGCATGCCGGGCGGAACGAACGACAGCGGCGTTACGATCCCCGGCCAGGGAATCTCCGGCCCGTCAGCTTTCGCGCTCAACCTTCGCCTACACGATTGCGGTCACCGACCCGCAGTTCCGCCACGACGTCCATACCCATGCACGATGGCGGCCGCGCGCCAGGCGCCGTCGGCGGACTGAAGCACCTTTCCCCGGAGGCGGAGCGGCAGGTCGGGACGCTCCTCCAGGAACCGCCGCACTTCCTCGGCGGCCTCGACTTCGTTGTGCCCGCCGAGCGTGGCGTCGAGCCAGCGGCCCGGAAAGAAGATGTCCCCGGTCCGCTGGATCTCCTCCAGCATCTCCAGCGCCGGGCGGATCGTACCGAGCGCGCTCGCCGCCCGGAGCGGATGGTGCAGGTTCTGCAGGCCGGAGAGCACCCATGGCTCACGCTCGCGGTTCGCGGGGTCGCGGAGCGACTCGAAGAACGCCGTGCGCACCGCGGGGTCGGCGTCGAGCGACGGGCGCACGAACCGGAAGCGCGCCTTCCGATCGGGGTTCGTGATGCGTGCCTCCTGCTCGTCCAGGATCGCCGCCCACCCGCCCACCTCCCGAACGGCCAGGGCCGTGGCAAGCGCGGTCTGGTCGCTCTCCGAGAGGGGCAGGCCCGGGAGCCGCTCCGCGCCCCGCCACAATCGCTCCATACGCGCCACCGCGTCGGGCGTGATCGCGGCGGAACGCCAAGCGCCGAGGAACGCTGAGCGCGCCGTCACGGGACGCGAGCCGGTGACGCCGGCCCAGAGGACCGCCTCCACCTCCGGTGCCCGGGCCGCGCGCGCTCCGGAATCGAGCAGGCTCCAGTAGGCGGATGTCACGTACGCGAGCACGCGGCCGAGGTTCAGCTCATCGGTCTCCCGCGGGAGCGCGCGGAGCGCCAGGTCGAGAAACCCGTCGGGCGTGACGCGCCGCTCCCATACCAGGTCCCACAGCGTGACCCATGCCGTGCCGCGCGTCAGCGCCGGCGCGAGAGCCGGAAGGCTGTCCGTGAGCCACGCGACGCTCTGGCTGTCCAGGAGGAACAGCCCGTATTCCACGCCCGACCCGTTGGGGAGCACCCAGCGCAGGCTCCCGTCGCCCGCGCCGGGGATGCGCACCGCTTCCGCTTCCAGCTCGACGGTGACGAGCGTGTCTCCCTGGTCCCGGCCCAGCCGCACGTGGAGCGTCTGCGGCCACACCTTTCCCGCCCCGGAAGGGTCGTCCTGGACCAGCACGACATCGCCCCGCTCGCGCCTCACGGTCACGCGCGGCCGCCCCGGCTCCTCCACCCACACGCGACTCCACGCGGCGAGATCCTCGGGCGAAGCACGATCGAGGATCGCGATCAGGTCCGGCCAGGTGGCGTTCCCGTAAGCGTGGGTAGCGAGGTACTCGCGCAGCCCGTCCCGGAGCGCGTCCTCCCCCACCCGCGCCTCCAGGTGCGTCATCACGATCGGCGCTTTCTGGTAGATGATCGCGCCGTAGAGCGTCCCGGCCTCGCGCAGGTTCTCGAGCGGCTGGCGGATGGGGTTGGCCCCCGGCGTGCGGTCCACCCCGTAGGCGGCCGGATGGTGCGCGGTCAGGAAGCGCAGGTCATGGTCCACCTCGGGGAACGAGGGATGGACGATCTTCGCGGCCATGAAGTTCGCGAAGACCTCCTTGGTCCAGACGTCGTCGAACCACCTCATCGTCACGAGGTCGCCGAACCACATGTGCGACGTCTCGTGCGCGATGACGCTGGCGCGCCCGAGGATCTCGCTCTGTGTCGCGCTCTCGTCCAGCAGGAGCCCCGACGCGTTGTAGTAGATCGCGCCGGGATGCTCCATTCCGCCGTACTGGAACGACGGGATCAGCGCGAAGTCGAACGTGTCGAAGGGGTACGCGATGCCCGTGTAGTCCTCGAGCCAGGCCAGGGCGCGGCCGTGCAGCTCGAAGATCGCGTCGCGGTTGCGCGCGATCTTCCGCGCATCGGTCTCACGATGGAACATCCGCATGGCGCGGCCGTCTACGACCGCCTCCTCCACCGAGAACAGCCCGGTCGCGAACGCGAACAGGTACGTGGGGATGGGCCGGGAGGCCGCGAACGCGAGGGTCCGGCCATCGGGGGACTCTTGGGCCTCGATGGGCCGGCCGTTCGTGACCGCCTCCCACGACCCGGGAACGTGGAGCGTCCACGCCACCGACGCCTTGAGGTCCGGCTGGTCGAAGACGGGCAGGCTGAAGTGCGCGCGGTCCGGAACGAAGAGCGAGTAGAGGAACTCCTCGTTCCGGTTGAGGGCCTCGTCGCCAGCCACGAACTCCACCTCGAGCTCGTTGTGCCCCGGCGCGAGTTCGCTCGCGGGCACCATCACATGGTCCTCCATGGACGTCCAGGACACATCGGCGCCGTTCACGCGCACGCTCCGGATCCGCTCGGAGGGGCTCACGAAGTCCATGATCAGATCGAAGGCGTCCGGATCGTTCCACTCGAACGCAAGGAGCACCCTGCCCTCGACGGGCTCCTCCGTCGAGGACGGCACCCGGAGATCGTAGTCGTAGGACAGCCCCGAGATCGTCCGGGCGCGGTGCTCCGCCAGCGCCCACGGGACGCCGAGCTCCACGGGCGGGGGCGTCGGCCCCTCGCACGCGGCGGCGAAGAAGACGAGGGCGACCAGCGGTGAACGGAGGCGCGTGCGGGACGGCATGGGGACCTCGGTCGCTGAAGCGGGTGCGCCCTTCGAGAGGCGCTCCGCTATTGTGCCGCGCCCGGGAGGAGCCGTCCAGTCGGGCTCGGCCCCCAATTCCGGCGACGCGCCGCTACAGCACCCCGTCGAGGTACAGCTCCAGGCGGAAGTCCCGCGGCTCCCGCAGGCCCCAGGCCGCATCCACGCGGATGAGCCCGTCCACCAGCGAAAGGCCGGCACCGGCGGACCAGAGCGCGTCGCCGGTGTCGAATTCGTGGCGCTCCCCGGCCCAGGCGGCGCCGGAGAAGAAGCTGACGGCTCCGAACGCGAACTGCCGCGCCACCTCCCCCCGGGTGCGCACGTACGATCGGCCCCCGAGCGTTCCGGGCTCGTACCCACGGAGCGTCGCGGCGCCGCCGATCAGGAATCGCCGCTGCGCGGGGGGCTCGCCCCAGCTCGTGCCGCCCCCCGACTCGAGCGCCACCCTGAAGCCCGCAGGCAGCGGCAGGGCCAGCCGGCCCACCAGGGATGCCCTGCGATACGACCACGTGCCCACGCCCGCCTGGGCCACGAGCTCGAGGCCTCCCTGCGTTTCCCTGGGGTCGCTCCCCCACCAGGGAGCGAGCGTCACGTCACCGCCCACGTCCCACCCCACGTCGGCCTGGAGGTTCGGCCGGAAGCGCCAGTCCTCGTCGCCCAGGTGGCGGAGCGCGAAATCCGCGGATGCGGGTACGGCGTCGTGGCGTTCGGCCCGTGCCCGCACGCGGAACGTGGCGCGCTCCGACGCCGGAGGCGTCCACTCGAGCGCGCCCCCCGTACGCAGATAGTAGTCCCCGTCGTCGCGCCCGAAGAGGAGCGCGGTCACCGAGTTCCCGAGCCCGAGGTGTCGAGCGCCCTCTTCCACAGCCGCGAGCTCATGGTACCCGCTCAGCGTGACCCGCCGCCGCACGTTCTCCCGGGTCACGTCGAGGCGCCCGTTGGGCTCCCGGTCCGCCGATCCGATCCGCGCGGTGACCGTGAGCGAGAGGGGCCCCACCGGCGTTTCCGGGTAGATCTGGCCGCGCGCGCCCACCGACAGCCCTTCGACGCGGTTGTACCTCAGCAGGTCGGTACGCTGCCACCCCCACCGGAACGTCGCCGGCGCGCGCGCGGGCGTCTCCGGCTCCGGGAGCGCCTCCAGGCTCCGCGCGAACGCCTCGAGCTCGTCCGGGGTCGTGAAGCCGGGAGCGTCGTCCCAGATCGGTGGGGGAAGAAGCGGACTCGTGGACAGCACCGAGCGGTCGACCGGGACCAGATAGCGCACCGTGCGCCGGCCCCGCGCGTCATGCCGACGGCTCCATCCGGAATCGGGAACCCAACCGATCCCGGTCGAATCCCACCCGATCGGGTCCGCGTCTCCGAGGCTCCGGCTCGATGAATCTTCCGGCGCCTCGCCGTGCTCCGAGCTCCCCTCGGTGACCACGTCCTCCATCTCGTACGTCAGCTCCATCGCGGCCGGCGCGCTCAGAATGCCGGCCCTGGCCGTTCCCTCGGCGCGGAGGCTCCGGGGCAGCCACACGAGGGAGTCCCAGAGCGCGTACTCCACGGCCACCAGAGAGAGGTCGAACGTCCAGGGCTTCAGGATGGCGGGAACCCGCTCCAGGTCGTCGTCCTGCTCGTTCCTCAGGTCCGTGTCGCGAAACGCGTCCACCGGCTCCGAGAGCCGGTACACCGCCCGCACGAGCGCACCGGTCGCCTCCTCGATCCAGAGCGACCCGCTCATGCGATGGGGGTCGGCGACCCTCGGCACGACCCGGAGCTCGACGGCCCGGATGCGCCGCCCGTCCGGGAGCGAGAGCGTAAGGGAGTCGCCCACCGAGAAGCGGTAGTGGTCCCTATAGCGCCGGACCAGCGGATGCTCGAACCCGTAGTCGTCGGAGTCGGCCTCCTCCTCCATGTCCCGGGTGGACGCGAGCCCGAACACGAGACGGTCGTTCAGGGGATCGAACGGCTCGTCCGAGAAGGGTGGACGGGCGGCGTCGGCATCCAGGCCCAGGGGCGTCTGCTCGCGGAGCGCCAGCACCTGCACGAGCGTGCGTCCGTCCCGCCACCATCGGACGCGGGAGGCGGACTCGGAGCGGAACAGCGTCCGGTCCTTGAGGGGCATCCGGAGCCCCGCGGACATGCGCTGGCGCACCAGGGCCGTGTAGCGCATGACCGAGTCGTCCAGACGCTCGCGCCCCGCCGCCGCCGTCTCGTAGAGAGCGCGGGCGGTCTCGGACGTGAACGGGTCGCACGTCGGTTGGGCCCGAGTGGGCGACGCCGCACCGACGAGCACGGCTGCGAGCGAGACGACGAGCGCGGCACCCCTCACGGCGTCTCGAACCTCACCTCCAGCACCTCCAACCAGGGCACCAGGACGGTCTCTCCGTCCGAGCGCAGCACGTAGGTCCCCTTGTTGCCGTCGTCCACGTCGTTGGATCCCTCCAGCTCGAACGTGCGCCCGTCGAGGAGCGTCACCTCGGCTCCCCATTCGTCCAGGCGGCGGACGGACAAGACCTGTCCGAACTCGATGTCCATGTCCACGTCCCCGAGCCTGCCGTTCAGGATCTCCCAGCTCCAGCTCTCGTCGTTGTCCCAACGAACGGCTCCCTCGACCAGGTCGCCGTCCACCGTCTCGACGACGCCGTACAGCGGCCGGCCCCCGTCGAACGCGTCGTATCCGAAGCCGGCCGGACCGTCGCGGAACGTGACCTCCTCGAACTCGTCCCAGGAGACCGTCACCTGGCCGAGCCCGGGATCCGAGACCGCGATGCCCCGGTTACCCTCGTCCACGTCGTTCGAGCCGCGGAGCACGACCTCCTCACCGTCCGTGAGGATCACGCGCGCCGACGACGCGCTCTCGCGCTCGATCGCGGCGATCTCCTGGAAGGGGATCTCGCGATCCCGTCCCCGGCGCTCGCCGTCCAGGACGTCCGTGGTGAGGATCTCGTCCAGGTCCCATGCAACGTACCCGGTAAACGCATCGCCGTGGCGTGTGCGGAGCGTCCCGTACAGGCGGCCTGCCGGCGGCGCCTCGGCCGCTTCCGGCGGCGCCATGAACTCCACGACGTCCAGGTCCCGCCAGCGGAGCTCGATCCGGCCGCGCTCCGCGTCCTCCACGACGATCCCTCTCAGCTCGTCGCCGAGATCGGTGGAGCCTCCCTCCAGCTCGACCTCTTCCCCCGACTTGAGCGTCAGGACGGCCCGGTCGTCCCCCGCCACCGCAAGCGAGCGCACGTGGCCGAACCGGATTCCGGACGCGGCGCTGGACGGCATCTCATCCTCGTCCTCCGTCCACGAGACGTGGATGCCGAAGAAGTCGATTCGCCTCTCCCTTCGCTGCCTCCACCGCTCCTCGTCCAGGCGCTCGGCGTCCCGCCGGTACGCCCACGGGATCTCCCTGGAGCCGTCCAGGATGTCGGCCCAGCTTCCCTCGTTCTTGTCCCAGCGGATGAACCCTTCGTAGACACGCCCCCCCGCGGTGACGATCCGGCCGTAGAGTCGCCCGTCCCCTGTCGGGTCCTGGGCTCCGAGGCCCAGCGCAAGGCACGCCCACAACGCGATCGTCGTCGTACCCATCCCGCCCCTCCCTGGCTGCGGTGAACCGCATCCGGCGGCGGTCCACGCGATGAAGGCGCCCCAGCGCCCTACGGTCCCCCGCCTCCGCGCGTTTCACCGGCCCCCGGTCTCCCAACGTCCCGGTGCGAGCGACGTGCCACAGCGGATCCGGTGCCGTAACGATTTTGAGCACAACGTATTACAGTCATGACCCTAAGGCTCTTTCGGGCATGGCCGGCCGTGCCGATGGGACGCACCCCGTGTCGGCCCGTCACGGCTCCATTACCTTGCGGTCCTGACACCTCCGTCCCGACCTCCCCCCACCGTGCCCGACATACCCCGACCCCGACCGTTCCGCCCGTCGTTCTGGGCGCTCGACCGGCACGCCCAGACGCTGGGGGCCCGGGTCCTGCGGAGCCCTCGCGGGCCCTCGATGGCCCGCGAGCGCTGGGAGCTCCGCGATGGGGATTTCCTCGACGTGGACGTGGGCCCGGAGCCGGGGACGCGGGCGCCGCTCACGCTGGTGCTCCACGGGCTCGAGGGTTCGTCCAGGAGACGGTACGTGCGTTCCGCGTGCCGGGAGCTCCTGGCTCGGGGCATACGCCCCGTCGCCCTGAACCTCCGCGGGTGCAGCGGCGAGACGAACCGGCGGCCGCGCCTCTACCACTCGGGTGAGACCGGCGATCCGGCCTTCGTGCTCGAGGGCCTCCGGAAAGCCTTCCCGGACCGGCCGCTGGGAGCGCTGGGTTTTTCCCTGGGCGGGAACGTCCTGCTCAAGCTCCTCGGCGAGCGGGAGGACGGAGGGAGCGGGCTGCTCGACGCGGCAGTGGCGATCTCCGTGCCGATGGACCTGGCCGCCGCGAGCGCGGAACTCGAGGCAACCGTGATGGGCCGCTTCTACGTGGGCCACTTCCTGCGGTCCCTCAAGCGAAAGGTGCGTGCCATGGCCGGCATCCTGGAGGGACGCATGGACCTGGCCGCCGCGCTCCGCGCGCGCACGCTCCGGGAGTTCGACGAAGCCGCCACCGCCCCGCTGCACGGCTTCCGGAATGCCGACGACTACTACGCCCGGTCGAGCAGCACCGCGTTCGTGGGCGGGATCCGGGTTCCGACCCTCGTCCTGCACAGCCTCGACGACCCGTTCCTGCCCGCGCGTGCGCTGCCCAGAGAAGCGCTCGGTGCCAACCCTCGTATCGTCGCCGCGCTCACGCCGAGGGGCGGACACGTCGGGTTCATGGAAGGGCCGCCGTGGTCCCCCCGCTTCTGGGCGGAAGAGGAAGGGGCCCGCTTCCTCGCCGAAACACTGCGGCCCGCGGCCGAAACGCCCGGTCCGGCCGCGAGACCCCGCGGCTAACCGGGCGCCGGACGGACGCCGAGCGCCGCCGCACCTTCCCGGAAGAACACCTTTCCGTGCCAACTCTCCTGCGCCGGCCGCTCCAGGCCTCCGGCCCTGAACTCCGCGATCCTCGTGAGCGAGGTGTCGAACACGCGGGTGTCCGGTCCGACGGACCCCGCGCGCGCCAACTCCCGGAACGTTTCGCGGGTGACCATACGGACCTCCCCCACCTCCCGGTACCACACGGGGGCGTGATCCAGCAGGCCGACACCGAGCGTCTCATGGATCCCTTCCAGCCGGTTCACGAGGGCGTCGATCGAACAGCCCGAAGGCCGCGTCACATTCTCGTCCACGCCGACCACCAGAAAGCGACCTTCGATGAGATCCCTGGCCGAGAGCAGGGGGGTGCCGTGCGCGGCCCACCCGTCCAGAAACGCATCCACTTCGCCGAGGAGGGCCTCACGCTCGTGCTCCTCGAGGCGCCTCGAGGCCGGGAAGATCCAGACGCGGCCTTGGTCCGGGAGGTCGGAGAAGGCGATCCTGGGCAGGAGACGCCTCCTTCAGCCGCTGCTCGAGGCCACGGACGATGACGGAACCGCCGAGGGCACGGCCCCCACGCTCGGCGACAGCTTGGGCGCGGAGGGGTCCAGCAGGACGGCGACCCACTTGAGGTCCCGCGTGTTCTCGAGCCAGATCTTCACGACCACGGTGAGCGGCACCGAGAGAAGAGCCCCCACCGGTCCCCAGGCCCACCCCCAGAAGAGCAGCGAGAGCACGATGACGAGCGTCGACAGCCCAAGGCGGCGGCCCTGGAGGTGGGGCTCGAGGATGTTGCCCAGGACCATGTTCACGGCCAGGTATCCAGCGCTGACCAGCAGAACATGCCCGAGCGTCCCGTGGATCACGAGGCTGAGAAGGATCGCCGGGGCTGTGGCGATAATGGCCCCCACCGTCGGAATGAAGTTCAGGAGGAAGGCGGTGATGCCAAGGAGGACCGGAAGATCCAGCTTCAGATACCAGCACCAGACCCCGAGCAGCAGCCCGGTCGCCGCCGAGACCACGAACTTGATCCCCAGGTAGCTCTGGACCTCTCCGACCACCTTGGTGAGCCGGTCGTCGGGCGGCACGTCGGCGCCGCGCAGGTACCGGACCTTCTCCGGAAAGACCATCGCCTCGCTGAGCATGAAGCTCATGACGATGAACACCAGGATCGTTGTCGAGACGAACTGCGCGGCGTAGCCCAGGCCGACGCGAGCCCAGTTCATGATGGCCGTCGGGTTGACGACCGTGGCGCCCACGTGCTCCCGGAACGCGAACCCGGTGTGCGTCTCGAGCCAGGTGATCACGACGGCCTGCAGCGCGTCGAGGCTCGAGACGTACTCGGGGAGCTTCTCCTGGAATTGGGAGAGGGAGCCGGCCGCGAGCACCACGACCAGACCCAGGATGCCGAGGTTCATCAGGATCGTGATGCTGATCGCCAGCCATCCCGGAACGTGATGCCGGCGGAGCCAAAGCATGGCCGGCAGGCTCAGGACCGTGAGGAACAGCGCGAGCGCAGCCGGAAGCAGGATCGGAGCGGCGAACTTCATGCCCCACACCACCACCACGAAGCACGCGAGCAGGAAGAGGAGCCGGGCGCCCGGTTGCTGTTCGGTGCGGTCGAAGATCATGCGGAGGCGTGGGTCGCGACGAAATGGCCGCCCTCGGTGAAGCGCGGTGCGCCAAACGGTACCCCGTAGCTGCAGGATGTGCCATCCCTTCGCCATCTTCCCGTATGACCGAGAACCGCCCGCCGTTCCCGATTCCCGCCTCCGACGAGGACCTCCTGGCCCAGTGCCGCGTCGAGACGTTCCGAGCGGGTGGACCGGGGGGCCAGCACCAGAACATGACCGAAAGCGGCGTCCGGCTGGTCCACCTGCCCACCGGCGTACGCGTGACAGCCAGAACGGAGCGCAGCCAGCACCGGAACCGTGCGCTCGCCCTCGGGCGGTTGCGCGCGCGCCTGGAGCAACGCAACAAGCGCGATGCTCCCCGCGTGCCGACAGGCGTTCCGGCCACTGAGAAGCGCCGCCGACTCGAGGCGAAGCGCCGGAAGGGAGAGACGAAGCGCCTCCGCCGTCGTCCGGACCCGGACCGCGACTGAACGCCCCACCTCATCCTCGTGTTCGAGGACGTGGCGGAAGGTCGAGCTTGCGCCGAAGTGGGCCCGGCAGGGCTCGAACCTGCGACCGATGGATTATGAGTCCACTGCTCTGACCAGCTGAGCTACGGGCCCCGGAGGTCGAAAGATACTGTGTTCACCCGCTCGGGACACGACGTCCTGAGGTCGCCCGCCCTCGTGCCCGGCAGGCCCGGACGCCGGGTCTCTGGATCTCGGCCGGCCGGTCGCTACCTTCAAGCCGATTCGCGGAACCACCCGACGCCGTTCCGGGAGAGTCCGAAATGAGAGTGGTGGTCGTCGGCGCCGGAGAGGTGGGCTTCCACCTCGCCCGGCGTCTGTCCGAGGAAGGCCAGGATGTCGTGCTGGTGGACGCCGACCCGGAGCGAGCGGACTTCGCGGGCAGGCAGCTCGACATCCTCACCGCCGTCGGCAACGGGGCGTCCCTCGGGGTGCTGGAAGAGGCGGGGGTCCGCACGTCCCGCATGCTGTTGGCGGTCACCAGCCGGGACGAGGTCAACCTCATCGCATGCATGGCGGCCAAGCGTCTGGGCGTCCAGTTCGCGATCGCCCGGATCTCGAACCCCGAGTACTACGAGCGCGGGAGTGTGCTCTCGCGCGAGCAGATGGGGATCGATCTGATGATCAATCCCGAGCGGGAGTGCGCCTGGGAGACCTTCCAGGTCCTGCAGAGCGCCGCGGCCACCGACGTGGCCCACTTCGCGGGCGGCAGGGTCCAACTCATCGGGCTCCAGGTCCGGGAGGGGGCCCCCGTGGCCGGGAAGACGCTCCTCCAGCTCGGCCGGGACCTCCCCGGCAAACACTACGTGACCGCCGCGGTCGTCCGGGATGGAGTGACCCGGATCCCCAGGGGCGACACCCGCATCGAGGCGGGCGACCGGCTGTACCTCATCGCGCCCACGTCCGAGATCCAGGCCATCCCGCCCCTGGCCGGCTATGATCGGTTCCGCCTGAGCCGCGTCATGATCGCCGGCGGGAGCGCCGAGGGCGAGTTCCTGGCGCAGGTGCTCGAGGAGCACGGGATCGAATGCACGATCCTGGACCGGGACCGCCGCCGGTGCCTCGAGCTGGCCGAGCGTCTCCCGCGGTCGCTCGTGCTCCACGCCGACGCCACGGACCTCGAGCTCCTGGAGATGGAAGGCGTGAGCGGGATCGACGGGTTCGTCTCGGCCACGGGCCACGACGAGGTGAACCTGCTCTCGAGCCTCCTCGCGAAGTCCACGGGAGCGAAGAAGGTCGTCACGCTCATCCACAAGTTCGAGTACCTGAGGCTCGTGCCCCGGGTGGGGGTGGACGCGGCCGTGTCGCCGCGCATGTCCGCCGTGAACGCGATCCTGCGCTACGTGCGGCGCGGTAGGGTCATGACCGTGGCCAGCCTGACGGGGATCGACGCGGAGGCCATCGAGTTCCGCGTGGAGGCACGCACCCGGGTGGCGGGCAAGAGCATCAAGGACCTGGACTTCCCGAAAGCCGCGGTCATCGGGACCATCCTGCGCGGACCCGAGATCATCATCCCGCGCGGGGACGACGCGATGCTGCCCGGTGACGAGGTCATCGTCTTCGCCCTGCCGGAGGCCATTCCCGAGGTGGAGGAGCTCTTCGGCTGATGGGCCTCCGCCGCGTGGCCTCGGTCGTGGGGCTTCTCCAGCTCTTCGTGGCGTCGGCCATGCTCGTGGCCGGCGGCGTGGCGCTCTACTACGGCGACGGAGACGCGAGGGGAATCCTGGTATCGGCCGTGATCACCGCCGTCGTCGGCGGTGGGCTCTACAAGGTCACGTCCCTGAAGGACGACATCACCACGCGCGAGGGGTTCGCGATCGTCACGTTCGCGTGGGTGATGATGGCCGTATCGGGCGCCCTTCCCTTCCTTCTGACCGGCATTCTCGACTCGCCGTTCTCCGCCGTGTTCGAGGCCATGTCCGGGTTCACGACCACCGGAGCGACCGTCTTCACCGACATCGAAGCGCTTCCGCACGGGATCCTCTTCTGGCGCTCGCTGACCCACTGGCTCGGCGGGATGGGAATCATCGTGCTGGTCATTGCCGTGCTCCCGTACCTGGGGATCGGCGGGATGCAGCTCTTCAAGGCGGAGGTGCCGGGCCCGACGCCGGAACGTCTCCAGCCGCGGATCACGCAGACGGCCAAGTACCTCTGGCTCGTCTACGTCGGGCTCACCGCCGGCCAGACGGTGCTCTACGTGCTGGGCGGCATGGGCCTGTTCGACGCGGTGAACCACGCCTTCGCGACGCTGGCCACCGGCGGCTTCAGCACGAGGAGCGCCTCTCTGGCCGCCTACGATTCGCCGTACATCCACTACGTCACCGCGTTGTTCATGTACCTGGCCGGCGTGAACTTCTCCCTGCACTTCAGGGCGGCCACGGGCAGGTTCGAGTACTTCCGCCACCAGGAATGGCGCTTCTTCACCGCCGTCCTCCTGGCGGCTTCGTTGGCCGTCATGGCCGTGAACCTGTACGCCGGATCGTACCAGCCGTCTCCGTCCGGCGTGGAGGCCGCGTTCCGCCACGGCCTCTTCCAGGCGGTCTCGATCGGCACGACCACCGGGTTCGTGACCGCGGATTACGAGCTGTGGGTGCCCGGGGCCCAGATGGTCCTGTTCGCGCTCTTCTTCATGGGCGGGATGGCCGGCTCCACCGGAGGCAGCGTCAAGGCGATCCGTGTCCTCCTGGTCCTCAAGACGGCCGCCGTCGAGATCCGGAGGCACCTGCACCCCAAGGCGATCCTCCTGACCCGGGTCGGGATCAAGCCGGTCAGGGAGGAGGTCCTCGCCAACGTCGTCGGCTTCGTGCTCCTCTATCTCCTGCTCTGCCTGGCCGGCGCCCTGGCCCTGGCCATCACGGGCGTGGATCTGATCACGTCCATCGGGGCGAGCATGGCCTGCGTGGGCAACGTGGGCCCCGGCTTCGGCCTCGTCGGCGCCACCGACAACTACAGCGTCATGTCCCACCCCCAGCTCATGGTGCTGAGCTTCCTCATGCTGGCCGGCCGCCTGGAGATCTACACGGTTCTGCTCCTCTTCCACCCCGAGACCTGGAAGCGGAGGCACAGCTTCCAGTGACATGAGCTTCCTCGGTCGGCCCGCGGCCGTGCCGGAACGTCCTGGTTGGCTGGGTCGGCGACACGGGATCGTGCTACCTTAGAGCGGCGCCGGACCCAGGACGCCCTCATTCCCCGGCGCGTCGTGCAGGATGGCGAATCCGGATTGGGCGGCTGCCCGCGCCCGCATGGTGCGAGACCAACTCGAGGAGCGAGGCGTCGCTTCCGCGCGCGTGCTCGCCGCGATCGAGCGTGTCCCCCGCGAGCGGTTCGTCCCCGAGGTCTCCCGCGCCCGGTCCTACGGCGACCATGCGCTCGCGATCGGCCACGGGCAGACGATCTCCCAGCCGTACATGGTCGCGGTCATGACGGAGGCGCTCGGGCTGACCGGCACCGAGCGGGTCCTGGAGATCGGGACCGGCTCGGGATACCAGTGCGCGATCCTGGCCGAGCTGGCCGCCGAGGTGTACTCTCTGGAGCGCATCCCCGAGCTGGCGGCCGAGGCGCGCACACTCCTGGCCGAGCTCGGTTACCGCAACGTGCACGTCCGCGCGGGGGATGGTTCGCTCGGATGGCCCGAAGCGGCGCCGTTCCACGCCGTCGTCGTGACGGCCGCAGCTCCCGAGACGCCGCGGGCGCTTCTCGAGCAGCTCTCGCCGCAGGACGGCAGGCTGGTCGTGCCGGTGGGTGACCGTGAGCTCCAGCACCTCTTGATCGTGGAGCGCTCGGGCAACGAGTACGTGACGCGGCACTCCATCGGCTGCCGCTTCGTCCCGCTCCTCGGGGAGCAGGGATGGCCCGAATAGACCGCCCCGCATCCCCACCCCGACCGTCTCAGCGCTTGATGCGCTCGCCCTTGTCCTCATAGCGGAAGATCCACGCGACGAGTCGCCCCGGGCGGATCTTCGCGGCCGCGTCCCCGTATTCGTGGTCCCCCGCCGAGCCCGACGCGACGCCGGGCCGCTCCTCCAGCTCCGCGAGCAGGTCGCGACACCGGTCCCGCCACCGGCCCCAGTTCGCCGGCCGGAGGTCCACCCACCCCCGGTCCACCAGGCGCGGATCGCCGAGCGGCACGTCCTTGTCCGGCTTCACCCGGACCAGCGGCCCCCGCAGCACGTGCTCGCCGTCCGGCAGGACGATGGGAAGCCCGATGGATACGATCCGCTGGCGTAGGTCGCCGTCCTCCTGGACGAGCGCGTGCGCCCGCTCCGCGGCGTCGTCCGGGTCGAGTGCGGACGCGGCCGGCACCGTCCCGTACAGCCTCGAGAGGATCTCGCCCTCGAAGAGGAGCTTCGCGAGACGTGGAGGTCCGAGCATCTCGTAGGCGACGGACCGGATCCCCGCCTCGGCCTCGAGGGCCTCCATGTGCTCGATGGCGGCGCTCCGCAGCACGCCCGCCCGATAGGTCGGACCCATGGTCGCCGCGTCCATGGCGGTGACCACGTCCTTTCCGGTGGGTTGGGCCAGGATCTCGCGGATCACGTTGTCGGCGATCTCCTCGGGGGTCACGAATTCCATGAGGCCGAGCGCCGTGAGGGTCTCGAACTCGCCCAGGCTGAAGAGCCCGTTCTCGCCCGCGTCCAGATAGACGCCCTCGAGCGGCTCGTTCGTGGACCGGAAGGCCCGCTCCGCCCCATTCGAGAACGCGTCCCGGATCGGAAGCGCCTCGGTGGCATCCGTGCGCAGGATCGGCCTGCCGCCGCGCATCACCGGGCCCCTGCCGATGGACTTCCACGAGATGGCCGCGGTCGGCTTCACCTCCTTGACCGCCGGACCCCCGGGCGTGCGGGCCATGAGGAAGAGGAAGAGCGTCTGGGCACCGGCCAGGCCGGACTTGGCCAGCAGCACCCGGGACGGTCGCTCTTCGGAATGCGTGAAGGGGATGTTGAGGCCCATGCCACCCGTGCCCGCCGTGCCGACCTTCACGAAGACCTTCGTCTTGGCGCGCTTCACGCCTTCGAGCGCGATCTGCGTGTGCCGAATCAGCTGCGGCAGATAGAGCAACGCGAGATGTTCCTCCACCGTGGCGGTATCGGCCGTTCCGGCCTCGGCGGCGGCGCGCAGCCTGGCCACCGACGCGAAGACGTTCTGGTAGGCGAGCGCGCCCGCCGTGTTGATGCAGTCGATGAGGACCTGCGGGGCCGTGTCCTCCAACAGGCGACCGAGCGTCGAGCGCCGGAACACCTCGTTGGTGAGCTCGCCGTACAGATCGTCCACGAGCCGCCGACGCAACTCGGAGTCCTTCAGGATCTCGGACCGGGGGAGATCCTTCATGGCATACGGAACGAAGAGGTCTCCCCATACCGCCTCGAGCGTCGTTCCCGCGGATCGCGGGCGGAGGGCGTCGACGGCCGCCTCCGCGTCGTCGCGGCGGAGCGAGCCGATGATGAGCTTCCCCGGGTCGAACTCGAGCACCCTGCGGGCCACGGCGATGCCTACGAGGCCAGCGCCACCCAGGATGAGAACGGTCTCGCCTCGCAGATCCATGATCGTGCCCTCTCGTCATCCTCTCCCGGCCAGAGCCAGGAGCACGTCGATTTCATTTCTGGTGAGCGCGCGCCACGCGCCCGGAGGAAGCGCCCCCAGGCGCAGGGGGCCGAACCGGATACGGAGCAGGCGGACGACCCTGTGCCCCACCGCGTCGAGGAGGCGGCGCACCTCCCGCTTGCGGCCCTCGGTGAGAACCAGCTCCACGACCGAGCGGTCGTCCTCACGTCCGACCAGCGCGGCGCGCGTCGCCCGGGCCGGACCGTCGCCCAGCTCGATCCCCTCCTCGAGCCGTTCGAGCGTCCTCTCAGTGGGAACGCCCACGACCCAGGCGAGGTACTCGCGCTCGATCTCGCGGCTCGGGTGAAGCAGTCCGTGGATCACGTCGCCCTGGTTCGAGAAAATGAGCAAGCCTTCGGTGTCCCGGTCCAGCCGGCCCAGGTACCTGAGGTTCCCGAGCTCGGGAGGCAGTACGTCGTAGACGGTCCGTCGCCCTCGGGGGTCGCGCCTCGTGGTCAGAACGCCGGCAGGCTTGTGGAGCACGACCCAGCGTGGCTCGGCGTCCACGCGTATCTCGTCGCCGTCCAGCACCACCCGGTCCCGGCCGGGGACCACCCGGGTCCCGAGCTCCGAGACCCTCACCCCGTTGACTTCGATCCTGCCCTCAAGGAGGAACCGCTCCGCCTCCCGGCGGGACGCCCGTCCCGCCATGGAAAGATACTTCTGGAGGCGGATTCCTTCAGCCACCGGTCAGGCGGTCGGGGAGAAACCCTCGTCGTCGTCGGCGCGTTCCACCGGGGGCGCGTCCCGGGAGGCCTCGTCGCCCGCCTCCACGGCCGCCGTTCCCTCCGCGGGCGGCGCCTCCGGCTCCTCGGGCCCCAGCGGGATCCGCTCCCGGAGCACCACCGGCAGTTCCTCGGGCCTCGGCAGGTCCTCCAGCGACTTGAACCCGAAGTGCTCGAGGAACCTCTGGGTCGTGCCGTAGAGCACGGGCCGCCCCAGCCCCTCGGCCCGTCCCACCACCTCGATGAGCTCGCGGTCCTGGAGCGTCTTCAGAACCCCGGCCGAGCCGACGCCCCGCACATACTCGATCTCGATGCGCCCGATCGGCTGCCTGTAGGCGATGATCGCGAGCGTCTCGAGGGCCGGCCCCGAGAGCCGGGACGGGCGGGGAACGTTGTCGAAGCGCTCCAGATAAGGCGCGAACTCGGAGCGCGTCAGGATCTGGTATCCCTCGGCGATCTCGGCGATCTGGAACGAGCGCTCGGCATCGTCGTACTCGGCCCTCAGAAACCGGATCGCCTGTTCCACCTGGTCCTCGTCCAAGGACTCGTCCGCCCGGGCGATCTCGTCGGCGCTGAGGGGCGCGTCGGAGGCGAAGAGCACCGCTTCCACGATTTGATGGACGTTCACGCCTCGGCCGCTCCTTCGTCTGGTCGGTTCACGGGTTGCTCCTCGACGTCCGCTTCCGTACCCGCGTCGTCTTCACCCGAGTCCTCACGGCGGTAGATCCAGAGCTCGGCGAACGGCGCCGTTTGCCGGAGGAAGAGGAGCCGGCGGCGGGTGAGCTCCAGCCCGGCCAGGAACGTCATGACGCCGTGCATCTTCTCCCGGAAGCCCCGGAGAAGGCTGCTGAACTCCACCCGGGTGGTCTCCCTCAACGAGTCCAGGATGAGGACGATCTTGTCCTCCATGGACACGCTGCGCGGACTCACGCGGTGCTGCCGCTCGCGCGGCAGGGGCATCTCCACGCGCAGCGCCGCCTCGAAGACCTCGTCCCACGCGGCTTGCAGCGGCGTCTCGGCGACGGGACGCCGCGGACGTGGTGGGTTGAACCCCTTCGGGAAACGACGGGCCCGGTCCGCCTCGGCGGCGGAGAGGCGCCGCGAGATCTCGCGGATCTGCTCGTACTCCAGCAGGCGCCGCACCAGCTCGCCTCGGGGGTCCTCCTCCTCGTCCTCCGCGGTGCGCGGCAGCAGCATCTGCGCCTTGATGCGGACCAGCGTGGCCGCCATCTCCAGGAACTCGCCCGCGCTGTCCAGGTCGTGCGCCTGGATGCGACGGATGGCCTGGAGGAATTGGTCGGTGATGCGTGAGATGGGGATATCGAAGATGTCGATGTCCTGCCTGCGGATGAGGTGCAGCAGGAGGTCGAGGGGACCCTGGAACTTCTCGATCTCGACGAGGAGGAAGCCCTCGCGCGGGACGGTGCCCTCGGAGACGGTCAGATCCACAGGCGGATGAAGGTGTCGGCGGCGCCCAGCAGGAGCTCCACCGGCCACATGAGGAAGCGGAACGCGCCGGGCGTCGCGAACATGAGCACCATGATGATCAGCAGCCCGTACCGGCCGGCCCTCCGATACGACAGGGCCATCCGTCCGGGGAGCAACTGGGCCAGCACGTGGGAGCCGTCGAGCGGAGGAATCGGAATGAGGTTGAAGATCGCGAGCACGAGGTTGATCACGACGCCGAACGACGCCATGCGCCGCAGGATGTCGGTCGCGCCTCCGAGAGACCCCAGGCCGGCGTCCACCTTGAGGATCACCACCATGGCCAGCGTGGCCAGGAACGCGAGGATCAGGTTGGACACGATGCCCGCGAGGGAGACGCGGATGTCCCCCCAGCGGTAGTCCCGGTAGTTGGCCGGGTTCACCGGGACGGGCCTCGCCCAGCCGAACAGGAAGCTGCTCCCGCTGAAGTGGAGCGCGAGCGGCACCAGGACCGATCCGATCGGGTCCAGGTGCGGGATGGGGTTCAGCGTGATTCGACCCAACCGATCCGCCGTAAAATCTCCCTCGCGCCTGGCCTGCCAGGCGTGAGCGACTTCGTGGACGACGACGGAGAAGATGAGGACGACCGTGAGGAGGATCGCGTCCATTGGACACCGAAGCTACCGCTCCAGGGGTGGCAGGGTCCAGGGCGGCCGGCATCCGCGGCATCCCTCGGGCCGATCCGGGGTAGCATTCAGGCGCCGTCCCGCCCCTCGAGCCTGCGTCATGAGAGCCCATCCACGCGTCTTCGCCCTCGCGGTCCTCCCGCTCCTCGCGCCCCTGGCCGCCTGCGACGCGCCCCCCGGCCGGACCACGGACCCGAACCCCCTCGGGCTTCGAGGTACGATCCCCTTCGAGCCGCTGGAGAAGGTGCCGCTCAGACTCACCGACACACGAGGACGGCTCTGGGACTTCCGAGTCGAGACGCAGGGAAAGGTCGCGCTTCTCTTCTTCGGCTACACGTTCTGCCCGGACATCTGCGCGATCCACATGGCGACCCTGTCGCGTGCGCTCCAGGACCTACCGCCCGCGGTGCGCGAGAGGGTCGTCACGGTGTTCGTCACCGTGGACCCGGCCCGCGATACGCCCGAGCGCCTGGCGGGTTGGCTCGGCGCGTTCGACTCGACCTTCGTCGGCCTCCGGGGTACCGAGGACGAGATCTCCACCGCCCTGGCCTTCTACGGTTATCCCCCCACCGAGACGAGCGGGGACGAGGTGGGCTACACGGTGAGCCACCCGGCGCTCGTGTACGCGTTCTCGCCGGACGGACTGGGCCGCGCCATGTACGGCCCGGAGACGCCGAACGCCGTCTGGGTGCACGATCTGCCGCGGTTGGCCGGCGCGGGACCGGCCGAGGCCGGCGCTGCCGCGGCCGCCGCGGCCGCCGCCGTGATGGCCCGGGCCGGAGGGATCGAGGTCCTGGACGCCGTGGTGCCCCGGCCTCCGACCGCCACGACCACCGCGATCTACCTGACGCTCCGCAACGTCGGCGCCGAGACCGATACCCTCATCGGAATCGAGACCGATGCGGCGGAGCGCGCCATGCTCCACGATATGGTCCTGGAGGGTGGCATCATGCGGATGGCGCCTCTGCGCGGGGGCCTCCCGATTCCGCCCGGGGCCACCGTCCGACTGGAGCCGGGCGGCCGCCACGGGATGCTGGAGGGCCTCAGGGCGCTCCCCGAGCCCGGAGGCACGGTCGGAATCGTGCTCCGGCTCGCCCGGGCGGGATCGCTGCCGGTCCCGGCGCGTGTGATCCGCTACGAGGATCTCGGGCACAGGGATTGATCCCGGAACTAGCCGTTCCTAGCTTTACGGGCTACGTAATCCGCAGTCACGCACACCGCGCCCCGAGCGTCGCATGCCCAACATCAAGAGCGCCAAGAAGCGCATGGAGCTTTCGCGCGCCGCCCGAACCAGGAACCGCGCCGAGCGCTCCAAGATCCGCACCGCCATCAAGCGCGTCCGCCAGGCGACCACGGCCGAAGAGGCCCGGGCCCGCCTCCGGGAGGCGCAGGCCGTGCTGGACCGCGCCGCCACGCGCCGCCTGGTCGCTCCCAACGCCGTAGCGCGGCTCAAGAGCCAGCTCATGCGCCACGTCGGGAAGCTTCCGGCGTAGCTCGATCACCCCGCCGCGAGGCGCCGCGCGAGCGCGCGACGCGGCTATCCCTCGAACACCACCCTGCCACCCACCAGCGTCCAGCGCACCACCCCGTTCAGCTTCCACCCTCCGAACGGGGTGTTCCGGCTCTTCGAGCGGAACTTCGACGGTTCCACCGTCCAGGAGGCCTCGGGGTCGAAGACCGTCACATCCGCCACCGATCCCTCCGCCAGCGTCCCGCCGCGCAGTCCGAACGCCCGGGCGGGCTGACAACTCATGCGATCCACCATGGCCGACAGGTCGAGGACGCCTTCGCCCACGAGGTGGGTCAGCACGAGCCCCAGTGCGGTCTCCAGCCCCACGATTCCGTTGGGCGCGTCGGTGAAGGCGGCCTCCTTCTCGTCGTAGTGGTGCGGCGCATGGTCCGTAGCCACCGTGTCCAGGGTGCCGTCGGCGAGGCCCGCGCGCACCGCCTCGCGGTCCTCCGCCGTCCGGAGTGGAGGGTTCATCTTGGCCTCGGTCCGATATCCCTCGACGGCGTCCTCGGTGAGGATGAGGTGGTGCGGCGTAGCCTCCGCGGTGACCCGGACACCGCGCGCCTTGGCCTGACGGATGCTCTCGACGCCGAAGGCGGTGGACACGTGCTGGAGGTGGATGCGACCTCCCGTCAGCTCGGCCAGGAGGATGTCCCGCACGATATGGATGTCTTCGGCCGCGTTCGGCTTCCCGGGCAACCCCAGCCGGGTCGAGATCAGCCCGGAGTTCATGTGTCCCCGTCCCGAGAGCGTGAGGTCCTCGGGGTGGTCCACGACCGGGATCCCGAATGCCTGCGCGTACAGGAGGGCCAGTCGCATCAACCCGGAGTCCATCACGGGGCTACCGTCGTCGGTGACCGCCACCGCACCCGCCTCCACCATCTCCCCGATGAGCGCGAGCCGCTCGCCCTTCCGCCCGGCGGAGATGCACCCCACCGGGTAGACCCGCGCGGCGTCGGCGCGCCGCCCCTCCGCGGCGACGAACCCCACCATCGCCGGATCGTCGATGGGCGGATCGGTGTTCGGCATCGCGCAGACCGCCGTGAAGCCCCCGGCGGCCGCTGCCCGGGCCCCGCTCGCGATCGTCTCCTTGTGCTCGTTGCCCGGCTCACGCAGGTGCACGTGCACATCGATGAGCCCGGGCGTGACGACGAGACCCTCACAATCCAGGACCTGCGTCCCCTCGGAGGCCTCAAGCTTCTCGCCCAGGCCCGCGACCTTCCCGTCGGCCAGGAGCACGTCCCGGACGGCATCCAGCTTCCGCGAGGGATCCACGACCCTCCCGCCCCTCAGCAGGATCGGTCCGCTCATGCCTCGCGTTCCTCCTTGGCCGCCTCGGCCTTCTCGGGCTGGCCGCCCGCCAGCAGGTAGAGGACCGCCATGCGCACGGCGACCCCGTTCGTGACCTGGTTGAGGATCACCGAGTGGGGACCGTCGGCTACGTCGGAGTCGATCTCCACACCCCGGTTCATCGGACCGGGATGCAGGATGAGCAGGTCCTTGGGCGCCTCCGCGAGCCGTGCGTTCGTGACGCCCCAGATCCGGTTGTATTCCCGGAGCGAGGGCACGTAGCCCGCCTCCATGCGCTCGAGCTGGAGGCGAAGGATGTTGAGGACGTCCGCCCACTGGATGGCGTCCTCGACCCGCGTCAGCACCTCGACGCCGAGCGACCGGAAGCCCTGCGGAACCAACGTGGGCGGGCCGCACACCGCCACCTGCGCACCGAGCTTCAGGAGCCCAAAGATGTTGGAGCGAGCCACCCTCGAGTGGAGCACGTCGCCCACGATGCAGACCTTGAGGCCCTCGATGCACCCCATGTGGTCCCGGATCGTGAGCAGGTCGAGCAGTCCCTGCGTCGGGTGCTCGTGCGAGCCGTCGCCCGCGTTCACGACGTTCGAGGGAATGCGGTCGGCGAGGAAACGGGCGGCGCCCGAAGAGTTGTGGCGCATGACGACCATGTCGATGCGCATCGCCTCCAGGTTCCTCGCGGTGTCCACCAGCGTCTCTCCCTTGGATACCGACGACTGGGCCGCGGCGATGTTCACGGTGTCGGCCGAGAGCCTCTTCTCCGCGAACTCGAACGACACGCGCGTGCGCGTCGAGGCCTCGAAGAACAGGTTGACGATGGTCTTCCCGCGCAGGACGGGGACCTTCTTGATCCTCCGCTCCGAGATCTCCTTGAAGGGCTCCGCGGTATCGAGGATGGCGACGATCTGTTCGCGCGAGAGGGGCTCGAGGCCGACGAGGTCCTTGCCGAGGGCCGACGCCGCCTGGTTCACACGGCCTCCGGATGGCTGATGACGAGGTCCACGCCGAGGCGACCGTCCACTTCCGGAACGAGCACCTCGACGCTCTGATGGTCCTCCAGGACGTCCACCTGCCGCCCGACCACGTCGGGTTGGATGGGGAGCTCCCTTCCGCCCCGGTCCACCAGCACGCACAGGAGGATCCGGTCCGGCCGCCCCCAGTCCATCAGCTCGTTGATCGCCGCGCGCGCGGTGCGCCCGGTGTGCTGGACGTCGTCCACGAGCACGATCGTCTTCTCGTCGATCCCCGAGCTGGGAAGCTCGGAGCCCCCGATGATCGGCCGGGGACCGATCTCCTCGAGGTCGTCACGGTAGAGCGTGATATCGATGGACCCCGCCGGGACCTCCACGCCCTCCGCGGCCCGGATCTCCTGGCGTAGCAGCTCCGCGATCTGGATGCCGCGGCGGTGGATCCCCATGACCGCGAGGCCCTCGGTTCCGCCGCTTTTCTCGATGATCTCCCTCGCCATACGCGCGACGGCCCTGCGGACCGCGGTGTCGTCCATGACGGGGATGCGTTCGGCGCTCATGTCGGGGCTTCCCGGAGGGAGCGTTCGCTGGCGGCCCGAACGTAGCGAGGGCCCGGAAAGGGGTCAACGACCTCCGAAGCGCAGCCGCGCCACCTGTTCCAGGAACGGAACGGCCCCGGGCGGAGAGCCCTCCGAGACCGCCCAATCGTAGGAGAAGAGCATCAAGCCACCGACCCCCTCCCGGCGGGCCAGATCGATCTTGGCCAGAGTGCCGCTCAGGCCGTTGCTGTACGCCCCGATGCCCGCCCAGACTCGGTCCCGCCGCCCCGCGGACACCGCGGCCTCCCGGATCTGCCTGGCGAAGAGCTCGTCGTCGGGCGTGTAGGCCATCGGCACGACGACGTCGAGGATGCCCTCGTCCAGCCATCTGCGCCAATCCTGGAAGCGGATCCCGTACGCGTCCTCCACGCTCGAGAACACCGCGGCCGACACCAAGATGTCCGGCTGGCGTGCTTTCACGCCGTGGTAGATGCGCTCGACCAGCCTCGTGATCTGCTCCCTCCGGAACTCGTCCCAGGGGCCCGGCAGCGCGTCCGCGAACGCGAACGGGTCGCTTCGATGGGCTTCGTCGAGCTGCCGGAGCCGCTGCGGGGAGAGCCGGAAGGCCACCCAGCTCCGAAACCGGTCCAGGGCACCCCTGGAGTAGTCGAAGTCGTCGGAAGGAAAGCGCACGTAGTCGAAGTGGATGCCGTCGACCTCGTAACGCTCCGCCAGGTCCATCCATACGTCGTAGATCCGCTCCTGCACCGCCGGATTGGACGGGCTCGAGTAGATCCCTTCGACCGTCTCCGGATGCTCCCGGGCATAGCGCTGGAGCGCCTCGGTCCACCGCGGATCGAAGGGATCCACATCCCAGAGCTCGCGCGCGAGCGCCCGAGGCACCGCGAGCCAGTCCGGCCGCTGGTTGACCAGGTGGTCCGGCGCCGTCGGAAGGAGGGAGCCGCCCCACACCAGGTGCGTATTCACCCACGCATGCACGGCGAGCCCGCGCTCGTGCGCCTCCTCGATGGTCAGCGCGAGCGGGTCGAAGCCCTCGTCCGTGAGCTGCTCGGCCCTCGGCTCCCAGCGCGACGCGTAGTAGGCGTCCCCCCTGCCCCGCACCTGCACCACGAGCGTGTTGAACCCGGCTTCGTCGGCGTCCCGGACCATGGCCCGCACGGTCTCCCGTGCCGCGAGCGTCGTCCGCACGACCCAGAGGCCGCGCACCTCGTCGAAGCGCCGCGTGGGGCCCGCCTCCCTTCCGACGCGCTGGACTCCCCCGGGGCGCCCACCTACCGCCTCCCCCGGCCGCGCGGCCGTGGGTTCCGGTGGGAGTCGACCCGGACCCCGGCCGGCCAGCGTGCACGCTCCAGCGAGCGCGACCGTGGCCAGGACCCAGGCTCGCCTCCTCAAGGGCGGCGCTCGCGGAAGAACGCCCGCAGCAGGTCTCCGGCCGCCTCGGCGAGGACGCCCCGAGTCACCGCGCACCGGTGGTTGAGGCGCGGGTCCTGGAGCAGGTTGCCGAGCGATCCGGCCATGCCGGACTTCGGGTCGCTGGCGCCGTACACGACGCGCGGAACACGACCGAGAACGATCGCCCCGCAGCACATCGCGCACGGCTCCACGGTCACGTAGAGCGTGCACTCCTCCAGCCGGAAATCGCCCTGTCCCGCAGCCGCGGCCCGCAACGTCACCACCTCGGCGTGCGCGGTGGGATCGGAGTCCGTGAGCGTCCGGTTGTGCCCTTCCGCGACCAGCCTGCCCTCGCGCACCAGGACGGCCCCGATGGGAACCTCGCCCCGGCACCACGCCGCCCTGGCCAACTCCAGGGCACGCGCCATCCACAACGTGTCGAGAGGCTCCGCAGGGCTCAGGACGACGCGAGGGGCCCCGGGGCCGGTCATGGGTGGCGGATCAGTGATGCGTGAGGTTCAGCGCGCCGTCCATGCGCCGATAGAAGGCGGTGACGCGCCCCACGAGGTTCAGTCGACCGGCTTCCTCGATCACGGTCTTCTCGCCCCCCGCCCGAAGCGACTCCAGCCGGATTCCGGATCCGTTGTGCCTGAGCCGGTGGAACCAGGATCCCGTCCCGATCTGGGCGACGACGATGGCGCCGTCCTCCAGATCGTTCAGCGCGGCGGGCTCCACGAGCACGTAATCACCTTCCTGGATCCCCAGCACGGCCAGGTCCGGAGAGCTCGCCCGCAGGAAGAACCCTCCCTTCTCGCCGCCCAGGCGGCGGTCGATCGAGAGGTACGCCTCCGCCTGGTCGCTCCGCCCCCGCGGCAGGTCGTGGTAGCAAGGGATCGAGACCGTGGGCGTCGCGAGATCCATCCCGAGGATCCTCACGCCCCTGGAGCGCGACGGGTCGCGCTCCAGGTACCCCTTGTCGGCGAGGGCCTGGAGGTGCTCCGACACGGTCTTCGTGCTCTTGATGCCGAACCGCTCACCGATTTCCCGGATCGAGGGCTGATACGTGTTCGCGCGCAGATACTGGACCATGAAGTCCAGGATCTTGCTCTCGATCTCGGTCAGCGCTTTGGCGCCGGTGTCCTGCACACGCCGACCCGGAGGGGTCGAGGTGTCCCGCACGGATATGGGCTCGGAGCGTGGCAAGCGGCTCGCCTCAGGAAACATGTGGCGGACGGCACATCCTAATGTGCGCGTCGAATCAGTGTCAAGAAAGAGTCTCGTCCAGGGCTCGCACGCGCATCAGGGCCGCGTTGACACGCTCCAGGGACCGCTCCCTCCCCAGGAGCACCAGCACCTCGAAGATCCCCGGGCTCGCGCTCTGGCCGGTGAGCGCGACCCGGAGCGGGTGGATGAGCTTGCCGGCGCCCACACCCAGCCGCTGGGCCAGGTTCCGCACCTCTCGCTCCAGTGTCCGCTCGTCCCACCCCCCGACGGTGCGCATCGTATCCGCAAGCTCTTCGAGACGCGCCCGGGCCTCGGCCGGGTTCCTCTCCCAGTGCCTGGCCACCGCGTCTTCGTCGTAGCGCACTTCGTCCTCGACGAACGGGAGCGCCTGCTGCACGACCTCGTCCACGGTTCTCGCCCGGACTTTGAGCAGATCCACGAGCCGGCCGGCCCAGGCGTCGTCCTGAAGGCGCTCCGCCGCCGCCGGTTCCCGGGGAACGAGGCGGCTCCGCAGCATCGCGAGAAGGCGCGTCGTGTCGGCCACGGCCAGGTGACGCCCATTGAGCCAGGAGAGCTTCGCCAGGTCGAACACGGAGCTCTTCTTGAGGATGCGCTCGGATGAGAAGGCCTCGATCAGCTCGTCGCGCCCCATCACCTCGCGCTCGTCGCCCGGGTTCCATCCGAGCAGGGCGAGGAAGTTCACCATCGCCTCGGGCAGGATCCCTTTCGCCTCGTAGTCTCCCACGGCGGTGGCCCCGTGCCTCTTCGAGAGGCGCTTGCCGTCCATGCCCAGGATGAGCGGCACGTGACCGAAGGTCGGCTCGGCATACGCGAGAGCCCGATACAGCAGGGCCTGCTTCGGCGTGTTCGAGAGGTGATCATCGCCGCGGATGACGTGGGTGATGCCCATGGAGTGATCGTCCGAGACGACGGCCAGGTTGTACACGGGCGTGCCGTCGCTCCGCAGGATCACCAGGTCGTCGATGTCGGCGTTCGCGAAGCGCATCTCGCCGTGGACGAGATCGGTGAAGCACGTCTCCCCCTCGGGGACACGGAACCGGATCGCGAACGGCTCTCCGGCGGCGGCCCTCTCCTCCGCCTCGTCCCGACCCATGGCATCGGCCCGTTCCCGGGCCACGCGGCTGGGATGCACGCCCCGCGCCTCCGCCTCGGCCTTCACGCTCCCGGGATCGGAGAAGTCGCGGTACGCCTTTCCCTCGGCCAGCAACCGAAGCGCTTCTCCCCCGTGGCGAGCCACACCCTCGCTCTGGAAGTGCGGCCCCTCGTCCCAGTCCAGCCCGAGCCATGTGAGCCCGTGCAGGATCGCCTCGGTGTGCTCCTCGCGGTTCCGCTCCTGGTCGGTGTCCTCGATGCGCAGGACGAAGACGCCTCCCTCCTTTCGCGCCAGGAGCCAGTTGAAGAGCGCGGTCCTCGCGCCACCCACATGGAGGTACCCCGTGGGGGACGGCGCGAAGCGCACGCGGAGCGTCATGCCCCCCCTCCGAGCTTCTTCACGAGCAGTTCCTTCACGGCCTTCGGATCGGCCGCGCCGCGCGTCGCCTTCATGACCTCCCCCACGAACAGCCCCATCAGGCTCATCCTCCCCGAGCGGTACTCGGCCACCTTCTCGGGCCAGCGCGCGAGCGCCTCGCTCACGGCCGTGTCGAGCGTCCCCCGGTCGACGATGCGCTCCAGCCCGAGGCGCGCGACGATCTCCTCGGGATCGCCCCCACGCTCCACCATCTCCGCCAGCACGTCCTTGGCCGCGCGCCTCGACACCTTCCCGGCCGCGACCAGACCCATCAGCCTGCCCAGCGCCTCGCCGCCGAACGGAAGATCCCCCGGTCCACGCGCGCCGAGGGCCCCGCGGAGATCGTTGACGATCCAGGCGGCCACGTCCGCCGCGTCGCCGTGCACCGCGACCGCCTCCTCGAAGACGTCCGACCACGGGCGCGAGCCGGTGAGCACGTCGGCGTCCTCCTGGGAGAGTCCGAGATCACGCACGTAGCGCTCCATACGCCCGGCCAGCACGGCATCCGCTCGGCGCTTGCCGGCGCGCTCCTCGCTGACCCTGCGATGGTCCCCCACCCGGGAGCCCGTCCCTCCGCCTACGCCCGCCGACGCCATCTTCTTCGGGGTGCCGCGCGCGGTTCCCCCGTCGGTCGCGCCCGTCGTGCCCTTCCGGGTCCACGTGTCCTTCAGCGTGATGATCCGATCGAAGACCAGCCGCTTGCCCACCCCGTCCACGGGGTCACGCCAGAAGTAGCCGGTGCGCTCGAACTGGTAGCGCGTGGCCGGGTCGTCCTTCGCGACCGAAGGCTCCACCTTGGCGCCGGCGACGACCCGAAGCGAACGGGGGTTCAGATGGTCGGTGAAGTCCCCACCCTCCGGAACGTCGTCCGGGTCCGGTACGTCGAACAGCCGGTCGTAGAGCCGCACCTCGGCGTCCAGCGCGTGGTGGGCCGACACCCAGTGGATCGTGCCGATGCCCTTGGGCCCCACCCCACTGCCGCTACGCGTGGCCGGATCGTAGCTGCACTGGAGTTCCACGACGCGGCCTGCCTCGTCCTTCACCACCTCGTCGCAGCGGATGACGTACGCGTACCGTAGCCGCACGGATCCTCCGGGTACGAGACGGCGGAATCCCCTGGGCGGATGCTCCGCGAAGTCGGCTCGCTCGATCCACAGCTCACGCGTGAACGGGACCCGCCGCGAGCCCTCGCGCGGCACATCGTGCGGATAGTAGGGAGCGTCCAAGAGCTCGGGTTCGTCCCCGGGCCAGTTCGTGACCACGACCTTCAGGGGCTCGAGCACGGCCATCACGCGCGGCGCCACCCGGTTCAGCGTCTCTCGGATCGCGTGCTCGAGCTTGCCGATGTCCACGCGCGAGTTGGCCTTGGCCACCCCGATCATGTCGGCGAAGTAGCGGAGGGCCTGCGGGGGAACACCCCGGCGGCGCAGGCCCGCCACGGTCGGCATGCGCGGGTCGTCCCAGCCCGCCACGTGCCCCTCCTTCACGAGGCGGATGAACTTCCGCTTGGACAGCACCGTGTATTCGAGTTCCAGCCGGGCGAACTCGTACTGATGGGTGCGCGGCTCGGCGAATCCGATGTTGTCCAGGAGCCAGTCGTAGATCTCGCGGTTGTTCTCGAACTCCAGCGTACAGATCGAGTGCGTCACGTCCTCGAACGCGTCCTCGAGGCAGTGCGCATAGTCGTAGAGGGGATACAAGCACCACGTGTCCCCCCTGCGGTAGTGGTGCGCGTGACGGATCCGGTAGAGCACCGGGTCCCGCATGATCATGTTCGGCGAAGCCAGGTCGATCTTCGCGCGCAGCACCTTGGAGCCGTCCGGAAACTCTCCCGCCCGCATACGACGCAACAGGTCCAGGTTCTCCTCCACGGTGCGCGATCGGCACGCCGTGGGCGTTCCCGGGCGCATCACCGTGCCGCGGCTCGCGCTGATCTCCTCCTCGGAGGCGTCGTCCACATAGGCGAGCCCTTTGTTGACGAGGATCTCGGCGCACTCGTACATGCGCTCGAAGTAGTCGGACGCGAAATACAGGTGCTCACCCCAGTTGAAGCCCAGCCAGCGTACGTCGTTCTGGATGGACTCGACGTACTCGATCTCCTCCGTCTCCGGGTTCGTGTCATCGAAGCGGAGGTGGCACCGGCCTCCGAACTCCTGCGCGATCCCGAAGTTGAGGCACATGGACTTGACGTGCCCGATGTGGAGGTACCCGTTGGGCTCGGGTGGGAAGCGTGTGACCGGCCTCGCGTACCGGCCCTGCTCCAGGTGGGCCGTCACGATCTGGCGGATGAAGTCGGTCCCGGCGGCGCGGGTAGGCTTGGGGTGGTTCATTCGGGTCGGCCGGTGGGAGACGGACGAACGTAGTACGATAGCGAAAATCGCCGCGTTCCGGGCCGCCCGCGAACGGGCGTCCGACAACTTGCCAGCCTGCTCGGGCCTTGGCGAGTTTTCTCCCATGCGTGCCATGTCCTGTCGTGTCGTTGTCGTCACCGCCACTCTTCTCGTCCTGTGCTGCGTCGCGTCGGCCCGGGCGCAGGAGTCCGTCGTCAAGGCCTTGTTCTTCTATTCCCCTACCTGTCCGCACTGTCACCAGGTCGCCACCGAGGTCCTGCCGGGGCTCCGGCAGCAATACGGAGACCGGTTCGTGATCGTCGGGGTGGACGTCGCGACGCAGGGAGGCTTCGCGCTGTACATGGCCATCGTGGGGTACTTCGGGCTCCCCGAGTCCCGTCAGGGCGTTCCGGCACTCGTGGTGGGAACCGACGTGATGGTGGGATCCGTCGAGATCCCCCAGCGCCTACCGCGCACGCTCCAATGGGCGCTGGCGGGATCCGGGATCGACTGGCCGCCGGTGCCCGAGGTCCGCGAGGCCCTCGCCGCACAGGGGCTCCTCGAGCAGAAGCCCGTCGCCGAGGAGCCGGTGGCGGACACTGCGGCGGCGGCGCCCGACCCAAGGCCGTCCTCGCACGACTCGGTCCCCGCCGAGCCCGCGTCCGCCGAGGAGCGACCGGAGACCGAGCCGGAGCAGCCCTCGCGCGACTCGGTTCCCGCCCGGGCCGCGTCCGCCGAGGAGCGACCGTCCGCCGGGGCCGGCGAACCGGCTCGGCCGCCCTCCGAAGCGGCCGATACCGCGCTCGTCGGGACGACCACCAGCGTGACCGGCGTCCCCGAACCCGGCACGACCCCATCGGACGCCGCCGAACCCGACACGGCCAGCGGTACGGCCACGATCCTGGACGCTACGCTCACGCCCGACGCCACGTCCCCGCTCGACCGCCCTTCGATCGCCCGGCTCTTCATGCGGGACCCGCTGGGAAACGGCATCGCCGTCGGGGCCCTCGTCTTCCTGGTGGCAACGCTCGCATGGTCCCTGCGGGCCATGCTCCGGCCTCCCTCCGCGCTCACGACGTGGTCCTCGTGGTGGTTCCCCGCCCTGGGTATCGCGGGCGCCGTGATCGCCACGTACCTCTCGTTCGTCGAGGTCACGGGCACCGAGGCAGTCTGCGGCCCCGTCGGGGACTGCAACACGGTGCAACAGAGCTCATGGGCCCGCCTCTTCGGCGTGATCCCCGTCGGGCTCCTCGGGCTCGCCGGCTACGGCGCCATGCTGGTGGCCTGGGGAGTCGCGACCGGGAGTTCCGCACGCCTGGGCAGACCGGCCTGGATGGCGGCGTGGGCCATGGCGTTCGTGGGGACCGCGTTCTCCGCCTATCTGACGTTCCTGGAGCCGTTCGTCATCGGCGCGACGTGCGCCTGGTGCGTCTCGTCCGCAGTGAGCATCGCCCTCATGCTGGTCGTGGCCACGGGTCAGGTCGCCAGCCCGACCGTCTCCTGAGCTTCCGCCGCTCCATCACGCCGTAGACGGCGGGCGTGAGTGTCAGCACGAAGAGGGTGGACGACAGGAGTCCACCCATGACCACGAGCGCGAGCGCGTCCCAGATCTTCGACCCGGCCCCTTCGCCGAAGACTACCAGCGGCAGCAGTCCGAGGACGGTCGTTCCCGTCGTCATGAGGATCGGGCGGACGCGCTCGAGCGTCCCCTCCACGATCGCCTCGTCGAGGTCCAGTTCCCGCTCCCGGCGGCGCACCCCGTTGATGTGGTCCACGAGCAGGATCGCGTTGTTCACGACGATCCCGAACATCATGATGACGCCGATGTACGCCTCGCGCGTGAACGCCGCTCCCGTGTAGTAGAACATCAGGTACACCCCGATGAGGGCCATCGGCACGGTCAGGATCACACAGAACGGCTGGATCAGCGACTCGAACACCGCCGCCGTGACCATGTAGACCAGGACCAGGGAGACCGCGATCACGAGCCAGATCTGTCCCTGCTCCTCGGTCTCGATCCACCACCCGGTGTCTCCCTTCTCCACCGTATAGCCCGCGGGGACCTCGGTCGCCTCGATCACCTGCTCGTGGAGCATGTCCCCGAGCTTCTGCGGTCCCAGGAACTCGTAGGCGACGGTGCGCTCGTACTGCTGGTTCTCACGGCGGATGCGCGCGAGGATCTCCCGCGGGTCGACCGTCACGACCTCCCCGAGCCGGATGCGCTGGCCGTCCGGGGTGTCCACGAGCGTCTCGTTGAGCGCCAGCACGTCCATGTCCTCGTTCGCCTCGAGCTTGACCTGGTACTGCACCTCCTCGCCGCCGAGCTTGAGGTACCCGAGCCGCGCGTTGCCGCCGACCGCCGCGGCCAGGCGATTCACGAGGCCCTCCACGGTCATGGAATGGCGCGCCAGGCGGTCGCGGTCGATGGTCACGACGTACTCCGACGCCTTGTCGGCCGTGAACCAGCGCGAGGATGCGTTCGTGTCCACCTCCTGCACGCGGGTCAGGCGCGAGAGCCGGGTGCCGAGGTCCTCGGCGATGTCCCGCACCCGCTCGTAGTTGTAGCCCAGGACCGTGATCGCGTAGTTGGGCGGGCTGCTCCCTCCCCCGTAGAACGACGGCCCGTAGCCGTAGACGCGCACCTCCGCCCCGGTGAACGAGTGCGAGTACGCGAACATCTGCTCCTTGATCGCGACGGGTACCTGCGTGTTCTCGAGCGAGTCGGGAAACGTGACTTCGATGTAGCCCCGGTTCTCCCACACTTGTGCGGTGTACTGCTCGACCTCGGGTATCCGCGCCAGCTTGTCCTCGAAGAACCCGACGAGCTGGTCGGTGCGCTCCAGGTTCGAGCCACGCGGCAGGTTCACCTGCACGCTGATGTACGTCCGATCTCCGAAGCCACCTCCGAAGATCGTCCATGTCGTCACATACCGGTCGAAGAGCCAGTAGGACACGCCGAACACCGTGGCCGTGACGAGGATCCCGACGGCGGGATGCCGCACGCTGAACCCCACGACGTCCGCGTAGAAGCGCATATACAGGGAACGCGCGCCGCGTCGCGAAGGCCCTCGGCGTTCCTCCGCGGTTCCCCTCGCCGTCCGCCTCAGCTTCAGCACCCGGGCCGCCAGGGTGGGAATGAACGTGAACGACACGAACAGCGAGGCGAACAGGGTCAGCCCCACGACGATCGCAAGCGGTACGTAGAAGACGCGCAACTCTCCCTGCAGGTACACGAACGGCACGAAGACGATGAGCGTCGTCGCCGTGGACGCGAGCACGGCCAGGATCACCTCGCGCGCGCCGTCCTCGGCGGCCAGATCCGCGCGCTCCCCGTTCTGCCAGCGTCGGTACACGTTCTCGAGCACGACGATCGCGTTGTCCACGATGAGTCCGAACCCCATCGCGAGCCCCATGAGCGTGAGCAGGTTGAGCGTGATGCCGCCGAAGTAGATGAAGTTGAGCGCGATCAGCACGCTGAACCCGATCGTCGTGAAGATCACCGCCGCCGAGCGGAACGACCCGAGGAACGCGAGCAGCACGACGAAGATCACGCCCGCGCTGAACAGGGCGCGCGTGCGGAGATCGGTGAGCTGCGCTCGGATCTCCTTGCTCTCGTCGTCGTCGAGGATGAAACGAGTCCCGTACGGATTCAGGCGCTCGAGCTCGACGAGGCGCACCTTCACCGCGTCGGCCACGCGCACGGTGTTCGCGCCGATCTCTTTGGTGACCGTGAAGATCACGGCGGACCGCCCGTTGATCCGGTTGTACGAGCGGGCCTCCTCGTAGGCGTCGTGGACGGTCGCGATGTCGGAGACCCTCACGGGCGTCCCGCCGGCCACGGTGATGATCGCGTTGCGCACGTCCTCCGCGCTCTCGGGACGGTTCACGATCGTGATCGTCCGCTCCTGCGACCCCTCGCGCACCACGCCGGCCTCGCGGAGCAGATCCAGCTCCTGGATGCGCTGCCGCACCGTCCACGTGTCGAGGCCTAGCGCGGCGACCTTGCGCTCGTCGAGCAGGATCTCGAGGCGCCGCTCGCGCCCCCCCGACACACGCACGACGCCCACGCCGTCCACCTGCGCGAGCGCCGGCGCCACCACGTCGTCCAGATGGCGCCGAAGCGCCTCGAGCACATAGGGCCCCGTGAACGTGTACCGTAGGAACGGCCGGTTCTGCTCCTGGAACTCCTCGGGCACGTACTGCTCGACCACGGCCCGGTCGGCGCCCGGGGGAAGCTCCTCCTCCAGCGCCGAGATCCGCTCGGAGAGGTCCAGGCGCGCGAAGTCCATGTCGGTCCCGCGCGCGAACTCCACCTCGACGTTCGCGGTGCCGATCCCGTTCTCCTCGTAGGACTCCGACGTGATCTTCTCGACGCCGTGGACCTGCTGGATGGCGGACTCGAGCGGAGAGGTGAGGAACGCCTCCACGGTCTCGGGCGACGCGCCCCGCCACGTGCCCCACACCGTGAGGCGGGGCAGCCGCGTGTCGGGGAGCATCTCGATGGGAATGTTCCTCCACGCCCAGACGCCCAGGAACGACACGGCCGTGTACGTCATGGCGACGGCCACCGGGCGCCGGATGCTCAGCCGGATCACGATCGGTTCCCGTCAGTCCCCGGCCTCGGCCGGCACCGGGGTTCCGAACATGCCGCGCACGCGCGCGCCCGTGCGCTCCATCGTCTGGAAGACCACGGGTACGACGATCAGCGTGAGCGCGGTGGCCATGGCGAGCCCCCCGATCGTCGCGATAGCCATGGGAGCCCGGAGGTCCGCGCCCTCCCCGATCCCGACGGCCATGGGCAGGAGGCCCAGGATCGTCGTGACCGTCGTCATGATGATCGGGCGCAGGCGCACTCGCGCCGACTCCAGGATGGCATCCCGGACCGCGAGGCCGCGGCGGCGGCACTGCACGATGAAATCCACCATCACGACGGCGTCGTTGTCCACGATGCCGACGAGGATCACGAGCCCGATCAGGCTCATCGTGTTGATCCCCTGCCCCGTGAGCGCGAGCGAGAAGAACGCGCCCACGAGCGCCAGCGGAACCGACATCAGGATCGTGAAGGGATGGACGAACGACTCGAACTCCGCGGCGAGGATCATGTAGACGAGGAGCACCGCAAGGATGAACGCGAACGCCAGGTCCCGGAACGAGCGGCGCATCTCCTCGTTCTCGCCGCCCACGTCCCAGCGCAGCTCGCGGGAGACGGGAAGCCCTTCGAGCCCGTGCTCCACGTCCGTGATGGCCTGGTCGAGCCCTCCTCGCACCACATCTGCGTAGACCGAGACGACCCGGCCCTGATCCTCGCGATGGACCTCTGCGGGCCCGAGAGCCTCCCGGATGCGCACGAGCTCCCGGATGGGCACTCCCGCGACCTTCAGCCCCTCGAGCGTGCTCAGGGAGTACCGGAGGTCCCGCGGGTATCGGACCACCACGTCGATCTTGCGGTCGAAGTCCAGGTACTCGGTCGCCGGATCTCCACGCATCGCCCGGTCCACGGTCTCGGCCACCACCCGCGGATCCACGCCGTACGCGGCGCAGGCGGCACGGTCGATCTCCACCTGCACCTGCCGCTGCCCACGCTCGGTGCCGAGCCGCAGGTTCGCCACTGAGCCCACCGCCGCCAAGCGTCGCTGGATCTCCTCGGCCATCGCGTAGGCCTCGTCGAGATCGTCCCCGTGCACGCGCACGGCGATGTCCGCGTCGCTGCCACCGAGCATCGCACCGAGCGCCGTGGCCTGGCCCGCCTCGACCGCCAGCGCCGCCGCGGGAACCCGGTCGGACAGCGCCCGAAGGCGAGCCGCGGCCTCGTCGGACTCGGCGCCCCGGGCGAGGCGCACCTTGAGCGTCGCGGTGTGAAGCCCGACCGCCTCCTCGTCCGTGGTGTAGGCGCGCACGTCCCGGCCGATCGTGCTGAACACGCTGGATACGCCGGGATCGGCCAGGGCGGTGGCCTCGATCGTCCCGGTCGCCTCCGACGTCGCTTCCAGCGTGCTCCCTTCGGCAAGCTCCAGTCGGATCTCGAGCGCCCCCTGGTCCACGGGCGGCAGCAGGTCCCGCTCGAGCGTCCATCCGACGCCGAGCGCCGCCACCAGGGCCAGGGCCGCGCTCCCGAGGACCAGGCGCGACCGGTCCAGCGACCACGCCAGCACTCCCTGGTACCAGTGCGCGAACGCGTCGTAGGCCCGATTGAACGCGTCAAGCAGCGGCGTGAACGCGCGGCCGAGCGCCCTGCCGATTCCGCGGGCCCAGAATCGCGCGAGCGCCGACGCCAGCGCGACGGCCCCGTGTGCCACGCCGCCGGCAAAGCCCGTCACTCTCCGCGCGGCCCAGCGGATCGTCCCGAGCGCCCCCGGGCCTCGCATTCGGGGTCCGGTGGGCCCAGGCCGCGCGCCGTGTGCGCCGCCGGAGGCGAAGCGGGCCGCCACCGACGGCAGAAGCATGATCGCCACCACAAGCGAGACCAGCAGCGAATAGGCCACGGCGAGCGAAAGGTCCTTGAAGAGCTGGCCGGCAACGCCCTCCACGTAGATGATCGGGAGGAAGACCGCGATCGTCGTGAGGGTGGCCGACGTGATCGCGCCCTGGACCTCCTCGGTCCCCCGTGTGGCCGCCTCCACGGGAGCCTCGTCCAACTCGTCGCGGTGCCGGAAGATGCTCTCCAGCACCACGATCGAGTTGTCCACGAGCATCCCCACGCCCAGCGCCAGTCCGCCCAGGCTCATGATGTTCAGCGAGACGCCGGAGGCGTCCATGAGCGCGAACGTCCCGACCACCGAGATCGGAATCGAGAGCGCGATCGCGACCGGATAACGCGGGTCGCGCAGGAAGAAGAACAGCACGAAGAACGCGAGCAGGGCTCCCGAGACGAGCGAGCTCACGACGTTCGCGATGGAAGCCGAGATGAACCCGGCCTGGGAGTATGCCACGTCGACGCGCACGCCGGGGTATTCCTCCCGGAGTTGGCCGAGCACCTCCTCCACGGCCTCGGCCACCGTGACCGTGTTCGCACCGGACTCCTTGAAGACCAGGAGGCCTACCGCCTCCTCGCCGTCGTGGCGAGCGATCGACTCCCGCTCGGCGAAGCCGTCCACAACGCGGCCGATGTCACGCAGGCGTACGAGGCGGACCCCGCCCCTGGCGCTGGCTGAGCTCGTCGGGTCCGTAGCCCCCTCCTGCCCCGTGGACGCACCCTGGCGCGCCACCACCACGTCCGCAATCTCCTCGACCGTGCGGAACTCGCCCAGCGTGCGGAGCGGATAGCGATAGCGGCCCTGGAGGATCGTTCCGCCGGGGGCGCTCACGTTGGCCTGGGCGAGCGCATGGGACACCTGCTCGATCGTGAGCCCGTACGCGTCGAGAAGACGGGGGTCCACCTCCACCTGGATCTCGCGGTCGAGACCTCCGGTGACGGACGCCTGCGCCACGCCGTCGAGCTGCTCGAGGCGGCGGCGGAAGACGGTCTCGGCCAGCTCCTTGGTCTCCCAGAGGTCTCCGACCCCGGCCATGCTCAGGACCATGATCGGCTCGGACTCGGGGTCCACGCGCAGGATCGCCGGCCGGGTCGAGCTCTCCGGCAGCGACTCGCGCACGTTGTCGAGCTGCTCCCGCACGTTGAGCATCGCGAAGTCCATGTCGGTGCCCCACGCGAAGCGGAGCGTCACCAGGCTCACGCCCTCGCGGGAGACGGACGTCACCCGCTCGATCCCCGGCACCGCCGCGGCCACGGCCTCGATGCGCTCGGTCACCAGGCGCTCCACTTCGGCCGGCGCCACGTCGGGATACGACGTGTGGACGACGAGCCGCGGGTAGCTCACGTCCGGAAGCAGGTCGATCGGGAGCCGGACGTAGGAGATGATCCCGAGGAGGATCACCGCCAGGAAGAGCATCCAGACAGCGACGGGCCGCCGTGTCGACGTGCTGGCGATGGACACGGCTCAGCGCCCCGCGCCGGCCGGCGCGACCCGCGTGCCTACCGCTTCCTCCAGGGAGAGGAGCGCGTCGACGAACGAGTAGCGCGCCTGGATCACCTGGCGGCGCGTGTCGGCCTCGGCGTCGATGCTCTGGCGCAGGTCCTCGAACGTGCGCGTCCCGATGCGGTACTCCTCCTGCGCCAGGCGGAGCGCCTCCTGGGCGATCTCGGCCGAGCGCTCGGCGAGCCGGAGGCTCTCCCACTGGTTGGCGAGCTCGAGATGGGCGCCCCGCACCGTCTCCTCGACCTCCAGGCGCGCCTCGCGTTCCTGCTCGATCCGGTTGTCGAGCTCGACGCCCGCCTCCGCCTGCCGCTGCCGGTTCTGGAAGAAGTTGTTGAACATCGGGATCTGGAGCCCGATGCGGAACCGGCTGTCCAGGTCCTCGTCGAAGCTCAGGTCGAAGAGCGCGTCGCGGGACCGCTCGGTCGGCGTCGTCTGGGCCGTGCGACTCAGGCTCAGGCTCATGGAGAGCGTCGGCCACCACGCGGCCTTCGCCTCCGACGCGCCCACGCGCGCGAGGTCCACCGCCGCAACGGCCTGGCGGAGGCGCGGGTTCACGTCGAGCGCCGTGGCCACGAGCGTCTCGCGATCCACCATGGAGGGATCGAAGGCCGGAAGCGGCTCCCCGGCGAGCTCGAACTCACCCAGCTCGTCGTCGCCGAGCCGCGTGCGGAGTGCGAGCTTGGCCTTCTCGTAGAGCGCCCGCTGCTGCCGGGCGGCGAGCGCCTGTTGCTCGATGCCGAGCTCCGCGTTGAGGACGTCCACGCGGGTCTTCATCGCCAGCGTGAAAAGGCGGTTCGCCACCTCCAGGTCCACCCTGCGCGCCTCGACCAGGGCTTCCTCGGTGCGCAGCAGATCGCGCTGCTCGAGCGCGTCCATGTAGGCCCGGCGCACCCCGATCTCGACGTCGGCCAGCGCCTTCGCCTCCGCCAGGTCGCGCCCGCGCGCCGTCACCCCCTGGCGCCGGAGCGCGTGGACGATCGACCCGCCCTGGATCCCCCAACTGAGGCTGAGTCCCTGGTAGGTGTCGGAGAAGTACGTCCAGTCCGAGACGGGTCTCTGAATCGGGTTGCCGTAGAAGTCCGTGGCCCGGTGTGTCAGGTTGCCGGTGAACCCGGTGTTGAGGAGGCTCAGGTTGGCCTTGGGGAGCACCTGGTCGAAGAGCGTCGTGCGCGCCTCGACGGCACTCAGGCCCGCAGTGTTGAACGCCTGCCGATAGGCCGGGTTGCTCTCCCGGGCGATCTCCAGGGCGCGCTCGAGCGTGAGAATCTGCGGCGCCGATTGCGCGGAGACCGACGCCGCAGCGACGACGGGTACCCCGGCGACGACGGCCGCCGCGACCCGCCGCAGGAGTCCACCGGCGCTCATCGTCCGGGCCTCCCTCCCGCCGCCTCCACGTCGTCCACCAGGCGCACCGGCGTGTCGTGCGCCAGGTAATGGTGTCCATCCACGAGGACGATCTCGCCGGGCTCCACGATGCCTTCCCCTTCGGGCAGGATCTCCACGAGCGCCTCGTTCTCGCGCCCGGTGGTCACGTAGCGCCATTTCGCCAGGCCGCGCCCTTGCTGCTCCTCGTAGACGAAGAGCATCGTGCGCCGCCGGCCCTCTCCGCGCTCGAGGATCGCCGCGCGCGGCACGAGGATGCGATCGGGGAGCGCCTCGGCGTCCAGCGAGACCTCCGCGTACATGCCCGGCTTGATGCGGTGGTCCGGGTTGGAGAGCAGCACGGTGACCCGCCCGGTACGCTTCTCGGGATCCACCACCGGGTTGATCGTCTCCACCGCGCCCCGGAAGACCTCGCCCGGGTAGGCGGCGAAGCGCACCTCGGCGCGGCGCCCCTCGCGCAGATATCCCAGCTCTGCCTCGAGCACCTGGACCTCGACCTTGATCGGGTCCAGGTCCACCACCGTGAGCAGCTCGGTGCCCGTCGGCACGTTCTGGCCCGGAACGACCCTCAGGTCCGCGACGCGCCCGGGGAACGGGGCAGCCACACGCGTGCGGGACAGGCGGAACTCGGCCTGGCGGAGCGCGACCTCTTTCTGGTCGAGCCCGCTCCTGCTGCGCGCGATACGCTCGCGCTCGGCGCGCACCGCCGGGTCGGTGATCTCGTCGTCGAAGAGCACGAGCTGGCGGTACTCGGCCTCGGCGGCCAACAGGTCGGCGCGCGCCTGGGCCACCTGGAGCGCGTACTCGGTGGTGTCGAGCTGGAGGAGCGCCGCGCCCTCGTCCACGCGCTGGTTCTCATGCGCCTGAAGCGCGGTCACGATGCCTTCCACCTGCGCCTGCAGCGCGGCCCTCCGGTACGCCTCGGCCTGCCCGGACGCCGTGACGCGGATCCAGAGCGTGTCCCTCACGACCGTCGCTCCCCCCACTGGCTGCGGGACATCGGTGGAGAACTGGCCTGCGCCCGAGGTCTCGGGAAGCCGGCCCTCGACCGCCGTGGCCGATCCGGCGCTCGTGGCATTCGGGTTGTCGGCGTCGGCCCTTTCGGGAAGTCGCACCCAGACCCCGACCGCCAGCGCGCCGAGGATGAGGACGACGGTGACGAGGCTCAGCGTCCGGCGTGAGAAGTCCATGGGTGCCCGCTCTCCGAGCGTGGGAGTCGGGATTCGCGCCGGCACGAGCGCGGAGACCGACCGAACGACCGCACATAGGACGCGTGCGACCCGACGACGGTTGCCCGCCGCGTCCGCGACGTCGCCTGTTCCTGTCCCAGGGGGCCGGAACAACGTACGCCTCCCCGCGAGCACCGGGCAACGCGCCCGAGCGCGTTGGATGCCATCGGCGATCCCCCTAGCTTTCCGCCATGACCAGCGTTCCTTCGGCGCCTGGCGCCCCCGGCTCCCCCTCGTCCTCGCGCGGGTCCTGGGCGGTCGCGCTCCTCGCGGTCGCCTGCGTCGCCGCGCTCGCGGCATGGTGGGCCGTGCGCGCCGGCGAGCGCCGCGCGCTCGCCGATGCCCTCGCTCCGTACGAGACCACCCCCCTCCCCACGGCCGACGCGCCGGTGGACCCGGTGCTCGCCGACCTCGGCGCCCGCGTCTACGAAGGGCGCTGCGCCGCCTGCCACGCCCTCACCGGCGAGGAACGACTCGGTCCCAACCTCCACGGAATCACGAACGCGCGCGACCTGGGCTGGATCCGGCGCATGGTGCTCGCTCCGGACTCGATGACCCGGGACGATCCAATCGCGCGTAGCCTCCTGGACGCCTATGGTATCCCGATGGTGGTGGCCGGAGGAATGGACGGATCGGCCACGCTCGCCGTGATCGAGTTCCTCAGGAGGGCGGATCGGGGAAACGTCCGCCGGCCCTGACGCGCCCGCGCCCCTACATCCCCAGCTTCTGCCTCACGAACCGCCGCGTGAACGCCGCGGCCGGATTGTGGGCGCGCACCATGTCGTACGCCTTCCGGTAGAGGGCGTTCGCTTCGTCCACGCGGCCCTGCTTCTCGTACGTCATCGCGAGCAGCGTGTTCATGAACGGATCGTTCTCGTTCATGGACACCGCGCGCGTCAGTTCCGCCTCCGCCGTGGCCAGGTCATCGGTGTAGAGCGCCGCGTAGCCCACGAGGTAGGGGAAGTAGCGCTCCTGCGGTTCGGCCATCGCGGGGTCCGAGTCGAGCGCGGCCCGCGCCGCGGCGATCTGTCGCCGGGCCTCCTCCGCGTCGCCACGCTTCGCGGCGAGCCGGCCGAGCGCGTGCGCGAGCCGGTAGTCCCAGAGGCTCTTCGGGTGTGTGCGCGGCTCGGGCTCCAGGTTCCCGAGGTCGGAGCCCCGCCGATACATCCGCTCGGCCTCGTCCAGCTGGTCCGAGTCGATGCAGACGCGCGCGGCCTCGTTGGCCATCTCTCCCTGCTGGTAGAACGCGTTCTGCGGTTCGGCCGCCTCGCGCGTCCTCCAGTACCCGATCACCATCTCCTCGTAGCGGATCGTGTTGGCGCAGTCGCCCTCGAACCCGTAGGACATGGCCAGGCGCCTGTGGACGTTCGCGCGGGCCCGTGGGTCCGTCACGGTGTCGAGCACCGACTGGTAGATCTCGCGGGCGCGCGCGAAGTCTCCTTCCCTGTCGAGGCGCTGGGCCTCCTGGACGGGGCCGGTCCGACCCTCCTGGGCCGCGGCGGGAGTCGGGGCGAGGACCAGGGCCCCCGCGAGGGCGAGGGCCGCGGTCGGGGCAGACGTACGGAAGGACGTGTTCATGGGCAGGTTCCTGGCCGGGGTCGACATCGGTGCGGCACGGAAGTCGTCCACGGTAACGCCATCGGCCGGAATCGCCAACGGAAAGCGTGACGCCGACCCCCGGCGCTCAGCGGAGCTTCGAATGCCGGTTCAGCATATGGCGCAGGATCGCGCCGCCCTCCACTACATCGCCTCCCTCATCTTCTCTGCGAACGTCGCCACGGCCGCCCTGAGGATCGTGAGCGAGCGCCGGAACACGGGTTTGAACTGCTCCGGATCCCCGAAGATCATCTCGACGGACGCGGATACGTTGTCCTTGAGGACGTACACCTTGCCCACCTTCGTCTGTGCCGTGGCGTGGTTCGCCGCGACATACGCTTCACGCCGCTCCTTCTCGCTCTCGATAGGCCAGAAGCCGGGAAAGAGGATCGAGAAGTACTCCCGGTCGTCCTCATGGGCGAAGAGCACGTACGTGCCCCCCTCCACCTTGAACACGAGGTCGCCGTCCTTGTCCACCTCCGGGATGTAGCCCTCGGAGCTCAGGTGGCTCCGGTACATGTCCAACTTCTTCCCCGTATTCCCCTCACCTCCACCCACGTTTCGGAACACGTTGATAGTCATGTCCTGACTCCTTCAGGTCGTTGCTCCGCCCAGACTTCCTCCGCAGCCGTAAAGCCCCTCAGGCAGTACCTCCCCATGAGTGCGAACTCCCGCCGAAGTGCATCCGGGAGTCTGTCCAACGCGGCTCGGGTCATGATGACGCGCCCTTCCCCGAGGTTCTGCTCCGCGACCTCGGGCGCCAACGTGAGCTCGTTGTCGCACTCCCTGATCGACCCGACGCGGAACAGGCGATGCACTTCCTCCCCCAGGGGATCGCCGTCCGCGCCCACCTTCACGGCGCCTGCATGCACCACGAGCCGCAGACGAAGCGATGGATCCGCCCCGTCCCGCAGGTCGCGCGCGACCTGCACGGCCGTTTCCACCTCATCGTAGACCGCCAGGAAACCGTCGCCTGTGCCCTTCAGGAACCGCATCCGCGACGCGCTCGGATCCACGGCCAATCCGTCGTGGAGCGCGCGGATCACATGCACGAACGCCGTGTCGCCCCGGTCGAGAACCATCTCCGTGGACTCCACCACGTCCACAAGGAGCATCGCGACCTCCTCGCGTTTCCGGGGCGCAAGGTTGGTCCGGAGCACGGAGCCGCACAGGAGCGCGTCGTCCCCGCCGGACGGACGCAGGACAACCGTGCCGGCCGACCCGTCCACGGTGATCGAGTCGCCCTTGCCAAACCGGCCCTCCATGATGCCCTGCGCCAGGGGTTGCACGACCTCGGCGTCCACCACGCGCTCCATCTCGCGAGCCCCAAATTCGGGGCGGAAGCCCTTGCTCATGAGGGCACTGTAGCCGCCGGGCGCCACCTGGAGTGTGATCCCGTGCTGTGCCAGCCGATCGCGGATCCCGTTCATGAGCTTGTCGATGATGCTCCTGATCTCCGGGGCACCGAGCGCATGGAACATCACGACTTTGCTGATCCGGTTCACGAACTCCGGGCGGAATCGGGAGAGCAGGATCCGCGTCATTTCCTCCTCGGAGGGCTCCCGCAGGACCGCGTGCTGCTCGCTCCTCAGAAATCCCACCTTGGCTATGCGCGGGGTGGTTTCCTGGCCCGTTATGATGTTGCTCGTGAGGATGATCACCGTGTTGCTGAAGTCCGCCACCCGGCCGCGTGAATCGCTCAGCCGGCCGTCGTCGAAGATCTGCAAGAAGAGGTCGAAGACCTTCGGATGTGCTTTCTCGATCTCGTCGAGCAGCACGACCGTGTAGGGAGTGGTCCGGACCGCGTCGGTCAGGCGGCCACCCTCCTCGTGCCCCACGTAGCCCGGAGGCGAGCCGACGAGCCTGCTGACGCTGTGCTCCTCCGTGTACTCCGACATGTCCAGGCGCACGAGGTGCTTCTCGTCGTCGAAGAGGAATTCGGCGAGCGCCTTGGCCAGCTCCGTCTTCCCCACGCCCGAGGGCCCTGTAAACAGGAATACCCCGTACGGTCGATTGGGCCGGGCCAGGCCCGACATGGCGGTGCGGATCGTGCGGGACACCGCTGCCACCGCGTGACTCTGTCCCACGACCCGCCTGGACAGCTCCTCCTCCATGTGCGCGAAGCGCTCGCGCTGCGTCGCGGTGAGCCGCTCGACGGGGATGCCGGTCCACTCGGCCACGACCGAGGCGACGTCGGCCTCGGTGACGGTCATCATATCCCCCTGACCGCCCTTCGCCGGACCCAGCGTGCCGATGCGCTTCGTGACGGCGGCCTGATCCAGGAGGTCACGCGCCTTGTCAGGCAGGCGCCGCTCCTGGAGGTAGCGCACCGAGAGACTCACGGCCGCGTCCAGCGCGGCGTCCTCGATCTTCACCTTGTGGTGCTCCTCGTAGCGCGGGCGCAGCGCCGCGAGGATCTGCCGGGCCTCCGCGGGGGTCGGCTCCTCGACCTTCACCGGCTGGAACCGGCGCTCGAACGCCGCCTCCTTCTCGATGTAGCGGCGGTACTCGGCGGGCGTCGTGGCGCCGATGCACCGGAAGCCCCCCCGCGCCAGGGCGGGCTTCAGGATGTTGGCGGCGTCCATGGCGTCGCCGCCGCTTCCCGCCCCTACGATTGTATGGATCTCGTCGAAGAAGATCACGACGTCGGAGTCGGCCTCGGCCTCGCGGATGATCGCCTGGAGGCGCTCCTCGAAGTCCCCACGGTACTTCGCGCCAGCCACAAGCGACGCGACGGGGATCTCCACGATCCGCATCCGCCGCACCTCGGGAGGTGCGTCCTCGCTGGCCGCGTAGAGGGCGAGCCCTTCCACGAGCGCCGTCTTGCCCACTCCGGCCTCGCCGAGCAGCACGGGGTTGCATTTTTGCTTCCGCAGCAGGACGCGGACCATCTGCTTGAGCTCGTCGCGCCGGCCGACGATCGGATCGATCTTTCCCTCTCGCGCCAGCGCCGTATAGTCCTTCCCATACCGGGCCAGCGCCGACTGCCCGCCCGAGCCCCCGCCGTCGCCCTGCCCTCTCGCCGGCTCTTTCCGGAGCAGGCGGGGCTCCATCTCATCGGGCCGGAGCGTGGCGATCTCCTGGCGCAGCACATCCGACAGGACGTCCAAGGGCAGGCCCTCCTCCCGGAACACGGAGCGCAGCATCTGGTCCGGAACCTGGAAGAGCACGATGAGGACGTGCATCGGCGTGCCGAGCACCCCATCGTTCCCCGCCAACTCCAGGGCGGTGTGGAGGATCCGCTCCGCGTCCGTCGAGAGGCCTGTCGGATCGGCGTCGGTCTTCCTGCCGAAGTGGTGCGCGAGTCCCCGTGCCCGCCGCCGCAGCTTGACCGGGTCGAGTCCCGTCTTGGTCATCGCGCGCTCCACGGGCGGGACGCACTGCTTCAGGACCGCGATGAAGAGATGGAGCGGGGCGACCTCCGGGTCCCGGGCCGCCTTCGCCTCGACACCCGCCACGGCGAGGAGCTCGTTCAGGATGTCCGGCAGCTGGTCCGACACGCGAACCTCCTAGGGTTGGCCCTTCGTCCGGGTGATCGACGTCCCTTCCCTTTCCCCCGCCACGTAGAGCATGACGGTCCTGTTCCTCGAACGGCCCGCCTCCGTGTCGTTGGCCCAGGGCGTTCCGGCCTCACCGGCCGACGACACCCGCCAGCGAATGGGCGCCGCCCCCGCCTCGGCGCGGAGGATCTCGGCGGCGGCGCGGGCTCGGCCCAGCGCCAACGACCAGTTGTCCTTCCAGAGGCCTCCCGGCCGCGTCGGGCGGTCGTCGCACGCGCCGACCACGTCCACGACGAGTCCGTCGCCCCCGAAGCCCTCCGTAGCCGCTGCGGCGAGCGTGCGCCCAACCACCTGCAGAGAGCCGAGCCCCGCATCACTCGGCTGATCCGAGCCCGATGCGAAGATCCCCTCCGCGAACACGATGCGGACGTTCCCCTCCGCCGCGGTGACCATAGCTCCCCGAATGCCTTCCAAGCTGCCGAGAAGCGGGGCGATGCCCGTGCCCTCCGGACCGGCAGCGCCCGGGGACTCCCGCGCCGCCGGAGCCGGGGCCGAACCCGCCTCCTCCACGGACGGGCGCGCGTTCCGCGTCGCCACGAGGAGCGCCACCGACACCGGAACCCACAGGGCGAGGATGCCCAGCGCAAGCTTCACGGCTCTCCGAAGCGGTGGCCGCGGCGTCGCGCGGCCCTGGGCCCTCGGGACCGGCGCGACAACCGGCGGGTGCACCGCCCCTTCCGCCGCGCGCGCCGCCAACTCACGAACGCGCCAGAGCGGCCCGAGGTCGGTGCCGCAGGAAGGGCACGCGGCAAGCCCCGGGTCCAGGTCCCTCGCGAGGCAGACGGGGCAATCCACGCGCGCGGTATCCATCAGGCCCTCCTCTTCGAGAGGAACACGGCCAGTGCGCGGAAGCAGATGGACCAGACCCAGAGAAGGACCCAGAAGATCAGCAGCCACGCCGGCCAGTGCAGCCACCACGCGACGGCGCAGACGATCGCCACACCCAGCACGGCCCGGAACGCCACAGCGCCCGCGCCGGGCCCGGTGACGTTGGGCCGGGTTGTGGTGTAGAGGAAACCCATGAATCCCCACAGACCGAGAACGCGCGGATCGCGGTGCAGGAGGTCGGCCATCCCGTAGAAGTTCGCATCGTCGAGGACGAGCTGCGGAGCGTACGCCCGGAACGTGAAGTAGAAGAGCACCACGAAGGCGATGTCGATGAGCCCATGGAGGCAGCCCCACGCCGGGTTCACGCCGTGCAGAGCATAGAGTTGCGGGAGTTTCTTCGCGAGCGTGGCCTGGTCGCCCTTGAACTCCTGCTGGAGTCGCGCCACGTGGGGGCGGAGTCTCGGCGCCGCGCGGAACAGCTCGGTCATACGGCCGAGCAGGGGCAGCTGCACCAGAACCCAGAGGATCAGGATGTAGCCGTAGATCCGCAGGTAGGCCGCGTGCGGCTCCGTGAACGAGTGCTCGGCGAGGAACCGGTAGAAGCGGACGGTGAGCCGGTCCGAGCGCACGTCCATGAGTCCGAGGAGGGCCGCCCGCTGGGCCGAGGTGTGCACCCATCCCTCGTTCATGCGTGCCCAGATCGTGTCGCCGGGCCCCTCGGCGCGCTCTTTCAGGGCCTTCTCGAGCGCGTCCTCGTCGCGGGCGTCCAGGACCTCGAGCCGGAGGCTCGCCGTGGCCCCGTAGCGGCCGCCGCCCGCGATCGTCAGGAGCTGGTGGTAGCGGGTCCGCGCGGCGTCGTAGTCTCCGCTCTCCTCCGCGGACGCGGAGCGCAGCAGCGCGAGCGTGGCCTGCACGCTCTCGCCCGCCCCCGCGCCGGCCGAGTCGAGGCGGGCGAGCGCAGGCTCGCGTTCCTCCTCTGCGAGGTTCGTGACCGCGCCGAGAAGCTCGGTGACGGTTTCGGGAGGAATGGGATCCGTCGCCATCCAGGAGACGTCGGACACGTCGAGGGCGGGAGCTTCAGACGGGGCCGGCTCGGAGGCTCGTACTTCGGCATCAGGCGCCGCAGCGGCGGCGGTCGGAGCCTCGGTCGTAGTGGTGCTCGAAGGCGCCGCCTCCGACACCGCCGGCTGTCCGGGAGTGGCTTCCTCGGCGGACGCGGGCTCCCGCTGGAGCGGCGGCTCGACGGAGCCTGGAGGGGGACCGTGGATCATCACGCTCCCCGCGAACAGAACAAGGAAGGCGTACTGCGCGACCTCCAGCAGCTTGAGGATGGGGTTCTTCCCCCGCCATTTCCTGTCCGCCACACCGCCCACCAGCCACGAGGCCGGACCGGTGTGGAAGGGGATCGAGAGCAGCGTGAGGATGCCCAGGCCTCCGAACGCATACCCGAGCCAGAGGAGCGCCGGGCCCGTGGGGGAAGCCTCCGAGACGGCGCGGACCCACCCACTGATGCCCCTGAGAAACCCGATGCTCTGATTGGGGAGGGACAGGAAGCCCAGAACTGCCGCGAGGAGCAACGCGATTCCCGCCACGAACGGGAGCGCCCCGTCGCGGTTCTGCGCACGAGCCTTCGCCGACACGCTCCCGCCGATCGGCGCACCGCCGGGCACGAGGGGCACACCCAGCTTCGTCATCAACTCGAGCAGGCTCGCGAGATTGTTGCGCGCTTGTTCGTTCGTGGGGTCGAGACTCCCCGCCTCCGTGAGCTCCTTGAGCGCCTCCTGGAGGCGCGCGGCGACTTCCTGCTGCCCGATGAGTTGCGCCCGCTCCATCGTCTCATTGACGACGGACACCGCGTGGCCCGAGAGCGCCGCGGAGAGCATTTTCGAGATTTGCGTGTGCGCCTCGGACCCCTTGGACACCTTCTCGAGGGCGCTCCTCAGCTTGCGGATCGAGATGTTCAGATCCTTCCTGGACGCGGCCTGGTTCGCCTCCTCCAAGAGGCTCCGCGCCTCGGGCGACATCCCGCCGCTCAACCCCAGCAGCGAGCGGGCGACGTTCGCTTGCTCCCTGGCCCGGGCGGAGCCCAGCTCCGCGCCCCGATCGAGGTCCTTCAGTCCCTTCTCGATCGCCTTGGTGAGCTTCGCTGCCCCTTCCGTCGATGGGTTCTTCTCGAACTCCTTCTGCGCCTTCACCACGGTCTCGATGCCTCGCTCCGTCAGGAGCTCGGCCAGCGTCCGGTTCAGCTTCTCCGTCGCAGCGAACGAGACCGCCAGGTCGAGGATCGCGATCGCCTCCTTGCGGTCCTGGGAATGGAGCGCAGTGGCCGCGGCCAGCGCGACCTCCGAGGCCGCCTCACGGATCTTCCCGGCGAGCTCCACTGGCGGACCACACGCGGAAGCTTCCTTCCACGACCTCAGGGCCTCACGGATCTTCCCCAGGCTCTCCTCCTGGCGTCCCTTCAGGAGGAGCGCGCGGGCCTTGAGCTCCTTGACCTCTTTGGACCGCTTCTCGCCCGCGGACAGGCCCCCGATCGCCTCCAGGGCCGCGTGGGGCTCCTTGCGCTCGATGAGGGCCGCGATCCGGAAGTGGGGGGAGAGTGCCCGCGTCAGCGACTGGAGCGTTTCGTCCCTCGGGCTGGCCGCGAAGTCCGCGCTCACCTGCTCACGGATGGAGTCCAGGAGTGAGAGCCGGCCCAGCATCAGGGCCCCGCACCACAGCGGCCCTGCACTGGTCCCGTACCCCGCGCCCGCCAGGGCCTTCGCCGTCTTCACCTCCGTCGCGAGCATCAGCTCGAGCCGCCGGTACTGGTCGGCCAACTCCTCCTGCCCGGCATCCCGGTGCTGCTGGGCGAGCCGTTGGAGGTCGCCTGGGAGCCGCTCCGACAGTGCGCGCCGAACCTCTGGGATCACTTCCTTCGCCACGGAGACGTGCTTGTCCCAGAAGCCGTCGCTCGAGACGACCATCGCCCAGTAGGCGATCGCGCTCTCCCAGAGGACGTCGAACGAAGGCGAGCCCTCCGCGCCCGCCGCGCCACCGGTCGCCAGCCGGTCGGACGCGTGCAGCGCCCACCAGTACCACAGGACTGCGAGCGCGTGGGCGATGCCGTAGTCGGGGAACGAACGTCTGAGCTGTGCCTCCCAGTCTTCGGCCGTGGCACCCCGCGCGTCGAGGGTGAGGCATCCCGGGTCCGCTCCCGGGTCGGGGCGAAGCCGGGCGAGGACCTCGGGATCGTACAGGAACAGATCGAGCATGGCCCGGTCCACCGGGCGCTCCAGCGTCTTCTTGGCCCCGGTGAGCTTGGAGGGATTCACCCCCTTGGCCAGCCCCGCCCTGAAGGCCTGATCGATGTCGGCGGGGCCCGCCGAGCGGTCGATGCCCAGGATGTCGTAGGGCGTCGGCTGCGTATGGAGTGGATCCTTCATCGCCAGGGCGTGCCTCCTAGCGTGTCGTGCTGGTGCTCGAGGACGTCTTCCCACCCGGGAGCCAGCTGTCCGCGTGACACTCGGGGCAGTACCGCTCCCCTCCCATCTCGGCCCCGCAGATCTCGCAGCGCCGCACCCCCGGACGCCGGCGCTGTGCGTCCTGGATCGCTGCCTGGACCTTCTGGAACACGGACTCCAGGCGGCGGAGGACGGTCGTGTTCCCACTCCGCACGCCCCTCTCGATCTCGCCCACCTCCGCGAGCAGCGATGCGGCCGCGGCTGGGTCCGCGGGCTGGATCTGGGAGAGGATCGCGCCCTTGAGCGCGAGGAATGCCTGCACCGCCTGCGGCAGGTTGTCCGTCGCCTTGTCCAGCGCGGCCACCGCCTCCTGGAGTCTGGCCTCGTCGCCCCGGGCCAGCGCCTCCTTCGTTTCCTCGACGGCCTTCGTGATGCGGTACACCATGTTCGGATCGTCGAACGCCCAGGCATACTCGCTCAGGACGAATTCCGCGAAGCGCGTCAGCCCCTCGGCCTTCTCGCGGATCGACATGCCCTCGCCCGCGCCCGCCCCCGCCGGCTTGGCGTCCTCCACCTTTTTCTCCAGCCGCCCGACCTCGTCCACCGCGCCGTCGAAGTCCCGCGCCTTCATCCGGTCAAAGACACCCTCACGCAACATCTCCAGCCTGGCCTTCTCCTGGTGCGACAGCGCGTCGGCCTTCGCGGCCAGTGCCGCCTCCGCGCGCTCGAGCCCTTCGATCGCCGCAGCGTCGGCATCCCCCTTCACGATCCAGGGATCCAGTCGCGTGCCGTCGCCGAGGTAGGCCGTCAAGATGAAGACGCCGTCGCCGTCCAGCGCGAGCGTGATGCGGACCGGCGTCTCGGAGGGGAGATCTGGGGGGAGAATCGCATAGGCCTGCCCCTGAAGCTCGTTGGCGCTGGCGGTCTCCAGGTTGTCGCCCCCGTACACGGGGATGCTGACCATCCGCTGGCCGGGAGCCCGCGTATAGAACGTCTGCGTCCGGGGCTCTTCCGTCGGGAACGGTTCTCCCTTGCGGATGAAGACGTTGAAGCGGTCGCCCGCCGTCTGCGTCCCATAGTGGAACGGCGCGATCCCGCCGACCACTCCCGGCTTCTTCCGGACGACCTCGATCTCCCCGCCGTCCGATGGGACCTCCTCCACCTCCGCTTCCTCCTCCAGGATCAGCGATGCCCCGCACAGCGCGCACACGACGGCGTCGGGCTCGTTCACGTGACCGCACTCCCTCGTGGGATCGGCCGGGTCGGGGGCGGAGCACGTGAGCCGCTCGCCGGTCCACGCGGCCAGGATCGCGGCGCCCATCGCCACGCTGTGCTTGGGGTGGACCTTGCGCAGGACCTTGCCCGCCCCGAAGAGCTCCTCCATCGAGCGCTGCACGAGCGGGACAGCGGAGGAGTTTCCCGCCATGAGCACGTGATCCACCTGCTCGGGCCCCAGGTTCTCATTCGCCAAAGCCCGCTTGACGATCCGCAGCGCCCTGCCGTCCACCACAGGCCTGCCGGCCAACGATGCGCCGCATTCGCCGCACCGGTCGTCCTCGGGGTTGTTGGCCACGCCGCACGCGCACACCTTGTGGGCGGCAATGAGCGGAAGGATGGCGCGCTCGAACTCCTCGCACGTGATCTCCAGGTCCACGTCGATGAGGTTCCCGTCCGGGTCCTGGAGCATCCCGGTGAGCACCAGATCCACGGACTGCGATGCGCTCAGCCGCTCCTTCACCTTGCGCGCGGCCTTGCGCAGCTCGGCCATGAAGCGGTGGTTGGCAAGCGGGTCCAGCCCATACTCGTCCTTCACCCACCGCACGACCCGGTCGACCAGACACTGATCGAGGCTGTCCCCCCCGAGCCACATGTCGCCCTCCAGGGTCAGCGGAGCGAACGTGTTGCCCGCGACCATGAGCAGCGAGACGTCAAAGGTCCCCCCGCCGAGGTCGTAGACGAGAAGGGTGCGGGGCGCGTCGTCATGGCTGTCCTGCCCGAACGCGATCGCGGCCGCAGTAGGCTCGTCCAGGATCTTGATGACCTTGAGGCCCGCCTTGAGACCGGCCTTGCGCGTCGCCTCACGCTGGACCTGGGAGAAGTAGGCGGGTACGGTCACCACGGCGTGACTCACTTCGGCGCCCAACCGGAACTCGGCATCCTCCTTCGCCTTCTTCAGGATCATCGCCGAGATGTCGTCCGGCGCGTACTCCCGTTGCCCCAGTACCACGCGCACGCTGTCCTTCGTGCCGCGCGTCGGAGCCGTGACCTTGTACTGGGCCCACTCCTGAATCTTCTGCACCTCGGGGTCGGCCATGGCGCGCCCCATGAGCCTCTTGACCGACAGCACCGTGTCCCGCGGGGACATCCCCCAGTTGTCGTAGGCCCCGTCGCCCACGAGAATCTCGGCCCCGTCCCCCGCGGCTGCATCCTTCCTCGCCCGCCTCCGCTTGAGGCTCACAACGGAGCTGATCTCCGGCTTCCCCTCCCGGCTGTCCAGGACCCGGGGCCGGGGGCCATCCACGACGGCGATGACGGTATTGGTGGTTCCCAGGTCGATGCCTACGAGCTTCCCCATCGGACGTCCTCGTTCAGTCGGTATTCTTCACCACCACAACCTCGGCCTTCCTCAGGAGCTTCTGGTTACGCACGAAGCCACGCCGGACTTCGCGCACGATCGTGCCTTCCGGGAGCGCGCCGTCCACCACCGTGTCGGCGACCTTGTGCCACGCGGGGTCGAAACCGCCGGTCACGTTCTCGACGGGCCTTACCCCCTCCTCCTTCAGCAGCACATCGAGGAGGCGCTTCACGGACCGGAAATTCCCCAGCCAGATCTTCATCTGGGGTGTGACCGCCTCGGGCTTCGCGTGCGTCGCCTCGAACACGCGATCGAACGCATCCAGCACCTCCAGGAGCCTCATGAGAATCGCCTCGAGCCGGTCCTCGGACTCACGTCTGGCCTCGTCGAGGCTCATGCGCGCCTCGGCAAGCTCATGCATGAGGCGACGCACGTCCTGCTCCACGGCGTCGGCGAGGGCCAGCGGCTCGTTCTTCATCATGATTCCCTCCGGCCGGCATCCTCGCGGACAGTCACCACGCCGAGCGTCGTGTCGTCCTCCGGACCGCGGGCCCGCGTCGACTCGAACAGGTGGACGCACATCGCCTCGGCGCTCTCGCCTTCCGGGGCCTCACGGAGCAGAGCCTCCAGAGAGGCCGGTTCCAGCACCTTGTAGACACCGTCGGTGACGAGGAGCAGCACATCGCCGTCCCGCAGGTCGACGTCGACGATGTCCGCCTCCACGGTCTCGCGAGCACCGACCGCACGTGCGAGCATGGATCCGATTCGAGGGTTCAGGGGCGTGGCGGCGTCGGAGGCCTCCCGGCGGTACTCGGCCTCGACCGTGTGGTCCGATGTGAGCTGGCCGAGTGTGCCGCCCCGCCACCGGAGGATCCTGCTGTCCCCGACGTGGACGACGGTGCCTCCGGAGCCGTCCACGAGGAGCGCCGAGAGTGTGGTGCCCACGCCAGCGAGTGCAGGGTCGGCTTCGCCCAGCGATCGCACCCCGCGGTTGACGTCGTCCACGATACCGCGGAGCGCACCGTGGTCGGCCCGCCTGCGGGCCGTGCCACCCGCAAGCCGCACGAAGGTCTCCACGGCCCGGCGACTCGCGGTCTCTCCCCCGGGCCGCCCGCCCATCCCGTCGGCGACCACGAACAGCCCCGCGACCGGGTCCATGACGACCCAGTCCTCGTTCACTTCCGTCCCTCGCCCCGCTTCTGACAGGGCGAAGCCGTCGAAGGTGAGCATGTCAGCGCGCCTTCAACGCCTTCAGGAGCATCGAAGCGTGGCGCTGCAGGCTCGCGTCCATCCCGAGCGCCATGGCGCGCTCGAGCGACGCGGCCGCTTCGGCGTTCTGTCCCCTCCTCTGGTAGGAAAGGGCCAGGTCCCAGTGGAGGAGGGCATTCTCGGGAGCGTGCTTCAGTCCCTCCCGGAACACGGAAATCGCATCGCCGTGCCGCTGGCAGCGGTTGTAGTACTCGCCGAGGTACTGGTACGCCTTGGGATCCTCCGGATACTTGGCCAGGAGGCCCTTGAGCTTCTCCTCGGCGCCCGGCGGCGGTTCCAGGCTGCTCATGAGCTCGCGCGCCGCTTCCAGTTCCTCATTCGCCTTCGAAGTCGCGCCCCGGCGCCACCCCTGGAGGCTCTCGAGCATCTCGTCAGGGGTCCGGAATCTCCGTTCCAGGTGGCGCTCGAGGGCCTTCATGATGATCCCGTCCAACTCCTCGGGGATGTCCGGTCGATGCTTCCGCGGGGGCCGGATCTCGGCGCGGCGGATGTTGTCCACGATCACGCCCACCGGCGTACGCATGTCGCCGAACGGGATCACGCCCGTTACCATCTCATAGAGCGTCACCCCCAGGGACCAGATGTCCGAGGGGAACGACGCTCCTTCAACGTCGAGCAGCTCGGGCGACATGTAGAACAACGTCCCCGCCTGGGACGCCTGCTCGTTGGAGTCGAGCATCCGGGAAATCCCGAGGTCGGAGATCTTCGGGACCCGGCCGTCCATGAGGACGTTCTCGGGCTTGATATCCCGATGGAAGATGCGCTCCCGGTGGATGGCGCTGAGCCCGGCCAGGATACCTTCCGCGATCTCGACTGCCTCATCCAGCGGCAGCGGCTTCTGGGCACCCACGGAACCGATCATGTACCGCAGACTCCCTCCCGGAACGTACTGCATGGCCATCACGATCTGTCCGCGGAAGACGCAGAATCCCAGGTAGGGGACGAGGTTCGTCGCCTGGATCTCCCGCAACCGCATGTGCAGGAGCCCGTTCATCTCGACTTCCTTGGTCAGGACGCGCTCCTGCTTGCGCCCCAGGGGGACCTTGATCGCGACGATGTCGCATTTCCAGTCGCGAGCCAGATCCTCGTCCAGCACCCTGGCCTTGAAGGTGGTGGCGAAGCCTCCGGAGCCCAGGGTCTCGAGGAGCTCGAAGGGCTCGGATTCGCCACCCCAGCCGTCAGATGGGATCATCGCACACTTCCGGTTGGAGGCTCAGGACGGGACTGCGCTGCGGTATGGCGCGGGTGGGCGGCTCCGACGCTCCAGGACAGACGCGGAGCACTATCCGGCCCAGGCTCGGGGACCGGTGGGGGGGGCGAAGCGACCGCTGGTGGGCGACCGCCCCGCACAGAGGCCCTCAGGGCTTCAGGAACGGGTTGGTCCTAGCTTGAGGAACGGATTCGTCCTATGCGCAACCCCGATCGGAATGTACGGGGGGGGCGCCCCGATTGTCGAGCGCGGGCGGACGCTAAGCCCACGTCGAGGCGCCGGACCCACCCCAGGACCGCCCCTACGTCCCGCTCCCGTATCTCCTGCGCACGTAGTCCACGAGGATCTGCTTGAATTCCTCGACGAGCCCCTCGCCCTTGAGCGTCACAGTGTGCTCGCCGTCCACGTAGACCGGCGCCTTCGGCTCCTCGAACGTGCCGGGCAGGCTGATCCCGATGTCCGCGTGTTTGGACTCGCCCGGCCCGTTCACGACGCACCCCATCACCGCCACCTCCATCTCTTCTACACCGGGGTACTCCCGGCGCCACACCGGCATACTCTCGTGGATGAACGAGGTGATGTCCTCGGCCATCTCCTGGAAGAACGTGCTGGTCGTGCGCCCGCAACCCGGACACGAGGTCACCTGCGGCTCGAAGTGGCGGATGCCGAGCGACTGGAGAACCTGCTGCGCGACGCGCACCTCTTCGGCCCGATCGCCCCCCGGCCTCGGGGTGAGCGACACGCGGATCGTATCTCCGATGCCCTCGAGCAATAAAGGCGCGAGCGCCGCCGTCGTGGCCACGATCCCCTTCACACCCAGCCCCGCCTCGGTCAGCCCGAGGTGGAGCGGATAGTCGCACCGCCCTGCGAGCGCGCGGTACACGTGGATCAAGTTCCGGACGCTGGACACCTTCGTCGAGATGATGATCCGGTCGTGCGGGAGACCCGTCTCCTCGGCCATCGCGGCGGAGCGCACCGCGCTCTCGACCAGAGCGTCCATGAGGACCGCCTCCGCGGGCTTGGGCTCGGGTGCCTTCGCGTTGGCGTCCATCATCTCGGTGAGAAGACGCTGGTCGAGCGAGCCCCAGTTCACGCCGATGCGCACGGGCTTGTCGTGCTCGATCGCGACGTAGACGATCCGCTGGAAGTTCTCGTCCCGGTGCTTCGTGCCGACGTTGCCGGGGTTGATGCGGAGCTTCGCCAGCGCCGCGGCGCACTCGGGGTATTTCGTGAGGAGGAGGTGCCCGTTGTAGTGGAAGTCGCCGATGACCGGGGTGAGGTAGCCTTCATCCCGCAGGCGGGCTACGATCACGGGAACGGCGCCGGCGGCTTCTTCGTTGTTGACGGTGACCCGCACGAGCTCGCTTCCCGCGTCGGCGAGCAGCTTCACCTGCTCGGCCGTCGAGACCGGGTCGGCCGTGTCGGTGTTGGTCATGGACTGGACGACCACCGGGGCGGCGCCCCCCACGGTGACACCGCCCACGTCCACCGGAATCGTCTTCCTGCGCTCGGCTCGGATCATGGGTCCGGAATCTAACGAACCCCTGGGGACCGTGGGGGCCCCCGGCCCGCCCCTGGCGCGGTGATCCCCCGTAGCGTAGTTCGGGTAATGCACCCCGTCCGGCGAGACGACATGGCCCCCCATCTCCGCGTCGCCGCCCACAACGGCGCCCTGCGCTACGGCGGGGGCGAAAAATGGGCCCTCCTCCTGCTGCGGGGACTCCAGGCGCGCGGACACGACGTGCACCTCTTCTGCAACAGTGCGGACGTGGCGCGCCGCGCCGAGGCGGAGGGCGTGTCCTCCTCGCCCGCCGTGCTCGGGGGACACCTGATGTTCCCGGACGCGTGGCGCTTCGCACGCCGGCTCCGCCGGTTCGGCCCCGACGCGCTCCTCCTCACCACGTTCAAGAAGGTCTGGCTGGGCGCGATGGCCGGACGGCTCTCCGGCGTGTCCCGGGTCGTGTCACGGATCGGGCTCGATTCGGACCTGCCTGGCAGGCACTGGACGTACCGGCTGGCCTTCCGCCGGTGGGTCGACGCCACGCTCGTGAATGCCGACGGCATCCGGACCGCGATCCTGGCCGGGCCGGGGGGCCTCGATCCCGCGCGGGTGGCCACGGTCCACGACGGCGTCCGCCTGGAGGGCCGGGTCCCGGCGCGCACCGAGGCGCGCAGGGCCCTGAACCTGCCCGAGGACAGCCCGATCGTGGGCGCGCTCGCACGCCTCGCGCCCCCGAAGCGCCTCGAGCGCCTGCTGGACGCCGTCGCGATGCTGCCGGATCTACACTGCATCCTCGCCGGCGAAGGTGAGTCGGACGCGGAGCTCCGTGCCCGTGCGGGGGAACTCGGGATCGCTTCCCGCATACACTTCCTCGGGTGGCGCTCCGACGTGGCGACGGTACTGGGCGCGCTGGACGTGTTCGTGGTGACCTCCGAGCGCGAGGGCATGGCGAACGCGATGCTCGAGGCGATGGCCGCGGGCGTGCCGGTCGTGAGCACGCCGGTCTCGGGCGCGCACGACGCGCTCGCTCCGGATCGCACCGGGCGAGCCCCGGGACTCGTCACGCCGCCGGAGCCGCGGGCGCTGGCCGACGCGCTGGCCGGGATCCTGGCCCTGGGCGCCGTGCGCCTCGCCATGGGCGAGGAGGGGCGCCGCCGGGCGGCCGAGCGATTCGGCTTCGAGCGCATGGTCGATGCGTGGGAGGCCGTGCTCGCCGGCGATCCGCCGAGCCGCTGGCACGAGGGCGCCTAGCCCCCGCCCACCTCTCCGACGACGTCGTCCCGAACGGCCTCGCGAGCCAGCCGCACGGATGTCTCGATGACGTTCCGGAGCGGCGGCGGTACGCTCTCCGGTCCCCTGCGCGCACACTCCTCGGCCACGAGCAACGCGAGGCCCGGCTTGGAGTGGGCGCGAACGGCCCGTTCCACGACCTTGTGCGGCGGAATACGGTCCCCCTTGCGCGAACCGGACCCCCGAGGCGGAAGCCCGATCGCGCGCAGAAACACCTCGTCGAACCCGTGCTCCCAGAGCAGCATCTCGACGTTCCTGCGTTGCAGGCGCGTGACGTGGTCGCGCTTCCGGCGTTTCTTCCCCAGTTGGGCCACCGCGTCCGCGGCGAACGCCACCCCCGAGTCGTCACCGTCGGAGAGCAGGTGCCACTCGATCCCCAGGTCCTTCGCGAGCCGGATCAGAGGCGCCACCCCACACTGCGCGAACTCCACGCAGCGCACGCCTTCGGCACCGAGGTCGTATCCGAGGACCCGTGCCAGGTCGTCGAGAAGCCAGAACTCCGTCTCCCCTTCCACGAGCATCCAGCACCGGGCGAACAACGTCACGCCGCGCTTCGAGCGCACGTGGTAGGTGACGCGCCGGAGCGCGTCGGACGAGAGCGTCCCCTTCTTCAGGCGGAATGTCTCGATGCGTCCCCCGCGGCGGACCAGGCGCCGTAGATTGCCGAGCGGCACCTGGGAGAGGAACTCGCCGGAGTTCGTGGTCACGAGCGTCTGGGCCCGGAGGCCACGGATGACATCCCACGTGGACGAGAGGAGCATCGGGTGCAGGTGGACCTCCGGCTCCTCGATCGCGATGAGCGGGCTCGCGTCGCGGTCCATCGAAGCCGCGCCGCGCGCCTCCAGGAGCGCCCCGAGCACCATCAGGAGCCCGAGGCTCCGGCTCCCACTTCCCGTGACGGCACGAGGATCCGACGCTTCCGCATCGGAAACGACTCGCTCGAGTGCCCGGCCCGCTTCCACGCCGAGCCGCGGATCGGCACGGCTTTCCGGAACCGTCCGAAGCTGGCGTGCGGCCTGCAGCCCGCGTCGCATCTCCTCCATGGGGATCGCGCCGCGCGTCCGCGTGAGGCGGCGGTAGACCTGGGTGACCGCCTCCTCCGGATCGTCGCCGTGCCCGAGGTCGAACTCCCGCCGGTGCTCGCGCGTCACCCACTCGAGGTCGTCGTCGGCGACGGGCTGGGCGAGCCGGACGATCAGCACCGGGTGCGTCCTGCGTAGGCGACGCAACGTCTCGTCGGGATCGGGCAACTCGATCGGCTTCCCCGTCGCGTCGAGGAACCGCGTCGTCATCGCTCCCGAACCGGGATGCCCCGTGAACTCGGCGCGGAGCTGCTCTCCCTCACGGCCCTCAGCGCCGAACGTGAGCACGACGCGGATCGGACCGACGACGCCTTCCGGTCCACGGCGGAAGTCCCGGTACTCCCAACCCGTCCCCTCCCCACCCTCCGGCGTCCCGAGGCACCGGCTCAGGACGTCGAGCAGGCTCGTCTTACCATGGTTGTTCTCGCCGATGACCACGGTGGTGCGGTCGAGATCGAGTGACATACGCCCGATCCCGCGGAAGTTCTCAATGGTCACATGGCGGAGCAGCATGGTACGTCATGGTCGTCCGAGAGGTCGCCGCGATCAAGGGCCGGCCCTTGCTCACCCGCGGGTGGCCGGGCGCCACCTGGGACGCTACTCTAAGCGTTGGATCCTGCCTTCCCGCCGTTTCTCTGGCGACCGAGAGGTGGTTTCATGAAGCCCACGCGTGTTCTCCGGCCTTCGTTCGTGGTCCTCCTCACCCTGGCCTCGGCGCTCGCACCCTTCGCGCTCCTCGCGCAGGGACCACCGACCTCGGATACCGCAGCGGTGGACGCGATCTTCAGCGCCTTCGACAACACGCGCAGTCCGGGTTGCGCCCTCGGCGTGAGCCGGGCGGGGAAGACGGTCCTGCTCAGGGCCTACGGCATGGCGGACCTCGAGCACGACGTGCCGAACAGGCCCGAGTCGATCTTCGAGCCCGGGTCGGTGTCCAAGCAGTTCACGGCGACCGCGACGATCCTGCTCGCGCTGGACGGCAAGCTCGGCTTCGACGACGACATACGGCGCTGGTTCCCCGAGCTGCCCGACTACGGCGAGCCCATCACGGTCCGCCACCTCCTCAACCACACCAGCGGCCTGCGCGACTGGGGATCGGTAGCGGGGATCGAGGGCTGGTCCCGCACACGTCGGGCACACACGCACACACACGTGCTGGACATCCTCAGCCGGCAGAAGGAGCTCAACTACGCGCCGGGCGAGTACTACTCGTACACGAACTCCGGCTACAATCTCCAGGCGATGCTGGTGGAGCGCGTGAGCGGGATGAGCTTCGCCGAGTTCTCGCGCCAGCGGATCTTCGAGCCCCTCGGTATGACCCACACGCAATGGCGCGACGACTTCACGCGGATCGTCGAAGACCGGAGCATCGCGTACGCACCGAACGGGTCGGGCGGGTGGTCCATGCTCATGCCGTTCGAAGACGTCCATGGCAACGGAGGACTACTCACCACCGTCGAGGACCTGCTCAAGTTCACGTGGAATCTCGAGACCGGCGCGCTGGGCGGACCTCGCTATGTCGAGGAGATGCACCGCCAGGGCGTGCTGGACTCCGGACAGGTCATCTTCTACGCGAGCGGGCTCCAGATCGGCACATACGGCGGTATCCGCGAGGTCCAGCACAGCGGCTCGACGGCCGGATACCGCGGCCACCTCGCCCGCTTCCCCGACCAGGACCTTGCACTCGCCGTGATGTGCAACACATCCACCGGAAACGCGGGCAGGCTCCTCCACCAGGTCGCCGATCTGTATCTCGGTGACGCGATCGAGGATGTCGCTCCGCCTCTCCCTGCCGGCGCGATCCGGCCGAATGCCGACCGGCTGCGCGCACTCGCCGGCCTGTACAAGGACACGCGGACCGGAGCACCCATGGCCACCGAAGCAACCGCGGAGGGGCTCCGCGTGGGCGGCGTGGCGCTCGTCCCGACGAGCGCCACGCGCTTCGAGGAGCCGGGCGGCGAATCCACGCTCGTATTCGAGAGCGCGCCGTTCGCCGACGGCCGGCCCGCCGCCGTCCTCGACCGCCCCGGCCAGCCCGACGTGCGCCTGGAACCGGTGGCCGTGTGGGCTCCGAAGGCTGGGGAGCTGGCGGCGTACGTCGGGACCTACCGGAGCGACGAGGCGGAAGCCACGTACACGGTGGCGGTGGACGGAGGCCGGCTCGTGATCAAGACCCGCTGGGGCGACGGCAGGCCTCTCGAGCCCCGGTACACCGACGCCTTCGGCGTGGGCGGCCGCACGATCGTGTTCCGCCGCGATGCTTCGGGGCGGATCGCGGGGCTCACGTGGAGCGAGAGCAGGGTGTGGGGGCTGGACTTCGTGAAGGTGGGATAGGGCGAACGTCGAAACCACGTCCTCCAGTCCGTCGACGCGGTCAACCACTCGGATCCCGACTGCCGACTTCGGCACGAGGATCGAAGGAGCTCGGAATGAGCAACAGGGACTCATACACCGCGACGGACTGGCAGACGCTCCAGTTCGCACCCCTCTGGATGTTCACAGCGGTGGCTGCCGCAGACAAGCAAGTGGACAAGAAGGAGATGGAAGCGCTCGCCACGTCCATCGCGAGCGCGCCGCTCTTCAAGGAGCCTCTGGTGAGCGAGGTGCTGACGAGCGTAGCCGTCGGCTTCAGCAGCATCTTGGACGACTACAACAAGGACAAGCGTGACGTCCTTCAAGGTCTCAGAGACGTCGCGAGCGTTCTCGCGACGAACGCGACCGCCGACCAGTCGGCCAACTTCAAGCGGGCCATGCTCATGGTCGGTACCGACGTCGCCAAGGCTTCGGGTACCACCTTGTTCCACCGCGACCCCGTGAGCAACGAGGAAAAGGCGGCTCTCGTCATGGCCGCGATGGCGCTGGACGTGAAGCTGTAGGGCGCTGCGAGAGAGTGACGCGGCTCGCTGGCAGGAGCCCGTCTCATAGGGAGGTGCTCGGCTTTGCGACGGCGTTGCTCCCTCACACGGCTCCTACGGTGCTCTCGTACCTCACGGGGTGGTTGAGCGCCCTATCCGCCTCCGGCACCGGATCAAGATCCAGAGCCCAACGTCGCTGACGATCAACGGCGTGTACGGCTCGGGTCTCACCGACGTACTCGCCGTCGGTGCATGGGGCATATTCATGAGATATACCTCCGAGTCCGAGCGGATCACGGGCTGGTGATCTCGCCGACGAGGGCATCGATTCCCGCCTTGACGGCGCGCGCCCGCTCCCA
>CAYPMO010000012.1:0-79128 GCA_964412015.1 uncultured Gemmatimonadaceae bacterium | reverse complement strand
CGTGGCGCTCCGAGCCCAGGATGTGCAGGCCTCCGACCTCGAGGACCTCGTCGTCCTTCGAGACATCCATCTTCTCGGCGCGGATGGGATCCACGGGGAGGAGCTCGCCGGCGTCCAGGCCCTTCGCGCGGGCCCACCCGGCCGTGCGCGTGTCAGTCACGCCCGGCCCCAGTTTGATGTCGGTGCCCCGCCCGGCCATGTTCGTCGCGATCGTCACCGTGCCGGGCTGGCCGGCCAGGGCCACGATCTCCGACTCCGACTTGTGGTGCTTGGCGTTCAGCACCTGGTGGGGCATCCCCCGGCGCTTCAGCATCCGGGAGAGCGTCTCCGAGACGTCCACGTTCGTGGTGCCCACGAGCACCGGCAGCTCCATCGTGTGGAGCCGCTCGATCTCGTCCATGAGCGCGCTGAACTTCTCGCGCTTGGTCCGGAAGATCAGGTCGTTCCGGTCGTCGCGGATGACGGGCTCGTTCGTGGGGATGACGAGCACGTCCAGGCGGTAGATCTGGTGGAACTCGTTCTCCTCGGTCTCCGCCGTGCCCGTCATGCCGGACAGCTTCTCGTACATCCGGAAGTAGTTCTGGATCGTGATCGTGGCGAGCGTCTGCGTCTCGCCCCGGACCTCCACCCCCTCCTTGGCCTCCACCGCCTGGTGGAGCCCGTCGCTCCAGCGCCTGCCGGCCATCTGGCGACCCGTGAACTCGTCCACGATGACGATCTCGCCGCTCTCGCCGATGATGTACTTCTCGTCCTTCTGGAAGAGCGTATAGGCCTTGAGGAGCTGGTGGATGACGTGCGTCTTCTGGCTCTTCTCGGCGTACTCGGCCTCGAGGGCCTCGATGCGCTCCCGCTTCTCGTCCACCGAGAGCGTGTCGTCCTTCTCGATCTCGCCGATCGACCCCGAGAGGTCGGGGACGGTGAACGCGTCCGGGTCCCCGGGGGACAGCTCGTCGAGGCCCCGGTCCGAGAGGTGCACCTGGTGCCCCTTCTCGTCCATGGCGAAGTAGAGCATCTCGTCCACTTCGTGGAGCCGCTTGTCCCGCATGTAGTCGGCTTCGACCTTGTTGACGAGCGTCTGCAGCGCCGGGTCCTCGGCGAACATCTTGAGGAGCTGCCGGTGCTTGGGCATGCCGCGCCGGACGGCGAGCAGCTTTTCCCCCGCGGCGTACTGCTCTTCGCCCTCTAGGTGCTTCTGCGCCTCGGCCACGAGCTCGTTCGTGATGCGGAGCTGCTTCTTGTAGAGCGAGCCGACGAGCGGGTTGTACTGCTTGAACGGCGTCGAGGTGTCGCGCCCCACGGGGCCCGAGATGATGAGGGGCGTCCGGGCCTCGTCGATGAGGATCGAGTCCACCTCGTCGATGATCGCGTAGTGGTGGGCCCGCTGCACCCGCTGGGCGAGCGAGTGCACCATGTTGTCCCTGAGGTAGTCGAACCCGAACTCGTTGTTCGTGCCGTAGGTGATGTCGGCGCGGTACGCCTGCTGCCGCTCCGGCGAGCCCGGCTCGTAGAGGTCGATGACGTCCACCTCGAGCCCGAGGAACGAGTAGATGTTGCCCATCCACTCGGCGTCGCGCTGGGCGAGATACGAGTTCACCGTGACCAGGTGCGCCCCCCGCCCCGCCAGGGCGTTCAGGTAGAGCGGCATCGTGGCCACGAGCGTCTTCCCCTCGCCCGTGGCCATCTCGGCCACCGTGCCCCGGTGGAGCGCGATCCCGCCGATGAGCTGGACGTCGTAGGGGATCATCTCCCAGGTCATCTTCTGCCCGGTGACGACGATCTCCTTGCCCACCAGCCTCCGGCACGCCTCTTTGACGACCGCGAACGCCTCGGGGAGGAGGACCTCGAGCGTGTCCTCTATGGTGGACAGCACCTGCTTCTCCAGCTCCGCGATCTCCATCCCCAGGTGCTCGCGCTCCAGCGGGTCCTCGGAGCGGCGCTTCTCCTCCCGGAGCTTCGCGATCTCGGCGTCCAGCTCGGCCGTGGCGGCCCGGATCCGATCCTTGAACTCCTGGGTCTTGCCCTGGAGCTCCTCGTCGGTGAGGGAGGACAGGCCGGCGTAGATCTCGTGGATCTCGTCGATGATGGGCTGGAGCTTCTTCGCCTCCCGCTTGTGACGGGAGCCGAGGACGGATTTCAGGAGCGATTGAAACATGAGATCTGGCGTGCGGGAAGGCGGTCCCGCTCAGGGGCCGGCCCGAGGTCCAGGCAAACTTATAGTATAACGCCGCCGGGCGCCTTGGGATCCGACCCACGGCGTTGTGACGTCGACCTCATGCCGGTGCGGACGGATCGGACGGATCGGTGACTCTGCGTTGTAAAGCCCGTAGGCGCGTGGTATTCTACAAGGCTGAATTTCTCCTTTCCCACCGACGGCCCGCCGGGCCCTCACTCCCGCCAGAGACCGCCACCTCCGTGAGAACGAGCGCGCTTGTCACCTTCGCGGCCCTCCTCCTGGCGCCCGCGGGGGCCGGGGCCCAGCAACCGGCGTCCCAACCCCAGTACCTCCGCCCCGGCGATGTCGTGCGCCTGAACATCTGGCGCGAGCCCGACATGTCCGGGGAGTACATCGTGGACGCGGCCGGCATGGTGATCTTTCCGCGGGTGGGGGAGTACCAGGTGCTCGACGACACCCCCGAGACCCTCAAGGTCCGCCTCCTGGCCGACTACCAGCAGTACCTCCGGAACCCCTCGATCGAGATCATCGTCCTCCGGCGGGTGCGGATCGTGGGAGCCGTCAACAACCCGGGTCTCCACCTGGTGGACCCGACGGTCACGGTGGCCGACGCGCTCGCGCTCGCGGGTGGGCCCACCGTGAACGGGGACCCCAACAAGATCCGCATCATCCGGAACGGCACCGAGGTCGCGGTGAACATCCGCTCGAACGTCCGGATCGCCGACTCCCCCATCCGGTCCGGCGACCAGATCTACGTGCCGGAGCGCAGTTGGGTGGCGCGCAACTCCGGCGTCGTGGCGGCTACGATCACCGCCACGGTGAGCCTCATCATCGCCCTCTTCATCCGCTGAGGGTCGGAGCGCTATGGACCAGCCTACGCCGTACGTGAACGGGCCCCGGGCCGAGGACGAGATCCACCTGCGCGACGTCTGGAACCTGCTCGTGCGGAACTGGTGGGTGATCGGGCTCTCGCTCGTCGTCGTGGTGGGGGCAGCGGCCGTGTACACCGCCCGCACGGTGCCCGTCTACGAGTCCGTGACGTCCATCCGGATCGAGGAGGAGCGCACCGAGCTGCCCGTGCTCGACATCCTCCAGACGCTCTCCACCGGCTCCGAGGTCGAGACCGAGATGGAGGTGGTCCGCAGTCGCACCCTGGCCGAGGACGTCGTGGACTCCTTGGGCCTCCAGTTGAGCCTCGTGAGCCCGCGGGGCGTCGCCCGGGCCGAGATCATGAGGTCCGTGTTCGTGGAGCGCTGGGCGCCCGAGGGCGTCTACGTGCTCGACCGTCAGCCGGACGGCTCGTTCGGCATCACGAGCCAGGAGGACGGTACCGGCCTCGGGCCCGTGTCGGAGGCGGTGCCCGCCGCGCTCCCGGGCGTGACGTTCCAGCTCCGCGAAGGGGCCGGGTTGTACGACCAGATCGTCGTGTCGGTAGCCACGTTCGACGCGGCGGTGGAGGAGCTGCGGAAAGCCGTCAGCGTGGCCCGTCCCAACCGCGAGGCCGCCATCATCACGGTCCGCTACGAGACCACCGACACGCAACTCGTGCACCAGGTACCCAACACGCTGGCCCAGCGCTTCATCGCCCGCGGACAGGCCATCCGCAAGACCGAGGCGACGAGCACGGTCCTGTTCCTGCAGGTCCAGATCGACACGCTCTCGCGCCAGCTCGCGGAGGCCGAAGAGGCGCTCACGGGATTCCGGGAGGTCGAACAGGTCGTGAGCATCCAGGCCGAGGCCCAGGCGCAGGTCACGAACTTGAGCCGCCTTCAGGCCGACCGGAACACGCTCGAGGCCGAGCGCTCGGCGCTCCAGACCCTGGTGGACGAGATCGACCGGGAGGCCCAGCGGGCGGATCCCTCCGCGCCTTCCCCCTACACGCGGCTCATCTCGTTCCCGACGCTCTTCCGCAACCAGGCCGCCTCGGAGCTCCTCAGGACCCTGAACGAAGCGAACCAGCAGCGCTCCACGCTCCTCCAGCGCCGAACGCTCCAGGACCCCGACGTCGTCAACGCCACCGAGCGCATCCGCGAGATCGAGGCGCAGCTCCGCGGCACCGCGACGACGTATCTGCAGGGACTCACCGAGCAGGTGAACTCCTTCGACCGGACGTTGGAGCAGTTCGCCACCGAGCTGGAGCGGATCCCGGCCAAGGAGGTGCAGCTCGCGCGGCTCGAGCGCCAGCGGAACGTGCTCGAGGAGGTCTATACCCTGCTCCAGAACCGGCTGCAGGAGGCACGCATCCTCGAGGCCGTCGAGGACCCGTCGGTCCGCGTCGTGGATCCCGCCATCCTTCCGCCCGAGCCCGTGAAGCCGCGCACGATGCTGAACCTGCTCCTGGGCATCGTCCTCGGCGGCATGCTGGGCGTGGGCATCGCGTTCCTGCGGGAGTACCTGGACGAGACCGTCCACACCCGGGAGGACGTGATGGCCGCGACGAGGGGCGCCCCGGTCCTCGGGATGATCCCCCGGATCCGGGAGGCCGTGGTCACGGGCCGGGGGACGCGAGATGGGGTTTTCGCCAAGCTGAGCACGCGGTTGGTCGCCGGTCGGGACCCGCGCAATCCGGTGTCCGAAGCCTACCGGACGCTCCGCACCAATCTCACGTTCGCCAACCCGGACGATCCGCCCAAGACGGTCATCATCACGAGCGCGATGCCTCACGACGGCAAGAGCACGACCGCCGCGAACCTCGCGATCACGCTGGCCCAGCAAGGGATCAACACGCTGCTCGTGGACGCCGACTTGCGGCGGGGCGTGCTCGAAGCCGTGTTCGAGACCACGCAGGAGCCAGGCTTGACCACGATTCTCACGACGCGGTGCGGCATCGACGATGCGATCCGCAAGATAGACCTGGGAGAGCATGGCATTCTCCACTTCCTACCCTCGGGGAATTATCCCCCGAACCCCGCCGAAATCCTGGGAAGCCAGCGGATGCGTGTGCTCGTCCAAGCACTCGAGGAGCGCTTCGACGTGGTGATCGTGGACTCCCCGCCGCTCACGATCGTCACCGACGCCGCGGTCCTCGGCACCAAAGCGGACGGCGTGGTCATCGTCGCCCGCGCGGGCGCAACCGAGAAGAGCGCGCTCACGTACTCCGTGGAGCAGCTCGCGCACGTGCGCGCCCCGGTCCTCGGGTGCGTGATCAACGACGTGGACTTCCGCCGTGACTCCCGCTACTACAGCACCTACGGCAAGTACGGGTACTACTACCACTACTACTACGGGGACACGGGGAACGGGAGGAAGAAGGAACGGACGCGGCGAGGCGCCGACGCGCCGTCGAAAGCGTAGGTCCGTGTCGGATCCCCGCCGGCTCCTTCGCGCGCTCGTTCTGGCCGTAGCGGGCTTCGCGCCGCCATCGGGCGCGCGCGCGCAGGCCACACCCTACGTCCCGGCGCCCGACCCCGCGTACGAGAACCTCGACGCCCTCCTCACGGCGGGACTCGTCCGGGGGTTGATCCTCGGCCAGCGCCCCTACTCCCGCCTGGCGTTCGCGCGGGCGGCTCTCGACGCGCGTGCGAGACTCGATGCGGGGAGGGAGGGAAGCTTCGCCAAGCCCCGGGTGCTCGAGGCGCTGGCGCGGCTCGAGTCGCGCTTCGCCGACGAGATCGAGTCGGCGTGTCCGGCCGGAGCGGAGTCGTGCCCCGACCCGCAATCGTACGGGAGCCTCCGTCGCGCCGAGCTGAGCGCCACCTGGGCGGACTCGCCGCCTCGGACGGTTCCCACGAGCTACACGGAGCGGTCGCACATTGACGCGGACGTCGACCCCCTGCTCCAGCGCGATCATGGTCGGGTCCTGGTAGACGGATGGACGGCGGCCGTCGAGACCCAGTGGGACGGCGCGATCGGGCGGAGGCTTGCGCTCCAGGTGCAGCCCAGGGTGTGGCTCGCCGAGGATCCGGCGGGCGGCGCGGAAGCCGACGTGACGCTCGTCACCGGGTACGCGCGCGCGCTGCTCGGAAACCTGTCCGTCGTCGTGGGCCGCGACCAGGTCTCCCACGGCCACGCGCGGGCGTATCGGCCGGTGTTCTCGGACAACGCGCGCGGGTTCGACATGATCCGGCTCTCGATGGAGCGGCCGGCCCACCTGCCGTGGATCTTCCGATATCTCGGGCCCGTCGGGTTCACGGGGATGGTCGCGGACATGGGCCGCGACCAGGACATCCCCGGCAGCAAGCTCTTCGTGTTCGAGGGGGCCATGCGGCCCCACCGCAACCTCGAGATCGGCGGGGCCGTGCTGAACCACCAGCTCGGCGAGGGCGCCCCCGAGGCGACCGTGGGACAGCGGATCCGGGACATCCTGCTGATCGTTCACCGCCGGGGGTTCTTTTCCATCTTCCCACCGGTCGGCGCCGAGTTCTCGGACAAGGTCGTGGCCGCGGACGTCCGCCTCACGCTTCCCGCCCAGGGCCTGGACGTGTACGCGGAGGTCACCACCACCGACGACCACGGGTTCTTCAAGCGGCCCCACGAGCCGTTCTGGACGGAGGCCGCCTGGACCTGGGGGGCCCGGCTGTCCGGGCTCGGTGACGAGGGCCGCGTGGACCTCTGGACCGAGCTCGGCAGGAACGGCGTGCGGATCTACACGCACCACCAGTTCACGAGCGGGCTCACGCTGGACCGCCGTATCATCGGGAGCCCCCTGGGGCCGCTCGGAACGGGGATCCAGGGAGGCCTCGACTGGACCGGGACGAAGGACCGCGTGTCGCTCGGCGCGGCCTGGGAGCGGTATTCCAGCGACCGGTATTCGGACGATCCAGACACCTCGGGGCTCGACTGGGTCAAGGTCGCCGACAACCCCGACGAGATCCGCGTCCGGACCACGCTCGCCTGGACGCGGGAGGCCGCGCGGCCCGGCCTGCGCATGACCGTCCGCCTCGGCTACGAGCACGTGACCCGGTTCGACTTCACCGACCGGAATCGGTCGAACTTCCTCGCGCAGGTAGGCCTCGAGTACGTGTGGTAGGCGGGAGGCGAAGCAAGGGTTCTCAGGGCCCCCCGGTGGCTGCCTTGCGCCACCGGACCCCTCGTCGATTGTGGAACTGCTCGACGCCATCCCCGGCGCGTATGAACGAGCGCAGCAGGGGCTCGCGGAAGTGCGGGGCGGGCAAGGAATCCCTCTCGCGGAGTTCTGAAGCCCGTGGCGAAGGTCGTCGTTGCCCCCGCAGCCGCTGGTGACCTCGACCTGCTCATTCGCGAACTCGAGCTTCCCCCCAGCACACGCTCGCGCGTCCGGATCACCGTCGTGACGATCCAGGATTCGCGCGCGGCGCGGTCCGCGACCTCGCAGCGCTGAACCCAGCGGGCCGCGCCGTCCGCCGCAGTCGTCCGAGCGTCTGGCGGCCGAGGTGCGGGCCTATCCGCCCTCACACTCCCCGATGGCCGTCCAGCGAAGCCTCCTCGGCCAGCGGCTCCGCGGTCCGCCACGCATCCCCATACTCGGCTTCGAACCGCTCGAGCCGGCGCGCCTCGCTCCGATCGGCCCTCCGCCGGCATGCAGTCGCCACCCTGGAGATGTCCATGGCACAAGGAAGAAGGAAGATGGACCCGACGCCCGAGATGCGCCACGGGAATGGCGAACCGCGCCTCATGAGGCGTGCGAGTTCCCCTCGTGGGCCACAGGACGACGCCGGCCTATTTGAGCATGGAACAGGACGGTGCCTGGGCGCTAGAATGGGGTACCCCAGGAGGCAGTCACACCCAACACGGGCGGAATCGATTCATGCCGGATTTCACCGCCGTCTTCCAGAAAGTACCCTCCGGGTACATCGCCTTCGTCGAGGAGCTTCCGGGAGCCAACACCCAGGGCGCGACCCTGGATGAGGCGAGGTCGAACCTGGCCGAAGCGGTCCAGCTCGTGCTCGAAGCCAATCGCGCCCTGTCCGAGGCCTCGATCGGCGATCGGGACGTGATCAAGGAACCGTTGCGTCTTCCGGCGTGAAACGGCGAACGCTGGTCCAGCATCTCGAGCAGCAGGGCTGTCAGCTACTCCGGGAGGGCGCAAATCACTCCGTGTGGCTGAATCCTGCCGTGCCTTGCGTCTCCACAGTTCCACGCCACCGAGAGCTAGACGACCACCTGGTCCGGAAGATCTGTCGGGACCTGAAGATCGCCGAGCCGTAGGGGACCCCGGTTCGCAAGAGCACCGGGCACCCTTTCGCCGTAGCACGAAGGCGCGACAAGCTCCGCGAGCTGAATGCGGGGCTGAGATCGGCGCTGGATCTGTAAGGCGATCCACGGCGCCGGGGACCTCGAGAAACGGTCCGCCCCACCAGGCCTGTTGCAATATGTGCGATTATGTCGCATATTTTGCATATGTGGATCCCCCGTGACATCGAGACACGGCTGTTGCATGCCGCCCGGACGCGCCCGGTCGTCGTGCTCACGGGCGCACGGCAGACGGGCAAGACCTCCACGCTCCGGCGGCTCTTCCCCGACCATCGGTTCGTGTCGCTCGACCTTCCCACCGAGGCCGAACAGGCCGAGAAGGAGCCGGAGGCGTTCCTTCGGCGTCATCCACCGCCCCTCGTCCTCGACGAGGTGCAGTACGCTCCCACGCTGTTCCGCCACCTCAAGGTCGCCGTCGACGCGGAGCGCGACCGCCCCGGCCGCTTCCTGCTGACAGGATCGCAGAAGTTCACGCTCATGAAGGGTGTAGCCGACTCGCTGGCCGGTCGAGCGGAGATCCTCGAGCTCGAGACGCTCTCGCTCGCGGAGATCCTGAGCGCTCGACCCGACGTCGGACTCGAGGAGGTCATCGTGCGCGGAGGCTTCCCCGAGCTGCACGCCAACCCCGACATCGACGCGGTCGCGTTCCACAACTCCTACATCGCCACGTACCTGGAGCGCGACGTGCGCGCGCTCCTGAACGTCGGCAGCCTGCGCGACTTCGAGCGCTTCCTGCGTGCGTGCGCGCTCCGGTCGGCGAACCTGCTGAACAAGGCCGATCGCGCGCGCGACATCGGGATCGCGCCCTCCACCGCGAACCAGTGGCTGTCGGTCCTCGAGGCCTCGGGCCAGGTGGTGCTCCTCGAGCCGTTCTTCTCGAACCGGACGCGCTCGATCGTCAAGAGCCCGAAGCTCTACCTCGGCGATTCCGGATTGCTGTGCGCACTTCTCAACGTCCGCTCCGTCGACGACCTGCTCGACGCTCCCGCGGCGGGCGCGATCTGGGAGACGTTCGTCTACGCGCAGCTACGACACCGCGAGCGGCGAGCGGGACGCGCCGGGAGCTTGTTCTTCTGGCGGGACCGCACGCGGGAGGTGGATTTCATCGCCGAGGCGCGAGGGCGTGTCGAGCTGTTCGAGGCCAAGTGGACGGAGATCCCCTCGGCCGCAGACACCGTGAACCTCGCGTTCGTCCGAGGGGTCCTGGGCCCGGACAAGGTCTCCGGCGGTGCCGTGGTGTGTCGCGCTCCGAACGCGTTCCCCCTCCGGGACGGGTTCCGCGCGTTGCCGGTCGGGGAGCTGGGATAGGGCCTGGAATACAGGAAGAGAATGCGGAGGTCCAGGTCATCCGCGTCTCGGAGGAGCAGGCACATCGTCACGCCCCGCTGGCGTCGGGCGCGGGACGCGGATAGATTTTTCTAGAATTTTCATGATCCCATCCGGAGGGTCACGATGGCGCGCGTGACGCAGATCTCGGCCCCGGTGTCTCGGGAGACGAAGGAACTCCTCGAATCGTATTCGAGGGCAACGGGGATCAAGAAGGGATACCTGGTGGAGTCGGCGCTGCGCTACCATCTCCGCGCCCTCCAGGAGCTGCCCGCCGACGCGCTCACTCCGCCGCGGCTGGTGCTCACCCCGGAGTCCTTCCAGGCGGTCGTTCGACGCCTACGGCGCCCCGGCGAGCCGACGGAGGCGCTGAAGGACCTGGTGGCGGGGCGTGGAGATTAGGCCGCTTCGCGAGACCGACGACCGGAGCGCGTTCGTCTCGGGGGAGCTGGAGCTCGATCGGTTCTTCGTCCTCTACGCGGGGCAGAATCAGTTCCGTCATCACATCGGCACGACCTGGGTCGCCGTCGAACCGGACGTGATCCTCGGATTCGCCACCATAGCCCCTGGGCAGATCGAGGCGGACGCGCTTCCAGAGTCGTCCAGGAAGAGACTCCCGGGGTATCCGCTCCCCGTGCTTCGGCTCGCGCGCCTCGCGGTCGCCTCGTCCGCACGGGACCGCGGCGTCGGCGGGGCGCTTCTCCTCCGGGTGTTCGAGCTCGCGCTCGAGATGGCCGACCGCCTCGGTTGCGTCGGCGTCGTCGTGGACGCGAAGCCCGGCGCGGTCGGCTATTACGACCGGTTGGGGTTCTCACCCCTGGAATGCGCCGCGGGCCAGGTGGAGAGCCGCCCCCGGCCGACCCCGATGTTCCTGCCGCTGGCGCTCGTGGTGAACGCGATGCGCTCGCGGCGAGAGGGGCGGTGACTCTTGGCCCCCTACCCCTTCACGATCCAGCGCGTCCCGCCGGGACGCGTAGCGGCCGCCGCGGCTTCCGGCACGCGGGCCGTGGCGTTCCTGGCGTCCACGAGCGCTCGGCTGAGCCGCACGATGCGCGCGTAGTCGAAGCTGGAGTGGTCGGTGAGGATCACGACCGCGTCGGCATCGGTGAGCGCCTCGTCGGTGAGGGAGACCGACTCGAGCTCGGCGCCGTCCCCCTTCAGGCGCGGCACGTAGGGATCGTGGTAGGAGATCCGGGCGCCGTCGGCCTCGAGCAGCTTGAGCACGTCCAGCGCGGGCGATTCGCGCAGGTCGTCGACGTCCTTCTTGTAGGCGACGCCGAGCAGCAGGATACGCGCGCCGTTCACGGACTTCTTCGCCCGGTTGAGCACCTCGCGCACCTTGCCGACGACGAAGTAGGGCATCTCGGCGTTGATCTCGGACGCCAGCTCGATGAAGCGCGTCTTGTAGTTGAGCGTCCGCATCTTCCACGACAGGTAGTGCGGGTCGATCGGGATGCAGTGTCCGCCCAGGCCGGGGCCCGGCGTGAACTTCATGAACCCGAACGGCTTGGTCGCGGCCGCCTCGATGACCTCCCACACGTTCACGCCCAGCCGGTCGGAGATGATCGCGGACTCGTTCACGAGGCCGATGTTCACGGACCGGAACGTGTTCTCGAGGAGCTTCGTCAGCTCGGCGGCCTCGACCGACGACACGGGCACCACGGTGTCGATGAACCGCTCGTAGAGCGCCCGCCCCACGCGCGCGCACGCGGGCGTGATGCCGCCGATCACCTTGGGCGTGTTCTTCGTGTGCCAGGTCGGGTTGCCCGGGTCCACGCGCTCGGGGCTGAAGCAGAGGAAGAAGTCCCTGCCGACCTTCAGGCCTCCCCGCTCGAGCGCCGGGAGCATGATCTCGCGCGTGGTGCCGGGATACGTCGTGGACTCGAGGACGACGAGCTGGCCGGGCCGGAGCGCCGCCGCCACGGCCTCGGTGGCCGCGAGGATGAAGGAGACGTCGGGGTCCCGGGTCTTCGAGAGCGGCGTCGGCACGCAGATCGAGATCGCGTCGCACTCGGCGAGGCGCGCCATGTCCGTGGTCGCCTCGAGGAGCCCCTTCGCGCGCAGCGCCGCCGCCCGCTCGCCGGGCACGTCCTGGATGTGGGAGCGGCCGGCGTTGACGCCCTCGACCACCTGCGCCGAGACGTCGAACCCGAGGACCCGGAGGCCGCTCGCGGCCGCCTCGACGGAGAGGGGCAGGCCGACGTACCCGAGGCCGACGACCCCGAAGGTGACGTCGTCGTTCCGGAAGCGCTGGATGGTTTTCGCGACCATGTGCGGGATGCCCGGGGGGCTTGCTGCTCGGAGAGCGAAGCGAATGGAGCGCCGCAATATGGGGACCCGGGAACGAGGGGCCAAGGCGCATGGGGACGGCCTACCATTTACTCATTGGTATGAGTAAAATTACTCAATGCCGAAGCCAACGCTGCCATCCCACGCGCGCCCCCACCTCGCTCGGCTCCTGGCGCGCCTGCGCGAGCCTCGCCGCTTCCTCCAGGTTCTGGCCGGACCGCGACAGGCCGGCAAGACCACGTTGGTGCGCCAGGCGCTCGCCGCCTCACCGCTGCCGGCGCATTACGCGTCGGCGGATGCACCGACGCTCGAGGACCGGTCGTGGATCTCCCAGCAGTGGGAACGAGGTCGTCTGCTCGCTCGAGAGGCCGGCGACGAGGGCGCCATCCTCGTTCTGGACGAAGTCCAGAAGATCGGGCGGTGGTCGGATGTCGTGAAGGCTCTGTGGGACGAGGACGGCCGACAGGGCGCGCCGCTCAAGGTCGTCCTTCTGGGCTCGGCCCCGCTGATCGTCCGCTCCGGACTCTCGGAGACGCTCGCCGGCCGCTTCGAGGTGCTCTACCTCCCGCATTGGTCCTTCGGCGAGATGCGGGACGCCTTCGGATGGGACCTGGAGCGATACCTGTTCTTCGGCGGATACCCGGGCGCGGCGCCTCTCACCAACGACGAGGCGCGCTGGCGCGCGTACGTGGTCGACTCTCTCATCGAGACCACGATCTCGCGCGACGTCCTTCTCGTGACCCGCGTGGACAAGCCCGCGTTGCTGCGGAGGTTGTTCGAGGTGGCCTGCTCGTACTCGGGACAGGTCCTCTCCTACCAGAAGATGCTCGGCCAGCTCCAGGATGCGGGCAATACGACCACGCTGGCGCACTATCTCGATCTGCTGGAAGGAGCGGGCATGGTCGCGGGCCTTCCGAAGTTCTCGGGGACCCGCGTGCGCGTGCGCGCGTCGAGCCCCAAGCTCCAGGTGCTGAACACGGCCCTGATGTCGGCCTTGTCGGGCTCGACGTTCTCGGAAGCCCGGCGGGACCGCGATTCGTGGGGGCGCCTCGTGGAATCCGCGGTCGGCGCGCATCTCCGGAATGCGGCCGCCGGCAGCCGGCTGGAGGTGTTCTACTGGCGGGAGCGTGGCCGAGAGGTGGACTTCGTGCTCCGCAGGGGTCGTTCCGTGACCGCCCTCGAGGTCAAGAGCGGGCGTTCCCCGACGCGTCTGCCCGGCGCGGATGCGTTCCAGCGAGCGTTCGGTCCGGCGCGCGTATGGTGGGTGGGGGGCGAGGGCATCCCGATCGAGGAGTTCCTCTCGTCCGACCCCAACCGCTGGGTGGACTGACCACGCCCCGCCTCAACGTCCGGCCGTCTCCTCCTCCAGCTTCCTCACCGTCACCCGCAGCTCGTAGGCGTCCACCCCGCCCTCCGACTCCAGGTGATGCCGGAGCGCGGACCGACCGAGGCTACGCGATCCCTCGCGCTCCACGAGCAGGACCGCGCCGGAGCCGCTCGCGTGGAGCGCGTGTCGCAGCGCCGCCTGGCCGCCGAACAGCGGCAGCGTCCCGACCGACGTGCGCGCCACCGCCGAGCCCGGCGACGCGATCGCCACGGCGCGGAACCGGGGTTCCCCCAGATGCGGGAGCTGGCGCGCGGCCAGGTCGGCGTCCTCCACGTCGCCCAGGATCACGACCGGAATCCCCTCCTGGGAGAACCGGCGGGCCGCGCCCTCCAGGAGGCGGAACGAGAACCGCGCCCCGATCGTGAGGAGCGCACAGAGCAGCAGGTCGATCGCCACCACACCCCGCGACAGCCCGATCCGCTCGATGACGAAGAGCGTCCCCGCCGCCAGGAGCGTCCCCAGCAGATTGGCCCGGAACACCCGGGTCGCGTCGTGCAGGCCGAACGTGCTCCAGGGCGTCCCGTAGATCCCGCTCACCATGAACGCGAGCACCTTGATGCCGACGTAGATCGCCACCGTGGACTGGAAGTACGGCAGCTCGGCCGCGAGCTCTCCGGGATCCCAGCGGACGAGGTACGCGCCGTAGTAGGCGAGCGCAATCCAGACGCCGTCCAGGAAGAGCGCGAACACGGGATAGCGCCGCTGGCTCTCGACGATGAACCGGTACAGCGAGAGGCGCTCCGCGGCCCCGGGCTCCATCGCCTGGTACCGCATGGTCAGCAGATAGGCGCCCACGAGCGTCACCGCGCCCACGAGCACGCCGCCGGCCAGGAGCGCGGTCCCCCGCTCGGCCGAGCGCAACATGAGGCCGATGAGGCCGCCCGTGAACGCCATGCTCCAGAGGAGCCAGAGGGTCGGCTTCTCCCCCATCCCCAGCGCCACGAGCCGGTGCGAGGTATGGTCCCTGCCCCCCTGGCTCACGGGGCGGCCCTCGAGGAACCGCCCGATCGTGACCAGCACGGTGTCGAGGATCGGTACCGCCAGGATGAGCACGGGGGCGGCCAGGACCGCGGCCAGGCTGCGCGAGAGGCCGGCGCCGGGCGCCAGGGCCAGCCCGGCCAGCACGAGCCCGAGGAAGAGCGAGCCCGAGTCGCCCATGAAGATGCGGGCCGGCGGATAGTTGTGCGCGAGGAACCCCACCAGCGCGGCGCTGAACCCGAGCGACAGCAGCGCGAGACCGAGCGAGCCCTCGAGCAGGAAGATCACCGCCAGGTACGCCCCGGCGATCGCGGCCGTCCCCGCCGCGAGGCCGTCCATGTTGTCGAGCAGGTTCAGCGCGTTCGTGACCCCGACGAACCAGAGGACCGAGATGGCGGCGTCCACGGCGTAGACGCCCGTGAACCAGACGCCGATGCCCGACAGGAGCAGGAGGAGCGCCGCCGCGAGCTGGCCGAGCAGCTTGGCCGCGGGCCTGAGGTGGACGAGGTCGTCCACGAGCCCCACCAGGAATGCCACCGTGGCGCCCAGGAGCAGCCCCTCCCACGTGGAGATCGGAAGCCAGGCCTCGCCGGCGTGGGCGGCGAGCCCCTGTACGGGGTTCGGGTCGAGCAGGTAGCCGGTGCCCATGGCGAGCCCGAACCCGAGGAAGATCGCGACCCCTCCGATCGCGGGCGTGGGGCGCGTGTGCCACCGGTCGGACTGGACCTGGCGCACCAGGCCCCCGGCGATCGCCGCGCCCCGCACGACCGGGGTCAGGACGGCCGTGAGGACGAGCGCGAGTCCGGCCACGATGCCGGCCAGGAGGATTGGGCTCATGGGCTCGCGGAAACGGGGGGCGGAGGGCCGCCTCAAGAGAAGCGTCCGCGGGCGCGCCGGCAAGCGATCGCGAGATCGTTGCGGAACGGAGCCGCGGGTCCGCAACTTGGAGCATGCGATCCCCCATCGCCCTGGCCCTCCTCCTGGTCCTCCCCGGCTGTCTCCAGACCGACCAGGAACTCCCGTTCGAGCTCGAGGAAGGGGCGTCCGCCTCCCGGAGCATCGGGTCGGCGGGAGGCGTCGTGAGCCTGCCCTCGGGCGTGGCCCTCGTGATCCCGGTCGGGGCGCTCGCCACCACCACCCAGATCACGCTCACGCCGAAGCTCGACGCGTCGTTTCCCGGGGATGCCGGACGGATCGTCCCGGGCACCGTCTTCGACATCGCCCCCGCGGGCCTCGAGTTGCGGGTGCCCGCGCGCGTGGCCCTCCGCCTCCCCACGAGGGACGTCCCCGGGGCGGACGCGGTGCGCCTCGGCGTGGCGTGGTCCGCGGCCGGGCGGGCGAGCCTGATCGCGACGGGAAGCTACGACGCGACGTCGGGGCTCCTCACCGCGTCGCTCGGCTCGCTCGGGCCGGTCGCCGCAGTGGTCGCCGACGACGCCATCCCGCTGGGGCAGGGCCAGCCGCCCACGCTCGGCGGCGGCACGTTCGCCGCGGGCGGAGGCGGGGCAGGCGTGGAGGGGCCGTCCGGAGGCGATGACGCACGTGGGACCGGTGCGGGCGCCGGCCCCGCGGCCACGGACGACGTCCAGCGGTTCGCGGCGTCCTGCCGGCCCGAAGCGCGGCGGTGCTTCTCCTCCGGACTCGTGAAGGTCTGGGCCTCGAGCGAGCTGCTCGAGCGGCTCGGCGGCACGCTGGTCATCCTGACGCCCCGGCTCGGCGCGGACCTGTCGTTCGGCGGCATGGGCGCGGACGGGTTCCCGACGCAGGCCGTGGGACAGGTCTCGATCCGGGGCACGCTCCGGGTGCTCCTGAGCGGTGGGGTGTCGAGCTACGACGTGGACGAGACGTTCCGCACCGGCGTGGGCTCGCCCGACCCGATCGTCACCGGCGTGCGTTTCTCCGGCAACGATCTGATCCTCGCGCGCACGTCGGACGGCGACGACCGGACGATGGAGTACGAGCTCGCCCCGGTCGGCACGGGGCGCATGCTCACCCTCCGCGTCGAGGAGGAGGTCGAGCTCGAGAACGACGACGGCTCCACGACCGAGGGGACCGTGATCCTGTTCGTGAGGCTCCGCGGATGAGCGCGCGCCGGTGGATCGCGTCGTCCGCGGCCGTCGTCGTGGCGCTCTCCCTCCCCACGGCCGGGGCGGCCCAGTGGGCCGCCGGGCCCGTCTCCGGCGCGATGGGCGGCGCCGGAATGGTCTGGGCGCGCGGGGTGGACGCCATCGAGCTGAACCCGGCGAACCTGGGCCTCGAGCGCGGGTGGTCGCTCTCGCTGCTGGACGTGGGCGCGGCCGGGCTCCTCACGGGCACGACGCTCGACGACCTCCGGGAGATCGCCACCGCCGCGGGCGAGGGCGACCCGAGGGTCGTGGACCGGCTGCCTCAGGACGGGTTCCACGTCGCCGCGATGAGCGAGGGGTTCGCGCTCTCCCTGGGGGCGGAGGCGGCCGACGTCCCCTCCCCGCAGGCCTCCATCCCCTCGTTCGGCCTGTCCTGGGGCCCCGTGGGGCTGCGCGTCCGGAGCCGCGTGCTGGCCGAAGGCGCGATGAGCCGCGAGGTGGCCGACCTCACGGTCAGCGGGTTCAACCCCGAGCGCATCAAGGAGTACGCGGTCCGTGAGACCGGATTCCGGGTGGCCTCGTTCACCGAGATGACGCTGGCCTACGGGCTGTCCCTGGCCGATCGGCTCGGCGTGGGCATCGGCATCCGGTACGTGCGGGGTCATCGCCTGGCCCAGGGCCGGTTCTTCGAGCCCGAGATCGACCTCGACGACGAGACGCTCCGCCTCACCGGCGTCGCCATCGAGGCGCCCGGAGGAAGCGGGTGGGGCGTGGACCTGGGCCTCGCCGTCGAGCTGGGACGCGGCGTGCGCATGTCGCTCGCCGCCCAGAACGTCGCGCAACGCATGACGTGGGACGACGCGCTCCGGACCCACGAGGCCGAGTTCACCGACACGGACTTCGACGAGGCGGACTTCGAGGAGCTGCTCGACCGCTTCGCCGACATGCCGCTCGATCCGTCGGGCGTGAGCCTGCCGGTGTTCGAGGCCGCGCGGGGCCTGTTCGCCGAGTCGTACTTCCCCACCGTGTACCGCGCGGGGCTCGGCTGGGCCGGCGCGCACGGCACGTTCGTCGAGCTCAACGCGTCGGCCGTCTCCCCGCGCGGGCGCCAGAGCGCGCCTTGGGACCAGAGGATCGCCCTCGGCGCCGAGCAGCGGATCGGGTTCTTCGTGCTCCGCGCAGGGTACGCGCGCGCCGAGGACGGGATCGCCGCGCTGACCGGCGGGTTCGGGCTCCGGGTCGGCCCCGTCCGGCTGGACGTGGCCGCCGGCACGCTCTCCGGGGAGCGGGACGGGATCGGCTACGACGGGCTCCAGGGAAGCGTGGGCCTGAGCCTCGCGGGAGGTGGCGCATGAGGGCCCTGCGGCGGGGTTCGCTCGCGGCGCTCCTCGCGCTCGGTGCGGCGGCCTGCACGGACGCGGCGGGCCCGGCCGGCGATCGGGGGTTCCCGCTGGCGTTCAGTCTCCAGGCCGCCGACGGCGTCGGATCCGACGAGGGCGCGGCGCTCGGGGAGGCGTTCGACCGCGTGGACCGGTTCCACGTGCGCGTGGAGGACGCGGTCAGCCGCGCGCTCTACGCCGACACGGTGATCCGGGTCACGCCCGGAGCGTCCTCGCACGAGCTCGACGTAGCACTCCCCGAGTCGGCGCTCGGCGCCGCGCTCGACGTCACGATCACCGCGCTCCAGGGCGAGACCGAGCTGTTCACCGCCACCGTGCGGACCACGGCCACGAGGGACGGCGACGGCACGAGCACCGAGGTGGGCGTGCGCTACACGGGACCGGGCATCCGGGGAAGCGTCGCCGGGAACGACGGCCAGGGCGTGTCCGGCGTGACCGTCGAGGCGCTGCGGGCCGGGGCGCAGGCGGCGACGACGACCACGGCGGCCGACGGCACGTTCCTGTTCATGGACCTCGAGGCCGGCACGTACGCGGTGCGCCCGGAGACCCGGGCCGGCTTCGTCACGTGCCCGGCCGAGCGCACCGTGACGCTGGGCGGGGCGACGTCCGCGGCGGTGGCCGCGTTCCAGTACCGCACGGGAAGCTGCACGGCGAACGTGCTGATCGTCTCGGGCGGGGACCTGAACGACACCGGGACGACCGCGTCGCTCCTGGCCGGCGTGAGCGACCTCGCCACCTCGAGGTTCTTCTTCGTGTCGGCCCCGCCGGGGATCGAGACACTCCGCACCTACGACGTGGTGCTGCTCTACCAGAACGGGCTCTTCGACGAAGCCGTGGAGCTCGGCGACGAGCTGGCCCGCTACGTCGAGCTCGGCGGCAACGTCGTCTTCGGCTCGTTCTACTGGCAGGGCCGGAGCGACGGCGGGCTCGGGAGCCCCGGCTGGGGCAGGCTCGAGCGTATGGATCCGTTCTCGGCGGGCAGCGGCCTATACTCGGCGTCCACGCTCGGCGACGTCACGCCGCACGCGCTCACCGACGGTGTCGTCTCGCTCTCGTCGTCCGGGTACCGGGGCGGCGTCTCCGCGAAAGCGGGCACGACCGTCGTGGCCTCGTGGGCGGACGGCGTCCCGCTCGTGGGATACCGCCAGGAAACCGCCGGCCAGCGGCTCGTCGCGGTCAGCCTGTACCCGGCGCACCACGCACACGGAGGCGTCGGCGGCGACTACGAGCGGCTCTGGCAAAACGCGGTCGTGTGGGCGGGCCAGGCCGGCGGGCCGGCGCGCACGGGCCCGGTGCCGGGATATCGGTAGAGCGTCGCGCCGCGTCCGGACGCGCGCCCTCAGGCCGTGACGCGCACCTTGTGGTGCAGGAACTCCGGCGCGAAGTCGGCCCCGTTCGGCCAGACGAGCGTACGGAACTCCGGGTGGACCCTGAAGGTCCGGAAGTAGGCGACGTCGCGGAGGGGCTCGAACACGGGCCCAACGAGGTGCTCGCTCAGGTCCACCTCCCCGGTCGATCCGTCTCGAAAGCGAAGCCACACGGCGTATCCGCCCGCGTACCGAGCTTCGAGCACGTCGTAGTCCATGGGCTACTCCAGAGGTGCGATCGGTTTCAGATCACCTGCTAATTCCCGTACTGCTCCCTGTGATACTCCCAGTACGCCCCGCTCATCACGCGCCGCCACCACGTCTCGTTCTCGAGGTACCAGCGCACCGTATCCGCGAGGCCCCGCTCGAATGTCACCGACGGCGTCCATCCCAGCTCGGCCTCCGCGCGGCCGAACTCGATCGCGTAGCGGCGGTCGTGGCCCTTGCGGTCCGTCACGCGCTCGATCAGCGACTCGGGCTTGCCGAGGATCCGGAGCACCTCCCTCACCACGCTCAGGTTCGTCCGCTCGGCGTCGCCGCCGAAGTTGTAGACCCGGCCCGGCCGGCCCCGCTCCGCGGCGGCCACGATCCCCCGGCAGTGATCCTCCACCTGGATCCAGTCCCGCACGTACAGCCCATCCCCGTAGACCGGGAGCGGACGGTCCTCCAGCGCATGCGTGATCATCAGCGGGATCAGCTTTTCGGGGAACTGATACGGCCCGTAGTTGTTCGAGCAGCGGGTGACGACGACGTCCAGGCCGTGCGTGGCGTGGTAGGCGAGCGCCAGGTGGTCCGCGGCAGCCTTGGTCGCCGAATAGGGCGAGCGCGGCGCGAGCGGCGTGTCCTCGGTGAATTTGGGCGCGGCGGGATCGCCGTCCGCGGGGTCCCGCCAGGGGAGCTCGCCGTAGACCTCGTCGGTGGAGACCTGCACGAAGCGCCGAACGCCGAGCGCGAGCGCCGCGGCCAGCAGCGTCTGCGTGCCCACGACGTTCGTGCGCACGAACGGCGCGTCCGAGAGGATCGAGCGGTCCACGTGGGACTCGGCGGCCAGGTGGAGCACGAGGTCGGCTCCCTCCATCGTCTCGGCCACCACGCCGGCATCGCAGACGTCCCCGTGCACGAACGTGTACCGGGGGTGAGCCTCCACGTCCTTCAGGCTCTCGAGGTTCCCCGCGTACGTGAGCGCGTCCAGGTTCACGACCCGGGCGTCCGGGCGGTGCTCGAGGAGCCACCGCACCAGGTTCACACCGATGAACCCCGCGCCTCCCGTGACGAGGACCTTCATGGTTCAGCTCTCGGCCTCCTCGGCCCGGGACTCGAGATACCGCCGGAGCCCCTCTCTCCACCCGGGCATCGAGCGTCCCAGGAACGTCTCGGTCTCCGAGACGTCCAGCACGGTGTAGGGAGGACGCCGAGCGGCTTCGTGGAACGTTCCCGTGGGCACACCCTCGATCGAGGCGGGGATCCCCAGGATCGCGAGCGCCTCGGAGGCGAAGTCCAGCCGCGACGCGGCCCCGCCGCCCCCGGTCACGTGGAAGATGCCGCGGCCGCCTCGCTCGAGGAGCTCGACGATGGCGCCGGCCGCCGTCTCCGCCCACGTGGGCGTGCTGAACTGGTCGTGGACCAGCCGGAGCGGCTCTCCGGCGCGCGCCTTCCGGACCATGGCGTCCACGAACGACGGCCGGGCGGAGCCGAAGAGCCAGCTCACGCGGACCTTCACGTGCTCGGCCCCCGACGCGGCGACCGCGCGCTCCCCCTCCAGCTTCGTGCGGCCGTAGTGGTTGTCCGGCACCGTGGGCTCGTAGGGGCGCCACGGCCGGTCCCGCGGGCCGCCGAACACGTAGTCCGTGCTCACGTAGACCATCACCGCGCCGAGGGAGGCGCACGCGGTGGCGACGTTCGCGGCGCCGTCGCGGTTCACGCGCAGGGCCAGCTCGGGCTCGGCCTCCGCGCGGTCCACCGCGGTGACCGCGGCGCAATGGACGACGGCGTCCGGGCGATGCGCCCGGACCACGCGGCGCACGGCCTTCGCGTCGGTCACGTCCAGGTCCACGCGCCGCAGCCCGATCGCCTCGTGGCCCCGCTCGAACGCGGCCCCCGCGACCTCCGGCCCGAGCAGGCCGCCGACGCCCGTCACGACGATCCTCACGAGCGCCCGAGCTCCCGGGTGTAGAGCGCGGCCAGGTCCCGGGCGAGCCGCGCCACCGAGTACCGCGCGACCACGGCCTCACGCGTCCCCTCCGCCAGCTCCCCGCCCCGCGCCGCCGCGGCGAGCGCGCGGGCCCACGCGTCCGGACCGGCCTCGCGCGGCACCGGCGCGGCGGCGCCGACCTCCTCCAGGACCTCCCCCACCCCTCCGACGTCCCGCACCACGACCGGGAGGCCCGAGGCGAGCGCCTCCAGGACCGCCACGGGCGTGCCCTCGTCGTGGGAGGTGAGCGCGAGCGTGTCGAGCGCCGTGTAGATCTCGGGGAGATCCCGCCGCCATCCGAGCCAGAGGACGCGGTCCCCCACGCCCAGGCGCGCCGCGAGCGCCTTCAGCTCGGGCTCGCGCTCCCCGGAGCCGACCACGACGCCGAGGAGGCCCGGCCCCGCCGCGATCGCCTGGAGGAACAGCTCGTGGTTCTTGATCGGCACGAGCCTCCCGACGATCCCGACGGCGAGCACGCCCTCGGGGATCCCTACGGCGGTGCGCGCCCGCCGTCGGGCCTCCGGGCTCCGGTCCAGCCCGCCGAAGCGATCGAGCTCGAGCCCGAGCGGGATCACGGCGAACTTCTCGGGCGCGGCGATTCGGAGCTCCCCGGCCATCTCGCGCTCCTGGCGCCGGGTGAGCACGACGAGCCGGTCGGTTCCGCGCGCGAGCTGGCGCTCGATCTCCAGAAACAGGCGCGTCTTCCAGGGCGGGAAGTAGCCGCCGCCGAGCACGTGGCCGTGGAACGTGTGGACCCGCACGGGCACGCCCGCCAGGATCGCGGCCAGGCGTCCGAGCGTGCCCGCCTTGGCCGTGTGCGTGTGCACCACGGCGGGCCGCTCCCGCCGGAACAGGCGCCAGAGCGCCACCAGGGCGCGCAGGTCGTCCACGGCGCGGATCTCGCGCGACATCCGGGGAAGGGGCGTCACGTCCACGCCGCGCTCGGCCGCGTAGTAGCCCATGTCGCCCTCGCTCGCGGGCACGGATCCGGCGATCAGGCGGGTGCGCCACGGCCCCTCGTCCAGCGCGCGGCTGACGTTGACGACGTGCATGGCCGGCCCGCCCACGTTCAGGCGCGCGATGACCCGGTGGACGAGGGTGGGCGTCGGCGCCGCGGCGCGCTGCGTGCCCCGCTCCTCCATCACACCCTTCCGGTGGCGCGCATGTAGTCGGCGGTGACGTCGATGATCTCGTCCAGCGGGTGCTCGGCCCGCCAGCCGATGAGCTCCCGGATCTTCGTGGTGTCGGGCTGGCGCCGCTCCATGTCCTCGAAGCCCTCGCCGTACGCCACGTGGTAGGGGACCATCTCGATCGGAGACGTGGAGTGGGTGCGCTCCTTCACGCGGCGGGCGAGGTCCAGCATCGTGATCTCCTGCTCGGACCCGATGTTGAAGGGATGCCCCCACGCCCGCTCGCATCCCAGGAGGCCGATCACCGCGCGCACCGTATCGTGGACGAGGCAGAAGCAGCGCCGTTGCCGGCCGTCGCCGAACACCTTGATGGGCGCGCCGCGGAGCGCCTCCCCCACGAAGTTCGGGAGCACCATCCCCCACTGGCCGGTCTGGCGCGGGCCCACCGTGTTGAAGAACCGGCCCAGGATCACCGGAAGCCCCCTCTCGTGGTGATAGGCGAGCGCCAGGAACTCGTCGAGCGCCTTGGTGCACGCGTACGCCCACCGGCGGTGCGTCGTGCTCCCCATGACCCGGTCGTTGTCCTCGCGGAGCTTCTCCCCGGCCTTGCCGTAGATCTCCGACGTGGACGCGATCAGGAGCGGCGTGCCGTGCCGGTCGCAGCAGTCGAGGACGATCTCCGTTCCGCGCACGTTCGTGGTGATCGTCTCGACGGGCTTCTCGATGACCTTCCGGACCCCCACCGCCGCCGCCAGGTGCACGACCTGGTCCACCTTCGCGACGGTCTCGTCCATCATGGGCCAGTTCATGATCGAGTCCACGGTCACGTGGAGCCGCGGGTGGTGGCGCACCACGTCGAGGTTCGCCAGGGATCCGGTGGACAGGTCGTCCACGACCCAGACCTCGTCGCCCCGCTCGAGGAGGCGCTCGACCAGGTGCGAGCCGATGAACCCGGCGCCGCCGGTCACGAGGACGCGGGCCCCGTCGCCCCCGGCGGTCACGAGGCGTACAGCTCCGTCCAGCGGTCGGCCACGGTCGCGACGTCGTAGGCCTGCGCGGCCACGGCGCACCTCCGCGCCACCTCGGTCCGGAGGGCGTCGTCTTCCACGAGCGCCAGCACGTCGCGCGCGAAGCGGGCCGGGGGGCCCGTCGTCACGGACGCATAACGCCGGCTCTCCGGTACGTCGGCGTCGTCCACCCACCGGAGCACGGGAAGCCCGAGCGCCATCGCTTCCACCGCCCCACGGCACCAACCCGGCCACACGCCTGCATCCACCACGACCTCGGCCGCGCGCAGGACGGTCTCCCGAAGCGTGGAGGTGCCCAGGAAGACCACGGAGTCCTCCAGGTGGAGGCTCTCCGCCCGCCACCGGACGAGCCCCTCTTCGGGCCCGCGGCCGCAGAGAAAGAGCCGGAGCCGCGGAAGCTCGGTGCGCGCGGTCGCGAACCCATCGAGGAGCTGCGACATCCGGGGGCCGTCCCGGAAGTCGGAGAAGCAGACCACGGCCCTCTGCCCCTCGGACATCCCCAGGTGGATGCGGGCCTCGGGGCTCCGTACGTGGAGGATGCGCTCCCGCACGAGGCCGAGGTCCACGCACTCGGGCACGACCGTCACGTCGTCCACGCGGAAGTGCTCCATCACCAGGGCGACCGCGTCGGGATCCGACACCACGACGCGTCGGCCCGCGCGCGACGCCGCGCGGCGTTCCATCCAGGCCCGGAGGCGCTCCTCGAGGCCCCGGGCCGCGGGCGGGAACCCCCGGACCCACCGGTACACCCGGGCGCCCCGCGGCGCCGCGAGCTGGGCCACCGTGCCCGACCACGGCTGGAACGTGTGCAGGATATCCGCGCGGAGCCCGTGGAGCAGGCGGCGGAGGCGGGGCACCGCGAGCAGCACCCCGGTCGCACCGGAGAGATCCAGGCGATGCACGGTGATCGTCATGTCCCGGAGCCGCGAGCCCAGCGAGCCGCGGGGTCCCAGGGCCACGACGCGCGGGTCGAACCGGGAGCGCGGCAGCCGGCCGAGGAGCGTGGCCACCTGGTCCCCGACCTCGTTCTCCTCGAGAGAGTCGAGGACGAACAACAGGCGGGAGCGGGTCATCGGGGGGGGGTGCGCGCGTGGAAAGTGAGCCTCGTCGGTGGACAACGGTGCAGCCGCCGGGCGTTTGCCGCAACAGGTGGCGGCGGAGTTGACACCGGGCGGCTCGGGCGCGCCATTTCTGCACCCCCGACACGGAACCCTCATGAGCGTCCTCGTCACCGGAGCCGCCGGCTTCATCGGGTCCCACCTGTCCGAGGCCCTCGTGGCCGCCGGAGAGACCGTGATCTGCCTGGACAGCTTCGATCCGTTCTACGACCCGGCGTTCAAGGAGCGCAACCTCTCGGGATTGCGCGCCTCGGGACGCTTCCGGGAGATCCGGGGCGACATCCGGGACGCGGAGGCGTGGCGCGCGGCGCCGGACGGCGTGGACGCGGTGGTCCACCTGGCGGCGCGCGCGGGCGTGCGGCCGTCCATCGAGGAGCCGGTGCTCTACGCGGACGTCAACGTGGTGGGCACCGCCCGGATGCTCGAGTTCGTGGAGGAGCGGGGCATCGGCGCCGTGGTGTTCGCGTCGTCGTCCTCGATCTACGGGAACTGCCCGACCGTGCCGTTCTCCGAGTCGGCGATGGTGTACGACCCCATCTCGCCGTACGCCGCCACGAAGGTCGCGGGGGAGATGCTCTGCCGCACGGCGCACAACCTCACGGGCGTGTCGGTCGTCGCGGCCCGGCTGTTCACGGTCTACGGCCCCCGCCAGCGGCCGGACCTGGCCATCCACAAGTTCGCGCGCCTGATGCGGGAGGGACGGCCGATCCCGCGGTTCGGCGACGGCTCCACGGCGCGGGACTACACGTTCGTGGACGACCTGATCCCGGGGCTCCTGGCGGCCCTCGCGCTCACCCGGTCGCGCACGGGGCTCTTCGAGGTGGTGAACCTCGGGAGCGACCGGCCCGTGACGCTCTCCGAGCTGATCCGTCTGCTCGGCGAGGAGCTGGGCGTGGAGCCCCGGATCGAGGAGCTGCCGCCCCAGCCCGGCGACGTCGAGCGGACCTGGGCCGACGTCTCCAGGGCGCGCGCGCTCCTGGGCTACGAGCCGCGGACACCGCTCCGCGACGGGATCAAGCGGTTCGTGGAGTGGCTCGACCGCCCTACGCCCTCCGCCTCAGCCACGTCTCGAGCGTGAGCAGCGCCCAGAGCGCGTGCCCGTGGTCCGCGCCCCCGCCCAGGTGCTCACGCCAGAGCGCCTCCACGGGCTCCCGCCGGAGCCAGGCCCACAGCCGCGCGTCCGCCGCCAGCACGCGGGCCTCGAAGAGCGACCTCCAGTGGGTGCGGAACCACGTGGGGAGCGGCACGCCGAACCCCCACTTGCCCCGCTTCGCGATCCCGGGAGGGAGCAGGTCCGCGAAGGCGTGCCGGAGGAGCCACTTGAGCGTGCCGCCGCGCCTCCGGACCCGGTCCGGGAGGCCCGTGGCGAACTCCATGAGCGCCGTATCCAGGAACGGGGAGCGGAGCTCGAGCCCGTGCGCCATCGAGCAGCGATCGGCCTTCACGAGCAGATCCTCGGGCAGATAGGTCTCGAAGTTGAGCCCCATCGCCCGCGTGAGCGGGCTCGCGCCCGCGAGTCGTTCCCACGGCGCGCGAAAGGACTCGGTCAGCCGGGCGCGATCCACGCGTGCCGCGAGGTCCGGACGCAGGTAGCGCTCGACCTCGGGCAGATACCCGATCCAGCGGAGCATGCGCTCCTCGGCAGGCAGCGCCGCGGCGGCGAAGAAGCGCTGGAACCGGCGCATGGGGTGGCGGAAGTCGGGATGGTGCGGGAGCCTGCGCCCGATCGCGTCCCCCACCGCCGCCGGCCAGCGGCCCATCCTCTCCGCCACGGCCATGCCGACGAACCGGGGGTAGCCGCAGAACATCTCGTCGCCCCCGTCCCCCGTGAGCGCGACGGTCACGTGCTCGCGGGTCAGCCGCGACACGATGTGCGTCGGGATCGCCGAGGAGTCCCCGAACGGCTCGTCGTACGCCTCGACCAGCTCGTCCACGAGCTCCACGGACTGCGCCTCGACCGTGAACTCGGTGTGATCGGTGCCGAACCGGTGCGCCGCCATCCGGGCGAACGACGTCTCGTCGTACGTGGGATCGTCGGCGAACCCGAGCGAGAACGTGTGCAGCGGTCCCTCCACGCACTCGCGCATCAGGCCCACGACGATCGTGGAATCGATCCCTCCGGACAGGAACGCGCCCAGCGGCACGTCGGCGACGAGCCGGCGCTCGACGGCGTCGCCCAGCAGCGCGCGCACGCGCTCGGCCGGGGCGGTCGCACTGTCCCCGGCCCGCGAGGTCCCGCCGGTCCCGGCCGCGTCGGGCGATGCCGGGCGCCAGTCCAGCGCCCAGTACGTCCGGCGGGCCTCGCGGTCGCCCTCGAGCGTGAGGCACGTCGCGGGCGGCAGCTTCTCGATCCCGCGGTAGAACGTCTCCGTGCCGGGCACGTAGCCGTACGCGAGGTAGGAGGGGACGGCCTCCTCGCGGACCTCGAACGGCGCGCCGTCCAGGGCCAGGAGCGCTTTGATCTCGGAGGCGAAGGCCAGCCGTCCGCCCGCCCGCGCGAGGTAGAGCGGCTTCTTCCCTGCGCGGTCGCGGGCCAGGAACAGGCGGGCCCGCCCCTCGTCCCAGACCGCGAACGCGAACATCCCGTCCAGGTGCTCGGGCAACGTGTCGCCCCACTCCTCCCACCCGTGCGCCAGCACCTCGGTGTCGCTCCGCGTCCGGAACCGGTGGCCCCGCGCCTCCAGCCGGCCGCGCAGCGCGACGAAGTTGTAGATCTCGCCGTTGAAGACGACCTGCACGGACCCGTCCTCGTTGCCCATGGGCTGGTCGCCGGTCACGAGGTCGATGACCTTGAGGCGGGCGTGCCCGAGCGCGCACGCTCCGGAGGGCGAGACCCACGCGGATTGGCCGTCGGGTCCCCGGTGCCGGAGGCTCCGGGCCATCGCCAGGGCCTCCTCGCGCGTGGGCGGAGGACCGTGGGGCGTGAGCCGCACGATGCCGGCGATGCCGCACACGCTCAGGAAGCTCCCGGGGGTCGTGCCATGGGCCCGAATCTACCATCTTGTGCCGCATGACGCGGCGCCTCGAGCCCCTCGGCCTCTCCTGCCCCCTGTGCGGGTGCGACGGCACCGACGAGCTGAAGACGTTCCCCGACGGCGTCGTGGTGGGCCGGTGCCGCACGTGCGGCATGATCTACACGCCGCGCCGGCACCCGAGCCCCCAAGCGGTGCTGGGTCCCGCCGAGATGGAGGAGCTCCGGAGCGCGTACGCGCCGGTGCTCACGGGCGAGCGGGTCCACTACCGGCGCGACAACTTCCGGGAGTACCTGCGCATCCTGACCCCGCACGTCCCGGGGCGCAGGCTCCTCGACGTGGGATGCGCGCACGGGTTCTTCGCCCGGGAGGCCCGCGCGGCCGGCTTCGACGTGACCGGGATCGAGCCCCATCCGGCGATGGCCGCGTTCGCCGAGCGGGAGAACGGGGTCCGCGTCCTCCCGGGTCGCATCGAGGACGTGGCGCTGGAGGACCGCTCATTCGACGCGGCGACGTTCACCGACGCGCTCGAGTACGTCCCCGCGCCGCTGGAGGCCCTGGCCAAGGTCCGAGCCGCGCTGGTGCCGGGCGGCATCCTGTTCGTGAAGGTCCCGAACGCCGAGTATTTCCTGCTGCGGCTGGCCCTCGAGCGCCGGGGCCTCTCGTTCGGCCGCGGCCAGGCGTTCTCCCCGTCCGAGCGCGTGGCGCACTTCACGCCCCGGACACTCGGCGCGCTCGTCGAGAAGGCCGGCTTCGAGACCGTCCGCCGCGGATGGCCGCGGCCGGTCCACACGCGGATCGCGGCCCGCGAGACCGCGTGGAGGGAGATCGCCCCGCGCTGGTGGGAGGGGCTGGGCCAGCGGCTGCTCCGGAGCGTCCTGGACCGCGCGGGGCGTCTCGAGGCGGTCGTGACCGGCGGGGCCAACCACGGGTCCAACGCGCTCTTCGCGCTCGCGCGGCGGCCCGCCTCCTAGACCGTCAGCCGAGCGCGAGCGCGATCCCCGCCGCGGCCACGAGCGCCCAGGCGAGCGCCCGGACCAGATCGGGGCTCTCGGAGATCCGCGCCACCCAGGCCGGAGGGTGCGCGCGCGCCACGGCCGGAACCCGTCGGGCCGCCTTCGCCCACGAGGCCCCACGCCAGGGGTTGTCCACCACCGTGTTCGGGAACGACGCGAGGTCGTCCACCGCGATGCGGCCCAGCGCGTCGTCCGGCGGGCAGGTGCGCGGATCGTCGTGCGCGTCGAACACGCGCCATGCTCCCTCCCACACGTGCGCGACGACCACGTGCCCCCAGCGCGGCCCGAAGAGGTAGAGACGGTGCGCCCGGACGCCGCCCCTCAGGAGCAGGAGCACCGAGACGCGCGCGTTCTCCCCGCAGAAGCCCCGGCCTTCCTCCAGGATGCGCCGGGCCGGGTGCCGAAGCGGCGGCCGGCGCTCGTCCAGCCGGTCGGTATCGAACCGGACGCGCGCGCGGACGGCGGAGCGGAGCGCCACGAGCTCCTCGCGGGTGCGGATGCGACCGCCCGGGACCGCACCCTCGAGGAACGCGCCGAGCGCGCGCCGGTCGCGGAGCCCATCCAGGAGGGCCCGCACCCCCACAACGCACCCGAGAAGCGCGAGCGACGCGCCGATGATCGCACCGGGGAGGGCGCTGGCGATCACGCCGGGGACCGCACCGGGAACCGCGCCCGCGCTCACGCGCCCCCGCACGTGAAGTGCACCGCGACGGGCCGGTCCACCCGCACGCAGCGCGCCCCCAGCGAGTCGAACACCGGCGGCTCCGCGCCGCCGCGGCGCAGCAGGATCACGCGATCCACGCCGTCGGGCGCGAACGTCTCCCAGTGCGTGCCGACCCTCCGGATCAGGCGCGCCCCGTCGTAGTCCACCCGGACCGGCTCGATGCCCCGCGCCGCCTCGCCCGCGTAGAACGCGTAGATGTGTCCCGCCTCGGCCGCCACGGCCTCGCCGGCGGCCGCGCGGTCCGCGACGAACGCATGCTCCTGTCGGGATTCCTCGGCGTCGGCGGCGCTCGGCGCCGGGAAGCCCCGCCCGGCCCAGGCGAGCACCGCGACCAGGACCAGCGCCCCGCGAGGCACCCAGGCGGCGACGGCGGGACGAGCGTCCCGGGCGAAGGCGAGCACGACGAGCACCCCGAGGGCCACTCCGCCGAGCGCGTAGCGCGGGATGATCAGGAACGGGAGGGAGAGCGCCGCGAAGGCGACGGCGCCCGCTCCGAGCGCGACGAGTGCCGGGTCCCTCCTCCGGAGGCCGAGCGCGTACCCGGCGACCGCGAGGAGGGCCAGCGCGGCGAGACCGGGGTGACGCCCGAGGAGGTCCAGCACGACTCCTCCCGCCGACGACCACTCCGCGCCCTCGAGGAACAGGAGGTTGTAAGCCCGGAACGCGTGCTCCTGCACGAGGCCGAGCCGGAGGAGCCCCCCGGGCCAGAGGATCGCCACGGCAGCCAGGGCGGCGCCTCCGGCCCGGAGCCACCCCACCCGGTCCCGGAGCGCGGAGCGCAGCTCGGCCGAGGGAAGGAGCAGCACGAGCCAGAGCGCCGACCAGGCGGGCCCGAGCGTGGCGACGGAGAACAGCACGCCCAGGGCGGCCCCGACGAGCGGCGCCGGCGCGCGCGAGGCCACGGCCGCGAGCGGCAGCAGGAAGGCCGCGGCGAACGCGACGTGCGCGTGCATCTCAAGGAGGCTGAACCGGAGCAGCGGATCGAGGAGCACGACGGCCAGCGCCGCCGCGACGAGCAGCGGCCGTCCGGGCGCGACGGCACGGGCGGCCAGGAGGAACGCCAGGCCGAGGGCCGCCACCCAGCCGAGCTGGGCCCACCGGGCCGCCGGCTCGGGCGGGACCGCCGCGAGCGCGGGCGCGAGCGGCGCGATCCACAGCGGGGGGTGCATGTGCCGCAGGCGGAAGAGGTCCCGGCCCTCGTCGTAGCCGTGGGCCGTCGCGACGTCGTCTCCGGACCGGCCCCGCCCCTTCGCCGCCACGAACCGCACGAAGCCGAGCGGCGACCACGTCCCCTCATCCACGAGATTGGCGAGCACGCCGCGGCGCGCGGCCACCACGTAGTCCACCTCGTCCCAGGTGAGCGGCCGCGTCGCGTGCGGGGCGAGCCACCAGGCCTGCGCCGCCAGGCAGGCGATCAGGACTCCCCAGGCGGCCAGGTGGACCGGGCCGGGCCGGTCAGCCCCTCGCACGCATCGCCTCCCGGAGGACCTCGAGGTAGCGGGGCGCGTTCGCGTTCACCGAGTAGCGCTCCTCGACCGTGCGGCGCCCCGCCTGGCCCAGGCGATGCCGGAGCGCGGGATCCCGCACGAGCAAACGGATCGCGTCCCGCCATTCCTCGGGCGTGGACGCCAGCAGGCCGTTCTCGCCGTCGCGGATGATCGTCGGGTTCGTCCCGATGCGCTCTGCGACGGTCGGGATCCCCATGCCCATGTACTGGAGCGCCTTCAGGCCGCTCTTCCCGAGGACCCACTCGGCGTCGGGAAGCGGGTACACGCCGATGTCGATCTCGGCCAGGTCGGCCACCTCCCGCTCGAGCGCCCACGCCCGCGCGTCCACGGGCACGCCGGAAAGCGAGAACCCGGGGTCCCCGATCACCGTCAGGCGGATCCCGTCGGAGGCGTGCAACTCGCGGAGCACATCGTCGAGGAGGTGCAGATAGGGCGAGGTGCTGTGGCTGCCGCTCCACCCGACGACGACGCCCTGCGTGGCGGACCCGGTCTCGCGCGGCACGTACGCGTCGGTGTCGATCGTGGACGAGATGTTGTGCACGCGAGGGTTCCATCGCCTCGCGTACTCCGCGAGGTACTCCGTGCACACCACGACCACCCGGGCGAGGCGCACGAGCTCGGACACCTTCCCCGTCGGCCGGAGCCGGCGCATGAACGGGTTGGCGCCCGAGGAGTGGGGCAGATGGATGAGGTCGTCGATGTCGTAGACGATCGGGATTCCCGCGCGCGCCAGGCTCCGCTCGATCCAGGGCGGCCCGAGGGGCACGGCCTCGAGGTGCAGATAGACCAGGTCCGCGCGCGACGCGGCGCGCCGGTCGGCGCGCCGGCGCAGGAGTCCCCGCAGGAAACCCGCGATCTTGCGGAGCGAGAGGCCCGGTCGGTAGAGCGCCTCCCAAGCCGCCTCGTCCCAGAAGGGACGCACGTCCACGCTCCAGCCCGCCGCGCTCCAGCTCTCGAAGTACTGCTCGTACTTGAGGCGCTGGCTCGGCGCCTTCCCGGCCGGATAGGGACAGAGGACCACGAGGTTCACGAGGCGACCTCCCGGTAGAGCGCGGCGTAGCGCCGCACCCCGTCGGTGAGACGGTAGCGCTTCTCCGCCACGGCGCGGCAGCGGGCGCGGATCCCCGGCTCTCCGGCGAGCGCGACGAGCCGCCGGGCTCCCTCCGCCAGGGCCGCCGGGTCGGTTCCCTCCACGACGACGCCCACGCCCTCGCCCTCCAGGATCCGCGCGGTGTCTCCCACACCGCGGTTGGCCGCCACGGGCAGGCCGAGCGCGAGCGACTCGCCCAGCTTGGTCTGGTGGAACCCCACGGCGGACGGACCGCGGTGGATGAAGAAGAACGTCGCGTGCGCGTCCGCGAGCGCCGAGGGCACGTCCTCGTGCCGGACCGAGGCGACCTCCAGGCGCTCCGCGGCGATGCCGCTCGCCTCGGCGCGCGCCCGTACGAGCCCGGGGTCGGAGTTCACCACGAACTTCAGCCGGGCGCCCGACTCCAGGTCCATCACGGCGGCGCCGAAGGCCATCATGGTGTCCAGCAGGTACCACGTGCCCACCGAGCCGAAATACGCGAGCCGGAACGGGCCCTCCGGAGCGGAGGCGGGCGCGAACAGGTCGAGGTCCACGCACGTCGGGATGACGGTCGTCCGCGCCCGCCCCCCCACGTCGGCGAGCAGCCCCGAGATCCAGGGCAGGCTCGCCTCGGTGAGCGTCACGAGGGCCGCGCAGTCGCGATAGAGGTCGGCCTCGACGCGTTTGGTCACGCGGTGGACGACGCTCCCGGCCTTCCACAGGCCGCCGTCCACCCGCTCCTCGGGATACAGGCCCCGGATGTCGAACACCCATGGGATGCCGAGCCGGCCGCCCACCGCGCGCGCGACCACCGCCGCCGGATACGAGCGCGCGTGCAGCAGGTCGTAGCGCGCCTCGCGCGCCAGGCGGGTCGCGAGCCGGACGCCGCGCGCGAGGTCCCAGGCCGTGGCGAGCACGGGAGGGCGCTTCGTGTAGGGCAACGGGTGCCAGCCGATCCCGCGGGCGGCGAGGCGCGCGCGCATTCCCGCCACGTCCGCCGCGACCGCGGCGCGCGCGGGCTTCTCGAACGTGAGCAGGTCGTGGCGGATCCCCTCCCCCGCGAGCCCCTCCAGGTAGGGGACCACCTGCGAGCGCCCGAGGGGATCGAGCGCGCCGTCGTAGGAGAGATAGAGGACGCGCACGGCTCAGCTCCAGAGGCCCACGGCCCGGGCGAGCGCGCGCACGAGCGCCTTCGCCTGCTCGCCGAACGCGAACACGCCGAGGAGGGGCACGAACGTCGCGAGGGCGAGCGCGACCGCCCGCCCGCGCCCGCCGCTCGCGGCCACACGGGTCAGGCCCCACGCCGCCGCGACGGCCGCGAGCGGCTCCACGGGCAGCCTGAGCCGCGGGCTCCCGTAGAACACCAGGGCCATCGCGAGGAAGAACGCGATCGGAAGCCACAGCGGCCACCGCGCGAGCGCTTCCCGGGCCCGCCCGCGGCGCACGACGATCACGAGGGCGACGAGGCACCAGATCGCGACGAAGGCGTACGTGGGGTTCAGGGCCCCGTACCACGGGAGCACCTCCCAGTCGAACGGCACGACGAAGAAGAGGAGCTTCAGCGCCTCCAGGCGCGCCGAGCCGAGCGGGTCGGCGCGCAGGCTGTCGAGCCCCGCGCGCAGGAGGACCCGGCTGCGCTCCGTCTCGGGCAGGCCGGCTACCGACGCCGTCGTCGCGTCGCGGGACAGGACGCCGAAGATCCGACCCTCGGGTGGGTTCTGCGAGGAGTAGAACGTGATCCCCACCTGCGTCGTGACCGGCACGAACGCGTCGAGCGCGCGCGCGTTGCGGAGCGTCCAGGGCGCCAGCACGAGGACCCACCCGAGCGCCACGGCCGCGATCGCGCGCCAGGCCGCCGCCGGACGGCGGCGCTCCGCCCAGGCGATCCCCGCGGCGAGCAGGATCGGGTACGGCAGCAGGATGCCCCGCAGGAGCGCACCCAGCCCCCCGAGCGCCCCGGCGAGCGCCGCGGGCCTCCACGCCTCGCGCCCGGAGCGCAGCGCGTCCACCGCGCGCACGGACGCGAGCACGAGACCTACGAGCACCGCCGTGAACGTGGTCTCGCTGAGAAGCCTCGCCGTGGCGGCCACCTGGGCGAAGTCCACGGCGACGATCCCCGCGGCGACCAGGCCCGCGCCCCGTCCCGCCGCCGCTCGTCCCAGGACGAAGACGAGCAGGACCGTCGCCGTGCCCACGAGTGCCTGGAGCACGCGCACGAGCACGGGGCGCGGGCCCGCGAGCGCGTAAACCGCTCCCACCAGCGCCGGATAGGCGGGAGGCCGGAACGCCGAGGGGCGGCCCCGCCCGTCCACCAGCCCGTCGCCCGCCGCGATGGAGACGCCGAGCCGGTCGTAGTCGAGCTCGTCCCCCGTCAGAGGACGATCCCAGGCGAGCGCCGCCCCGAGCCGGAGCGCGAGCGCCGCCACCAGGACGGCGAGGAGGACGCCCTCAGGCCTCTTCATAGATCGCCTCGAGCCGGCTCACCCACGCCGGCGCATCGAACCGCTCGGCGACGCGCGCCGCCCCGGCCCCCAGGCGGGCGCGGAGGCCGGCGTCCCGAGCCAGCCGGACGATCGCGAGCGCGAGCGGGCTCACGCGCTCGGGATCCACGAAGAGCGCGGTCTCCTGGGTCGCGACCTCGGGGATCCCGCCGGCCCGGGTGACCGCGGCGGGGAGGCCCGCCACCATCGCCTCCAGCAACGCGATGCCGAACGCCTCGTAGCGCGAGGGGAACACGAACGCGTCCGCCGCGGCGTACAGAGGGGCCATCCGGGCGACGCTTCCGAGGAAGAGCACGCGGTCCCCCAGGTCGAGGTCTCCGGCCAGGGCGCGCATCTCCGGCTCGAGGGCGCCCGAGCCCGCGAGCAGCAAGCGCAGCGGGGGCGCGTCCCGGAGCGCCTCCGCGAACGCGCGCAGCAGGACGTCGTGCGCCTTCTGGCGGTGGAACCGTCCGACGTGGAGGAACACGACGTCCGAGCGCGCGAGGCCCCACGCGCGCCGCTCCGCGTCGCGGTCGACGCCGGCCAGCTCCGCCCGCAGGGCCGCCACGTCCACGTAGTTGTGGAGGACGCGGACGCCACGGTCCCCGAAGTGCTTCTCGTAGTCGCGGCGCACCTCCTCGCTCACGGCGAGCAGACGGGGGCGCGCCAGGGCCATCGTGGCCCGGTCCAGCTCCTTCCGCACGAAGAACCGCGGCGTGGATCGCGCCTCGTACGTGTAGTCGGGGTTGTGGAGCGTGCCGACGACGCGGGCGAGCCCCGCGGCCGCCAGACGCCCCACGACGTTCGCGAAGTACAGGTGCGTGTGGACGATGTCCACGCGCTCTCGGCGCACCAGCGCCCGGACCCGTCGCACCGCGCGCGGGAGGTCGCGCGGCCCCCGGAATCCGATCTCGTGGACGGCGACGCCTCCGTCGCGGATACCCTCCGCCAGGTCGGCCGGGCCGTGCAGGTACGCCACGATCGGCAGGAACCGCTCCCGGTCGAGCCGCCGCACGGTGGTCGCGACGAGCCGCTCGGCCCCTCCGAGCCGGAGGGACTCGACCAAGGTCAGGACGACCCTACGGTCCACGGCCCTGGACCGGCCCTGCGTGCCGCACCCCGGAGCCACCGCGCTGCCGCTCGATCGCCCGCTTCACCGCGGCGCGCCGCTCCCTGCGCCTCGCGGTATAGACCGCCCAGGCATCCCGGATCCCGATCGCGGCGAACACGAAGACAAGCGGCAGGATCTGCGCGCGGTGCCGGTACGCGGTCCCGACGTTTCCCTCCACGAGGGCGTAGGCGAACGTGACGAGGATGATCGTGCTGAGGGGCACGGTGAACGCGCGCAGGTCGTGGCGGAACACGAGCCAGGCGCCCCAGAGCGCGAAGGGAATCACCGCGTACCAGATCAGGGTCTCGGGGAGCGTGATGGCCTGGAGCGTGGAACCGATCGACCACGGGAACGGCGCCAGCAGGAAGTAGGCGAGGCCGACCGGCAGGAACGCGAGCGCGCCTCCCAGCGTCGAGACGTCCGCGCCCGTCCCGTACGCCGAGCCCGCGCCGCGCGCCATGTCCAGGCGGAGGTACTGGAGCGTCTCGAGGGAGCTGTCGTCGATGAGCGCACCCGCCACGTCCAGGCGCTCCGCGGCCAGCGCGAGCACCATGAGGACCAGGCTTCCCGCGAAGAGCGCCCGGCCGGGCGAGCGGCTCTTGCCCATCAGGACCCCGGCGCTCGCGCCCACGCCGACCAGGACCGTGAGGTACTCCCGGAAGAGGGTGAGGATCAGGAGCATCAGCGCGGCGCCGACGAGGTCCCACAGGCTTCCCCCCCGCTGGAAGCGGACGAAGAACAGCACGCCCGACACGAGCACGAGGATCGCCGGCGCCTCACGGACGTTCAGCACGGACCAGAGCATGAGCGACGGGAAGAACGTCGTGAGCCCCGCGGCCCACCGCGCGACGGACACGTTCCCCCGCAGCAGTGTCAGGGCGAGGTGGTAGGCCGGGATCGCGGTCCACGTGGACAGGAAGATGTTCAGCATCGGCACCGGGCCCTTCGCGTCGCCGAAGATCGTGAACGCGAGCGCGTTCAAGGTCGGGTAGGCGACCTGGAGCGAGCCGACGAGCTGGCTGGGCACGGGCCCGAGCCCCGCCCAGTTCCGCGAGAGCGCGAGCCCGAGGCTCTCGAACGGATACTGGTCCGGCGCGAAGACGTAGGGGCCCACCGATTGCTGGATCAGCGCGAACAGGAGCAGGCGACCGCCGGCCCCGACGAGCATGAGGTCCCGCAGGAACGCCTTCGCCCCGGGGTCGCGTTGCACGCGCGCCAGCCAGAGCGTGGCCAGCAGCCCGAGCACGGACAGCAAGGAAACCGCGAGCCGGGAGCCGGCGTCCGTCACCCCGAGAGAGGCCGCCAGAGCACCGAGCACCGCGATGCCCGGAGCCGCGCCGAGCAGGCCTCGCTGTGTGGTCTTCATCGGTCTCCGGGACGGGGGGCCTGGCTGAGGAATCCAGCGGGCCGCGACCCGTGCTGAGCACGGGTACCCGGGACGTCACGGCCGCGGATACGAAGGTACCGGGCCGGCGTCGCGAGGGTCAACGCGCCGCTCACGGTTTCCGGGCCACGAGGAGCAGGGTGTTCCCGGCCCCGAGCGGCTCGGCGACCCTGGCCAGCGCGCCGCTGGCCTTGTCCAGGGCCCACTGGGCCCCGCGCTTGGCCCGCCCCTCACCCCACGCCTCGACCAGGTTCCTGAGATCCACGGAGCCGGACGTCTCGCGGTGCTCGACCCGGAGGCCCAGCCTCCTCAGAAGCCCGGCGAGGGGACCAGGACCCGTGTGCAGGAGGTGGCCGTAGGTCGAGAGGTCGTGGTACCGCCAGTGCGCCCCACGGACCCACGCTTCCGTTCCGCGGGCGTTCGGCATGCTCAGGGCGACCAGCCCGCCCGAACGGAGCCTGGCGAGTCCCTCGCGCAGCATGTCCGCGGGATCGGCGACGTGCTCGAGCACGTCCCAGTACGTGACCGCGTCCACCCAGGGCACGTCCGCGAGGCACGAGAGCGTACCGACGACGCGGACATGACGCCGGCCAGCGCTCCTCGCCGCGCCCAGGGAGACCTCCAGGCCGATCGTCTTCCACCCCTCGGTCGCCGCCTCGTCCAGGAACCCGCCATCGCCGAAGCCGACATCCAGGACCAGGGGAGGCCGGGACGCGGGACGCGCCAGCGAGGTGAGCAGTCGCGCCCTCCGCACCCGCTCCTCCCGGGGAGCGACGTCGAACAGGGATTGCCACTTGCCGGACCGATGCTCCGCCTCGTACCGCGCCGCGAGGAAGGCCTCGTCGGGCGCCGGATCCACGAAGCGCGTGCGACACCGGGGGCATCGCCGCAGGGAGACCCCCCACGGGTTCGGATACTCTGCGGAGCCCGTCGCTCCGCAGAGGGGACAGGGCCGACCGCCGGCCCGGGAGGCGCGGGAAAGCACAGGTCAAAGCTAGCGGTCCCACTCGGGGGGGCGCCAACTTGGGGCATGCGGCTCCTCTTCGTCCACAACCTGCCTCCCTGGAACCCTCGCTCGGGGGGCGGCCAGCGGGTCCAGCACGAGATCGCCTGCCGGGCAGCCGCGGCCGGACACGACGTCCGCGCGCTCTTCGTCGGCGAGGGTGCTCCGCCTCCCGGATGGACCCCGCCCTATCGGTGGATCGGAATCCCCGAACGCCGCAGGCTCGTGGCGAACGTGGCCGGGATGGCGCTCGGCGCGTTCGGGCTCGTTCGCGAATGGACGCCGGACGCCGTCCAGGCCAGCGCCCCCGAAGGCGCCGGCGTCGTCCCCGTGCTCCCCCGCGGTGTCGGGCTCGTCGCCACGAGCCACCATCCGGATCCGCCGGACCTGACCCGCATGCCCCGGCTCCGGACGGCCCCCTTCGCGGCCCTGCGGGCGGCACGGCGTCTCCAGGCCGCTCTGCTGGAGCGCTTCGTCATCGAGCGCGCGCACGTGATCGTCGCCACGTCTCGGTGGGGCGCGGAGATGATGAGGTCCCGGGGGTACGCGCGGGGCGATCGACCGATCGAGGTCGTCCACAACGGCGTCGACCCCGCGTGGCTCGCTCCTCCGAGCGACGGCGACGGCCCCGCCGGCCGCGACGGGATCCTCTTCGTGGGACGTCTCTCCCCGGAAAAGGGCGTGACGACGCTGCTCGACGCGCTCGCCTCGATGGGGCCGGACGCGCGCCTGCTCCTGGTCGGGACGGGGCCTTCGGGCGAAGAGCTCGAGGGCGTGGCGCGCCAGCGCGGCCTGGGGGCCCGCGCCGTGTTCCTCGGGCCGAAGCAGCCCCCGGAGATCAGGACGTTGATGGCGGGCGCGCGCGCCCTGGTCCTTCCCTCCCTCGCCGAGAACTTCCCGCTCGTGCTCCTCGAGGCCATGGCCGCGGGGCTGCCCGTCGTCGCCACGAGCGTGGGAGGCATCCCGGAGATCGTCCGGGATGGCGACACCGGCCTCGTCGTGCCCCCTCGGGACGCCGCTGCGCTGGCGCGCGCGCTGACGCGCGTGGCGAACGACGACCTCCTCTGGCGGCGGCTCGCGCGAGCGGGGAGGGTCGCCGTCGAGTCCCTCACCTGGGATCGCGTGTGGCAGCGCCTGGAGCCCTGGTTCGAGGAGGCCGCGCGCCGCGCCCTCGCCTCACGGTGACGGAGCGGTTCGGCGGAGGGCTCGCATCAGGGTCGGATCCATCGCGAGCACGCCGGCCATGGCCACCCCCGCCATGACCACCGCGCCCACGGTCCCCATCACGGGAGACATGGCCTGACTCCCGAGACCCCAGGCGACGGCGGCCAGCGCGCCGGAGACCGCGACCGGCCGGAGGATCCCCCGGAGGAAGCTCAGGTCACCGAGGACCGACCGGAGGATGGGGAAGCGCAGGAGGGGGCTGATGACCAGGACGAACGCGAGCGTATACCAGGCCGCGCCCATGGGTCCGAAGGCCGCGATGACGGGGAACCCGATGAGGACCATGGACACCGCGGTGGCGATCGTGACCCGCGCGATGTCGCGCGTGCGGTCCGCGAGCATGACCACCGCGCCCCAGTTCACACCGGTGCAGGCCTTGAGCCCGAAGGCGACGGAGAAGATCGCGAGAGGCGCCGCCGCCGAAGCCCAGTTCGGACCGAACGCCAGGCCGACCAGAGGACCCGCGAACGCCGCCCCCGCGAAGCCGGCCGGGACCGTCAACAGAGCCACCAGCCGGGTCCCGAAGCCGAACGCGTCCCGGAGGGCTTCCCGCCCCTCCACCCGAGAGAACACGGGCAGCGAGACCCGGTCCAGGGCCATCCCGATCTCCTGGAGCACGGAGGGGGCGTAGAACGCGACGGAATAGAGGCCCAGGGCCTCGTTGCCCCACAGGACGCGAACCGCCAGGTCGTCGCCACGGGCCGCGACGAACCCGAACGCCCCGGTCGCCACCAACGGAAGGCTGAACGCGGCCTGGGCCCTCATCTCGTCCCTCGCCACCGCAAACGCCGGCCAGGGACGCGTGGTGAGCCAAAACGCCCCCGCCCTGCTCAACACGAACGACACGTGCCCTGCGGCCATCGCATAGACGGGCGCCGTTCCCAGGGCGTAGAGCGCCACGGTCACGACCAGGCCGGCGAGGATGCCCACGCCCTCCAGCACGCGCGCCGTGGCGAACCGGAACCGCCGGTCCAGGAGGGCCAGGGGCAGGCTGGCCGGCGTCTCGAAGATCGCCAATCCCAGGACCAGAAGGACCGTCGGCAGTCGGGAGTCGTCGAGCCACACGGCCAACGGGGGCCCGGCCGCGAGAACGATCAGCATGCAGCCCAGGGCGACCCCGGAGCTCAGCACGAGGTTGGACCAGAACACGACCGGCAATCGTGACTCGGGCGCCTTCACCACGGAGGCGTGGAACCCCGCGTTCACCACGAGGAGCGCCGGAGCGATGATCAGGAGTCCCGTGGAGTACGCGCCGTACTCGCTGGGCAGGAAGAGCCTGGCGAGCACGACGAGTCGAACGAGGCTCAGCAGCCGGACGAGAACCGTGCCCGCCAGCTCGGTCACGGCCCCGCGCACCAGGCGGCGCGCCGCGAGGGGGTCACCCATGCCGTGCCACGGCCACGGGATCGGGAGCCGCGAACGGTAGGCGCGAGAGCGCCCGCTGGAACGCCCGGAGCCCCTGCTCGCGAAGGGTCGACACCCGGGCGCGGCGATCCGCGACGCTCCCCCCCTCCTGCTCCTCGAGCAGCCGGAGCACCCGCTCCACCAGTGGCCCGGAGGGCAACCCGACGCTGTCCACGGCGGGGAACGTCCCCACCCAACGGGCGAACCGCTCCACCTTGGCGTGGTAGGCCAGCCCGACGGAGGGCATGCCCAGCGTCGCGGCGAGGATGAGCGTGTGGAGCCGCATCGAGACCAACGACCGGCATCCCGCGACCCACAGGGCCACCTCCTCGGGGCTCCGGGGCACGGGAACTTCGCCCCGGTCGAGGGCGCTCCGGAGCACCGGGACGTCCTCGGCGGGATGAAGCACGAGGGGACGGATCGCGCCGCGGGCGGCCAGCCCGCCTGCGAGCTCGGCGGCGAACGCGGGCGGGTCCGTCCCTCCGCTCGTCGGCCGCAGGCCGAGCCCGATGGGTCCGTCCCTCACGGCCGCCCCGAGCGCCGCGGCGGGCGGGCTGAGGAGCACGGGGTCGCCCGTCACCTCGACGGTTTCGGCGCCCGCCCGCCCCAGGATCTCGGCCGCTTCCTCCTCCCTGACCGCCAGGGTCGCCGCCCATTCCCGCGCCAGCCTGGCCAGGAGCTTCCACCCGTACGCGGTGTTCACGGGACTCGCCCCCACACCCAGGACCGCCAACGGCACCCCACGCCGGGCCGCTCGCCGGACGATCTGGCCGACGTAGTGCTCGAGGAAGTAGACGGGGCGGTCGGTCAGCAGGTTCCCTCCCCCCAGCACCAGGAGGTCCGACCACTCCAGGAGCTTGTCGGTCGCCCGTCGCGCGGCGACGCCCCGGGCGAAGGCCCCGGTCTCCCCTCTCCTGAGCGCCGAGATCGCCTTGCGGATCGGGCGGTACGGCTCGACGGGAACGGTGGTGATCCCGTGGAAGGCGGCCGTCGGAGCCGGATCCTCGGCGAACGCGCGTACCTCCACCCCGGGATAGGCGCCCTCCAGCAGTCGGATCAGCGAGGCCAGGACGAGCTCGTCACCCAGGTTCCCCGTTCCATACGCGCCCAGGATGGCGATCCTCCGAGGGTGTCCCGGCACGGCGGTCCTCAGCGGCATCTCGAGTCCACGGCTAGCTCCCCGAACCGCCCCATGATAACGCTCCACGACCACCGGCGTCTCGGTCGGGACGCCTGGATCGCCTCGAGGGCTACGTCCCCGCCACCCTCCGATAGACGCGGAGCGTCCCGGCGGCCGTCCGATCCCAGGTGAAGGAGCGCGCCCGCTCGCGCCCGCGGGCGCTCAGGTCGGAGGCGAGCGCCGGGTCGTCGAGCACCCCCAGCATCGCTTCTCCGAAGGCGTCCGCGTCGCCGGGGTCGGCCAGGATCGCGGCGTCGCCCAGCACCTCCGGCACCGCGCTCCGGTTCGAGGCCACCACCGGCGTGCCGCACGCCATGGCCTCCAGCGCAGGAAAGCCGAAGCCCTCGTAGAGCGTGGGGAACGCGAACACGGACGCGGCCGAATAGAGGGCGGGGAGATCGTCGCGCGGCATCAGGCCGAGGATGCGGACACGTCCGGTCAGACCGAGCGAGGCCACGGTCTCCTCCAGCTCTCGGCCGGTCCAGCCGCCGGCCCCTTGCACCGCGCGGGCCTCCACGTCGGGCCTCGCGCCCACGAGCGCGAGATCCACGTCGGCGTGGCGCTCCGCGACCCGCGCGAAGGCCTGGACCAGGCCCAGGAGGTTCTTGCGCCTCTCGCGCGTCCCCACGTACAGGATGAACGGACGGCGCAGGCCGTATCGGGACGAGACCTCGCCGGCTACCCCGGACGGCACCGGCGAGAAATCGGACGGGATCCCGCTGTGCACGACGTGCACCCGCCCGGGGTCCGCCCCCATCCGGGCGACGAACGCGTCGCGCGTCGCGGCCGACACCGCGATCACCCCGTCCGCCCGTCGCGCGACCGACCGGTGGACGGCCTCGAAGTGGCGGACCACGTCCGGCGCGTACCACTCGGGATGCTCCACGGGTCCCAGGTCGTGGACCGTCGCGACCATCCGGGCGCGCCGGAGGGGTGGGTGGACCCAGTCGGAGACGTGGAACACGTCCACGTCGCCCAGGAGTGCCTCCACCGGGGGATAGCCGGCGAGCCTCCATCCCACCTTCAGGAGGCGATCGGGGATCCGCGGGTTGACCGCGCGGACTCCCGCGCCGAGGGGCGGGAGCGTTCCCCTCCCCCGGAACCGGTTGGCCAACACCCGCAGATCCAGGTCCTCGTCCAGGGCGGCCAGGCTCCGGATCAGCTCGAGCGTATAGCGGCCGATCCCGCTTTCGGACCTGGAGAGCGCACCGCCGTCGAGCCCCACGCGGATCCTCATGCCCGGTCCTCCTTCCCCGGGCCCGGATCGGACGCGACCACGCCCGCCACCCCCATCAATCCCCACACATGACGGAGGTCCTCCGCGGCCAGGAAGACCCCGTCCACCGCGACGGCGAGGAGCGCGAGCCCCACGGCGAGCTGCGCGCGGGAACGCCCCGGCGCCCCCGCCCGGAGCCGGAGCGCTCCGGACGCCACGAGCCCGACGCCGCCGGCCGCCAGCGCCCCGCCGACCAGGCCGAACTGTCCCACCACCGACAGATAGGCGTTATGGGCGTCCCAGAGGCCCACAACGCCCCCGTGGAGGCGATCGGCGGCCTCGGCCAGGAAGGGGGCCGCCCCCACGCCCACGAGCGGGCTGGCGACGAATGCGGCCAGGCTCGACCGCCAGATGTCCGGACGGATGGCCCCGGTCGTCAGGTCCAGACCGAAGACGTGCAGGTCCAACGGGAGAACCAGAAGGACGGTCATCCCGCCCGCCACGGCCAGGCCTCCGACCAGGAGCGCCGCGCCCAGAGCCCGGCGTCCCGCTCGGACCGCGCGCCCTCCGAGCCACATCGCCGCGACGCCCACACCCACCCAAGCGGTCGAAGCGGTGAGGACGAGCCCTCCGCCCAGCGCGGCGGCGAACACCAGCGAGGGCGCGCGCGCCCGCCGGACCCATGCCGGCCAACGCCCCCACAAGAGGAGGCCCGACACCACCAGATAGTCCCCCATCATGTTCGGGTGCAGGAACGGACCGGAGATGCGTGGGAACGGAAGCCCCACGATCCCCGTGCCGCCCAGGAACATCCGCTCCCGCAGGATGTCGGGCCCGGCGACACCCACCACGAGGGTGAGCGCGAGCGCCACGCCCGCACCGCCGAGCCAGGCGTCGGCGGCCCGACGCCACGTCAGGCCGCTGGTGGCCATCGCGATCGCGCCGAGGCCGAGGCCGAGCAGCCCGGCACCTTTCCCCGCGGCGTACAGGGCGTGCGGTCCCCACAGTGCGGACGCCGCCACCCAGAGTCCCAGCGCGACGAGGAGCGCGAGCCCTCCCAGCACCCGCGCCGGAGGCAGGACGGTGAGCCCCCGCCGCGTGGCGAGGTCCCACCCCCACGCCAGCAGCAGCGCCAGGAGCGCCACGTCGGCCGCGGTGGCGATCGGTCCCCCGACCGGACGGACGAGGAGGTGGCCCGCCGGGAAGACCAGCAGGTACATCTCCGCCGCGAGGGCGGTGGGGGTGCGGGGCGCGGAGGTCACGGGGGCAATGTGGCGCGCGGGGGGCGTCTCGGTAAGATGTCGGGCTGCCGATATCCCCCTCGCTCGGAGCGACTTCGCCTGAGGCATGGTGAACATGGAAGCCAAGTGCCGGCTCGTCGAATCGTCGCTCAGGGGATATCGGCAGCCCTCCTCGTTCCCGGACGGGCCGCGCGGGCCGGCTCGTCGAATCGTCGCTCGGGGGATATCGGCAGCCCTCCTCGTTCCCGGACGGGCCGCGCGGGCCGGCTCGGGAGGTGCGTGCGACATACAATGTGAAATCGCTTCAGTGATACTGGCGAGGCACCGTCGACAGTTGTCTGATGGACGGGACCCAGAGGGGCGGTCGCAGTGGGGGTGGAGCGGAGAGAAGGGTGGAAGTGTAGATTCGGTGAGGAGGCACGGCCATGATCATGCGACGCCAAGACATCATCAGCTCGGACCCCGAGATCCTTGGCGGTACGGCGGTCTTCTCAGGGACCCGCGTACCCGTGCAAGGTTTGCTTGAGTACCTACGCAGTGGGGACACGCTCGACACGTTTCTTGAGGACTTCCCATCTGTCCGACGGGAACAGGCGGAGGCAGCTCTGGACCTCGCCAGCGAGGCCTTGACCTCCGGTGCGTCTCCTACTTGACGAGTCCATCCCCCGGCGCCTTGCGAAGCACCTGACGGGCGTCGAGGTCGATACGGTCCACGACCGGGGTTGGTCGGGGCTGAAGAACGGTGAGCTCCTTCGGACTGCGGAGCCCGAGTACGACGTCTTCGTCACTGTCGATCAGAATCTGCAGTATCAGAAGAACCTGCGAGGATTCGAGATTGGCGTGGTGGTGCTGGTCGCCCGCACGAATCGCCTTGAGGATCTCCTGCCTCTGGTGCCGAACCTCCTCGTGGCCTGTTCCACGGTAGGTCACGGTGACATTCTGCTAGTTCGGTGACGTTGTGCCCCTCCGGTCATCGGTGCGAGGTCACGCAGAGTGTGCTGGAGCCGAGAGAGACGACGCACCGCGTTGCCGGAGCGGGTCGCGATGAGCGCGAACGATATGAACCGCCTGTAGGCCGCGAGCAAGCACGCGACATCACATATCACGCTGGGTATCTGCTCGCGCCCTTTGGGGGGCGCGGCCCTTCGGGACACCCGCCGAGGCGCGGGAATGCCATGCTGACAGGGGACTGTAGGATGGTGAGCGGGTCCCGCGTGGAGCCTGGACACATTGGCGGGCGTCAGAGATCGCGAGACGTTTAGCGAAGTGCCGATCCGCCGCGCCCCCGCGATCTCGCGGCCGAAGCGCTGAGCGTCCCCGAGGTCGGGGCGGCCCGCCCCCCGACGCCCCGCCCGCGACCGCCCCCGACCGCCTGCGTCGATCACGCGGGGACCCTCCGTGCTGCTCTCGGGCCGACCCGGCGCAGCCAAGCGAGCCCTGCACTCACGCCTGCAACCCTGGTGCCCTCAGGGCGAGCGTTGTTCGAAGGGGTGACCCCAGGGCCGGCTTCAACGCACCAAGCAGGAGAGCCCCCCGCCACACACCGGCGGGAGGCTCTCGCAGCGCGAACCCAGAGCGCGCGTCGCGCTAGACCGTGACCCCCTTCGCGGGCGCTTTCTTCACCTTTCCGGCCGCGAGGCACGACGTGCACACGCGCACGCGCATGCGATTTCCGTCGGGACCGAGGATCGTCACGGTCTGGAGGTTGGGCAGCCAACGGCGCCTGGTCTTGTTGTTGGCGTGGCTGACGGAGTTCCCGCTGGCGGGTCTCTTGCCACACACGTAGCACACTCGAGCCATCGTATCTATCCCTGCGTCGCGCGCGAAAGAGGAATCGGCGTGGATCGGCTCACTCCACCCACCGGCGAGCGCGCTCCGGCGGGCGGGTCATCGACCTGGAGGGTCCGCGCCTCCAGGAAGTAGGTAGCGAGCTCGGTGGCCGTCCGATCTCCCTCGGTCACCGAGCGAGCGGCGGACCAGGCGTCCAGAATCGAGTCGTTCATGGCCAGGATCGTTCCCGACACGGACACGGTCTGGCCCGTCGAGACCGCCATCCCCCGGGCCCTGGCCGAATCGGAGATCGAGACGAGGAACGGAGTGGCGTCGGGAAGCTCGAGCCAGAAGCCTCGGCTCCCCAGCATGCTCGTGACCGTCAGACCCTCCACGGTGACGACCCGGCCCTCCCAGAGTCGGAGCTCCGTCTGGAGCGCCTCGGGGGGAACGACCTCCCCGCGGAGCTCGGCGGCGATCGAGTCGGCGCGGACCCGCTCGGCGAGGGCCGCCTCCGCGGCGGCTTGCTTCCGTCCCTGGAGAACGAGCCAATACATGAGCGCGGCGATCGCCAGGACGGCTACGATCATGAGGACCGTGCCGCCGTCCACCGCGCCGCGCCGCGAAGCTCTGTCCCCCATCCTCGTCTATCCTGTCTCCGGTAGGTTCGTTGGTCGAGAAGCGGCACGAGCTACTTGACCAACTCGATGAGCGACATATCGGCAGCGTCGCCCTTCCGGTTGCCGAGCTTCAGGATCCGGGTGTACCCACCGGGACGCTCGGCGTACCGTGGCCCGATGTCGTCGAACAGGGTGCCCAGCACCCCCCGGTCCTGGATCTTCATCGCGGCCAGACGGCGCGCATGCAGGTCGCCGCGCTTGGCCAACGTGATGAGCCTCTCGGCGTAGGGCCGAAGCTCCTTCGCTTTGGCCGTCGTCGTCTCGATGCGCCCATGACGGAACAAAGCCGTGGCCATGTTGCGCATGGTCGCCCGCTTGTGGCTCGCCGTTCGGGAGAGCTTCCTCCCCTTCCTACGGTGCCGCATGGCTATTCCTCACCGCTCCCGGCCGCCTCCGGCTCTTCCTCGACGAAGAACAGGCGGCCGTCCTCGCCCGTCTCGAGCATCATTCCGAACCGCAGGCCGTGCTCCTCGAGGAAGTCCGAGATCTCCTTGAGCGACTTCTTGCCGAAGTTCTCGATCTGGAGCATGTCCTCCTCGGACCGCTGCACGAGGTCACCCAGCGTGCGGATATTCTCCTTCTGGAGGGAATTCCGGGAGCGCACGGACAGCTCCGCCAGGTCTTCGATGGGACGGGCGAAGAGGTCCTGCAGGCGCCCGGGCACCGCCACCGCGCCCGGAGGCGACGCCTCGGGGATCCCGCCCTGCCCGAAATACAGCATGTACTCCAGGTGCTTGCGAACCAGCTCCGCGGCGTAGGCGACCGCTCCCTCGGGATCCACGGACCCATCGGTCTCCACCTGCAGCGTGAGCCGGTCGAAGTCGGTTCGCTGTCCGACGCGCGTCTCCTCGACCGCGAAGTTGGCCCGGCGAACCGGGTTGTAGATCGCGTCGATGCGCACCAGATCCACGGGGGCGCCCTTGGGCAGCGGGTGCTGGTCGGCCAGCACGAATCCGCGTCCGTTGTTCACGTGGAGCTCGACGTTCACGTCACGCTTGTCCTGCAGCGTGAACAGATGGTGCGTGGGGTCCAGGATCTGGACGCCCGTCTGAGCCTGGATGTCCGCGGCGGTCACCTCCCCGGCGCGGTTCACGTGGATCGTGACGATCGCCTCGTTGGTCCCGGCGTCCAGTGACACCACCAGGGTCTTCAGATTCTGGATGATCTGATGCACGTCCTCGACCACCCCGGCGATCGTCTGGTGCTCGTGCACCACGCCGTCGATGCGGAAGGCCCATACCGCGGACCCACGCAGGGACGACAGCAGAACCCGCCGCACGGAGTTGCCGAGCGTATGGCCGAAGCCTCGCTCGAGGGGCTCGATCACGAAGCGGGCCGAGCGTCCGTCCGCGGACTTCTCGACGGCCTCGACACGCTCCGGCAGAACCAACCCGGTCAGATCGATCTCCACCTTGTCCTCCTGGGAATTGCTGGGCCCGCGGGTTACTTGGAGTAGAGCTCGACGATGAGCTGTTCCTGCGCCGCCAACGGAATGTCCTGCCGCGTCGGCCTCCGTACCATCCGCCCCACCCTAGCCTTCTCGTCCAGGGCGAGCCACTCCAGCAGCGTCGGCCGCATGCGGGCCTCGAGGCTCTCCTGGATCAGGGCCAGATCCTTGGAGCGGGGCTTCACGGAGATCTCGTCCCCGGGGCCGACCTGGTAGCTGGGAATGTCCACGATGCGGCCGTTCACCTCCACGTGGCGGTGACGGACCAACTGCCGTGCCGTGTTCCTGCTCAGGGCGAACCCCATCCGGAAGATCACGTTGTCGAGGCGCGACTCCAGGCCGATGATCAGGTTGTCGCCGGTGATGCCGGGCATCGAGCTCGCGTTCTCGAAGAGGTTCCGGAACTGCCGCTCGTGCAACCCGTAGATTCGCTTCACCTTCTGCTTCTCTCGGAGCTGCATGGCGTAGTCGGACTGCTTGCGCCGGCGCGCCTGGGCCGGGCCGTGCTGGCCCGGGGGATAGGCACGGCGCTCGACCGGGCACTTCTCGGTATAGCACTTCTGCCCCTTCAGGAAGAGCTTCTGGCCCTCTCGGCGGCAGAGCTTGCAGGCGGGTCCTGTGTAACGAGCCATTTCCGTGGATTCCTCAGACGCGGCGCTTCTTCGGCGGCCGGCACCCGTTGTGCGGCAGCGGAGTCACGTCCTGGATGGACTTGATGAAGAGCCCCGCGGCGGCGAGGGCCTGGATGGCGGACTCGCGGCCGGATCCCGGACCTTGCACCAGCACGTCCACGCGCTTGACGCCCAGCGAGACGGCTTCGCGTCCGGCCACCTCGGCGGCCATCGTGGCGGCGAAGGGCGTGGACTTCTTCGAGCCCTTGAACCCGGCCTTCCCGGCGCTGGACCACACGACGGTGTTCCCGGCGCGATCCGTGATGGTGATGATCGTGTTGTTGAAGGTCGCCGCGATGTGGGCGATGCCCTCCGCCTCGACGACCCGCTTCGTGCGCTTGGCACGAGGTTTGGGATTTGCCACGTTGTCCTTACCCGATCCTTGTCGCTACGACGAGATGCGGCGTGTCGGCGCCGGGGGCGTCCGGACATTGCCGCATCGTGGTCCCCGGAGGCCCCGCCTCCGGGCATCGCTCTATTTCTTCGGCGCCCTCTTCTTGCCCGCGATCGCCCGGCGCGGGCCCTTCTTCGTGCGAGCGTTCGTGTGCGTCCGCTGCCCCCTGGTCGGGAGGCCACGGCGGTGCCGGAGTCCTCGGTAGCAGCCGATGTCCATGAGTCGCTTGATGTTCATGGACACCTCGGTGCGCAGGGCACCCTCGACCTTGAAGCTGGTCTCGATGGCCTTTCGCAGACGGTTCACGTCATCGTCGGACAGATCCTGCGTGCGCCGGCTCGGATCCACGCCGCAGGCCTCGAGAATCTCGGAGGCGCGGGTGCGGCCGATGCCGTAGATGTACGTGAGTGCGACCTCGATGCGCTTTCCGCGGGGGAGGTCGACTCCGGCGATACGAGCCATGGTTATCCTTGCCGCTGCTTGTGCTTCGGGTTGCGCGTGCAGATGATGCGGACCACGCCACGGCGGCGGACCACCTTACAGTGCTCACAGATCGGCTTGACGCTGCTTCGGACCTTCACGGTACATTCTCCACAATGAGTTTGTGGCACAGCTTTAAAGTATAACCGGCCATATCTGGGCCTTCAAGCACCCCCGAGGATGGCGTCCACCGGGTGCTGGGCCGTGGTCAGGATCCTCGGACCCTTCGCCGTGATCGCGATCGTCTGCTCGAAGTGGGCCGACAGGGATCCGTCCGTGGTGACCACCGTCCAACCGTCGTCCAGGGTCTTGATGTCGGGCGTCCCCGCGGAGATCATCGGCTCGATGGCCAGGACCATCCCCTCCCGGAGGAGAGGCCCGTGCCCGGCACGGCCCACGTTGGGGACCTGGGGCTCCTCGTGGAGGTCCCGGCCGATCCCGTGGCCGACGAGGTCCCGGATGATCCCGTAGGGTTGGCTGCCCAGGGTCCCGATCACCGCCGCCCCGATGTCGCCGACGTTGTTCCCCCGGACCGCGGCGCCCACGGCCGACCCCAGGGCCCTGCGGGTGACGTCGACCAGCGCCTGCGCGTCCGGGCCGATTTCCCCGACCGGGAAGGTCCTGGCCGAATCCGTGTACCAGCCGTCCATACGGACGCCGACGTCCACCGAGACGATGTCTCCCTCCCGGAGGATCCGGCGTTCGCTCGGGATCCCGTGCACGACCTCTTCGTTGATCGAGATGCAGGCGCTTCCCGGAAACCCGTAGAGCCCCTTGAACGCGGGAACCGCCCCCGAGTGGGAGGTGATGTACTCCTCGCAGAACCGGTCCAGGGCCTTCGTGCTCACGCCCGGCACCACCTTCGCGCGCACCGCTTCGAAGAACCCGCCCACGATGGCGCCGGCCTCCGCGATCGCGTCGATCTCGTCGGGGGTGCGGAGGTGGATCATGGCCACCCTAGCGTCCCACGGCCTTCCGGAAGGACCGCTGCACGTCGTCCACGGCCGCCTCGGCGTTCACGGAGACCACCCGGGCGTCGGAACCGCGGTACCACTCGATGAGCGGCGCAGTCTGCTCCCGGTACACCACGAGTCGCCGACGAACCGTCTCGGGCTGGTCATCGTCGCGGTGGACCAGCGTCCCGCCGCAGCGATCGCACGTCCCCTCCTTCTTGGGAGGGGTGAAGTGCACGTTGAAGACCGCCCCGCAATCGGGGCAGCTCCGCCGACCCGCGAGCCGCTTGATCAGCTCCTCGTCGGATGCCTGGAACACCACGACCTGGTCCACGCGCCGCCCCGTCCCCTGGAGCACGCCGGCCAGCCCCTCGGCCTGGGCCGTCGTGCGGGGAAAGCCGTCGAGGAGGATGCCCGCCTCCGGAGCGATGTCCTTCAGGTGGTCGCGGACGAGGTCCAGGATGAGGGCGTCGGGCACGAGCTCGCCCGCGTCCATGTAGGCCTCGGCCTTGCGGCCCAGATCGGTTCCGTCCCTCCGGGCGGCCCGGAGCAAGTCTCCCGTGGAGACGTGCTCCCAACCCACGCTGTCCGCGAGACGGACGGCCTGGGTCCCCTTACCGACCCCGGGTGGGCCCAACAGTATGACGACCATAGCTCTCCGGGCGCCGGCTACATGTAGCGCGTGCGCCCCCTCATTTTCACGCGACCTTTCTTCATGAAACCGTCGTAGTGGCGGAGCAGCAGGAGCTGCTGGGCTTGCTGGACGGTGTCGAGACCCACGCCCACCACGATCAGCAGGCTGGTTCCGCCGAAGAAGAAGGTCTGGATGTTGAAGACATCGAAGATCCAGAACGGCAGCATCGCGATGAGCGCCAGGTAGATGGAGCCCGGCAGCGTGATCCGCGTGAGCACGCGATCGATGTACTCCGCCGTACGGGCGCCGGGCTTCACGCCCGGAACGAAGGCTCCCTGCTTCTTCAGGTTCTCCGCCAGGTCGATCGGGTTGAAGATGATCGCCGTGTAGAAGTAGGTGAAGAACAGGATGAGCAGGCCGTACGTGAGGTAGTACGCCCACGTCTGGGGTTGGAACACCTCGGCCAGGGTCTGGAGGGGGCCGAACTGCACGAAGGCCGCCAGCGTGCCCGGCACGACGATGAACGACTGGGCGAAGATGATCGGCATCACGCCCGCGGAGTTGATCCTCAGCGGGATGAAGCTCTTCTGCCCTTCCTGGATCCGGCCGCGCCCCACCACCTTCCGTGGGATCTGCACCGGGATCTTGCGGGCGGCCATGGTCATGGCCACCACGCCCCCGCTGACGCCGACCACGACCGCGAGCAGCGCGATCAGGGAGAACGCCCCGATCTCGTCCAGCATGAACGACTCCCACGTGCGGGCCACCGCCGCGGGGAACGACTCGATGATGGAGAAGAAGATCAGGAGGCTCATGCCGTTTCCGATCCCGCGCTCGGTGATGGACTCGCCCAGCCACATCACGAACACGGCACCGACCGTCAGGGCCGTCACCGTCGTGAAGACGAAGACGAAGCCCGGGGTGCGGACGGCGCCGGGAATGGACTGGAGAAACACCGCGTAACCGTACGCCTGGATCGCCGCCAGGGCGATGGTGGTGTAGCGGGTCCACTGTGTGAGCTTCTTGCGACCTTCCTCCCCCTCCTTCTGCATCTTCTCGATGGTGGGGAAGACCGCGGCCAGCAATTGGTACATGATGCTGGCCGAGATGTAGGGCATGATGCCCAGCGCGAAGATGGTGGCGCGGGACAGGCCGCCACCCACGAACATGTCGTAGATCCCGAAGAGGGAGTTCTGGAGCTGGCCGAACTGTTGGCGGAGCACCCCGACGTCCAGCCCCGGCACCGTGATGTGGGCGCCGATCCGATAGACGAGCAGGATGAACAAGGTGAAGAGGATCTTCTCCTTGAGCTCCGGGACCCGGAACAGGTTCGCTACGGGATTGCTGGCCATGATTGGGGGCTAGTCCGCATCGGTCGTGGTGAGGACGGCCACCGAGCCGCCCGCGGCCTCGATCTTCTGCTTGGCGCTCTTGCTGAAGGCGTGCGCTTCGACCGAGAGGGCCTTGGTCACGTCACCCTGGCCCAGGACCTTCACGGGACGACGGCTGTTGCCGATGAGCCCGGCGCCCTTCAGGGTCTCCACCGTGACGCGCCCCTCGAAGGGCTCCAGATCGCGCAGGTTCACCACCTGGTACTCGACCCGGTTCATGCTCTTGAAGCCACGCTTCGGGATGCGCCGGTGCAGCGGCATCTGGCCACCCTCGAAGTGGATGCTCACGTTGCCGCCGGCACGGGCTCCCTGGCCCTTCTGCCCCCGGCCCGCGGTCTTGCCGAGTCCGGATCCCGGCCCCCGGCCGACGCGCTTGCGACCGCGGTGGGATCCGGCGGCGGGGCTCAGATCGTGAAGCTCTGCCATGTCTCTTCTCCGATCGCTGAAATCGGCGCTGAGCGATCTCTCACTCGTTGATTTCCCGGACGGCAACCATGTGCGGCACTTTGTTGATCATGCCACGGATGGCCGGCGTGTCGTCGTGGATCACGCTGCTCTGGTTCTTCTTCAGGCCCAGGGCGCGGATCGTGCGGCGCTGGATCTCCGGACGACCGCTCAGGCTGCGGATCTGCTTGATCTCCAGCTTGCCCGGCTTCTTCTCTTTCTTCCTAGCCACGACGCACCCCCACTGCCCCGACCGGCACGCCGCGCTCCGCGGCGACCTGGTCACGCGTGACGAGTCGCGTCAGGCCGTCCATGGTGGCACGTGCGACGTTGATCGGGTTGTTGGTTCCCAGGCTCTTCGTGAGGACGTCCCGGACGCCCGCGGCATCGAGCACGGCGCGCACCGCGCCGCCGGCGATGACGCCGGTGCCGGGTGCGGCCGGACGCAACAGAACCTGGCCGGCGCCCCATTGACCGAGGATCTCATGGGGAAGCGTACCATTCTCGACCGGTACCTTCTTCATGTCGCGCTTGGCGCGCTCGAAGGCCTTGCGGATGGCCTCGGAGACCTCGTTGGCCTTGGCGAGCGCGATCCCCACGTTGCCCTTCTGATCGCCCACCGACACGAGGGCCGAGAACGAGAACCGACGGCCGCCCTTCACCACCTTGGCGACGCGGTTGATATGGATGACGTTCTCGACGAGGTCGCTCGCCTCGCGCTCCCGGCGACGTTCCTGCTTCTTCTGTTCCCTGGCCATCAGAACTCCAGACCTCCCTTACGGGCGCCGTCGGCGAATGCCTTCACCCGGCCATGATATCGGTAGCCGCCGCGGTCGAAGACGACGGCGGTGATGCCCTGCGCCTTGGCCCTCTCGCCCAGGAGCTTTCCCGCGGCGAAGGCCTGCTCCACACGAGGGTTCTTCCCCTCCGTCTTGAAGCCCTTCAGCTCGCCGCCGAGGGTCGAGAGCCCGACGATCGTCCGGCCCGCACCGTCGTCCACGAGCTGGCCCTCGATGTTCTTGAGGGACCGGAAGACCACCAGCCGCGGGCATTCCGCCGAGCCATGGACCTTGGCGCGCACCCGGTGGTGACGCCGCTTCCGCTGAAGGTCGCGATTCCTTCTGAGCTTGCTCTGTTTGATCATCGTCAGGCTCCAGCCGTCTTGCCGGCCTTGCGCCGGACCTGCTCACCTTGATACCGGATCCCCTTGCCCTTGTAGGGCTCCGGGGGCCGGAAATTCCGGATCACGGCGGCGGTGTGGCCCACGGCCTGCTTGTCCGGCCCCGAGACCACGATCGTGGTCGGGCTCGGGCATTCCAGCTTGACGCCCGGCGCCGGATTGTAGTCGATGGTGTGCGAGAAGCCCACGGTGAGCGTGATGCCGCTCCCCCTGAGCTCGGCCTTGTAGCCCACGCCCTGGATCTCGAGCGTCTTCCGGTATCCCGTCGAGACGCCCTGGACCGTATTCGCCACCAGCGTTCGCGTCAGGCCGTGCAGGGCGCGGTGCTTCTGGCTGTCCGAAGGGCGCTCCACGCGCACGGAGCCGTCCTCCACCACGAGCTTCATGTCAGGGTGGACGGTGAGCGTGAGCTCACCCTTCGGCCCCTTGGCCGTGAACGTCCGACCGCTCTGCTTGATCTCGACCCCGGCCGGTACGACCACCGGGAGCTTGCCGATTCGCGACATCGTTCGAGCCCTTACCAGACCAGAGCCATGAGCTCCCCGCCGACGCCGCGCTCTCGGGCGCCGCGGTCGGAAAGCACACCGGCCGACGTGGAGAGGATGGCCATGCCCAGCCCGTTGCGGACGCGGGGAACATCCCTGGCGCCCACGTAGTGCCGGCGGCCCGGGCGGGAGACCCGCTCCAGGTGCCGGATGACCGGATGGCCGTCGTGATACTTGAGGTAGACCCGCAGCACGCCGTGCTTTCCGTCGTCCAGCACCTTGTGCGCGTGGATGAACGCGCTCTCGGCGAGGATCCTGGCGATCTCGACCTTGAGCACGGACACGGGCAGATCCACCCACCTGTGTCCGGCCATGCCGGCGTTCCTGATGCGGGTGAGCATATCTGCGATAGGATCGGTCATCATGTCGGTTCCAGCTCCCTACCAGCTCGACTTGCGGACGCCGGGGACCTCGCCCCGGAGCGACATCTCCCGGAAGCAGATCCGGCATACGCCGAACTTCCGCAGATACCCTCGCGGACGCCCGCACCGCTGGCACCGGTTCCGCTGACGCACCTTGAATTTCGGCGTGCGCTTGGACTTCTCGATGAGCGCCTTCTTCGCCATCTGTGTGTTCTCCTCTGGTCCTCTCAGGCCGCGCCGATCTGGACCGGCACCTGCCCACGGAACGGGAAGCCCATCTCGCGGAGGAGCGCGAAGGCCTCGTCGTCCTTGTCGGTGGACGTCACGATCGTGATGTCCATCCCATGAATCTTGTTCACCCGGTCGAAGTTGATCTCCGGGAAGATGATCTGCTCCCTGATGCCCATCGTGTAATTGCCGCGCCCGTCGAACGAGCGGGTATTCAGCCCGCGAAAATCACGGATACGCGGAATGGCCGTCGCGATCAGCCGGTCCAGGAAATACCACATCTTGTCCCTGCGGAGCGTGACGGAGACCCCCACGGGCATTCCCTCACGCAGCGAGAAGTTCGAGATGGACCTCCGGGCGCGATTCACCGTCGGCCTCTGGCCCGTGATCGTCCCGATCTCCTCCACGACGCTCTGGAGGAGCTTCTGGTCCTTCGCCGCGTCACCGACACCCACGTTGAGGACGACCTTCTCGATGCGCGGGATGCGATGCGGGTTGGTGAACCCGAACTCTTCCTGGAGCTTCGCCCTCGCGTGGGTCCTGTAATGCGTCCTGAGCCTCGGTTCCATTTGCCTACCTAATCGATCGTCGATCGGCAGGGCGCTGAAATCGACGCCTGGCTGCGTTGGGCTGCGCGAGCCAACCTGCGGAGTACCGGCAGGTACTCCTCGGTCGCCGTGCTCGCCCGCCTTGCCCTGCATCCGATTTGAGCGCCCATAGCTACGTCGTCCGTTCTACTGGGGTCTGGGGACCGGATTCCCGGACTTCACCGAGATCCGCTCCTTCGTGCGACCTTCCTCGATGCGCGTACGGATCCGGCTGGGCTCACCCGTCGCCGGATCGATGAGCATGACGTTCGAGATGTCGATGGGAGCCTCGAATGTGAGGATGCCCCCTTCCGGGTTCGCCTGGCTGGGTCGGGTGTGGCGCTTCCGCATGTTCACGCCCTCCACCCTCACGCGCCCGGAGTCCTTGAGCACCTCGAGCACCGTGCCCTCCTGGTCCCGGAAGTTGCCCCGGATCACGCGGACCCGATCCCCCTTCATGATCCTGAATTTCCGCACACCCATCAGAGCACCTCGGGCGCCAGGGAAACGATCTTCATGTACCTCTTCTCACGCAGCTCGCGCCCCACGGGCCCGAAGATGCGGGTCCCCCGGGGCTCGCCCTGCTGGTTGATGAGGACCGCCGCGTTGTCGTCGAAGCGGATGTAGGTGCCGTCCTTGCGGCGCGTCTCCTTGGCTGTCCGTACGACGACCGCCTTGACCACCTCGCCCTTCTTCACCCCACCGTTCGGAATGGCGTCCTTCACGGTGGCGACGATGACGTCGCCGACGCCGGCGTACCGGCGGCGGGAGCCACCCAGGACGCGAATGCAGAGCGCCGTCTTGGCCCCCGTGTTGTCCGCGATCCGGAGGATCGACTCCTGCTGGATCATCTCAGTGTCTCTCTATCTCGCTGTCTCGACGGTTCTGGCGACGGAGCGCTCAGACGCTTTCGCGCTCGATGAGCTCGACGACGCGCCACCGCTTGGTCTTCGACAGGGGACGCGTCTCCATGATCCGGACGACGTCACCGGCCCGATACTCGTTCTTCTCGTCGTGCGCGTGGTACTTCTGAGTGCGCGACACGCCCTTGCCGTAGAGAGGGTGCGGGAATCGCCGCTCGACCACCACGGTCACGGTCTTGTCCGCCTTGGTGCTCACCACGGTGCCGACCCGCGTCTTGCGACGCTTGCGGCTCGTGGCCTCGGGAGTCTCGTCCCGCTGAACCCGGTTCTCGCTCATGGATCGTCCCGGCTATGCCTTCTGGGCGAGCTCTCGCTCGCGGAGAATCGTCCTGATGCGCGCGATGTCGCGCCTGATCTTCTTCACGAGGCTCGGGTTCTCGAGCTGCATCATGGACGCCTGGAAGCGCAGCTTGAACTGCTCTTCCTTGAGCTCCTTCAAGCGCACCTCGAGCTCGGTCCGGTTGAGTTCGCGCAATTCCTCGACCTTCATCGGCCTCTCCTACAGCTGCTCGTCGCGGTGGACGAATCGGGTCTTCACCGAGAGCTTCGCGGACGCGAGCTCCAACGCTCGCTGGGCGGTCTTCTCGTCCACGCCCTCGAGCTCGAACATGACCCGGCCCGGCTTCACCACGGCCACCCAGCCCTCCGGGCTCCCCTTCCCCTTGCCCATGCGGGTCTCGGCGGGCTTGGACGTGATCGGCTTGTCCGGGAAGATGCGGATCCAGACCTTGCCGCCGCGCTTGATGTGCCGCGTCAGCGCGACACGGGCCGCCTCGATCTGACGATTGCTGATCCACCCGGCCTCGACCGCCTGCAGGCCGTACTCACCGAAGGAGATCTTGCTACCCCTGGTGGCCTTGCCCCGCATCCGGCCCTTGAACTGCTTGCGGTACTTCACACGCTTCGGCGCTAGCATCGTCGTTCCTCGTCAGTCGGTCACGAGCCCGTGGAGTAGGTACGGCCTCGCCGTTCCTCGACCACTTCGCCCTTGAAGATCCAGCACTTCACACCGATGGCCCCGAACGTCGTGAACGCGTGGATCTGCGCGTAGTCGATATCGGCACGAAGCGTGTGCAGGGGCACGCGACCCTCGTTGTACTTCTCCGTGCGCGCGATCTCCGCCCCGCCCAGCCGCCCCGCACACTGGATCTTGATCCCCTCGGCACCGGCACGGATCGCGGACTGCACGGCCCGCTTCATCGCACGGCGGAACGAGATCCGCTGCCGTAGCTGATGCGCCACGTTCTCCGCGACGAGATAGGCCTCGACCTCGGGCCGCTTGATCTCCTCGACATTCACCGAGATCTCGGCGTTGGTCAGGAGCGCCAGCTCGTCGCGGAGCTTGTCCACCTCGGCTCCACGCTTCCCGATCACGACACCGGGGCGGGCCGTGTGCAGCGTCACCACGATCTTGCTCGGCTTCCGCTCGATGTCGATCTCGGCCAGCGCCGCGTGGTTGAGGCGGCGCCGCAGGTACCTCCGGATCGTCTCGTCTTCCTTGAGGAGACGGGGGAAGTCGCGCTCGGCATACCACTGCGACCTCCAGTCCTTGACGATCCCGAGGCGGAACCCGTGCGGATGAGTCTTCTGTCCCATGGGGGGCCTATGCGTCCTTGTTGTCCACGATCACCGTGATGTGGCTCGTACGATGCCGGCGCGGCGCAGCGCGTCCCTGCGCCGCCGCCTTCCATCGACGAAGGGTCGGACCTTCGTCCACGAAGACCCTGCTCACCTTCAGGTCGTCCACGTCCAACACGTCGCCTTCGTCCTGGGCCTTGACCTGAGCGTTGGCGACGGCGGACCGGAGGGCTTTGCCCACCGGCTCGGCGGCGCTCTTCTTCGAGAACTGCAGAATCGCGTACGCCTCGTTGACCGACTTGCCCCGGATCTGATCCACCACGAGCCGCACCTTGCGGGGGCTCATGCGGACGTGCCGGGCGATGGCTCTCGCTTGCATGGCTTCCTCGATCCTCACGACGACGCGGACCCGGTGACGGCCACCGGCCTCGCCTTCTTGTCGGCGAGCCTGCCGCTGTGGCCCCGGAACAGCCGGGTCGGAGCGAACTCTCCGAGCTTGTGGCCGACCATGTTCTCCGTGATGTAGACGGGAATGAACTTGTTGCCGTTGTGCACGGCCACCGTGTGGCCGACGAACTCCGGAGAGATCGTCGAGGCACGCGACCACGTCCTCACGACTTTCTTCTCACCGCGGGAATTCATGATCTTCACACGCTCGAGAAGCCGTTCCTGGACGTAGGGTCCCTTCGATACGCTCCGTGGCATCTCCTCGCGACCTCCTAGGTCGTCGCACGGCCGCGCTTGCGGCTGCGGACGATGAGCTTCTGACTTTCCTTCTTGGTGTTGCGGGTCTTCTTCCCCTCGAGCTTGCCCCAGGGTGACACCGGGGGACGGCCACCGGACGCGCGACCCTCGCCGCCGCCGAGAGGATGGTCCACCGGGTTCATCGCTACGCCGCGCACCTTCGGGCGACGGCCGCGCCAGCGGTTCGCGCCGGCCTTGCCGAGGCTGGTGAGCTCGTAGTCCGTGTTCCCTACCTCGCCGATCGTGGCGAGACACTCCTTGCGCACCCGACGCACCTCGGACGAAGGCAGCCGCAAGGTCACGAAGTCGCCTTCCTTCGCCACCACCTGCACGCCCGAGCCGGCCGAGCGAGCCATCTGGCCGCCCTTTCCGGGCTTGAGCTCGACGTTGTGGACCGCCGTGCCGGGCGGAACCAGGTCCAGGGGGATGGTGCATCCGACACGCACGTCGGCCTGCGGACCGGACATGACCTGGTCGCCGACGTTCAAGCCGTTGGGGTGGAGGATGTAGCGCTTCTCCCCGTCGGCATACGTGATCAGGGCGATGTTGGCCGACCGGTTCGGGTCGTACTCGATCGTGGATACGACACCGGGAATGCCGAACTTGTCCCGCTTGAAGTCGATGACCCGATAACGCCGCTTGTGACCGCCCCCGCGCCGGCGGGAGGTAATGCGGCCGTGGTGGTTCCGGCCGCCCTTGCCGTGCAGCGATTCGGTCAACGACTTCTCGGGCGCGTTCCGCGTGACGACGTCGTTGTCCAGGGTCGAGCGGAACCGTGTTCCGTCGGTCACCGGCTTGAGCTTCTTGATACTCATGGTCAACCGACCTCGTAGAGCTCGATGTGCTCGCCTTCGGCGAGCTGCACGATCGCCTTCTTGTAGGACGGGCGCCGACCCTTGCTCCAGTTCTTGGCCATGCGGCCGAGGAAGGAGCGGCGGGTCTTTCCGTAGTACCGCATCGTGCGCACGTCCACGACCTTCACGTCCCAGAGCTTCTCCACGGCCTGACCGATCTCGATCTTGTTGGCGCCTACGGCCACGATGAACGTGTAGAGGCTCTGCCGATCCATTTGCTCGGCGGTCTTCTCGGTCACGACCGGCGAGACGATGATCTCATGGGGCTCACGCATCGCCGGTCTCCTCCTCCGCGGTGACCAGGCTCTCCACGGCGCTCCGCTCGATGACCACCGTGTGCGCCCAGAGAACGTCGTAGACGGATTCGTCGCCGAACGGCAGAACGGAGACGTCCGGGAGATTCCGGGCGGAGAGAACCACATTCTCGTTCTTCCCGTCCGTCAGGATCAGCACCTTGCCCGGGATCTCCATCGGGGACAGGAAGCCCTTCAGGTCCCTGGTCCTGGGCTTCTCCATGGCAGGTACGTCCACGAGCACCACCCGGTCGCTCTCGGCACGGTCGTTCAGCGCCGAGCGACGCGCGAGGGCCCTCACCTTCCTGGGAAGCTGCTTGCGCCAGCTGTGCGGGACCGGTGGGTGGGCGACGCCGCCGCCTTCCCACTGCACGGCGCGGATCGACCCCTGCCGGGCACGCCCCGTGCCCTTCTGGCGCCAGGGCTTGTTGTTGCCGCCCGAGACCTCGGACCGGCTCTTCGCCGCCGCGGTGCCCTGCCGCTGGTTCGAGAGATACACCTTGACCGCCTGGTGCATCACGCTCTCGTTCACGACGCCGTCGAAGAGGATGTCGGGCAGCGCCCGCGCTTTCCCCTTCTTGCCGTCGGCTTTGTAGTAGCGCGCCTTATACATGGCTCACTTCGAGATCAGGACGTAGCCGTCGCGGGCGCCGGGAACGCCGCCCTTCACGAACAACAGATTGCGCTCGCTGTCCACCCGGACGACCTGGATGTTGCGAACGCTCGTACGGGTCCCCCCCATGCGCCCGGGGAGCTTCTTCCCCTTGATCACGCGCGACGGGTTGGTGCCGGGGCCGATGGAGCCGGGGGTCCGCTCCAGCGGGTGGCCGTGGCCGCCCGGGCGTCCCGTGAACCCGTGGCGCTTGACCACGCCCTGGAAGCCGCGGCCCTTGGACTGTCCGGTGACCTTCACCCGGTCGCCGGCCTCGAACTGCTGCACGGTGAGCTGCTCGCCCACCTCGATCCGTTCGTTCTCGCCCACGCGGAAGTCCCGCAGAATGCTCGGCGCGGCCTGAAGGCCCGCCCTGGCGGCGTGCCCCACTTCGGCCTTCGTGGCGCGCACGGCCTTCCGGGCTCCGAAGCCCAGTTGCACGGCGCGCCCCCCGTTGCCCCCGAAGGACTTCACCTGAACGACCGGGCAAGGACCGGCTTCGATCACGGTCACCGGCACCTGCACGCCGTCCGCGTCGAAGATCCGCGTCATCCCGATCTTTCTACCGATCAATCCGGGCATGTCCGGAGTCCCTCCGTCAATCGACCTTGATCTCGACGTCGACACCGGCCGGGAGATCCAGCTTGGTCAACGCGTCGATCGTCTGCGGGCGGCTGTCCACAATGTCGATCAGCCGCTTGTGCGTCCGAAGCTCGAACTGCTCCCGACTCTTCTTGTCCACGTGGGGAGAGCGGAGCACGGTCCAGCGCTGACGGCGCGTCGGAAGCGGAATGGGTCCGCGCACCGTCGCCCCGGTCTTCTGCGCCGTCCGCACGATGTCGGCGGCGGTCTGATCGACCACCCAGTGGTCGAACGCCTTCAGTCGGATTCGGATTCTGTCAGCCATCTCTGGTCCCCGTGAGCGGCGGGGAGCCTCCCTCCCGGGAAGCTCCCCGCCGATTCTCCCTTACTCGATGACCTCGGTCACGACGCCCGAGCCCACCGTTCGGCCACCCTCGCGGATGGCGAAACGGAGCTGCCTCTCGAGCGCGATGGGAGTGATGAGATGCACCTCCATCTGCACGTTGTCGCCGGGCATCACCATCTCGACCCCCGCGGGCAGGTGTGCCGCGCCGGTCACGTCCGTGGTGCGGAAGTAGAACTGCGGACGGTAGTTGTTGAAGAACGGCGTGTGGCGGCCGCCCTCTTCCTTCGTGAGGACGTAGACCTCGCCCTTGAACTTGGTGTGCGGGGTGACGGTGCCGGGCTTGGCCAGCACCTGGCCGCGCTCGATCTCGTCCTTGCCCACGCCACGCAGGAGCAGGCCGACATTGTCGCCGGCCCGGCCCTCGTCCAGGAGCTTGCGGAACATCTCCACGCCCGTGACGACGGTCTTGCGACTCTCGGTGAATCCCACCAGCTCGACCTCGTCCCCGACCTTGACCACGCCGCGTTCGATACGACCCGTCGCCACCGTGCCGCGCCCGGTGATCGAGAACACGTCCTCCACCGGCATGAGGAACGGCTTGTCGATCTCACGGACGGGCTCGGGCACGTGCTTGTCGAGCGCCTCCATGGTCTCGTTGATCGAGGCGAGCGCGGCCTCGTCGCCCTCGAGGGCCTTGAGGGCCGAACCGCGGATGATCGGCGTGTTGTCACCGTCGAAGTCGTAGTGCGACAGCAACTCGCGGACCTCGAGCTCCACCAGGTCGAGGAGCTCCGGGTCGTCGGCCAGATCGCACTTGTTCAGGTAGACCACGATGTGGGGCACATTCACCTGCCGGGCGAGCAGGATGTGCTCGCGCGTCTGGGGCATGGGGCCGTCCGTGGCGCTGACCACGAGGATGGCGCCGTCCATCTGCGCCGCGCCCGTGATCATGTTCTTCACGTAGTCGGCGTGGCCGGGGCAGTCCACGTGGGCGTAGTGCCGGTTCTCGGTCTCGTATTCCACGTGCGACGTCGCGATCGTGAGGATCTTCGTCGCGTCACGGCGTCCCTGCGCCTCCGACGCCTTGGCCACCTCGTCGTACGAGACGTACTTGGTGGCGTAGCCCTTCTCGGCAGAGACCTTGGTCAGGGCCGCGGTCAGGGTCGTCTTCCCGTGGTCCACGTGACCGATGGTCCCCACGTTCACGTGCGGCTTGGTCCGCTCGAACTTCGCCTTAGCCATCGCTCTTCCTCGTGTTAGAACACCGCTGCTGGGGATGGACTCCAGTTGGACCCGTTGGCGGCCATGATCTCCGCCGCCTTGGACTTCGGGACCTCTTCGTAGTGCGCGAACTGCATCGTATGGACGGCCCGGCCCTGGGAGAGCGACCGTAGCGTCGTCGAATACCCGAACATCTCGCCGAGCGGCACGGAGGCCCCGATCACCCGGGCACCGGCTCGCTCCGTCATCCCTCCCACCCGGCCCCGCCGGGCGGAAAGGTCGCCGATGAGGTCACCCATGTACTCGGCGGGGGTGACGACCTCGACGTGCATCACGGGCTCCAGCAGGACCGGCTTGGCCTTCCGGATGGCTTCCTTGATGGCCATGGAGCCGGCGATCTTGAACGCCATCTCGCTGGAGTCCACATCGTGGTACGACCCGTAGACGAGCTGCACCTTCACGTCGATCACGGGATAGCCCGCGAGCACGCCGTTCTCCAGCGCCTCGCGGATGCCCTGCTCCACCGGGCCGATGTACTCCCGGGGGATCACGCCGCCCACGATCTTGTCCTCGAACACGAACCCGCTCCCGGGCTCGCCGGGCTCGACGTTGATCACGACGTGGCCGTACTGGCCGCGGCCACCCGTCTGCCGGACGAACCTGCCCTCCACCTTGTCCGCGCGGCTCCGGATCGTCTCCCGGTAGGCCACCTGCGGCCGGCCGATGTTCGCCTCCACACCGAACTCGCGGCGCAGTCGGTCGACGATGATCTCGAGGTGGAGCTCGCCCATCCCGGCAATGATCGTCTGGCTGGTCTCCGGATCCGTGGACACCCGGAAGGTCGGGTCTTCGTCGGCCAGCTTGGACATTCCGGTGCCGAGCTTGTCCTGGTCCGCCTTGGTCCTCGGCTCGATGGCCACCGCGATCACGGGCTCGGGGAACCTCATCGCCTCCAGGATGATCGGAGCGGCCTCGGTGCAGAGCGTGTCGCCCGTCTTCACGTCCTTGAGGCCGATCGCCGCCGCGATGTCGCCGGCGAAGACCTCGTCGCGCTCCTCGCGCTTGTTGGCGTGCATCTGGAGGATGCGCCCCACGCGCTCACGCCGTTCCTTCGACGCGTTGTAGACGTAGCTCCCCGAGGGCAATGAGCCGGAGTACACCCGGAAGAACGTGAGCTTCCCCACGTACGGGTCAGTCATGATCTTGAACGCCAGCGCGGAGAACGGCGCGTCGTCGGAGGCCTCACGCACCTCGAATGTCTCGTCGTGGTACGGCAGGTGTCCCCTGATCGGGGGGATGTCCACCGGCGAGGGCAGGTAGTCGATCACACCGTCCAGGAGCGGCTGCACACCCTTGTTCTTGAACGCGGAACCGCAGAACACGGGGAACAACGCACCCTTGAGCGTGGCCGCCCGGATCGCGTGGCGCACCTCGTCGTTGGTGAGTTCCTCTCCCGCCAGATACTTCTCGATGAGTTGGTCGTCGTGCTCGACGGCGGCCTCGATGAGCTCGTGGCGCAGCTCGGTGATCGTGTCCGTCAGACTGGAGGGGACCGCGGTCCGCGCGTACTTCGATCCGAGCACGTCCTCGAAGACGATGGCGGCGCCCTCGACGATGTCCACGATGCCCGTGAAGAGCTCGCCCTCCCCGAGGGGGTATTGTACCGGGTGGGCATTGGCTCCCAGGCGGTTCCTCATCATCCGGACGACGTTCATGAAATCCGCGCCCACGCGGTCCATCTTGTTGACGAACGCGATGCGGGGCACGCCGTACCGATCGGCCTGACGCCACACCGTCTCGGACTGGGGCTCGACGCCACCCACGGCACAGAACACCGCCACCGCACCGTCCAGGACGCGCAGGGACCGCTCGACCTCCGCGGTGAAATCCACGTGTCCCGGCGTATCGATGATGTTGATCCGACAGTCGATGCCGTTCCGCATCCAGTGCGCCGTCGTCGCCGCGGAGGTGATCGTGATCCCCCGCTCCTGTTCCTGCTCCATCCAGTCCATGGTCGCGGAGCCGTCATGGACCTCGCCCATCTTGTGCACCCGGCCCGTGTAGAACAGGATGCGCTCGGTGGTCGTGGTCTTACCGGCGTCGATATGCGCCATGATGCCGATGTTGCGCAGGTGCGGCAGTGGCGTGATTCGTGGCATCGATCCCGTGGTCCTTCCGACGTTCCTACCTTCCGTCTCGACTTCCCCTGACCCGAGGGTCCGGGCGAAAAAAAGAGCGCGGCTTGTGCCGCTGCGGCCCCGTGGGGCTCGCCAGCTGACCGCGCTCACCGTGACCGGAGAGGGCCCGCAGGCCATCGCGCGTCCCGAATTGTCCTTGCGCCCCCCCGGGCACCGCGCGCCCCGCGCGCGGTTTAGGGGGCCGCGACACTACCAGCGATAGTGAGCGAACGCCTTGTTCGCCTCGGCCATCCTGTGCGTGTCTTCCTTCTTCTTGATCGTCGAACCCTCCCCGCGGCTCGCCGCGAGGAGCTCACCCGCCAACCGCTCGGCCATCGTCTTCTCCGTGCGTGCGCGAGCGAAGGTGATCAGCCACCGAGTGGCCAGCGCCGAGCGCCGCTCGGGGCGGACTTCCACCGGAACCTGGTACGTGGCTCCGCCGACGCGCCGGCTCTTCACCTCGAGGGCCGGCTTGGCATTGTTCAAGGCCTGCTGGAACACCGTGATCCCCGGCTGGCCGGACCGCTGCTCGAGCAGGCCCATGGCCTCGTAGAAGATGCCCTCGGCCAGGGACTTCTTTCCGTCCACCATCAGGCTGTTGACGAACTTGGTGACGGTCTGCGACTCGAAGCGCGGGTCGGCAGGGGTCTCCCTGCGGTAGGCCTGGGAACGACGGCTCATCTTCTCCTCGCCTTACTTGGGCCGCTTGGCCCCGTACTTCGAGCGGCTCTGCTTACGCCCGTCCACCCCGGAGGCATCCAGCGTTCCACGGATGATGTGGTACCGTACGCCCGGGAGGTCCTTTACACGTCCACCGCGGATGAGCACGATCGAGTGCTCCTGCAGGTTGTGCCCCTCGCCGGGAATGTACGCCGTGACCTCGAAGCCGTTCGTGAGACGCACACGGGCCACCTTCCGGAGAGCCGAATTCGGCTTCTTCGGCGTGGTCGTGTACACGCGCGTGCAGACGCCCCGCTTCTGCGGGTTCTTGTGGAGCGCCGGGGCCTTGTTCTTGCGGGCTACGTCCGCACGGCCCTTACGCACGAGCTGGCTGATGGTCGGCATGGGTCTTCATCACGTGAACAAAGCGCGCCACCGCGGCGCGCCGTCGCCGGAAGCCCCGCAGGGCTGATCCGACAGAGCACGAAAAGGTAGAAGGCGCCCGGAGGGGTGTCAACGGGAAGGGGGACCTGCGCCTCCCCTTCGGAGGCCCGCGCCACCCGAATATCGGCGGGGCGTCCCGGACCGTGGGTCCGGGGCACCCCGCCCGAGCGTCGCGACCGGAAGCGCGGATGCGTCCCCGCCCGCTATTCGTCCTCGTCGTCGAACGAGATCCGCTCTTCCGGCTCCGGTCCACCGCCGAGGGCGGCCAGGACCTCGGAAGGCTCTCCGGAGGAGAGCGGCAGGATCTCCTCGTCGTAGAACGCCTGCTCGACCATGAACTCCACGTCCTGGTACCGGTGGATGCCGGTCCCGGCCGGGATCAGGTGGCCGATGATGATATTCTCCTTGAGGCCCTTCAGGTCGTCGCGGGCGCCCCTCACCGCCGCGTCGGTCAGGACGCGGGTCGTCTCCTGGAAGGAGGCCGCCGAGATGAACGACTCGGTCGTGAGGCTCGCCTTCGTGATCCCGAGCAGCAACGGCTCGGAGCGGGCCGGCTTCTTCCCGGCCATGATCGCCTTCTGGTTGACCTCGCGGAACTCGGCGCGGTCCACGTTCTCGCCTTCCAGCAGGTCCGTCTCGCCCGCGTCGGTGATGCGGACCTTCTGGAGCATCTGGCGGACGATCACGCCGATGTGCTTGTCGTTGATCTTCACGCCCTGGAGGCGGTAGACCTCCTGGATCTCGTTCAACAGATACTCCTGCACCGCCCTCGGGCCCTTGATGCGCAGGATGTCGTGCGGGTTGATCGGGCCCTCGGAGAGTCGGTCTCCAGCCCGGACCTGGTCGCCCTCGTGGACGCGCATGTGCTTACCCACGGGCACCTCGTACGTCCGCGACGGTCCGGTCTCCGGCGTCACGTGGACCTCGCGCTTGCCACGCTTGATGTCGCCGAACGAGATCGTCCCGTCGATCTCGGTGATGACCGCCGGATCCTTCGGGCGGCGCGCCTCGAAGAGCTCCGCGACCCGGGGTAGACCGCCGGTGATGTCGCGCGTCTTGTAGACCTCACGGCTGATCTTCGCGATCGTGTCGCCCGGGGTGACCGCGTCTCCGTTGCGCACGGTGAGCTGTGCGCCGACCGGAATGATGAACTCCTTGAGCTTCTCCGCCCTCTTGCCGTCCTTCCGGATCTGGATCGTCGGGTGCAGCCTCTTCTCGCGGTCCTCGATGATCGTCATCTGGCGACGGCCCGTGGACTCGTCCAACTCCTCCCGCATCGTCACGTCTTCCGCGATGTCCTGGAAGACGACGATCCCCGCGGAGTCGGCCACGATGGGCTCCGAGTACGGGTCCCAGCTGAAGAGCATGTCCCCGGCCGCCAGTTCCTGCCCCTCGTCCACGGCCAGGGTGGCTCCATACGGCACGGAGAGCCGGCTGCGGATCTGGCCGTCCTTGGTCTTCAGGACGATCTGGCCCTCCCGGGACGTGACGATCCTCTCCTCGGTCGGCGTCTCGACGATCGTCACCCTCTCGAGGCCGACGATGCCGTCGATCTTGGATTTGCGCTGGGTCTGCGCCGCGATGCGCGCCGCGGTCCCGCCGATGTGGAACGTGCGCAGCGTGAGCTGGGTTCCCGGCTCGCCGATGGACTGGGCGGCCAGGATGCCTACGGCCTCCCCGATGTCCACCATCTTCATGGTCGCCAGGTTCCTGCCGTAGCACTGCTGGCACACGCCGCGCTTGGACTCGCAGGTCAGGACCGAGCGGATCTTGACCATCTGGATGCCCGCGTCCTCCACGGCCTCGGCCATATCCTCGTCGATCAGGGCGCCGCCCTTGATCAGGAGCTCGCCGTCGATCGGGTCGTAGACGTCCTCGAGCGCGACGTTCCCCACGATGCGGTCGGCCAGCGGCTCGATGATGTCCTCGCCTTCCTTCAGCGCGGTCATCTCGAGTCCCAGGATCGTGCCGCAGTCCTCATTCGTGATCACGACGTCCTGGGCGACGTCCACCAGCCTGCGGGTGAGGTAACCGGCGTCCGCGGTCTTCAGGGCAGTGTCCGCCAGGCCTTTCCGGGCGCCGTGCGTGGAGATGAAGTACTCCACCACGGTGAGCCCTTCCCGGAAGTTCGACTTGATCGGGCTCTCGATGATCTCGCCGATGCCGCCGGTGAGCTTCTTCTGGGGCTTGGCCATCAGGCCTCGCATGCCGGCGAGCTGGCGCATCTGGTCCCGGTTACCGCGGGCTCCGGACGTCATCATCATGTACACCGGATTGAAGCCGTCCTTCGACCGCTCCAGGTGGCGTACCATGGCGTCCGCCACGTCGTTGTTCGCGTGGGTCCAGGTGTCGATGACCTTGTTGTACCGCTCGCCGTTGGAGATGAAGCCGCTGGCGTACGCCCGCTGGAAGCGGCCCACATGCTCCTCCGCCTCCTTCAGGATGGCGGGCTTCTCGACGGGGACCTCCATGTCGTCGATTCCCACCGAGATGCCGCCCATGGTGGCGTACCGGAAGCCGAAGTCCTTCAGGGAGTCCAGGAACTCGGTGGTCTCCCGCAGCCCCACCCGGGTGAAGCACTCGAACGCCAGGTCGCCCAGCTCCTTCTTCCCGAACGTCATGTTCAGGAAGCCGAGTTGGTCGGGGATGATCGAGTTGAAGAGCACGCGGCCCGCCGTCGTACGCAGCCACTGGCCCACCCTCTTCCCTTCCTCGTCCACGGCGGCGTCGAACCAGTACCAGACCGGGGTGTGGAAGTGGAGGTATTCCAGGGCCAGGACCGTCTCGACCTGTCCGTACGACGAGAAGCGCGGCGCCTCGGCATAGATCTGGTCCAACTCGTCCTCGGCCTGTTGGCGACGGCCCTTGGCGACCTTGGGATCGTTCACCGTCTTCTCGAGATCTCCGATCGTCAGTCCCGGGTTGGTCAGATAGTACGCCCCGATGACCATGTCCTGGGACGGTGCCGCGACCGGCCGCCCGTTGGACGGCAACAGGATGTTGTTGGACGACAGCATGAGGACGCGTGCCTCGAGCTGCGCCTCGAACGACAGGGGTACGTGCACGGCCATCTGGTCCCCGTCGAAGTCGGCGTTGAAGGCCGCGCACACGAGTGGGTGGATACGGATGGCCTTGCCTTCGACCAGCACCGGCTCGAACGCCTGGATGCCCAGCCGGTGCAGCGTCGGAGCGCGGTTGAGGAGCACCGGGTGGTCCCGGATGATGTCCTCCAGCACCTCGTAGACCTTCGGATCGTCACGCTCGACGATCTTCTTGGCCCGCTTCACCGTCTCGGCCTCGCCCCGCTTCTCCAGCTCGTGGATGATGAAGGGCTTGAACAGCTCCACGGCCATCGCCTTGGGCAAGCCGCACTGGTGGAGCTTCAGCTCGGGGCCGACGACGATCACGGAGCGGCCCGAGTAGTCCACACGCTTGCCGAGCAGGTTCTGCCGGAAGCGGCCCTGCTTGCCCTTGAGCATGTCGCTGAGCGACTTGAGCGGCCGCTTGCCGCGGCCGCGGATGGCCTTCGAGCGCCGGCCGTTGTCGAACAGCGCGTCCACCGCCTCCTGGAGCATGCGCTTCTCGTTGCGGAGGATGACCTCCGGCGCGCGCATCTCGATGAGCTTCTTCAGGCGGTTGTTGCGGTTGATCACCCGCCGGTACAGGTCGTTCAGATCGGACGTGGCGAACCGGCCGCCGTCGAGCGGAACCAGGGGGCGCAGGTCCGGCGGAATCACCGGGACCGCGTCCATGATCATCCACTCGGGCTTGTTGCGCATCTCGGAGGAGTCCCCGGAGTTGCGCAGGGCGTCCACGACCTTGAGGCGCTTCAGCTTCTTCTTCTTCCGGTGCTGCGACGTCTCGGTGGCGATCTCGGCCCTGAGCCACTCGGCGAGCCGATCGAGCCCGCGTCCGTCGGTGTTGCGGTCCTGGATCCTCTTCTCCGGCGAGTCCAGGAGCTTCAGCAGAGTGCGGACCGCCTCCGCGCCGATCTCGGCCCGGAACGCGTCGTCGCCTTCCTCGCGCGCCTTCACGCGCAGGTCGTAGTACTCATCCTCGTCCAGCAGCTCCTGGAACCGGACGTCCTGCTTGCCCGGATTCGTCACCACGTACGCCGCGTAATAGATGATCTTCTCGAGGTCGCGTAGGGTCATCCCGAGCAGATAGCCGAGCTGGCTGGGAAGCGTCTTGAAGAACCAGATGTGAGCGACGGGCACGGCCAACTCGATGTGGCCCATGCGCTCGCGCCGCACCTTGGAGAGCGTGACCTCGACGCCGCACCGATCGCAGATGTGGCCGCGGAACCTGATGCGCTTGAACTTCCCGCAGTGGCATTCCCAGTCCTTCACCGGACCGAAGATGCGCTCGCAGAACAGCCCGTCCCGCTCGGGCTTGAACGATCGGTAGTTGATGGTCTCGGGCTTGGTGACTTCGCCGTAGGACCAGCCCCGGATCTCCTCCGGGGAAGCCAGTCTCACCTGCATGAAATCGAAGTCGGCGTTCCGCTGTTCACGGGTCCTGGGAAAATCGATCATGGCATTCACTCTCCCTCGCCCAGAGTCACGGAAAGCCCGAGAGCCTGCAGTTCCTTCACGAGCACGTTGAACGACTCGGGAATCCCCGGTTGCGGCAGGTTCTCACCCTTCACGATGGCCTCGTAGACCTTCGAGCGTCCCTGCACGTCGTCCGACTTCACCGTCAGGATCTCCTGGAGCGTGTGCGCGGCGCCGTACGCCTCCAGCGCCCACACCTCCATCTCCCCGAACCGCTGTCCGCCGAACTGGGCCTTCCCGGCCAGCGGCTGCTGCGTCACCAGCGAATAGGGGCCGATGGAGCGCGCATGGATCTTGTCGTCCACGAGGTGGCTGAGCTTCAGCATGTAGATCGCGCCCACGGTGATGGGGAAGTCGAAGCGACGCCCGCTCCGGCCGTCCCTCAGCCACACCTTCCCGTTGGGCAGGACGCCGGCGTAGTCGAGAAGCTCGACCACCGCCTCGTCGAGGCCCGTCTTGACACTGGGCCGACCCTTGAGCTTGTGGGTCGCAGGGAACAGGGCGGCCGCTTTCTCGCCCCTGCGCTCCGCGATCTCTTCGGACGCGGTGACCAGGAAGTCGACCAGGTCGTCCATGGTCTTTCGCTGCTTCTTGTTGAGGTCGGCCGAGAGATACATGTCGAGTGACTGGCCGATCCCGCGAGATACCACCGCACCGCCGTCGGACGAGCCGTTCCCGTTGCCGGCCGCCCCGTGCATGACCACGGGCAACGTCGAGCCGACCGCGACGAACTGCGTCACCTCGGACAGGCTGGCCGGCGGCTGCGCCCGCAGGTTCAGGGACCCCACAGCCCATTGGAGTCCCGAGAGCTTCAACAGGGCGCCGATCTCGTTTTCGGTGGCACCCTGGAACACCGGCGTCTTGGCCTCGAACCCGAGGATCCGGGCGGCCCACCCCAGGTGCGTCTCCAGGATCTGCCCCACGTTCATGCGGGAGGGCACGCCGAGCGGATTCAGGACGATCTCGACGGGCGTGCCGTCCGGGAGGAACGGCATGTCCTCCTCCGGCGCGATCCGGGCGATGATGCCCTTGTTTCCGTGCCGACCGGCCATCTTGTCGCCCACGGAGATCTTCCGTTTCTCCGCGACGTAGACCTTGACCAGTTGCACCACCCCGGGCGGCAGCTCGTCGGGCTGGAAGACCTTGTCGATCTGCTCCTCGGTCCTCTCCCGAACGCGCTGGATCCGGCGCTGCGCCTCGTCCACCACGCGGCGGATGCGCTCGCTCGCCTCCTTGTTCTGCACCTTGAGGGTCGCGAGATCGATCTTCGGGAAGTTCAGCCCCTCGATCACCTCCTTGGTCAGCTTCGTGCCCTCGTCGAGCACGGGCTGCACGGTGTTCTTCTTGAGCATGAGGGAGACCGTCTGGCGCTGCAGGATCTCGCGCAGCTCCTCGTCACGGGCCTCCGAGATCCGCTGGATCTCCTCGCGCTCCAGGTTCCTGAACTCGCCGATCTTGGCACCGTGCTCCTTCTCCAGGAGGGGGTCGTCGATGCGGCGGGAGAAGATCTTCACGTCGATGACCGTGCCGCTCATGCCCGGAGGCACGCGCAGCGACGAGTCCTTCACGTCCTTGGCCTTCTCACCGAAGATCGCCGTGAGCAGCTTCTCCTCCGGCGAGAGCTCGGTCTCCCCCTTGGGCGTGATCTTGCCCACCAGGATATCGCCGCTCTTCACCCGGGCGCCGATCCGCACGATGCCCCGCTCGTCGAGGTCCACGAGGCTCTCCTCGGCGACGTTCGGGATCTCGCGCGTGATCTCCTCCATCCCCCGCTTGGTGTCGCGGACATGGAGCTCCAGCTCCTGGATGTGGATGGAGGTGAAGACGTCGTGCTTCACCAGCTTCTCGCTGATGACGATGGCGTCCTCGTAGTTGTACCCGTACCAGGGCATGAAGGCGACCAGGACGTTGCGGCCCAGGGCCAGCTCGCCGTTGTCCGTGCTCGGGCCGTCGGCAATGATGTCACCGGGGCGAACCTCTTCCCCCGTGCGGACCAACGGACGCTGGTTGATGGCCGTGTCCTGGTTGGTCCTCCAGAACTTCTTGAGGCGGTACCGGTCGAACTGCGCCAGCTTGGCCAGGGGCTGGTCCGCGCTCCCCGGCTTGACCGAGCCGGTGTCGACCACGATCTCGTCGGCGGTGACGTTCACCACGACGCCGCCGCGGCGGGCCGTGATGACCGCGCCCGAGTCCGTGGCGACCTTCGCCTCGAGGCCCGTCCCGACGAGCGGCGCGTCCGTGTAGAGGAGAGGTACCGCCTGCCGCTGCATGTTCGAGCCCATGAGCGCGCGGTTCGCGTCGTCGTGCTCGAGGAACGGGATCAGGGCCGCGGCCACCGACACGAGCTGGTCGGGCGCCACGTCCATGTAGTCGATCTGGTCCGGGCGGAGCAGCGGGAAGTCGCCGCGCTCGCGGCAGAGCGCGAACTCGTTGCGGAACGACCCGTCGTCGTTCAACGGAGCATTGGCCTGCGCGATCCTGGCTTCTTCCTCTTCGTTCGCGGAGAGCCACTCGATCTTGTTCGTGACCTTACCGTTCTTCACCACACGGTAGGGCGTCTCGATGAAGCCCAGCTCGTTGATCCGGGAGTAGCAGGTCAACGAGGTGATGAGACCGATGTTCGGGCCCTCGGGCGTCTCGATCGGGCACATCCGCCCATAGTGCGAATAGTGCACGTCGCGGACCTCGAAGCCCGCGCGCTCCCGCGTGAGTCCGCCCGGTCCCAGCGCCGAGAGGCGGCGCTTGTGGGTCATCTCGGCCAGAGGATTCGTCTGATCCATGAACTGGCTGAGCTGGCTCGACCCGAAGAACGCCTGGATCACGGCCGAGACCGTCCGGGCGTTCACGAGATCGTCGATGTTGATCTTCTCCGGATCCGTGTTGATGGACATCCGCTCCTTGACGAGGCGGGCCATCCGGGACAGACCGACGGAGAATTGGTTGGCGATGAGCTCGCCCACCGTACGGATGCGGCGATTACCGAGGTGGTCGATGTCGTCCGTGTAGCCCCTGCCCTCGTTCAGATCGATGAGGTGGCGGACGATCGCGACGAAGTCGTCCCGGGTCAGGACGGTCGTGGTCTTGGGGAGGTTGAGGCCCAGCCGCTGGTTGATCTTGTAGCGACCGACCCTCCCGAGGTCGTACCGCTTCGGGCTGAAGAACACCCGGTCCAGCGCGGTCCGGGCGGTCTCCACGTTGGGGGCCTCGCCAGGGCGCAGCAGAGAGTAGATCGCGTAGAGCGCGTCCTCCTCGTTCTCCGTGGGGTCCTTCTTGACGGTGTTCTTGACCAGCGGGCTCTCGCCGCGCGACGCATGGCGGCTGCTCTGGTAGATCTTGACCTTCTTCAGACCGAGACGCTCGATGATCCCGAGGACCTCGTCGTCGATCTCGTCGGCTTCCTCGACCAACACCTCGCCGGTATCGGGGTCCACCAGCTCCTCGGCGATGACCCTGCCCAGCAGCTCCATCCTGGCCTTGTCGTCGCCCTTCACGAGCTTGACGTCCCCCACGTCGTAGAAGAGCTCGAAGATCTCGGCGTCGGTGGAGTACCCGAGGGCACGCAGGAGCGCCGTCGCCGGGAACTTCTTCTTCTTGTCGATGTGGACGTAGCAGACGTCGTTGATGTCGATCGTGAACTCCACCCAGGATCCCCGGAACGGGATGATCCGGGCGCTGTACAGCCTGGACCCGTTCGGGTGGATGCTCTCCTCGAACACCACGCCCGGCGAGCGGTGCAGCTGGCTCACCACGACGCGCTCGGCGCCGTTGATGATGAAGGTTCCGAGCTCGGTCAGGAGGGGAAGGTCACCGAGGTACACCTCCTTCTCGATGATGTCCTTGGGCCGCCGGGGCGTGCCCTTCTTCGCCCCTTCCTCCAGGGCCTCCCAGACGACGAGACGTAGCGTCGCTTTGAGCGGCGCGGCGTACGTCATGTCCCGCTCGATGCACTCCTCCACGGAGTACTTCGGCTCGCCCAGCGACGAGGACACGTACTCGAGCGTGAAGTTCTCGTTGACATCCGAGATCGGGAAGATCTCGGCGAAGACGCGATCGAGGCCGAAATCCCACTGGTTCTCCGGCTCGACCTCCGACTCCACCAGCTTCTCGAAGGAGCGGAGCTGGACGTCCAGCAGATTCGGCATCGGCATGACCGAGTGGAGCTTGGCGAAGCTCACGACCGGTCGATGGTCTTTGCGCAGTTCCAACGTGCGTCCCCCTTGCGGTGCGCCCCCTCGACGGACGGGCACCGGGCGTCTGGGTTCTACCTGGACCTACCGCGTTCCAAGCGCGCGAATCCCCGACCTCGAGCACACCCCTCCCTGAGGGGGGCGCCCGCGGTGGGGACCCTCGCGGCTCGTATCCGGAACGAATGCCGTCCTATCACGGACAGGCGGGCCTCCGGTCTCTCTACTTCAGGGTGACGGCGCCGCCGGCCTCTTCCAGCTTGGCCTTCATGTTCTGGGCATCGGCCTTGGAGACGCCTTCCTTGATCGTCCCCGGCACGCCGTCCACGAGGTCCTTGGCCTCCTTGAGGCCCAGCCCCGTCAGCTCACGGACCACCTTGATGACCTGGATCTTCTTGTCCCCCGCGCTGGAGAGGATCACGTCGAACGAGTCCTTCTCCTCGGCGGCCGCGGCATCGGCCTCGCCTGCGGCCGGCGCGGCCGCGGCCACGGGAGCGGCCATCGCCTGGACGTTGAACTTGGTCTTGAAGGCCTCAACGAACTCCGAGAGCTCGAGCACCGTCATGTTCCCGATCGTGTCCAGCAGCTCCTCGTGCTTCGTCGCCATGGTACCGCTTCCTCCTGAGTCGTACCGGCCTCGGCCGGCGATTGGGTTGACCCTGTCTGAGCTTCACCAGGGACGCGCCCGCGTCCCCACTACTCCTGCCCGGGATGCGGGCTAACCGCCTTCGGCGAGCCGCTTCTCACGAAGCGCGTCGACAAGGCCGGCCATCTCCTGCAGCTTCGCCTCCATTGCCATCGCGAGCATCGCGGTGGGCGCCGACATGGCACCCGCGAGCTCCGCCAGGAGCTGTTCCCTGGACGGCAGCCTCGCGAGCCGGTTGATCTGATCGGGTTGGAGGACCTTGCGGTCCAGGATCCCGACCTTGAACACCGGCTTCTTGTCGTGCTCCCTCGCGAACTCCGTCAAAGCCTTGGCCGGAGCGACCACGTCCTCGTAGCCCAGGACCATCGCCGTGGGCCCCTCGAGGTCGTCGAAGACGTTCGGAAGCTCCGTCCCGCTGAACGCGAGCTTGGCCAGACGGTTCTTCACCACCACGTACTCCGCGCCGGAGGCCCGAAGCGACCTGCGGAGCTTGGTGATGGACTTGACGTCCAGCCCGGTGAAATCCGTCAGGTAGACCACGGGAGCCCGGTTGATGCGCTCGCGGAGGTCCGCGACGAACGACGCCTTCTCGGTGCGGTTCATCGTCATGCCCTCCGGTAGAGGTTCGGGTCGATGTGGACGCCGGGGCCCATCGTGCTGGAAACCGTCACGCTCTTCACGTACGTGCCCTTGGCCGAGGACGGCTTGGCGCGCACGATCTGGTCCATGAACGACGACAGGTTCTCCATCAACTGCTCGATCGTGAACGACACCTTGCCGATCGGCGCATGCACGTTCCCCGTCTTGTCGACCCGGAACTCGATCTTTCCGGCCTTGATCTCCCGGACCGCGCGGCCCACGTCGAGCGTCACCGTCCCGGCCTTGGGCGTCGGCATGAGCCCGCGGGGGCCGAGCACGCGGCCCAGCGGCCCCACCTTGCCCATGAGATCGGGCGTGGCGACGCACACGTCGAAGTCGAGCCAGCCTCCCTGGATCTTGGCGATGTAATCCACTCCCACGTAGTCGGCACCCGCCTCCTCCGCCTCCGTGGCCTTGTCGCCCTGGGCGATGACCAGGACCCGCGCCGTCTTGCCCGTCCCGTGCGGGAGCACGACGGTGCCGCGGATCACCTGATCGGCCTTGCGGGGATCCACCCCCAGGCGCGTCGCGACTTCGACCGTCTCGTCGAATCTCGCGAACGCGAGCTCCTTCACGAGCTTCACCGCCTCGTCAGGAGCGAACTTGACGCCTACCGGCACCGCGGCGCGGGCGGCGGCGAATCGCTTGCCTGTGCTTGACATCCTGTCCGAACCGTCCCGTTTACCCTCCCACCGCTGGCGGTTCTCAGTCGGTGGTGTTCGGGTGGGAGCGCCTCGCTCCCTCTATCAGGCTTCGATCTCCACTCCCATGGAGCGCGCCGTACCGGCGACCATCTTCATGGCGGCTTCCACGTCGTTGGCGTTCAGATCCTGCATCTTGGTCTCCGCGATCTCGCGGAGCTTGGCTCTGGGGAGCTTCCCGACCTTCTCCCGGTTCGGCACGCCGGAGCCCTTGGGGATTCCGAGGGCCATGCGGATGAGCACGGCGGCAGGAGGCGTCTTCGTGACGAACGTGAACGAACGGTCGGCATAGACCGTGATCTCCACGGGGATCGTGATCCCCATCTTGTCCTGGGTCCGTGCGTTGAACTGCTTGCAGAACTCCATGATGTTCACGCCGTGCTGGCCCAGCGCGGGCCCCACCGGCGGGGCCGGGTTCGCCTGGCCGCCCGGAACCTGGAGCTTGATGAACCCGGTGACCTTCTTCGCCATGCTCTATCGCCCTCAGTAGCCCTTCAGCTGTGTGTAGTCGAGCTCCACGGAGGTGGGACGCCCGAAAAGCGACACCTCGACCTTCACCTTCCCCTTGTCGGGGTAGACTTCCTGGACCGTACCGGAGAAGTCGGTGAACGGCCCCTGCATCACCTCCACCACCTGGCCGACGTGGAAGGGGATCTCCTCGCGGGCCGTCTCCTCTTCGGGGATCTCGACGCCCAGGATCTTGTTCATCTCTTCGTCGCGGAGCGGCTGGGGCGCCTTGCCCGAGCCGACGAACTTGATGACGCCCTGGATGTTGTTGATGGCGTGCAGCGTCCGCTCGTTCATGGCCATGTTCACCAGCACATAGCCTGGATACAACCGCTTGGTGACCGTGACCCGCTTGCCGTTGCGGATCTCGACCACGTCCTGCGTCGGGACGAGAACGTCGCGGATCTCCTTCTGGTCCTGACCGCCGGACTCCTCCTCGATCCTCCGCTGGATGAGCTTCTGGACCTTGTTCTCGTGCCCCGAATAGGTCTGGACGGCATACCAGCGCGTTTCGGACATCAGGCCCCGAAGATCGCCATGATCTGGTTCAGGGTGAACCGCACGATGCCGTCCATCAGCCAGATCACGAGCGAGATGGCGACGGTGAACGCGATCACCACGAGGGTCGCGTTCTGGAGCTGGTCCTTGTCGGGCCACGTGACCTTGCGGAGCTCGCCCCACGACTCCTCGAGGAACGTCCGCGTCGCCCGGACCTTTTCGATGGCGGCCATGGGCTACTTGGTTTCCTTGTGAGCCGTGTGCTTCCGGCATCGTGGGCAGTACTTGCGGTGCTCCACCCGCTCCGGGTGCAGCCGCTTGTTCTTCGTCGTGGAGTAGTTCCGCTCCTCGCACACCGTGCACGCGAGGATCACCTTGTCGCGCATCGTGACCACCTCTGGTCCTGACCGGCCGGGCTGGGCCGGCCACCTTCCGACATTGCAGAGCTCTGGGGGGGGATTGAACCCCCGACCTCCTCCTTACCAAGGAGGCGCTCTACCACTGAGCTACCAGAGCGAGTTCCACCGGCCGAACTTCAGCCGGCAAGCGGGAGACGGGACTCGAACCCGCGACCCTCAGCTTGGAAGGCTGACGCTCTAGCCAACTGAGCTACTCCCGCGTAGGTCCCCGGCGCCCGTTCCTCTCCACGCCAGATGAATGGTGGGGGGAGGATTCGAACCTCCGAAGGCGTGCGCCAACAGATTTACAGTCTGCTCCGTTTGACCGCTTCGGTACCCCACCGCGTTGCGCCGCGCCCGGAGCTCGACCGGGCCACCCGCTCCGTCCCGCGGGGGGGCCTTCCGCCCCGACGTGGAAAAGAGCCGCCCCCCGACCATGAAGGCGGCTTTCTCGGACCGAGCTTTGAAAGGTAACCCGGCATATATGGAGGCATCAACCCCCGCGACGAGCCCCGGCACGCGGTGGTTTTCCCGGGGACGTCGGGAGGCCGGCCATCGAAGCTGGCGGTCGGACTCGAACCGACGACCTGCTGCTTACAAGGCAGC
>CAYPMO010000011.1:0-80441 GCA_964412015.1 uncultured Gemmatimonadaceae bacterium | reverse complement strand
ACATCGAGTCCATGCACAACCTGTACGACAACCTCGAGACGTACGGGTACGATCTCCAGACCATTCCCTTCGCGATCCAGTACAACAAGCGGGACATGCCCGACATCCTCTCGGTGGAGGAGCTGCGAGCGCAGATCAACCCGATGGGGGTGCCGGACTTCGAGGGTGTGGCCATCGAGGGGAAAGGCGTGTTCGAGACCCTTTCCTGCGTGAGTAAACTGGTCGTCAAGTCCCTCTCGTAGGACGCGGCACCGTGGAAGGGAGCCGCCTTACTCTCCCCAACGTCATCACGGTCGTTCGGATCGCGGTGTGCCCGGTGATCTTCGTGCTCGCCCTCGCGCCCGGCGCGGGCGAACGCCTCTGGGCCTTCATCCTGTTCGTGGCCGCGGGACTCTCCGACGTCTGGGACGGCTGGCTCGCCCGGAAATACGACTGGATCACCGACGTGGGCAAGCTGCTCGATCCGCTGGCCGACAAACTGCTTCTCGTTGCGACCCTCATTCCGTTCTACATCGTCTCACACCGGGGAGAGGCGTGGCACTTGCCGTGGTGGGGGCCGTTGCCGCTGTGGGTGGTTCTCGTGATCTTCGGCAGGGAGCTGCTCATCACGATGTTCCGGGCCTATGCGGTCCGAAAGGGCGTCGTCATCGCGGCGGGCGCGGCGGGGAAGAAGAAGGCGCTCTTTCAGGCGCTCTTCATCGGCGGATTGCTCTTCTGGTATCCGCTGGTGATGACCGCGAACGACAGGGGATGGGTCGTGGGGACGGCCTGGGAGTATTGGACGGCGTTCCACGGCGCATGGATCGGCATCACGCTCGGGCTCGCCGTGATCCTGACGGTCTATTCGATGCTGGACTACCTCTGGCGCTACCGGTCCGTGATGGGCCTGCGCGACTGAACGGGCTCATGAGCGGTACACGTCGGCCACTCCGGGCGGCGGTGGTCACCGTCGGCGACGAGCTGCTATTGGGGCGGACGGTGGATACGAACGCGGCGTGGCTCGGCCGGGAGCTGGGAGCCCTCGGGATTCCCGTGGTGCGCCGCCACACGGTGGGCGATGTGGCCCCCGAAATCCGAAGCGCGGTGAGCGACGCGCTGACCGTCGCGGACCTCGTGCTCGTGACCGGCGGTCTCGGCCCGACTCCCGACGACCTGACGCGGGACGCCGTCGCCGAGCTCCTGGGGTTGCCGCTGATCGACGACCCGGAGGTGCTCGAATCGATCCGAGCGCGGTTCCGCGAGCGAGGCCTGGAGGAGCTGCCCAAGCCCAACCGGCGGGTGGCTCAGGTGCCTGCGGGCGCGGCGAAGCTCGCCAACCCCTACGGCACCGCGCCCGGACTGGCGCTGGAACACGGCGACGCGCTGGTGATTCTGCTCCCCGGCGTCCCCCGGGAGCTCATGGGCATCTTCGTGGGCGATCTGGTGCGCGCCGTGCGGGCCCGGTTCGCCGACCGATTGGCACCGGTCCACCTCCGCGTGATCCGGACCACGGGGATCCCCGAGTCGCTCCTCGCCCAGCGGATCTACGAACGCCTTCCGGAAGGCACGGACCCGGTGGCGCTCGCCTTCCTCCCCGACCTGCGAGGCGTGGACCTCCGCCTCACCGCGGTGGACATGACTGCCGCTGAGGCTCACGAGCGTTTCGACGCCTTCGAGGAGAGGCTGCGAGACATCCTCGCTCCGTGGCGGTTCGACTCCCCGTCCGGGGACCTCGCGGAGGCAGTCTCGATCGCCCTGCGCGGTTCCGGCCTGCGGCTGGCGGTGGCCGAAAGCTGCACCGGGGGCCTCGTGACGAAGCGCCTTACGGACGTCGCCGGAGCGTCGGACGTGGTCGTCGGTGGAGTGGTGGCCTACGCGAACGAGGCGAAGATCGAAGTCCTGGGTGTCTCGTCCGAGACCCTGGACGTCCACGGGGCCGTCTCGGAGCCCGTCGCGTCCGAGATGGCCCTGGGCGTGGCCCGTAGGCTCGGCGCGGACGTGGGAGTGGGCGTCACGGGGATCGCCGGTCCCACCGGAGGCTCCGACGAGAAACCCGTCGGAACGGTCTGGTATGCGGTAGGGCTGCACGGGCGCACGGTCGCGAGGGGGCAGCGCTTTTCCGGTGATCGGGAGGCTGTGCGGGAGCGGGCCGCCCAGGCGGCGCTGTTCCTGCTCCTGCGGTTGGTCGAGGGAGGTGTGGACGCATAGTCGTGCGACGGGGATGAACCAAGCGGTTCGCGGGTGGTATCTTCCAACGCCCGGAAGGCCGATCCGGCCCCAGGTCCTGAAGCCCGATGCGAGAGCAGAACAAAACCATGACGGATTCCGTATCGAAGACGGACGACACGGAGCCGCGCGAGGACGTCGCGGCCCCAACCGACCCGACGGACACCACGGCCGAGGAGGCGCCGGTCGACGAGCTCGCGGTGGCCGGGGAGGAGGCGCAGGAAGCGGAGCCGGCGGTCGCGGCCACCGAGGCGGAGGCGCCGGCTGGGCCGGAGGCGGAGCTCGCAGCGATCCGTGAGGAGCTCGCGAGCCTCAATGATCGGTATCTCCGGCTCGCGGCGGAGTTCACGAACTACCGCCGGCGCGTCGAACAGGAGCGCGTGGACACGTGGGGTCGCGCGCAGGGAGACGTCCTCGGCAAGTTGCTGGACGTGCTCGACGACCTTCAGAGAGTCGCGGGGCTCGACCTGGGGAACGCGACCGTGGAGGGCATCATGGAGGGGATCGACCTGGTGGACCGGAAGTTCGAGCGCATCCTGGGGGAGGCCGGGGTGGAGGTGCTCGACCCTGCGGGCGAGCCCTTCGACCCGCAGACCATGGAGGCGATGATGCGTGTGCCGGCCGAGTCCGAGGAGGAGGACGACCGCGTCGCTCAGGTGCTCCAGAAGGGGTACACCATGAGAGGACAGCTCCTGCGCCCAGCGCGCGTCAGCGTCCTCAAACACGGTTGAGCGGGGTGGACTGACGGCCATGGCGAGGGCGAAGGACTTCTACGAGGTCCTGGGGGTTTCGGAGAAGGCGACCCCGGACGAGATCAAGAAGACCTACCGCAAGCTCGCCAAGCAGTACCATCCGGACGCCAACCCCAACAACCCGAACGCGGCGGATCGCTTCAAGGAGATAGGCGAGGCGTATTCGGTGCTCTCGGATTCCGAGAAGCGCAAGCAGTACGATCGGATGAGGCGCCTCGGAGCGTTCGGGGGCGTGGGGCGGAGTGGTTCTTCGGCACGCGCGGGGCATCCCGGCGGCGGGCCCCACGCGGAGCCCGGGTTCTCCTTCGAGGATCTGCAGGGCGGTTTCGGCAACATCTCCGACCTTTTCAGCACGCTGTTCGACCTGGGCAAGAAGACCGCTCAGGGGTCGCGCAAACGGGGTCCCCAGAAGGGGCAGAACGTCGAATACGTGGTCGAGGTCCCGTTCCTCACGGCGGCGCTGGGGGGGAAGGTATCCGTGGAGGTCGTGGTCACGGAGGAGTGCGCCACCTGCCACGGAGACGGAGCCAAGCCGGGAACGCCCGTGCGCACCTGCCCGGAGTGCGGCGGCTCGGGGACCGTCTCGTTCGGCCAGGGCGGCTTCGCGGTGAAGCGCCCGTGCCCTGCCTGCTTCGGCCGCGGCAAGATCGCGGAGACGCCCTGCCCGTCCTGCGACGGAAAGGGCACGGTGCGCCAGCGTCGAAAGATCCAGGTCGGCGTCCCGGTCGGCGTGGAGGACGGAGCCAAGGTCCGGATCTCGGGGCAAGGGGAGCGTGGGCGGCACGGTGGACCCCCCGGCGATCTGATCATCACGTTCCGCGTGCGGCCGCACCGCTTCTTCCGGAGGGAGGGCTCGGACGTCTACGTGACCGTCCCCATCAACATCGTTCAGGCGACCCTCGGGTCGAAGATCCGGGTCGCCACGATCCGAGGGAAGAAGGTGATCCTCACGATTCCGCCCGGCACCCAGACCGGGACGCGGTTCCGGATCCGGGGACAGGGAATCGAGAAGGCCGGTCGCCTCGGCAACCAGTACGTGGACGTGAAGGTCGAGGTCCCCGACAGGCTCACGGACGAGGAGCAGCGGGCCATGGAGGGGTTCGCGCAACTCAGCGGGTTGAAGCACTAGATTGCGGCCTGGGGCCCGCGCGGCCCCTTCCTCACGCCGATCCGACGATCCGTCCGCCCCCGAGCACGCGATCTCCCTCGAAGAACACCGCCGACTGGCCCGGAGTGACCGCCGCGACCTGCTGGTCCAGGGCGAGGCTCAACTCATCCCCGACACCGTGAATCACCGCGGCCACGTCCGGAGCACGGTACCGGAACTGTACACGGATCCTCGCCCCTGGGGCCGGCGGCTCCGTGAGCCAGCTCAGCTGCCCCACGAGCACGTTCCCCGTGAGAAGCTCGTGCCTCGGCCCGACGACGACGTCCCTCGTGTCGGGGCGGATCTCGAGCACGAACATGGGCTCGTCGTAGCCTCCACCGAGTCCCCTGCGCTGGCCGACCGTGAAGCCGGCGTACCCCCCGTGCTCTCCCAGGACGCGGCCCGAGCGGTCCACGATCCTACCCGGCTGGAGAGCGGGGTGGACCGGACCGAGGTGCCGCCGGAGCAGGTCGCGGTAGTCGCCGGTCGGGACGAAACAGATCTCCTGTGACTCCGGCTTGTCCGCCGTTGCCAGCGAGAGCTCGCGAGCCCGCCGTCGCGCCTCGGACTTCGTGAGCTCGCCGACGGGGAAGCGGAGCCGCGGCAGGAGGGACCGCGGAAGCCCCCACAGGAAGTAACTCTGGTCCTTCGCGTGATCCGCCCCGCGGTGGAGCTGCGGCTCCGGCGACCCGTCTCGCCATCGGACGTAGTGTCCCGAGGCGATCAGATCGCAGCCCAGCGCCCGACCGCGCTCGAAAAGGTCGCGGAACTTGATGTGGCTGTTGCATCGCACACAGGGGTTGGGCGTGCGTCCCCGCGCGTACTCGGCCACGAAGTCGTCGATGACGTCTCGCCTGAAGTCCGCCTCGACGTCGAAGACGTAGTGTGGGATCCCGAGCGTTGCGGCCACCCGGCGTGCGTCGGCGATCCCATCGAGCCCGCAGCAGGTCTTGGCGTGCCCCCTCGTTCCGGAGTAGCAGAACGTCTTCATGGTGACGCCCACGACGTCGTGCCCCCGCTCCTTCAGAAGGGCCGCCGCCACGGAGGAATCCACCCCGCCGGACATCGCCACGAGAACGCGGCTCACGATGGTGACTCCAGCTTCCTCAGGCGCTCGACCACGGCGGTGGTGATGCGGGCGGCTCGCGCGATGTCCTCCGGCGAGGTCGTGGCCCCGAGCGAGTATCGGACGGTGGCCCGGGGGTCGTCCTTCCCGTACAGCGCCGCGATCACGTGGCTCCCCGCCGCGGCGCCGCTGCCGCAGGCGGCGCCGCCCGAGACCGCGAGGCCCTCGAGGTCCAGCGCCATGAGGAGCTCCGCTCCATCGACGCCCTCGATGGCCATACTCGCTATGTGGGGCGCACGCGGCGCGTCGCCGGCGTTCACTCGAAGTCCCGGGATCGACGCCGCGAGCTGTCGCTCGAGGTCGCTCCTGAGCCGCCGGAGCCGGACCGCCTCGGCGTCGCGCTCCTCCACCGTGAGCCTCAGGGCGGTGGCGAGACCGACCGCCCCCGCGATGTCCTGGGTCCCCGGGCGGAGGCCGCGCTCCTGCCCACCACCATGGAGGAGGGGCGAGACGTGCACTCCGTCACGAACGTACAGCAGTCCGGCTCCCTTGGGCCCGCGGATCTTGTGCCCGGTGACCGTGAGGAGGTCCACCGGAAGCTCGTCCACGCGCACGCGGAGCGTTCCCATGGCCTGCACGGCGTCGGTGTGGAACGTGCCGCCCGCCGCGCGGACGCGCTCCGCTGCCGCCCGCACCGGGAGGATCAAGCCGGTCTCGTTGTTCACCCACATGACCGAGACCACGGTGGGGCCCGAACGGAGCGCCCGTTCGAGGCCCTCGAGATCGAGCGACCCATCGGGCGCGACGCCCAGCGTCTCGAGGCGCCCGGCCCCACGCGCCGTGGCATGGGCGGCGGCGGCCAGCACGGCCCTGTGCTCCACCGCCGAAACCGCGACCGTCGGTGTGTGGCCGTCTCCCCGCAGGCGCGCAATCCTGCCGATCACGGCGAGGTTGTCCGACTCGGTCCCTCCACGCACGAAGTGGATCTCCGAGGGCCGGGCGCCGAGCGCCGAAGCGCACGTCGCCCGCGCCTCCTCGAGGGCGGCACCCGCGTCGCGCCCCCACCGATGGAGGGAGGACGGGTTCCCGAAGAACCGATCCAGGTAGGGCGCCATCGCCGTGCGGACCTCGGGCCGGACGGGCGTGGTGGCGGCGTGGTCGAGATACAGCGGATCCATCGTGTTCCTGGTCATCGGTCGGGTGGCCCGGCCTCCCGCGCCTCGTGAGGCCCTTCACGTATACCGGCCGAGCCCACGGGGGTTTCTGATCGGCCCCGACGGGCTCCTAGAAGCTCGAGACCTCCAGCCCGCCCAGCGTCGCCACCGCCAGGGCCTCGTCCACGCGGAACGGCTCCCCGTAGGCGACCCGGATCCGCGAGCCGTAGTGCGCGCACTGCGCCAGGATCTGATCGGGCAATGGCCGGTCTCCGCCCGGGAACACTTCGCCGGCTTGCGTCGTTCCGGCGAATTGCGACGTGTAGGCCTCGATGGCGGCGAGCTTCCGATCCATCTGGGCGGTTACGTCCACCACGAACGAAGGAGGGTCGGCGTCCTCCCGGAACGCGGTCGCATAGACGAGCTTCACCGGACGGAACGGCTCTCCCGGCACATCGAGCCGCTTGAGTGCAGAGAGGAAACAGGCGTCGCGCACCAGCTCCGAGGCGATCCGATGGTCGCGATGCCGGCCGACCTTCCAGTGTGTCACGACGACCCGGGGGCGGAGCTCGCGCAGGAGCTTCACGACGGCGATGCGACTCGGGTGGTCGTTGACCATCCGTGAGTCGGGCAACCCCGCGCACCGCCGTAGCGTGACACCGAGCTTTTCGGCTGCCGTGGCGGCTTCTCGAGCACGGATCTCCGGCGTGCCCTGGCTGCCCATCTCCCCTGCCGTGAGGTCCACGATCCCCACGCGCTCCCCGGCGTCCACGCTCTTCGCGAGCGCCCCGCCGCAGAGCAGCTCGGCGTCGTCGGGATGGGCCATGATGGCCACGACATCGAGTTCCAGGCTCATTCGAACCTCAGTGCGACCACGGGGTCCATTCGCGCCGCCCGGTGGGCGGGGAGGAGGCCGAACAGCATTCCGGTGAGGACCGCCATCCCGATGGCCGCGCCCACCGCCCAGAACGGGATGCGGGCGGGAAGCGGCGTCCACGCGGCTACGCCCTCGGCCAGCGCCCAGCCCGAGAGCATGCCCGCGACCGCGCCGATCGCCGTGAGCACTGACGCTTCCACCAGGAACTGCCACAGGATCTCGCGCCGCGTCGCGCCCACCGCCTTGCGGATGCCGATCTCGCGCGTCCGCTCGGTCACGCTGATGAGCATGATCCCGATGACGCCGACGCCGCCCACGAGGAGCCCCGCGGAGGAGAGGGCCAGCATCACCAGGAAGAACACGCCCGTCAACTGGTTGAAGAGGTCCAGAATCTGTGCGGAGGCGAGCAGCGCGAAGTCGTTCTCGTCCCTGGGCCCGAGCCCGCGCATGCCCCTCAGCGCCGCGATCACGTCGTCCTGCGCCTCCGCCATCGTCACGGAGTCCTTCGGCACGACCAGGATCTGGGCCTGCCAGTCGGACTGCCGCAGGCGTCGGCTGGCGGCCGTGTAGGGGAAGATCGCGAAGTGCTTCACGGCGCTCGTGAAGATGTTCGCCTCGGGCTGGAAAACGCCCACCACGGTGAACGACTCCTGTGTGCCGCGGAACACGTTGCCGACGCGCACCCGCTTGCCGATGGGGTCACGCTGGCCGAAGAGCTCCAGGGCGAGCTCCGACGACACCACGACGAGCGCCCGGTTCTGACGCACCTCCGCCGGCGTGAAATCCCGTCCCACGATGAAGTCACCCTGGGTGTACTGGGGCCAGCCGGCCGAATAGCCCTGGGCGTTCACGTTGCGGACGCGCTGGCCCTCGAAGTCGAAGTCCACCATGAACCCGAAGTTGAAGAGCGCCTCCTCGATTCCCGGGAGCGACGCAATGCGCTCGGCCTCGCGGGGCTCGATCTCCGGCTTGTCCCACCACGGCGGCCGGTTGTTCCCCTCGTCCACGATGCGCACGGCGGTGAAATCGAACCGGGTGACGACGAAGTTGTTCGGCCCGGCGGACTCGAACGCCGACATCACGCTGGTCCGGATGCCCGTGATCAGCGCGGCCATGGCCACCACCACGGACACGCCGACGGCCACGCCCAGGATCGTCAGCGACGAGCGGATCTTATTCGCCCGCAGCGCCTCCCAGGCGATCGCGAACCCTTCGGTGAGGGCGGTGAGTCCGGGGCGCCGGACCTGCCCCATGTCACTCATAGCGGAGCGCGTCCACGGGATCGAGCCTGGAAGCCCGCGACGCCGGATAGACGCCCGAGGCGATGCCGACCATGAGACCGAGCGAGACGCCGAGCGCGATCCACTTCGGACTCACCGCGGCCGGGAGCGGTGACGCCGCCGAGATCAGGATGGCCACGCCGATTCCCGCGGCCACGCCGAACATCGCGCCCACGGTGGAGAGCGTGGCGGACTCGATGAGCACCTGGGTGAGGATGTCCCTGCGACGGGCGCCGATGGCCTTGCGCACGCCGATCTCGCGGGTGCGCTCCATCACCGACACCAGCATGATGTTCATGATCACGATCCCGCCGACGACCAACGAGATCGCGACCAGTCCCGGAAGGGCCGTGAAGAGGATGCGGGAGATGTTGTCCCAGAATGCGATCGCCTCGTCCGCCGTCTCGAGCGTGAAGTCGTTGTCCTCCGACGGATGTAAACCTCGGCGCGCGCGCATGATGCCCTCGACCTCCAACTGCGCCTCCCGGAGCCGGTCGGGATCGAGGGTCTGGATCACGATCTGATCGACGATCCCGCGAGGGTTCGTGATGGCCTGGATGGGCGAGCGTGCGGGCGCGATGATCTGGTTGTCGAGCGAGATCCCGAAGAGAGAGCCCTGCTCCTCGAGGACGCCGATGACCCGGTACGGGAAGCCTCGCAGTCTGATCGTTCGACCCAGAGGATCGGCGCTCTCGAAGATCACGTCCGCGGTCTGAGACCCGACGACGATGACCGGGGCGCCCGCCTCCGCCTCCATCGGCGTGAACACCCGACCCCGTGTGACGGCGAGGTCTCGGATCGCGAAGATCTCGGGCGACGCGCCGGTGACACGGATCCCGGTCGCCGTGCGCCCGGTGTCGCCGACCCCCTCGCTTCCGGTCTCGGACTCCACGGCGACGCGCGCGGGCACCGACAGCCGCTCACGGATGACGTCCGCGTCGGCGTAGGTGAGCCGGGGACGTCGCTGCCGGGCCCGCCACTCCTCCGGGTCGGTGTTGACGTTGACACTCTGCCACCTGCGCAGCGTCACCGTGTTCACGCCGAAGATCTGGGAGGTGAAGTCTTCGCGGACGTAGCGGTCGAGGCCCTCCACGACGGTCACGACGACGATCAGGAACATGACCCCGAGGATCACGCCCAGGAGGCTGAAGAAGCTCTTGAGCTTCTGGGCCCTGATCTGGTGCATCGCCAGCGCGACGCCCTCCCAGAGGTGCATGCGATGCCTCCGGTCTCCCTAGCCGGCCGCCGCGCTGTCGGGAGCCTCGGACTTCTTCACGGGATCGCCGTTCTCGAGCTGGCGAATCACCTGGTAGGGACCGCTGACCACGGTGTCGCCGGCCTCGAGCCCGGCCACGACCTCGAAGTATTCCTGACCCGCGATTCCCACGGTGATCGGGGTGAACGTCACCTTCGCGTCGCGGACCAGGAACACCCCCTCCTGTTCCTCGGAGGTCTCCGGAGCGTCCGAGTCTCGCGCGGCCGCGGTGTCCGCGGAGGCGGAGTCGGCGTCGGGCTCTCGAACGGTCAGGGCGATGATCGGCACGGTCAGGACGTCGTCACGCACGTCGGTGACGATGTCCGCCGTGGCGGACAGATCGGGCCGAAGCTCCACGTCGGTCGGATCGAGGGTGACGACCACCTCGAAGTCGATCGCTGCTTGCTGACCCGCGGCCTGTTGGGAGGGAGGACGGATCGCGGAGTTGCCGATCTCGGTGACACGCCCCGAGAACCCGCGATCCGGAAACGCGTCGATCCGCACGCTCGCGGAATCCCCGAGAGAGACCTGCGGGACGTCCGTCTCGTCCACCTGCACGACGACCTCGATGACCGACAGGTCCGAGATCGTGAGGATCAGGCTGCCCGGGTTGTTCATGGTTCCGATGATGACGGTCTCGCCCTCCTCCACGTTGAGGCGCGTCACCTTGCCGGAGATCGGGGCGCGGATGATCGTCTTCGACAGACGGTCCTCGGCCTCGTCGAGGGATGCCTGGGCCTGGCTGACGCCGAACTGGGCGGACCGGAGCTGCGCCGCCGCGACCTCGACCGCGGTCTCCGCGTCGTCCACCTGCTGCACGCTCACGAGGAGCGAGTCGCGCTGGCGCAGGGCCAGCAGCCGATCGAGGTCCCGTTGCGCCCGCAAGAGGTTCGCCTCCATCTGGGCCTGCGAAGCGCGAGCCTGCGAGAGCGCGGCCTCCGCACGCGAGACGCCGGCCTGGTACTGCGCCGGATCGAGGCGGAGCAGGATTTGGCCGGCCTGGACGTCGGCGCCCTCGTCGATCAGGAGCTCGGAGACTTTGGCGGAGATGTCCGAGCTCAACTCGACGGCGCGGCGGGCGCGGATGTTGCCGCTCGCGGTCACGGTCGCGACCAGGTCGCGGCGCGCGACGGCCTCCATGCGGACTTCGGCGCCGCGCTGCTTCCCCTTGGCGATGCTGAGCGCCGCGGCCGAGCCGAACACGACCACCACGATGATGCCGATCACGATCTTGGTGCGGGTCTGCATGGTCTATCCGGCCTCTACCGGAGTGGGGTGCCCACGAGGGACTTGAGCCTCGTGACGGCATCATGGTACGCGAAAACGGCCGCGGTCCGATCCCGATCGGCCTGCGCCAAGACCGTCTGGGCCGCGACGAGCTCGACGAACGTGATGGCGCCGAGCTGGTAGCGCTCGCGGGCCAGGTGCAACTGCTGCTCGGCCAGGGAGCGGTTCCTCTCCTCGAGCAGGGCGCTCTGGTACGCCGTGCTCACGGTGGTGAGCGCCACCGACAGATCGGCGCGGAGCGCGATCTCCTGCTCCCTAACCTGGTGTTCCAGGTCATCGCGCTGGAGCTTGGCGGCCTCGAGGTTCCTCTCGCGGCTCAAGCCCTGGAAGATCGGGATGCTCAGCCCGAGCCTGACGCTGAACGGACTCCTCTGGAAGCCGAACGGGAACTGGTCGTTCTCCGCGATGATCGCCTGACGGTCGGCGTCGGTGAACGCGTACTTGGTACAGTCGAGGGCGGGAAGCGGTCGGGCCAGTCGGCTGTAGAGCTCGTTGGTCGCGTTGCACTGCGCGACCTGGGAGGCCACGCGCGCCTTCGCCGAGAGGATCTGGTAGTCGGTGTTGCTGGCCTCACGGCTGAACCCGCTCCAACCAGTGGACAAGGACAGGGAGGGGAAATACGAGGATCGCGCCGCGGTGACCCCGATCTCGGCGGCCCGCTTCGAGCGGCGTGTCGCGTCCAGGGTGGGGTTGCGCTCCATGGCCCTGCCGAGAAGCTCGTCCAGGGTCCAGGTCGGCTGGGTCAGCTCGAACGTGGTCGTGAGGGTGACCTCCTGGTTCACCGACACGCCGAGCTGCTGGAGGAGCCTCATGCGCCCGGTCGCGATCGCGTTCCGGGCCTGGAGGACCGTCACCTCGGCGCGCCCGACCTGCACTTCGGCCTGTCCGACGTCGATGGGCGTGGCGGCGCCGACCTCCAGGCGGCCCTGGGCGAGCCGCAGGTTGAGCTGGGCGTTCTCGAGTTGTTGCTCGGCGAGCCTGAGCCCTTCCTGCTGCCGGAGGACCTCCAGGTAGGCGCCGGTAACCTGCGAGACCAGATTCGATTCGGCGAGGCGGATACGAGCCTCGGTGGCGCCGCGGGCCGCCTTCGCCTGCGAGGGTCCCACGAGGGTCGCCAGACTCAGGTTCATCCCCAGCGACAGCCCGTAGCTCGACAGGTAGTAGGACGGGAGATCCGCGAAACCCAAGTCCCCGAGCGTCAGGGTTCCGAACTGCTGCTCGCCGGCACCTTGCCAGGTCAGCGACGAGTTGGCCGACGCCGAGGGGAGCCACTGGCCGTAGGCCTCGCGAACGTCCCAGTCCGCCTGGACCTGGTCGTTCCGGCTCTGGAGGTAGGTGGGGTTGTTGCCCCGCGCGATCTCGATGGCCTGTTCGAGCGTCAGCGACGCGGGCACCGGCTGCGCCGTCATGGGCGAGGCGGCCAGGAGCCCCAGGAGGGCCCCCACGCCTGCGCAGATCCTCATCCTCCACCTCCCTGAACTCTGGGTTCCGCGGACATGCCCGGCACAGGGCCGTACGCCCACCCACGTCAGCGGGTTTCGCCGGCACCGTACCGAACTACGGGCGAGGGCGCATAGGCCTTCAGCGACCCTTCCGGGCGAGCCGGTGAAAGCTAACCCTCAGGCGTTAGCCTTGAAGAGGCGGCCATCGGGACGAAACGTCTCCTCGGATGCTAGTCCGGGGGTGCTAGTCCGGGAGGTCCCGGCGCTGCGCTACGTAGCCACGGCCGGGAATCTCGACGCGGACGACGCGTCCCTGCTCATCGAACCAGACGTGGCGCACGTCCTCTCCCGAGGAAAACGTCACCTTCCGGGCCGTCACGTAGGCCGAGCCGACGGTGACCCGCTCCTCCGTGGGGGCGGAGGCTGCGAGTTGGAATTGGCTTCGCGTCCGGGGCTCGATGACCGGTGCGGACGAACCCTCCCGAACGCCGCGCAGGAAATAGTACTGGTGGGCGACGCCTTCCTCGACGATGCGGGTTCCGGGGCGCGCCAGGAACTCGCGTTCTTCCTCACCCTCCTCCGTATGGATCCTCGAGACGTAGCGTCGGCCCGCGAGGCGTACGCTGAGCTCGGATGTCTCGGCGCCGGATACCTTGAGCTGGTAACTGGAAGACGCGTCGTCCACGGGCGTGGCTTCCAGCAGCGGGCGCAACTCCATCGGTCCCGCTCCCCGATCCAGCTCGATGACCGCGTTGGCGATCACGATGGCATCGCCACCCACGCCGGCACGGCGGATCGTGAACCGCTCGGTTCCCGCGGGAGCTCCGTCCAGGGTTACCGCGAACGTCCCCTCATCCACGACGACGCTCTGTGCGGCGAGGACGCTCGGGGCCAGGAGGGACGCGAGTGCGAAGGAGGCTCGGAGGTGCTCACGTCGGATCATCGGGACTCCTTGGCGGGACCGGGCGGCCGACGCTGTAGCCGGCCGATATCCAGGAATACCCGGGCGGCGAGCGTCGGTTCGGGGATGTGGGCGAGGAGCGGCTGCTGTATCTTCGCTCGTCCGCCCGGGGATCTCCGCTCACCGTCGCGTCGTAGGATCCAGGGCCCATGAGATCTCACATCCCCTCGGGACTGCACATGCGCGCGTGGTGGCCGGTCGCCCGGACCCGGCTCTCGCCGTGGCTCGGCGTGGTCTCGCTCGCAGCCTGGGCGGCGCACCCGTGGGGGCCTCTGCTGGCCGTGGCGGCGCTCGCGTTCGTCGTGGGGATGGAGGGCGACGCGCGGAGGCGGCGTCTGCGCGCGATCGGCTCGCTCGCGCTCCTGGCCGGGGTCCTCGCCGGGTTCGCCGCTCACCGGGACGCGCGGGACGTGCAAGGCGACTTCGAGGCGTACTGGGCCCGGAGGGAGGCGGCGATCGGCACGCGCCTGCAGGCCGCGCTCGAAGATCGGCTCCAGGCGGCGGAAGGAGCGGCCGACGCCCTCGCGGCGCAAGCGGCGGACAGCGTGCCTCGGCTCGCGGAGCCCCTGGCGCGTCTCAGGGCCGCATACGGGGTCACCGCCCTGGCCCTGTACGGGCCCCAGGGGGAACTGCTCGTCTGGGACGGACTGCACCGGGGGCAGGTCCCGGAGGAAGTCCAGAGGGGGCTTCGCCGATACGCGTACGGCGATCTGCCTTTGTTCGGCTACCTCTACGTCACGGCCCCGACCGGCTCGGGCGCGACCGCCGTCGCGGCCGTGTTGCTGCGCGTGGACCTTCCCGGCCCTCTCGCCGCCGAAGCGGGAGACTTCGCGTCGGAGTTCCGCCGGGACGTGGGTGAGCGCATCCGTCTCGTCCGGGAGGCGAGGGAAGAGAACGGCCCGGCGTGGGATTGGACCCTGGGCGACCGCACGCTCTTCACGGTCATCCTGGATCCTCCGTCTCCGGGCGAGCGCGCCCGGGAGATCCTCGATGCGTGGCGCGTTCGGGTCGGAGGACTGGCCGTTCTAGCCTGGATCCTATTTGCGCTGGCGGCCGGCTCCCACCTCGCGGACGTGGGGCTCGCGTCGGCGACGCTGGTGACCGCCGCCGGGCTGCTGCCCTTCCGGGAGCTGCCGGGCCTCGCCTTCCTCTTCGACCCGGGCTCGTTCTCGCTTCCCGGACCGGTCCCCGTCACGCTCGGACGCCTCGCCATGCTCGTGCTGTCCCTCGCGATGGTGGCGTCCGTGGTACCCCCGCCTCCCATCCGGCTCCGGTCGTCGATCGCGGGCGCGGCGACCGGGGGCCTCTTCGCGGTCCTGCTGGGCTGGATGGCGGCCGGAGCTTCGCCCGAGTCCCTGGCGCAGGGCCGCATCGGCTGGATCGTGTTCCAGGGCACGGCGACGATCTTCCTCGCGCTGGTCGCGGGAACCGCCCTCGCGGGATCGAGAGGCGCCCGACACGCTCCGGAGGTCTGGCACGCAGTCGCGATCACCGTGGCCGCGGCGTTGGCCGTCGGGACCGTGCTCTGGGTGCGATGGGTCGGAGGGGCGCCATGGTGGTGGCCGGCGCTCTGGGCCCTTCCGATCGGGCTGGCGGCGACGGCGCCCCTCGACGTGCGCCCCAGAGGACGCCTGGCCTCCTGGGTGGTGGCCGGCATCCTCGCGGGGAGCGTGGCGATCCCGACCACCTGGGCCGAGCGCGTCGAGGCGCGAACGGAGATCGGCGCGGCGTACCTGAACCAGCTCGCCGCCCCGGAGGACCCCGCTCTCGAGGAGGCCCTCTGGCGGCTGAGCGACGCCGCGGTGCGGCTCTCGGCCCAGGGCGACGGGGGCGTGGACGTGCTCTACGGCGCGTGGCGACGGAGTGGACTCGCCGACCTGGGCGCACCGGCCTGGCTCACGCTCTGGTCGGCGGCCGGCATCCCCGAGCAGGAGCTCCGCGTCGGCGTGACGGAGCGGCCCGTGGTCGCGTACGAGGTCCAGGAGGACGCCGGCTCCCCCGGCGCCGCCACGCTGCTCCACTACCACCGTGACGACGCACGCTACGTCCTGCGGGTGACGCTGGAGGGCGGCTCGATCCTGACGGCGGCGGCGCCGCCGTTCGCCGACCCGACGTCCACGGCGGGTCTCAGCCCGCTCCTCGGAGGCGGCGAGGAGGCGGCCCCTGCGCTCACGCTCATCCCGCGCGCCTCGTGGGAAGGCTCACGTCAGGGACTTCGCTGGTCGCGGTGGGGCAGTGGGTGGCGTGCCGAGTTGCCGCTCACGTTCTCGAACGCGCTCTATCGGGCCCACTACACGGTCCAGCTCCCCGGGGTGCTCCCGGCGGTCGGGCGCGCCACGCTCCTCCTGGTCGCCAACGTCCTCGTGCTGCTGCTGTTCCGTTCGTTGGGCCGGGGGCTCCTCCGGGATTACGCTCCCGGCGGCCTGCGGCTCAGGGGCGTTCCGATCACGTTCAGGGCCCGTGTGACGTTCGCGCTGTTCGGGTTCTTCGTGCTTGCCGTCGCGCTCTTCGGCACGTTGGCCTACCGCACGATCGCGGGAGCCTCCGCGCGCGCGGCCCAGGTGCTCGCTCAGCGCGTCGCCGAGGACGCGGCGGGCTGGTACACGGAAGTCAGCGGGCGGATGCAGGCCCTCTCGCGGCGTGTGGGCGTCGAGCTTCTGGAGTACCGGCGCGGGGAGTTGTACGACGGATCGGTCGAGGAGCTGGTGGAGCTCGGGCTCTACGAAGCCTGGCTCCCCCTGTCCACCTATCGTCTTCTGGAGCGCGGGGACGACGTTCGCGCCTTCGAGGAGGTGGAGCTGGGAACGTGGTCGTACGTGTCCGCGTTCCGTCGTCTGCCGGACGGCGACATCCTCAGCGCCCAGGTCCCTCGCCAGGCCGGGGCTACCGCGCTCGGCACCGCCGACGTCCTGGAGTTCCTCGCGTTCGCCGTGCTCGTGGGGGCGGCTCTTTCTCTCGCACTGGCCCTGCTGGTCGGCCGCGCGCTCACCAGGCCCATCCAGGCCCTGCAGGTCGCGTCGGAGCATGTGGGGGCCGGCAATCTGGCGCTACGCCTGCCCGCCGACCGGGCCGACGAGTTCGGATCGGTCTTCAGGGCGTTCAACCGGATGGTCGGCAGGCTCCGTCGAGCGCGTCGGCAGCTCGTCCGAACGACCCGCCGGACCCAGGCGATCATGGAGGAGGCGGCCGTGGGCATGGTGGCGCTCGATGGTGCCGGTCGCGTGACCCTCGTGAACCCCCGGGCCGAGGCTCTTCTCGACGAGCACGTCACGGTCGGGAAGCCCCTCCCTGCGGGGGGCAGCCTGGGCGAGGAGCTTCTGGGATGGCTCGAAGGCTTCCTCGTGTCGAATCGTGAGGAGGCGCACGTCGAGCTCCAGGATGGCGCCCGTCGCATCCGGGTCCGCGCGCGCCGCCTCGGCACCAGGACGGAGCCCGGCGGCGCGGTCGTCGCCCTGGAGGACGTCACCGACGAGCTGCGTACGGAGCGCGTCCTGGCGTGGGGCGAGATGGCGCGCCAGGTGGCGCACGAGGTGAAGAACCCCCTGACGCCGATGAAGCTCTCGCTCCAGCACATACGTCGGGCCTGGGAGGACCGACGGACGGACTTCGATTCGATCCTGGCGAAGAACGCGGATGCCGTACTGGAGGAGATCGACCGGCTGGCGGCCATCGCGAAGAGCTTCTCCCGCTTCGGCGCGCCGTCCGCGGAGGGTATCCCGCTCGAGCCCGTGGACGTCGGCCGTGTCGTCCGGGAGGTGCTCGCGCTCTACCGGGGATCGGAGGGGCCGGTGAGGTTCGAGGCGGTGGTGCCCGAGGGCCTCCCGCCGGTCCGCGCCCGCGCGACGGAGATGAAGGAGGTGTTGGTCAACTTGCTCGAGAACGCGCGGATCGCCTCTCCGCTCGGGGGTACCGTTCGGGTCGAGGCGGCCACGGATGCCGAGGGCGGGCTCACGCTCTGCGTGGTGGATAGTGGAAAGGGAATCCCGGAGGGCTTCCGCGCCCGCGTCTTCGAGCCGCAGTTCAGCACGCGATCCACCGGGGCAGGACTCGGCCTGGCCATCGTGCGCCGGCTCGTCGAGTCGTGGGGCGGGACGGTCGGCCTGGAGAGCCGTGAGGGACAGGGGACCCGTGTGCGGATCAGGATCCGGAGGTGGGCCGCCGAGCCGGATCGAGAGGGGTAGCAATGGCTTCCTCGATGGGACATCTTTCAGACGCGGACGGACGTCTTCTGGCGGCCGCACCTCCACCCCGGTGGATGATGTCGAGAATCACGGTAAAGCCTTCCTTCAGAACCTCCGACGTTGCCCCGTCGGTCGAGCGAAAGGTCAAGCCGTTGGAGTTGTCCGTTTGGGTCGAGATGCGCGTCCCTCGCATCACACAGCGGTGGCTGCGCGAGGTCCAGAGCCGGTACGCCTCGGACGCGAGGGGCGTCAACGGCCTCCTGGAGGAGTTCCTGGAGCTCCTCACGAGCTTCCTGCCCGTCATGATCGGCCCCTACCGCGACCAGGTCGAGCCGCTCTGGATCCGGTGCTCCACGCTGTTCGGGGCGATGGCCGCGAAGCGAGGCCTGGCAGCCGGAGAGGTCATCGAGGAGTTCCAGATCCTCCGCGAGGTCGTCATCCGGATCCTGTACCAGGAGCCTCCGCTCGCTGGGCGAGCCAAGGTCTCCTTGCGGGACCTGCTGCGGTTGAGCCGTGCGATCGACATGGGAGTGGTGCACGCGAGCGTCGGCCACACGGACGCGCTCTTCTTCTCGCTGTTCGAGGGGTCCGGGGTACCGGAAGTGCCGCCCACGGCCGACTTGGAGAAGGAGGTGCGCAGCCAGCTTCACGCGATCCGGGAGGAAGTTCGCGAGATCCTCGGTGAGCTGCCCGGGTCCTGGATGGGACGGGCCCCGAACGAATGATGCCCGCCGCGCGGCTCCCCGGGGACCTCCCTCCGGAGGAATTCCGACGTCTCGCGCACGAAGCCGCCGACTGGATGGCCGACTACCTGGCCGGCGTCGGCTCGCTGCCCGTCATGGCGCAGGTCCAACCCGGGGAGGTCCGGGCGCGTCTTCCCGCCGGACCTCCGTCGGCGGGTGAGGATCTCGACGCCGCGCTCGCCGACTTCCGGAGCGTCATCCTGCCCGGGATCACGCACTGGAACCACCCCGCGTTCTTCGGCTACTTCTCGGTCACGGGCTCGGGACCCGGCATCCTCGGCGAGATGCTGAGCGCGGCGCTGAACGTGAACGCGATGGTCTGGCGCAGCTCCCCGGCGGCCACGGAGCTCGAGGAGGTGACGCTGGACTGGCTCCGGCAACTCGTGGGCCTCCCCTCGGAGTTCGACGGAACGATCAACGACACGGCGTCGAGCTCGGTGATGTACGCGCTGGCCGCGGCGCGGGAGGCCGCCTACGCCGAGGTCCACGAGACCGGCCTCTTCGGTCTGCCCCGCGGGCGCGTCTATGCGTCCGAGCACGCCCATTCGTCGGTGGAGAAGGCGGTGCTCGCGCTCGGATTCGGACGCGCGGGCTACCGGACGATCCCGTCCGACGACGCATTCCGCATGAGATCGGATGCGCTCCGCGACGCGATCCGCGAGGATGTCGCGGCAGGAGTCCGGCCGGTCGCCGTGGTTGCCACGCTGGGTACGACCTCGACCACGTCCGTGGATCCCGTGGAGGCGAGCGCCGACATCGCCGAGGAGTTCGGCGCCTGGTTGCACGTGGACGCGGCCTACGGCGGGCCCGCAGCGATCCTTCCGGAGCTCCGCCCGCTGTTCACCGGCTGGGAGAGGGCCGACTCGGTGGTGGTCAATCCCCACAAATGGCTCTTCACCCCGGTGGATTGCTCGGTCCTGTACTGCCGCCGGTCGGCCGACCTGATGCGCGCGTTCTCCCTCGTGCCCGAGTATCTTCGGGCCGCGGAGACCGGGAAGGCACGCGACCTGATGAACTACGGCATCGCGTTGGGCCGCCGATTTCGCGCCCTCAAGCTCTGGTTCGTGCTCCGTTGGTTCGGCCGGGAGGGTATCATGGCCAACCTGCGCGAGCACATCCGCATCGCGCGCGCCTTCGCCGACTGGGTCGAGGCCGAGGAAGGGTGGACGCTGGCGGCGCCCGTGCCGTTCAGCCTCGTGTGCTTCCGCCGTGTCCCGGCCGGCGATTCGGGGGAGGAAGCCGACGCGCTCAACCAGCGCATCCTCGACCGCGTCAACGCGTCCGGGGAGGCGTTCCTGACCCACACGCGTCTCGGCGGGCGGCTGGTGCTCCGTCTCGCGATCGGGAACCTCAAGACCCGCGAGGAGCACGTCGCTCGGACGTGGGAGCTGCTCAGGGAGGCGGCGAGGGAGGAAAGCTCCTGACCCGTCGGCGGAGGAGCCGACCCGTACGTTCCTCGACCGGAAACAAGAGCGGGGCCGGCGCGATGCGCCGGCCCCGCCGACTCGGCAGGGGGTCCCTCAACCGAGATCCCGCACCGCCTTGACCAGATCGGCCATGGACTGCTTGGCATCTCCGAAGAACATGAGGTTCTTCTCGTTGTAGAAGAGGTCGTTGTCGATTCCGGCGAAGCCGGGCGAGAGCGACCGCTTCATGACGATCGTCCTGCGTGCCTTGTCCACGTTCAGGATCGGCATGCCTGCGATGATGCTCTTCGGGTCCCTCGCCGCCGGGTTGCAGACGTCGTTGGCGCCGACGATGAGCACGGCGTCGGTGTTGGCGAAGTCGTCGTTGATCTCCTCCAGGGAGAAGAGCTTGTCGTACGGCACGTCCGCCTCGGCGAGGAGAACGTTCATGTGCCCGGGCATGCGCCCCGCGACCGGGTGTATGGCGTACCGCACGCTCACTCCGCGCTGCTCGAGCAGGTCACCCACCTTGCGGAGCTCGTGCTGCGCCTGCGCCACCGCGAGTCCGTAGCCCGGCACGATGATCACGGAGTTCACGTAGCCGAGCTCGGCCGCCACCATCTCCGCGTCGGCCCGCTTCACCGGGCGCTTGCCGATCTGTGACTTGTCGACTCCCGCCGTGCCGCCGAACGCGCCGAAGGCGACGTTGGCGAGAGAGCGGTTCATCCCCTTGCACATGATCATGGTGAGGATGAGCCCCGACGCGCCGACGAGTGCGCCGGAGATGATCAGCACCATGTTCATGATGACGAAGCCTGCCGCGGCCCCCGCCAGCCCGGAATACGAGTTGAGCAAGGAGATCACCACGGGCATGTCCGCGCCGCCGATCGGGATCGTGAGCGTCACGCCCAGGACCAGGGACAGCGCGACGAGGATCCAGAATACGGTCATCGGCTGGGCGCCGCCCAGGCCCATCGCGAGCCCCCCCGCGACGAGGGCGCCGAGGAACAGGATCGCGTTGAGGATCTTCTGGAGCGGATAGGTGATCGGGTTCCCCGTCATCCACTCATTGAGTTTGAGGAACGCGATCATGGACCCCGCGAACGTCACTCCACCGATCAGGACCGTCACCATGATGCTGGTGCCGTTCGTCCCGGCCCCGACCTGACCCTTCAGGGTCACGAACTCGGCGATGGCGACGAGCGCGGACGCCCCGCCTCCGAATCCGTTGAACAGGCCCACCATTTGAGGCATCGCGGTCATCTTCACGGCGTACGACGCCACGCCGCCGAAGAGTGATCCGACGATCAGGCCGACGAGGATCTCGGTCCACGAGAGGATCTCGTTGTTGACCATCGTGGTGACGATGGCGATGAGCATGGCCGTCGCGGCGATGGCGTTCCCCTTACGTGCCGTGGCGGGTGATTGGAGCCGCTTGAGGCCCAGGACGAAGAGGATGGCCGATACGAGGTAGGCCAGCTCGACAATGATCTCGGTATTCATCGTGAGCTCCCCCTCAGCGCTTCTTGAACATCGCGAGCATGCGGTCGGTGACCAGGAAGCCACCGACCACGTTCACGGTCGCCATGGCGACCGCGGCCACGCCCAGCCACGTCTCGACGACCCCCTCGGTCCGCCCCGCGACGACGATGGCGCCGACGATCGCGATACCCGAGATCGCGTTCGCGCCCGACATCAGTGGCGTGTGGAGCGTAGGGGGCACCTTGGTGATCACCTCGCGACCCGCCAGGGTGGCGAGAACGAACACGTAGAGACCAATCATCAACTCGCCCATGGGTTCTCCTCGGAGTAGGGCGTCTGCGTTCTGGTTTCCTCGAGCGACTCCGGGATGCCTCACGCACCCAGGAGCTGCTTGACCCGCTCGTTCACGACTGCTCCCCCGTGAGTGACCGTCGAAGGGCCCACCACGTCGTTGGAGAAGTCCAGGTTCACCGTTCCGTCCTTCATGTTCACGAACTCGCCCACCAGCGTGATGACGTTCTTGGAGTACATCTGGCTGGCGTGCACGGGGATCATCGCGGGCACGTTCGTCGGCGCGAGGATCTGCACGCCGTGGGCCACGGTGGTCTCGGCGGGCTTCGTGAGCTCGCAATTGCCACCGGTCTCGCTCGCGAGATCCACGATGACCGAGCCGGCCTTCATGGACTTCACCATGTCGGCCGTGATCAGGATCGGCGCCTTCCGGCCCGGGATCTGGGCCGTGGTGATCACGATGTCGGCGTCTTTGATGTGGGCGCCGATCAGCTCCAACTCCTTCTTGTGCTGATCTTCCGAAAGCTCCTTGGCGTAGCCGCCCTCTCCTTCGGCGGTGACTTCGTGCTCGGTCTCGAGGAACTTCGCGCCCAGACTCCGCACCTGCTCCCTGACGGCCGGACGCACGTCGAAGGCCTCCACGATGGCGCCGAGGCGCTTCGCCGTGGCGATGGCCTGCAGTCCGGCGACTCCGGCTCCCAGGACCAGCGCCCGGCCCGGGCGGATCGTGCCGGCCGCGGTGGTGAACATGGGGAGGAAGCGGGGAAGCTCGTCCGCGGCCATGAGCACGGCCTTGTAGCCGGCCACGGTGGCCTGCGACGAGAGGGCGTCCATGGTCTGGGCCCGCGTGATGCGGGGAACGAGCTCCATGGAGATCCCTGTGATCTTGCGGGCGTTCAGGGCCCGGACCAGATCCGGATCCGTCAGCGGGTTCAAAAACGAGACGAGGATCGTGCCCTCGCCCATCCCGTCCAGCTCCACGGATGACGGCGGATTGATATGCAGAACCAAGCCAGCCCCTTCGAGGGCCTCCGAGGCTCCGGCCACGACGGTGGCGCCCGCGGTCCGATACTCCTCGTCGGCCACTCCGGCCGACGTCCCGGCTCCGCTCTCCACGACAACGTCGAGGCCCGCCTTCTTGAGCGCCTGGACACCCTGGGCGACCAGGGCCACGCGACGCTCTCCTTGGCGTGATTCCTTGAGGACGGCGACCTTCATGGACGCGCTCCCTTGGATGGTATGCGGGGAAAGAGGCATGCGTGCCGGCTCTCAGACGCGGGCCGGACAGCACCGTAGGGTACCGGGGAGTGCGGAGGGGCACAAGCGGGAATTTCCTTACGCTCCGGAGGGGATCTGCCGTGGTTCCGGCGGCCCGCGGGCGTAGGGGGTGGAAGGCCCAATCCGACATGTCCCGGGCCGCTGGGCTCCGCTACCCTGGCGGCATGCTTGCCCACGTCACCACCGGCGCGATCCGCGGCATCGAGTGCTACCTCGTCCACGTCGAGGTGAACCTCGCCGCGGGCCTTCCCTCGTTCACCGTCGTGGGGCTGGCCGAGAGCGCGGTCCGTGAAGGTAGGGAGCGAGTGAGCGCCGCGCTCCGCCATGTGGGTTTTCCCCTACCTCCCCGCAGGATCACGGTGAATCTGGCGCCCGCCGACGTCCGCAAGGAGGGCAGCGCCTTCGACCTGCCGCTCGCCGTGGGCCTCCTCGCCGCGGGCGGGCACGTGGAGCCTTCGCGCCTGGAGGGGATGGCCTTCGTGGGAGAGCTGGGCCTGGATGGGGCGCTTCGGGCGATCCGGGGCGTGCTCCCCGTTGCGGCGGGGTGTGCTCGGGAGGGCGTCGGCGCGCTGGTCGTGCCCCGGGATAACGCTCCCGAGGCCGCGGTCGTGGCGGGAGTCTCGGTGTACGGAGCCACGAACCTGGGGGAGGTCGTCGCGCATCTTCGCGGCGGACGGGTGCTGGCGCCCGTCGGCTGCGACACGAGGGCACTCCTGGACGCCACCGGGACCGACCTGCCCGACCTCCGTGACGTGAAGGGCCAGGAATCCGCCAAGCGAGCCATGGAGGTGGCGGCCGCGGGCGGGCACAACCTTCTCCTCGTCGGTCCTCCGGGATCCGGCAAGACCATGCTCGCCCGCCGGCTGCCCGGAATCCTGCCCCCGCTGACGCTCCCCGAGGCCCTCGAGGTCACCCGCGTCCATTCGGTGGCGGGCCTTCTCCCGCCCGGCACCGCGCTCGTCCGGAGAAGGCCTTTCCGTGCTCCTCATCATACGGTGAGTGACGCGGGGATGGTCGGGGGAGGGATGCCGCTCCGGCCCGGTGAGGTCTCGCTCGCGCACCACGGGGTCCTCTTCCTCGACGAGCTGCCGGAATACCGCCGCAATGTGCTCGAGGCGCTTCGTCAGCCGCTTGAGGGAGGAGAGGTGCACCTGTCCCGCGTCCGGGGGGCCGAGCGGTTCCCTGCATGCTTCCTGCTCGTAGGAGCCATGAACCCTTGCTCGTGCGGGTGGTGGGGCGACGGCTCGGACCGCTGCCGGTGCGAGCCCGGGCACGTGGTGCGCTACCGCTCGCGCGTGTCCGGGCCTCTCGTGGACCGGATCGACCTGCAGGTCGAGGTCCCCGCGGTTCCCTTCGAGCGCCTGGCGGACGAGACCAGGGGCGAGCCCACGGAGCGGGTTCGCGAGCGCGTGGCCCGAGCGCGACGCGTCCAGGAACGGCGGTTCGCCGGGTACCCGGGCGTGTATGCCAACGCGCAGATGGATGTCGCGCTCCTGAGACGCTTCGCCCGCCCGCCGGAGGGTGTGGCGCGCGTCCTCGAGGCCGCCGTGCACGACGGGCTCTCGGCCCGCGCGTACCACCGCGTGCTCAAGGTCGCGCGGACCCTCGCCGACCTCGAGGGTCGCGAGCGGGTGACGCCGGACGATGCGCTCGAGGCGCTCACTTACAGGGCTCTGGACCGGAGGACCCCGTAGTCCATCGCCCCAACGGATGTCGGGCGCCCTCCCACCGGAGACGCGGGCTTCCCCCGCTACATCCTCGGCCGTCGAGACGTTAGCCTTCTCGCCGCGGTGGTGGTGGAACGAGACGATGACGAGCCCCACGCGGGGCCTTTGCCATAGACCAGCCGATCGACATGAGCACCCTCCTGACGCTGTTCGCCGACCTCTACGCGCACGTCGGCCCGGGCCTGTTTCTCGCTTTTGCGCTACCTTTCTTCGCGGGTGTCCTCGGCGTCGTCCTGCTCCAGGGCTACCAGCGCGTCCGGGCACGCCGCGACGAGGTCACCGAGACGTCGTAGGTGACCGCTCGGTCCGCCGAGACGGCGCGACGGCGTCCTCCTCATCTGGACCCGGGCCCGCTGGTCGATAGGTTCTGGGGCATGGCGCCCGCCTGGTTCCCGGCGCCATCATCGTGGGGTCCGTGGTGATCATCACGATCGAAACGACGCCCGCCGCGCCATGAGCCATTACCTCGACTTTGCCGCCACATCCGCCGTGCGACCCCCGGTGGTCGCCGAGGCCATGGCGCGGTTCCTGACGGAGTGCGGAGCGACGCCGGGGCGGGGCGCCCACGCGCCCGCGCTGGAGGCCGGACGCGCGGCGCACCGGTGCCGCCGGGCGATCCAGACGCTGTTGGGACTGCCGGGCGACCCCGGGCGGATCGCCTTCATGCCGAATGCGACGTACGCCCTGAATGCGGCGCTCTGGGGCGTGCTCCGGCCCCGCGATGCCGTGGTGGTGACGGCCTACGACCACAACGCCGTTCTCCGGCCGGCCGCGTTCCTGGCGCGGGAGAGGAGCCTCGAGGTGCGGATGGTCCCGGGAACCCCCGAGGGCGGGATCGACTACGATGGGGTCGAGCGGCAGCTCCGGGGCGCGCGGCTCCTGGTGGTGAACTGCGCGTCCAACGTCCTGGGTCAGCGGCTCCCTGTGGAACCCCTGACCGAGCTCGCCCGCGCCGTCGGGACTCTGGTGCTGCTGGACACGGCCCAGGGCGCGGGACATTTCCCTCTCGATTGCGGGGCCCTCGGTGTGGATCTCGTGGCCTTCACGGGGCACAAGGGTATGCTCGGCCCACAGGGGACCGGCGGGCTCTGGGTGCGCGAAGGGGTGGACGTGGAACCACTCGTCCGGGGAGGAACCGGCGGCGATTCCACCAGGCGAGAGATGCCGGAGGCGTTGCCGGACCGCCTGGAGGCCGGCTCGGTGAACGCGCCGGGTATCGTGGGGCTCGATGCGGGGATCCGCTTCGTGCTCGAGCGTGGCGTGGACGCTATCCATGCCCACGAGCTCCGGCTGAAGCGGAGACTTCGGGAGGGGCTTGGAGCGATCCGCGGCGTCCAGGTCCGGTCACCCGCCGGCGAGGACGGCGTGGGGATCGTCACCCTGACGGCCAGGACGCTGGATCCTGCCACCCTCGCGCGGCGCCTCGACGCGGAGTGGGGTGTGCAGGGGAGGGCCGGACTGCATTGCGCGCCGGAATGCCACCGGCTCCTGGGCACCGCGGAGACGGGAGCGCTCCGCCTGTCCGTGGGCTGGGCCTCCACCGAGGAGGACGTGGACCGGGCCCTCGAAGGCCTCGAGGCTCTGACCGGGCCCGGGCGGCCCGGCCGGGCATGACGGAGCGGAGGCAGCCATGCGGACCTTCATCGCACTCAACCTCCCCGGTAGGGAACGTCGGCGGATCTGGGACGCGGCGGAGCCGCTGCGCGACCAGGAGGTCCCGGTCCGGTGGGTCGAGGCCGACAACCTCCACCTCACGCTCAAGTTCCTCGGGGAGGTCCGGCCCGAGAAGTTGGGAGATGTCGAGGCAATCGTACGCCGGATCGCGTCCTCCACGGAACCACTTTCGCTCCGACTCGGCGGATTCGGCGCGTTCCCCACGCTCCGAAAGCCACGGGTCATCTGGCTCGGCGTGGACGCGACGCCTGCGCTCCGCTGCCTCAAGCAAGACTTGGAATGGGCGCTGGCCGGCCGAGGCTTCGAGGCGGAGACGAGGGACTTCCATCCCCATCTTACGCTCGGCAGGGCCAACACCCGCGTTGGAGAGGGCCCCTTCCGCGACCTGGACAGCCTCGTGGCCCGTCTGGAGTTCAGCGGCCGCGTGGATTTCCGGTCGCTCGATCTGATGCGGAGCCGTCTCGGCCGTGAAGGGGCGCGGTATACCGTCGTATGCGCGGCCAGGTTCGAGGGAGCCTGAGCGCATGACGCCGCTCCGGAAGGTGGCATGGGGGATCGTCCTGGTCCTGGTCGCGCTCGCCGGGCTTCGCTGGGGACCGGCGGCGCTCCCGGCGCTGGAGCGGGCCCTCGGCATCGGGGAACCGGTGTGGGTGCCCGCGCCTCACGGCTCGGGGCCGGCGCAGCCTTCCCTCGATCTCGCCGACGCGACGCTCGACCGTTTCGAGCGTTTTCGCGGCGGCGAGGGCGAGGACCGCCTCGCGCTCGGCTCGACCGAGCTCTCCTCCGTGCTCCGATACGCGCTTCCAGGCCTCATGCCCGCGGGGATCAGCGACCCGACGGTCCACCTCCAGGATGGGCGGGTGCACGTGCGGGCCCGCGTGGCCCGGGAGGCGCTTCCCCGGATTCCCGACCTCGGACAGGTCATGGCCATCCTCCCCGACACCGTGCTCCTCGAGATGGTGGGGACCCTGAGCGCCCTCGACCAGGCTTTCCTCGCGCTCCACGTGGATCGGATCGAGGTTTCCCGGGTCCCGATCCCGCAGCGCTTGGTGGCCGGCCTCCTGGCCGGCTTGGGACGTGAGGGTCCTCCCGGCCTCCGCTCCGACGCGATCGCGGTTCCCATCCCGGACGGGGTGAAGTCGGTTGTGGTACGGCGCGACAGCCTGGTACTCGAAGCTCGGAGGTAGGGTTGGCCAAGCTCCTCATCGTCGACGACGAACGGTCCATCCGGGAAGCTCTCGCCCAGGTGTTCGAGTACGAAGGCCACGAAGTGCGGGCCGCGTCCGACGGGCCCGAGGCGCTCGCCGCGATCGGGTCGTTCCGCCCCGACGTCATCTTCCTCGACGTGAAGATGCCGGGGATGGACGGCCTGGAAGTGCTGGGTCGCCTGAGGGAGCAGGATCCGGCGGCGCTCGTCGTCATGATCTCGGGCCACGGCACGATCGAGACGGCCGTCGAGGCTACGCGCAAGGGAGCGTACGACTTCCTCGAGAAGCCGCTCGACACCGACCGACTCCTCGTGACGTTGCGGCGGGCGCTGGAGCTGCGTGGGCTCACGGCGAGCATGGAGGCGCTCCGCGACCAGGTGGAAAGCCGCTACGAGATCGTAGGAACGTCCTACGCGGTGCGGCAGGTGCTGGAGCGGGTGGAGAAGGTTGCGCCGACGGACGCCCGGGTGCTGATCAGCGGTGACAACGGAACGGGAAAGGAGCTGGTCGCCCGGGCGATCCACCGACTCTCGGGCCGGAGCAAGGAACCGTTCGTCGAAGTCAACTGCGCGGCGATCCCGTCGGAGCTCATCGAGTCCGCGCTCTTCGGGCACATCAAGGGCTCCTTTACGGGGGCGGTCTCGGATCGCGCCGGGAAGTTCGAGCAGGCCGACGGTGGAACCCTCTTCCTGGACGAGATCGGCGACATGTCGCTGGCGGCCCAGGCCAAGGTCCTGCGCGCGCTGGAGCAGGGCGTCGTCACGCGCGTCGGGGGCTCCAAGGCCGTCGAGGTGGACGTCCGGGTCGTGGCGGCCACCAACAAGGATCTCCAGGAGGAGATCCGCGAGGGGCGGTTCCGCGAGGACCTGTTCTATCGGTTGAACGTCGTGCCGATCCACGTTCCGCCGCTGCAGGACCGCCGGGACGATATCCCGATGCTCATCCAGCACTTTGCCCATGCGATGGCGAGCACGGCTCGCGTAGGCGCGAAGACGTTCACGGATGCTGCGGTGGAGCGGCTCGTCTCGCGGGAGTGGCCGGGCAACGTGCGCGAATTGCGTAATACCGTGGAGCGTCTCCTCATCCTCACGCCGGGAGACCAGGTGCGAGCCGAAGACGTGGACCTCCTGGCCCCGGGGCGCAGCGCGGCCTCCACGGCGGGCGGCGACCTCCTCGGCGCGGAGACCTTCGTCGAGTTCAAGGAGCGCGCCGAGCGCGCGTTCATCGTGCGGAAGCTCCGCGAGAACGACTGGAACGTCGCGGAGACGGCCCGGAAGGTGGACATGCCCCGCTCGAACCTCTACAAGAAGATCGAGAAATACGGGCTGTCCCGTGACGCATAGCGTGTAGGATGCGGACCCCGCGTCGCCGGCTTGTGCGGCGGGACGGGCGCTCCTACCTTGTCTCGACAAACAAGATCGGCGGGTGGGTCGAACGCGGAAGCCGGTGCGAATCCGGTGCGGCCCCGCCACTGTGAGAGGTCCGAGCACGTCTCGGAACGGCTGCTCTCGTGTGCCACTGGGCGCTTCGGCGCCTGGGAAGGCGAGCAGCGCGGCCTCGAGCCAGGAGACGTGACCCACCCCGCTCCGTTCGGTCTCCGAGGGGAGACGCGGGGAGATCACGTGCCTTCCTCGCGTGCCCCGCCTTCCTCCGGAACGAGCGGGGTTCCTCGTTTCCGACCGTGGGGAAGGAACGCACATGAATCGCTTCTCGGCAGTCCTGTTCGCCGCCGTCCTGCTGGCGGCCCCCTCGTCCTCCCGCTCGCAGGAGGTCCCGTTCGAGCTCGAGGGTTTCATCATCACCGCGAGCCCGATGCCGCGCGCTCTCGGTGACGTCGCCCGGTCCGTCACGGTTCTGGACGGCGAGGAGCTCCGAGCTGGCGGTGTAACGCTCCTGTCCGACGCCCTCGCGGGCGTGCCGGGCGTCGCCGTGGTGCGGGGTGGGTCGTTCGGCGCGGCCACGTCCGTCTTCATGAGGGGCGGAGAGAGCGACTACGTGCAGGTCCTGGTGGACGGCGTCCAGGTGAACCAGCCGGGTGGCTCGTTCGACTTCGCCGGGCTCACGCTCGAGAACGTCGAGCGAATCGAGGTCGTTCGCGGCCCGGCCAGCGCGCTCTACGGCTCCGACGCGATGGCGGGCGTGATCCAGATCGTCACCCGGACCGGCCGGGGCGCGCCGAGCGGCGAGCTGTCCGTGCGCGGAGGAAGCTACGGCCGCCGTGAGGGGTCGGTGCGGATCGAAGGTGGCGGAAGCGCCTCCCGATGGTCACTCGCCGTGGGAAGCCTGCACACGGACGGTGTGCTTTCCCGCAACAACTCGTTCGACAACACCGTGCTCTCGGCCAACGTGCGCCTCGTCCCGGATGGCGCCACGCGGGCCGGAGTCGCCCTGCGGCTCGCCGATCGCACGTACCACTTCCCGACCGACGGGTCCGGAGCCGTCACCGACGAAAACGCCTTCACCCATGGGGACGAGGCGTCGATCGCCGTGACCGCGTCCCGGCGGGTCTCGCGCGGCGTCGAGTTGCGCGGGGGCGTCACGCTGGCCCAGACGGACGGGGGAACCGAGGACGAAGCGGACTCGCCCGCGGACAGCCTCGGGTACTGGGGCTTTACGAGCCTCGATCACGTGCGCCGAGCCACGGCCGACGTGCGTGCCGACCTGCGGCTCGGGGCCTTCACGGGGTCGCTCGGGGCGGAGATCGAGCGCCAGGAGCAGCGCTCGTTCTCGGAGTCCCTGAGCCAGTGGGGGAACACCACGGGGCGAAGCGAGAACGCGCGTGACAACCGGGCGGGTTACGTCCACGTCACGGGGCGGAGCGGCGCGACGTCGTTCGCGGCCGGTGCCCGCATGGAGGACAACGAGCGCTTCGGGCGGTTCACGAGCTGGAGCGCCGAGGCGGCATGGCGCGCTCTCCCGGACACGAGGCTGCGCGCGGCCGCAGGCAGGGGCGTGAAGGAACCGACGTTCTACGAGAACTTCGCGACGGGCTGGGTGGTGGGGGATCCCGACCTCGCCCCGGAGCGCACGCGCTCCCTGGAGGTAGGACTGGAGCAGACGCTCGCCGACGGACGCGTAAGGCTGCGCGCGACCGCCTTCGAACAGCGGTTTCGGGACCTGATCCAGTACGTCGCGCGTCCGGTTTCGCCTTCGGCCCCGAACTTCGCGAACGTGGCCGGGGCCGAAGCCCGCGGGGTCGAGCTCGACGGGGAGGCGCGGTTGGGGCCGGTGCACGCCAGCGCCGACTGGACATGGCTCCGGACGGAGGTCGTGGACGCGACCGACGAGGAAGAGGGGGCGGAGTTCCTCGAGGGATCGCGTCTCCTGCGACGTCCCACCCATACCGTTGCGTTCCACGCGTCGCTGCTGTCGCGCAGGGGCACGCTTCGGGCCGATCTCCGGGTCGTGGGTGAGCGGGAGGACCGCGATTACTCCGCTTGGCCCACCCGTCGCGTGGCGCTCCCTCGCCACGCGGTGCTGGACATCGGCGTCGAGATGCCGGTGGGAGATGTCACGTTGGCGCTCCGCGCCGAGAACCTTCTGGACGAGCGCTACGAGGAGGTGTTCGGGTTCCCGGCACCGGGCCGAGGTGTCTACGTGGGCGGGAAGGTCACTTTCGGCGGGTCCTGACGATGATCGTTCCGTCTTCCAGCGCGTACAGGGCCTCGAGCGTGCGGTAGTCGCGCACCGACAGCGAGGTGGCCGTGTTCATGGGGTACATCACGTCCCGTGGGTCGTCGGAATGCTGAAGCCCCAGGGCATGGCCCATCTCGTGCGCCGCGACGAGCCGGATCTGCTCCGGGTCCATGGGTCGGCCACCCGGGTAACTCGTGACCAGCTCCAGGGAGACCGGCTGCAGGCCGGTCTGCGGGCTCCACCGGGTGGTGGCTCTGCCGATCTCGTTACCGATCAGGCCGCTCACCCACCGCACGGGTAGATGGGCCGTGCGACTGCCTCGCTCGTCCACCAGGATCGGGAATGGCTGTCCGTTCCACAGGCGGATTCCGGCGGCTGCAGCCCGCTGGAGGTCGCGGGCGGCGCCGCGATCGGCCAGGGCCGGCGCGGGCAGGTCCACGACGAGCGTTCCGGAGAAGCCTACCCAACGCTGGATGCGGATGCGTTCGGCCTGGGCGAGGCCGGCGCACAGATAGCCGACGTTTCGGCACGCGGTTTCCTCCTGGAGCGTGGGCGGGCCGGCGACCGCCGTGGGCGCGGCCGGAGTCGGCAGGGACCGGGGGGCCAATTGGTCCCTGGCGAGCATCGAGAGCGCCGCGAGAACGAGCGCGAGGCCCAGGATCGAAGCGAGATTGGGTTTGCCTGACGCCATCGTAACGGTCCCACGAACGTGGCCCGGCGCAGCCTCGATGAACGCGATCCGGGATCGAGGGACAACGTAGGCGTGGCCCCGCGCCTCCGACAGCGGAACGAGCCGGGGCGGGCGCGGGTAGGCATGCCATTCGCGACGGCGGGGGCGTGGGCGCAACCGACGTGGTGGCGTTTCGGAGAAGGAAGGTGGCGGTGCACGAAGAAGAGCGGCAGGAGGAAATCGGCGCGGTGGCCGGAGCGCTTCGCGAGCACGAGGAGCACCGTGGCCTGCTGCTCGGCGTCTGGGAATGGACACGCTCGCTGCTGGTCGCGTTCGTGCTCTTCCTCCTGCTGCGGGCGTTCGTGGTGGAAGCGTTCCGGATCCCGACTTCCTCGATGGAGAACACGCTCCTGGTCGGGGACTTCCTCCTGGTGAACAAGGCCGTCTACGGGGCGGAGATCCCCGGCACGCCGCTGCGGATTCCTGCGTTCACGGAGCCTCGGAGGGGAGACGTGGTGGTGTTCACGCCTCCCCACGATCCGACGAAGAGCTACGTCAAGCGGGTCGTGGGTATCCCGGGGGACACCCTCGAGATGCGTGACAAGGTCCTCCTCCGCAGCGGACTGGAGGTCCCCGAACCCTACGCCTATCACACGGATCGGTTCGGCGACGCCATTCACCCCGACATGGCTTGGCAGTCGCACCACCTCATCGCGAGCACCTCCCCACGGTACCATCCCACCCGTGACAACTGGGGACCCCTGGTCGTTCCGGAGGGCCAGTACTTCGTGCTCGGTGACAACCGAGACAACAGTGAGGATTCCCGGTACTGGGGCTTCGTCCCGCGCGTCGCGATCCACGGCCGTCCGTGGTTCGTGTACTATTCGTTCGATCCGGTAGAGAGCGAGACGGCGCCGTGGCTGCGCCGCGTGCGGTGGAAACGTATCGGGGTGTCCATCCGTTGACCCGGGTCGAGGCTCGCGATCCGGACCCCAGGTTGCGCAACGCACACCGGCACCGCAATTCTACCACTCGTCAAGAGCCAATCCGTCGAGCTTCCGGGAGTCCACGAGGGCGAGGTCCGGTACCCGGCGGGCTCCCTCCCACGCGGCCGACAAGATGAGCTTCTCCTCCCGCCGAGGCATCCCCAGGGAAGGCTCCCTGGATCAGTACCTCAAGGAGATCAGTCAATACCCGCTCATCAGCCGTGAGGAGGAGGCGAACCTCGCGCGCAAGATTCGTGAGGACGACGAGGATGCGCTCAACAAGCTGGTGCGCTCCAACCTTCGATTCGTGGTATCCGTGGCGAAGAAGTACCAGAACCAGGGCGTACCGCTCTCGGACCTGATCAACGAAGGGAACCTCGGACTCATCCGGGCCGCCCACAAATTCGACGAGACCAAGGGCATCAAGTTCATCAGCTACGCGGTCTGGTGGATCCGCCAGGCGATCCTGCAGGCACTCGCGGAGCAGAGCCGCATCGTGCGCGTGCCGCTGAACCGTGCGGGCGCGCTCCATCGAATCGGGCGGCGCAGTTCGGTACTGCTCCAGGAGTTGGGTCGGGAGCCGACCGTGGACGAGATCGCCGAGGGGCTGGACATCTCGCAAGAGGAGGTGGAGCGGACGCTGGCGATCAGCCAATCCCACCTCTCGCTGGACGCGCCCCTCACCCCGGGTGAGGACAATCGCCTCCTGGACTATCTGCCCGACCAGCTCTCACCGGGTCCGGAGGACGAGGCCTACGAGCGCGCGCTGAAGCAGACGATCGAGGAGGCGCTCTCCTCGCTCAAGGAGCGGGAGGCCAAGATCCTGCGTCTCTACTTCGGCCTGGACGACCAGGACCCCATGACGCTCGAGGAGATCGGGGCTTTGTTGGGGATCACCCGGGAGCGCGTGCGCCAGATCAAGGAGAAGGCGTTGGTCCGACTCCGGCACGCGTCCCGGGCGCGATTCCTGGAGACCTTCATGTAACGGAAGGGCCCCGCGGACGGCGCCTCCGGTGCCGTTGACACCTTCCCCGAATTGCCTCTATCATTCAAAGCTTTGTATGGGACCTCCCACACCCGTTGCGGTACATGAGAACGTATACCCCCAAGAGCCATGAGATCGAGCGTGCGTGGTGGGTCGTGGACGCGGCCGGCCGGCCGCTCGGCCGTCTCGCGACGGAGATCGCGCGGGTCCTCCGCGGCAAGCACAAGCCCATGTACACGCCCCACCTCGACACGGGCGACCACGTGGTGGTGGTCAATGCGTCCAAGGTGGCGCTGACGGGCAACAAGGCCGACAAGAAGACGTACTTCCGTTATTCGGGCTACGTGGGTGGGGAGCGCTTCATCCCGCTGCGCCGGATGGCCGGCGCGCACCCGGAGCGCGTAGTCGAGATGGCCGTCAGGGGGATGCTCCCCAAGAATGCGCTGGGTCGGGCGATGTACAAGAAGCTCAAGGTCTACGCGGGGGCGGATCACCCCCACCAGGGCCAGCAGCCCCGACCCCTGGACATCTGAGACGTGATCGAGCGAGATGGCTGAAAACCAGATCCAGACGGTTGGACGGCGCAAGGCGTCGACGGCCCGCGTCATCCTTCGGCCGGGCACGGGCGAGTGGAAGATCAACGGCCGTGCCCTGACGGAGTATTTCCCGAGAGAGGCGCACCGGATTCGAGTGGAGGAGCCGCTTCGCTCAGCGGGCGTGGCGGGACAGTTCGACATCACGGTGCGGGTGGGTGGTGGTGGCCTCACCGGGCAGGCGGACGCCGTCCGCATGGGGCTGGCCCGCGCGATCGTCCAACACGACGAGGAAACTCGCCCGATCCTCCGCGAGAAAGGCCTCCTCACGCGGGATCCCCGCAAGGTCGAGCGTAAGAAGCCCGGCCGTCCGGGGGCCCGCAAGCGGTTCCAGTTCTCGAAGCGGTAGTCGCATCGGTGCGGCACCGTTTCTCATCCTGATCGGGGCGTAATCGGCCCCACACAAGACGTGAGTGGACGCGACATGCAGGAAGTCGGCCTGAACCAGCTCCTGGAGGCCGGTGTCCATTTCGGACACCAGACCAGCCGTTGGAACCCGAAGATGAAGCCTTTCATCTTCACGGAGCGCAACGGCATCCACATCATCGATCTCCGTAAGACCCTCGACCGTCTGCAGCAGGCCCAGCAGGCCGTTCGCGAGATTGTGCTCCGGGGGGAGCGCGTGCTCTTCGTCTGCACGAAGAAGCAACTCCGGGGCATCATCGAGCAGGAGGCGCAGAGGTCGGGCTCGTTCTACGTGACCGAGCGCTGGCTCGGCGGCATGCTCACGAACTTCCAGACCATTCGCAAGCAGATTCGACGCCTCAAGGAGTTGGAGCGGGGCCAGGAGGAGAACGCCTTCGAGTTCTACACGAAGAAGGAACGCCTGATGCTCGACCGCGAGCGCCAGAAGCTCGACAAGTACCTGGCGGGCGTGAAGGAGATGGGTCGGCTTCCGGGAGCCGTCTTCGTGGTGGATGCCAAGCGGGAGGCCATCGCGGTGCGTGAGGCCAACCGTCTGGGGATCCCGGTGATCGCGATCACCGACACGAACGCGGACCCGAGCCTGATCAACTACCCGATCCCGGGCAACGACGACGCGATCCGGTCGGTGGGCCTGATCTCCGCGGCCCTCGCAGCGACGATCGAGCAGGCCCGTATCGAGGTGCCGGAAGATCAGCGGCGCGTCGAGGAGGTGGAGGCCACGACCTACTCGACCGAGACCGGAGAGACGACCGAGAAGGACCGGCCGGCCCGCAAGCGGCCCCGGCGGAAGCGGCGACCGAGGCCGGAAGTGATCGCGCAGCATCTCCGCGTTGAGGAGGAGGGTGCCCAGGGCGGCGAAGGTGGAGACGAAGCGGCAGAAGAGGCCGCGGCGCCCGAAGAGGCGCCTGCCGACGCTGCCGCTCCGCAAGCGCCGAAGGCCCGCAGGCCCCGTGCGAAGAAGCAGCCCACGGCCGTGGTGGCCGAGGCGGGCGAGGCGACCCCGAAGGAGGAGTAGTACGCCGGGTCGGCCGGGGCCGCACACCCCGGCGGAGGTTCCCCCGGCCGACGCGAGGGGAAGTGCGGGAGGCGGCAGCGGCAACGGACCCGATCCGTTGGCTCCGCCTCTTTTCACGACCGGACGGCAGAGTGCCGTAGGGTCCGCACCGAACAGAAAAACGGACGATCAGAAACGATGAGCTTCAGTGCCCAGGACGTGAAGAGGCTCCGCGACATGACGGGCGCGGGGATGATGGATTGCAAGAAGGCCCTCGAGGAGAGCGGCGGGGACCTGGACAAAGCCGTGGACGTGCTGCGCGCGAAGGGCGCGGCCAAGGCGGCGAAGCGCGCCGAGCGGACCGCGAACCAGGGTGTCATCGGCAGCTATGTCCACTTCGACAACAGGACCGCCGTCATCGTGGAGCTGAACTGCGAGACGGACTTCGTTGCGAACACGGCAGACTTCCGCGCGGTGGCGAAGGATATCGCGCTTCACATCGCATCGGCGGCGCCGTTGGCGGTCTCGGCCGCCGACATCCCGGCCGACGTGGTCGAGCGCGAGCGTCACGTCTACCTCGAGCAGGTGAAGGCCGAGGGTAAGCCCGAAGCGATCGCCGGGAAGATCGTCGAGGGCAAGTTGCAGAAGTTCTACAGGGAGAGCACACTGCTGGCCCAGCCGTTCGTCAAGGATCCGGAGCGGACCATCGAGCAACTCCTCATCGAGCTGGCCGCGAGAACCGGCGAGAAGATCGGCGTGGCACGCTTCGCGCGCTTCAAGGTCGGAGAGCGCTGAAACCGCGGAGAGAGGCTCTGCACATGAGTGACGGCCCGAAGGAACCCAGGTACAGGAGAGTCCTCCTCAAGCTGTCCGGCGAGGCTCTGGCCGGAGAGCGTGGCTTCGGGATCGAACCGTCCGTGGTGGGCCGGCTCACCGACGAGATCCGGTCCATCGCCGCCATGGGTGTGTCGCTCGGCGTGGTGATCGGAGGAGGCAACATCGTTCGCGGCGCGCTCGCCTCCCGCCAGGGGATGGACCGGGTGCAGGCGGACTACATGGGCATGCTGGCGACCGTCATCAATGCGCTGGCCATCCAGGACCTTCTCGAATCCAAGGGGGTGGCGACCCGGGTGATGACGGCGATCCGGATGGAGCAGGTCGCGGAGCCCTATATCCGCAGACGCGCCATGCGGCACATGGAGAAGGGGATGGTCGTGATCTTCGCCGGAGGCACGGGCAACCCCTACTTCTCCACGGACACGGCGGCCGTGCTGCGCGCGATCGAGATGGAATCGGATGTGGTCATCAAGGCCACGAAGGTCCAGGGTGTGTTCACCTCGGATCCCCAGAAGGACCCCCACGCCCGCTTCCTGCCCACGGTCACGTTCCAGGAGGTAATGGCCCAGGAGCTGGGCGTGATGGACGCGGCCGCGGTCTCCCTCTGCAAGGAGAACGGCCTTCCCATCATCGTACTCAACCTCGAGGACCGTGGCGCGGTGGCCGCCGCGATCCGTGGTGAGCCCGTGGGAACCCTTGTATCGTAGTATTCACGCCCTCTGGGAGAGATCATGCCCACGGTAGAGCAAGCCAGACAGCGCATGGACGACGCCCTCGATGCCATGCGCCGGGAGTTCGCATCGGTCCGAACCGGGAAGGCGACGCCCGCTCTCCTGGATACGGTCCGGGTGGATGCGTACGGGACGAAGATGCACGTGAACCAGGTGGCGACGGTCCACACGCCGGAGCCGAGCCTGCTCCTCATCCAGCCGTTCGACAAGTCCCTCATGGGAGCCGTCGAACGGGCCATCCAGACCGCGGACCTGGGGCTCAATCCTTCCAACGACGGCAATGTCATCCGGGTTCCGGTCCCGGCCCTGACCGAGGAGAGGCGCAAGGAGTACGTGAAGCTCCTGCACAAGATGGCGGAGGAGGGCAGGGTATCGATCCGGCATGCGCGGCGCCTCACTCGGGAGGAGCTCCACCAGAAGGTCAAGGATCACGAGATCTCGGAGGACGACGCGCGCAAGCGCGAGGACGAGCTCGAGAAGCTGACGCAAGAGTATCAGGCCAAGATCGAAGAGCTGCTGAAGCACAAGGAAGCCGAGGTGATGGCGATTTGAGCATGACGGCCGACGACCTCCTTGACCGCATCCGCGTGAGCGGCGACGTGCCCCACCACGTCGCCATCATCATGGACGGGAACGGCCGGTGGGCTCGGCAGCGCGGTCTTCCGCGCTACCTCGGCCACCGGGAGGGCATGAAGGCCGTGCGTGAGGTCATCGAGGCGGCCGTGGATGCGGGCGTGGGGGTTCTCACCCTGTTCGCCTTTTCGACGGAGAACTGGCAGCGGCCGACCGAGGAGGTCTCCGCGCTGATGACGTTGCTCCAGGTCTACGCAAGCAAGGAGCGCGACGAACTCAGGAGACAGGGTGTGGAGGTCCACGTCCTGGGTGAGTTGGATCGCGTGGACGCGGCCACGCGCGCGGCGGTGGACACCATCGTGGAGGGGACTCGCGGCGGGACGGCGCTTCGACTCAACCTCATGATTTCGTACGGCGGCCGCGAGGAGATCCTCCGGTCGGCGCGCGCGATCGCCCGACGCGTGGCCCAGGGCGAGCTGACCCCCGAGCAGGTGGACGACCACGTTTTCGAGTCCACGCTCTTCACGGTGGGGAACCCGGACCCCGACCTCCTCATACGGACGTCGGGCGAGCATCGCATCAGCAACTTCCTCCTCTGGCAGCTCGCCTACACCGAGATCCACATCTCTCCGGTCCTCTGGCCCGACTTCACCCGGAGCACCTTCTTCGAAGCCGTCCTGGACTTCCAGCGCCGTGAGCGGCGGTTCGGACGCGTCAACGCTCCGTGAGGGAGTTCAGCGCGCGCATCGCCGTCGCCGCGGTGGGCATCCCCGGGGCACTGGCCATCCTGTTCTGGGGCGGATGGATCCTCGGCGTGCCGGTCGCGCTGCTCGCCGCGCTGGGCGCCGGCGAGGTCGACCGGCTGGCGGCGTGCCGCGGCGTGCGTCCGTTCGGCTGGCTCACCATGCCCGCGGCGGCCGCGATGGTGGTCGCGGCGGTCGCGCTCCGCGACTTCACATCCTTCGCCACCTGGGTGCTGGCTGGCCTCGGCGGCCTGACGATGCTCGCGCTGGTAGCGGCGCTCGTGAACCGGCGGAGGGGGAACGCTCCGCTCTGCTCGGTGTCCGTCACCCTGTTCAGCGTCGTCTACGCGGGGTTCCCGATGGCTTGCGTAATTCTGCTGCACGCGTTGCCCGGCCTGCTCGGGTGGACGGCGATCCGGCCGTCCCCCTGGGCGGGCCTCATGGTCGTGGCACTCCCGCTCGCGGCTACCTGGGTAGGCGACGCCGCCGCGCTCGTCGCGGGAACCGCCTGGGGGAAGCGGAAGCTCGTTCCCACGGTGAGTCCGAACAAGAGTTGGGTGGGAGCGTGGGCGGGCGTGACGAGCGCGGCGGCGGCAGCGGCCCTGTGGCTTGCGGTCGCGAGGGATCACGTGCCCGGGATCCCGATCGAGGGGTTCGGCGCAGCCGCGGGTGTGGGCGCCTGCCTGGGTCTGGGCGCGATCGTGGGAGACTTCGCCGAGTCGCTGCTGAAGCGTGAGGCCGGGGTGAAGGACTCGGGCCGCATCTTCCCGGGGCATGGTGGGGTGATGGACCGGATGGATGCGCTCACGTTCACGATGCCGATGGCCTATGCCATCCTGATCGCGTTGGAGCGGCTCGCGTGATCCGCGTGTCGATCCTCGGAGCAACGGGCTCCATCGGCAGGAGCACACTGGAAGTCCTGGGCCGGCATCCCGGACGATACGAGGTGGTCGCGCTCACGTCGCACCACCGTGTGGAGATGCTCGCCGAGCACGTGGCCCGCTTCCGGCCGAGCCTCGCGGTGGTCGGGGATGAGGGGGCCGAGATTCCGAGCTCGGGCGGCGGCACCACCTGGGTGAAGGGGAGGCAGGCGGTGCTCGACGCGGCAGCGCTCCCGGACGTGGACGTGGTCGTGAACGCGCTGGTCGGCTCGGCGGGTTTGGAGCCGACGCTACGGGTCCTCGAGGCGGGCCGACGCCTGGCCCTGGCGAACAAGGAATCCCTGGTGGTGGGTGGACCGTTGGTCCTGCGGGCGGCGGGGCGGAGCCGGGCGGAGGTCGTCCCGATCGACTCCGAGCACAGCGCGATCCTGCAGTGCCTGCAGGGTCACGATCGGAGCGCGGTCCAACGGATCATGCTGACGGCGTCGGGTGGGCCGTTCCGTGGACGGAGCCTGGAGGACCTCTGGCACGCACGACCTTCCGAGGCCCTCCAGCACCCCACGTGGGACATGGGGGCGAAGGTCACGGTGGACTCGGCCACGCTGGCCAACAAGGCGCTGGAGGTCATCGAGGCGCACTACCTCTACGGGTTCGGGTACGACCGCATCGGTGCCGTCGTGCATCCCCAGTCCATCGTCCACTCCTTCGTGGAGTTCGTGGACGGATCGGTGCTCGCGCAAATGGGCTTCCCCACGATGGAACTACCGATTCTCTACGCGCTCAACTACCCGGAGCGGGTGGCCGACGCGACGCTCCGGACGTACGACCCGGTGAGGTCTTCGCCGCTCACGTTCGAGGCGATCGACGAGGCTACCTTCCCGCTGTTCAGACTGGGCGTGGAGGCCGGAGCGAGAGGTGGATGTGCGCCCGCCGTGTACAGCGCAGGGAACGAGATCGCCGTTCAGGCGTTCTTGCAGGAGGAGATCAGGTTCCCCGAGATGGCCGACGTGGTGGCCGACGCCCTCGACGGCGTGGGCGCCCCTGAGGTCCACGGGGTGGAGGACGTGCTGGCCGCCGACCGGGCGGCGCGAAGGCTGGCGGCCCAGGCCGTGAAGCGGCTGGGCAGCGCCCGAACAGGGACGACCGCATGACGATATTCGCGACGCTTATCGTTCTCGCCGTGCTGATCTTCGTGCACGAGCTCGGCCATTTCGCCGCGGCCAAGGCCGTCGGCGTGGAGGTCCAACGCTTCTCCATCGGGCTCGGACCGAAGGTCTTCGGCGTCCGGCGCGGCGAAACCGAATACGTCGTGTCCGCAATTCCCCTCGGTGGGTACGTGAAGATGGGGGGGATGGAGGACGAGGTGATGGAGCGCATCGAGGGCGGCCCGGCCGGGGAGGAGCGCACGAAGGGCCCGCGGGACTTCGATGCCAAGCCGCTGTGGGCGCGCACGATCGTGATCACCGCGGGCGTCGCCATGAACATGCTGTTTGCGTTCGGCGTGTACACGTACGTCGCCGCGCGGTGGGGATTGCCCGAGTTCGCCACGACCCGCATCGGCCATATCGAGACCGCCCTCCTCCCTTCCGGCACCGAGGCGCTCGCGGACGTACCCGCCGGCTCCGAGATCGCCACGATCGGGGGCAGGGCGGCGGAGGATTGGGGCGACGTCAGGGAGGGACTCTACACTCTGCCGGCGGGGCCGCTCACGATCGCGTTGAGGAATCCCACGCGCACGGTCGAGATCCGCGTTCCGGCGGCGGAGTCCGCGCGGGCGGATCTGGTCCGGGCCGTGAGGTCCTGGCTCGAGCCGGGCGTCGGCGCGGTCAACCCGGGCTCGCCGGCGGATCGCGCGGGACTCGAGGCGGGCGATCGGATCATCTCGGTCGACGGCGTGCCGGTACACGGCTGGTACGACTTCGTGTCGCTCGTCGAGGCCAGGCCGGGCCAGCGCGTGGAGATCGAACTGGAGCGGGAGGGCAGAAGTCTCCTCCGGATCGTCACACTGGATGCCGAGCGCGCGGAGCGGCCGGACGGCAGGGTGGCCGAGGTGGGCAAGATCGGCATCTATCCGCCGATGGAGCGGGTCTCCTACCGGGACGCGTCGCTCGGCGAGGCCGTCGTCGCGGGGGCGCGGGAAACCGCGACTGTCACGGGAATCATCCTCGCGTTTCTCCGGGACCTGGTCACGGGCGGCGTCTCGCCCAAGGCGGTCGGGAGCATCGTGACGATCGGCGAGGCCTCGGGCGAGGCCGCGGCGGCCGGCCTGGACACGTTCCTCCGGTTCATGGCGCTGTTCAGCGTGAACCTGGCGATCCTCAACCTTCTGCCGATTCCCGTGCTCGACGGCGGCCACCTCGTGTTCCTGACCATCGAGGCCGTCCGGGGTAAAGCCGTGTCGGTGGAGCAGCGCCTGCGCTGGAGCAACATCGGGGTCCTCGTGGTCATGGGCATTATGCTCTGGGCGCTATCCAACGACATCCTGAGGTTGCTCGGGCTCTGAGCGGCACCGGCGCGTCAGCGGCGGCCTATGGCGACCTCGACTCGACGGACGCATGCGGGTGACTCCTAGCCGGTGAGCGGGAAGACCGGCGGGTGAAACACGCAGTGTGCGGAAGGCCGTAGGGGCGGGTGACACGACGGCCAAAGGGTCGGTTCCGGCGTCCTTCCGGCGAGCCGTGATCCACGACCCGACACCGCAGACCTCATCGATGGACACGACCTGGCAACAGCTCCGACAGGCGGTTCGCCGGCTGGCCCTCGTTCCCCTATTCAGCGCCGTGGCCGTGGCCACCCTGGCCGTGGGAATCGGTGCCAGCACGGCGATCTTTTCGGTGGTGAACGGGGTGCTCCTGGAGCCGCTGCCGTACGCCGAATCGGAGCGGCTGGTGGACCTGTCCTGGAAGGCGCCGGGGCTGGGCTTCGACGAGGGGGTGCCCCAGTCGCCGGCGACGTACTTCACGGCTCGCTCCGACAGCGAGACGCTGGAGGACCTGGCGGTCTGGACGGATGAAACCGCCGAAGTCACCGGACTCGAGGAGCCCGAGGTGGTCCCAGCGATGGTGATAACGGAGTCATTCTTCTTGCTCCTGGGAGTCAGGCCCGCTGCTGGCCGTCTTCTTGGTGCGGCCGATGACGCCCCGGGCGTCCCTTTGCGCGTGGTCCTCGGCTACGGCTACTGGCAGCGGGCCTTCGGCGGCGACCTGGGAGTGGTGGGCCGTATCCTCACGGTTCGCGGCGGTCCCGCCGAAGTCGTGGGCGTGGCGCCCCGGCGCTTCTCCCTGGACGGGTCGAGCCCGGACCTCTTCTGGACCTTCCGCTGGGACCCGGCCGAGACCTTCATGGGCAACTTCTCGTACCGGAGCTTCGGGCTCGTGAAGCCCGGCGTGGAGATCGCCGAGGTGGAGCGGGAGATGGACCGCCTGATCCCGGTGGCCGCCGAGCGCTTCCCCGGCCCGCTCGGGATCGAGGCGCTACGGGAGGCCCGCTTCGCCTCACGGGTCGTGCCCCTGAAGCACCGCATCGTCGGGGATGTGGCTTCCATCCTCTGGGTGCTCCTGGGCGGTGTGGGGCTGGTGCTCCTGATCGCCTGCGCCAACGTCGCCAACCTCTTCCTGGTCCGGGCCGAGGGTCGGGCAAGGGAGGTGGCGGTGCGCACGGCGCTGGGTGCGGGTCGCAAACGCGTGGCCGCCGATTTTCTCCTGGAGAGCCTGGTGCTGGGGGTGGCGAGCGGTGTCGTGGGTGTGGCCCTGGCGTGGGGTGCCCTCGAGCTTCTCCTCTCCCTGGCGCCCGATGGGATCCCGCGCCTGGACGAAATCGGCCTGGACCCGATGGTGCTGGCCTTCACCCTGGCGATCTCGGTGCTCTCGGGGTTGGCGTTCGGATTCTTCCCCCTGGTGCGGCTCGGCCGTCCGGACCTGGCCTCGGCCCTCAAGGAGGGGAGCCGCGGCGCGAGCCAGGGACGGGAGCGACACCGGGCCCGGAACGGTCTGGTGGTGGCCCAGGTGGCCATGGCCCTGATGCTCCTGGTGGGCTCCGGTCTCATGGTCCGGAGTTTCCTGGCCCTTCGGAACGTGGACCCGGGCTTCGACGACCCGGCGAGCCTCATGACGTTCCGGGTCACCGTGCGGGGAGGTTCGGACCAGGAGGCGCTGGTGAAGCTGCGGGACATCCAGGGCAGGCTGGAGGGGATCGCTGGCGTGCGCTCCGCGGCCGGGGTCTCGGGACTGCCCATGGGGTCGTGGCAGTCCAACGATCCCATCATCGTGGAGGGCTTCCCGGTGAACCCGGACCAGATCCCGCCCATCCGCCGCTTCAAGTGGATTCTTCCGGGCTACTTCGAGACCATGGGGATTCCACTGGTAACAGGCCGGAGCCCCACGTGGACGGAGATCGAGGACCGGGCCCACGTGGCCGTGATCAGCGAGAGCGTGGCCCGGGACTACTTCCAGGATCCGCGGGCGGCGGTGGGCCGGCGGATCTCGCTGGCCTTGTTCGGCAATTCCGTCTGGCGCGAAGTGGTGGGGGTCGCCGCCGACGTCCATGAGGACGGTGTGGACCAGGAGCCGCCGGGCACCGTCTACTGGCTGGCGGCGCAGAGGGAATGGTACGAGGGCGAGGACCGCGTCCAGCGCAGCATGGCCTTCGCCCTCCGGGTCGAGCCCGGGGCCATGGACGGCATCCTGCCGCGCATCCAGGAAGTGGTCTGGGCGGTGGATCCGTCCCTCCCGTTGGCTCAGGTGCGGACCATGGCTGAGGCGATGGCCCGCTCTCTGGCGCGGACCTCCTTCACCCTGGTGATGCTCGGGATCGCCGCCGCCGTGGCCTTGCTGCTTGGGGCCGTGGGCATCTACGGCGTGATCAGCTACGCCGTGAGCCAGCGGGTCCGGGAGATCGGCATCCGGATGGCCCTGGGGGCCGAGCGTGGTCGGGTGAGCCGGACGGTCGTGGGGCAGGGGATGGTCCTGGCCGGCCTGGGGACGCTCGTGGGCGTGGCGGCCGCCGCGGTCGTCTCCCGGGTGATGGAGTCCTTCCTGTTCGGTATCGAGCCCATTGACCCGCTGACCTTCGGGGTGGTGGTGGTGGGGCTGGCCGCCGTGGCACTGCTGGCGAGCTGGCTTCCCGCCCGGCGGGCAGCGCGCCTGGACCCGGCCACGACGCTCAGGCACGAGTGACCGGAGGGTGAGCGGCGCCGGCTCACCAGACCGTCAGCGCTGCCGTCCCCTCCGCCGAGCCGTAGATGCCTCGGCTCGAGTGTCCCACGCCCGCGATCACGGACTCCCGGTGCCCGTGTCCAGGAACGTAGATGTCCATGAACCGCACGAGCGCGCGCCCCCGGTCGTAGCGCCGGCGACCCTGGAGGTTGGCGGCGCAGGTCGTGTCCAGATACGCGGTGAGCGTGTCCGCATCGCCCAGGAGGATGCGCACGTCCCGCGTGGTGAGCTGCCGGCGGATCCCCGCGTCGTCCACGCCACGCGCGTAGGCGTTGCGGTCGGAGAGTCCGTAGGGCCAGTCGTTCCATCCCGGGCACGCCGCGGTGTCCGGGCGCGCAAAGCCGACGTCGGCGGGGCGCTCGGGTCCGAGCCAGAGGTACGTGGAGGGATTGGCGACGACGAAGCGCACCTGGAGCTCCCTCAGCTCTTCGGCGACTGGACTCGCTCCGGCATAGCGGTGCGTGAACTGGCCTCCGGCCGAGTGGCCGGTCACGACGATGGTCTCCAGGTACGGGAACCGGCTCCGGTCCGCGAAGGCGCCGAGCAACGTATCCATCGCGGCGAACGAGCTGATGCGCTCCAGAGGGCTCGCCGTGGCCGACAGGTCGCCGCGCTTCCAGCCCTCGCTCGACCAGTAGGGCTCGTCGGGAAGGGGGCCGTCGTCGCTGGTCTTGAAGTCGGGAGCCACCACGACCGTCGAGGTGAGCGCTCCGGCCGCGCGCAGCGCCTCGACCATCGTGACGAAGTAGGTGTCGGCGTTGCGGTCGGCGCCATGCACGACGACCACGGCGTGCTCGACGGCGCCGTCGCCCCTGGTCAGGCTGTGGGTGCGGTAGACCGGAAGGTATCGGCCCGCGCCCATCGGCAGCCGCTCGGAGCAGATGGGTGAGGCGGCGGTGCAGGCGAGGGAAACCGGCGGGCCCTCGGGCTCGGTCACGCCGTCGCCGCATGCCGCCGGGAATGCCGCGGCGAGAGCGGTGAGGACAGCGAGGACGGTTGGGGCTGGAGTGGCGCGCACGGGTCGTGGGGGCGCGCGGTGGAATCGCGCTGTGTATCGCTTTGGTACCCGGGAGGGAACAGGGGTTTCCAGATGTGTCGGATCGATCCCCTTGAAATCAAAGGGGAGCGAGGACTACTTTCCCCTGGAATGCAAAGGGGAGAGCATGGGCGCGGACAACCTGAGCCTTTTCCGCGGGACGTTGGATCTGCTGATCCTGAACGCTCTCCGTGTGGGCGAAAAGCACGGCTACGCGGTCTCGGAGTGGATCGCGGCCGCCACCGACGGGACGCTTCTCGTGGAGGAAGGCACGCTGTACCCGGCGCTCCACCGGCTCGCGCGCCGCAGGTTGGTCCAGGCGACTTGGGGCGTGAGCGAGCACAACCGTCGCGCCAAGTACTATTCGCTCACGGCGGCCGGCAGGCGCTGCCTCGAGGAAGAGGCGAGCACCTGGCGGCGGTATTCGGAGGCGGTGGCCAAGGCGCTGGCCGAGGGTGGTACGGCATGACCGACCGGGACCACCGCGTGCGGCGCGTCTTCCGGCGCGCCGACGCTTCGGGGATGTGGATCGGGTGAAGACGAGGATGACCCGGGAAGGAGAGGCTGGGATGCGGAGGTTCGAGCTGTGGGATCGACTGCGTCAGAACGCGAGCTACGGGGTGCGCCAGGTGCTCAAGAACCGGGCGTTCACGGCCGTGACCGTGCTCACGCTGGCACTCGGGATCGGAGCGACGACCGCGATCTTCTCCGTGGTGGACGGGATCCTGTTCCGGCCGCTGCCGTTCCCGGAGCCTGAGGGGCTGGTCGCGGTGTGGACCGACCTCTCACGCAGGGGTGGTCCTGTCGACGAGTGGATGAACTACGACGACTTCTCGGACGTGGCGCGGCGCAGCCGCTCCCTGCAGGCGGTCGGCGCGTGGGCCGGCGGGGCCCCGACCGTGACCGGGCTCGGCGACCCCGAGCAGATCGCGGCCGGATACGTGACGCACGGGATGTTCTCCCGGGTGCTCCGGGTCTCGCCCGCGCTCGGGAGGGGCTTCGCGCCCGGGGACGACCGCCCGGGCTCGCCGGGCACCGTCCTCCTCTCCGACGGGTTCTGGCGCCGCTCGTTCGGGGGCGATCCGCGCGCGCTGGGCTCGGTCCTCACGGTGAACGACCAGCCGTTCGAGGTGATCGGCGTGCTCCCGGCCGGCTTCCGCGCGCCGTTCGTGGCCGACGCCGAGCTCTGGATGACGCTCCGGGAGGACCCGGCCGACCCCTCCTGCCCGAGGGGTAACGCATGCCTTCGGGTCGTCGCCCGGCTCGCGGACGGAGCGACGCTGGAGGCCGCGCGCGCCGAGGCGGACGGGATCGCGCGCCAACTCGAGTCCGAATACGCGGAGACGAACACGGACGCCGGTTTTCTGGTGCGCCCGCTGCTGGAGGATCTCGTTGGTGAGAGCCGGACGGCGCTGCTGGCCCTGCTCGGCGCCGCGACGTTCGTCCTGCTGATCGCGTGCGCGAACGTCGCGAACCTCGTGCTTGCGCGTGGCACGACGCGTGGGACCGAGCTCGCCGTGCGTTCGGCGCTGGGCGCGGGCAGGAGGCGGCTCGCCGAGCAGCTTCTGACCGAGAGCGCCCTGTTGGCGGTACTGGGGGGAACCGCCGGACTGGCGCTGGCCTGGCTGGGAACCGACTTCCTGGTTTCGATCGCGCCGCCGGAGACGCCTCGCCTGGCCGGCATCTCGGTGAACGGGCGCGTGCTCGCGTTCGCCCTGGGCGCCACCGCGTTCGCGGGTGCGCTCTTCGGGATCGTCCCGTCCCTGCGGGCGGTGCGGCGGGACCTCGATGTGGGCATGAGGGAGGGGGGCCGCGGTGGTGGGGGCGGAGGGGCGCGCACCGTCCGGGCTCGTGGGGCCCTGGTCTCCACGCAGATCGCGCTGGCGCTGATGCTGCTGGCCGGCGCCGGACTGCTCGTCCGCAGCCTCCAGAACCTGCGCGCCACCGACCTCGGGTATCGGCCGGAGGGCGTGCTGACGATGCAGGTCGGGCTCCCCTCGTCCCGGTATCCCGACGCGGACGCCCTCCGCGGCTTCGTGCGCGAGCTGGAACGTCGCCTTACGGGGTTGCCGGGCGTGAGCACGGTCGGCGCCACCTCCTGGCTCCCCCTGACGGGCTTCGGGACCGACGTCTCGTTCCTGGTCGAGGGGCAGGCTCCGCTCTCTCCCGGGCAGGACCAGGCGGTCTGGATCCGCCGGGTGACGGCGCAGTACCCGGCGACCATGGGGATGCCGCTCCTCGAGGGTCGCTGGCTCACGAGGTCGGACGAGGAGCGGGCGCCGCGCGTGGTCGTCATCAACGAGACGTTCGCGCGGAGGTACTTTCCCGATGGGAGTCCTCTCGGCCGGCGTCTCAACCTGGGGAGCCCCGAAAGCCCGCAACTGTGGGAGATCGTGGGCGTCGCCGCGGACGCGCGTTACTTCGGCATTCGGGACGGTGGACGCGTCTCGATGTACCTCTCCTATCCGCAGGCGCCGTCGCGCTCCCTGCAGTGGGTGCTCCGCTCGACCCGCGACCCCGCGACGCTTGCCGGCGAGGTCCGGGCCGCGGTGTCCGGGCTGGATCCCTCGCTCGCCGTGGCCCGGATCCAGCCGATGGAGTCGATCGTCACCGAGGCGCTCGGCCCGCAGCGCTTCGTGGCCTTCCTGATCGGTCTCTTCTCGGGCATCGCCTTCATCCTCGCGATCGTGGGCGTCTACGGCGTCGTTTCCTACGGCGTCGGGCAGCGCCTTCGCGAGATCGGCGTGCGGATGGCGCTCGGCGCCCGGGGCACCGACATACGGGATCTCGTGCTGCGGCAGAGCCTCCGAATGGTCGGACTGGGGCTGTTGGCCGGTCTCGCAGGGGGGCTCGCGCTTACGCGGCTGATCGAGAACCTGCTGTTCGGTGTGAGCGCCGCGGATCCATGGACCTACGGGGTCGTGGTGCTCCTTCTGACCGCGGTCGCGGCGGCGGCGGCTGCGATCCCGGCGGCGCGGGCCGCGCGCGTGGACCCGATCCGTGTGTTGCGCTCGGAATAGAGACACCACAGCCGAATCGGGACGGCCTCCCCGGCGTAACCAGCGCACGGGTCCCGCTCGCTGTGGGGAATTTCCTGACACCGCCCACCGGCGCGTCCGCTGAGATTTCGGAGTCGCGATCGCGCCGTACGTCCCCCGCGGGCCCGCAACGCGCGAGCGGTGCCGCGTCGGGGCGAGCGCGCGACGGACGCACACAACACGATCCTGCGGATCCGGAGCAAACCTCGCCATGAGCCGCCCTTCCCCCGTCGCGGAGCCCCACAAGATCAAGACCGTCCGGCTACTGGCCTTCCCCTCACTCGAGGAACGCAAGGAGAACCTCGCCGACGCCGGCTTCAATGTCTTCAACCTCACTCCTGACCAGATCACCTTCGACATGACGTCGGGCGGAACGAGCGCGATGAGCCAGGAGCAACGCGCCGGCCAGCTCGTGGGCGACGAGGCATACGCGGGGAGCCGGAACTTCGAGCGGCTCCAGCGCGCGGTGGCCGACGTGCTCGGCCACGGATACGTGTGTCCCACGCACAACATCCTCGGGTCCACGAAGCTGATCTTCTCGACGATGGTGCCCGCAGGCTCGGTCGTCCCGAGCAACGGGCGCGATCGCATGGACGTGCTCGTGCCGCGTGACATCGAGGTCGCGGACGTGCGCGACCGCGCCGAGCCGGTCTTCACGGGGAACGTGGACCTCGCCCATCTGGAAGACGTCTTGAAGCGCGGCAAGACGCCGATCGTCGACGTTCAAGCCTTCGCGGACGGGCAACACCCGATCAGCCTGGCGAACCTGCGCGCGGTGCGCGAGGTCGCGGACAGGCACGGCGCACGGTTGGTCCTGGACGGCTCCCGGATCATCGAGAACGCCTGGTACATCCAGCGTCACGAAACCGGCCAGGCGGACCGGGACATCCGGAGCCTCGTGAAGGTCATGGTGAAGACGAGCCACGTCCTCCAGATGGACGGTGCCCAGGATCCCAAGGCGAACACGGGTGGGATCCTCTCCACCGACAACCCCGCGGACCACGAGCACTTCATCAACGAGGTGGTCGTCTTCGAGGGCCTGCACACCTACGGCGGGATGGCGGGGCGGACCCTCGAGGCCGTGGCGCGTGGCATCGAGGAGATGGGGGATGAGGACGAGGTGCACTGGGTGATGCACCAGACGGAGCGCTTCACGCAGCGCCTGCGCGATGGAGGCGTACCCCTCGAGCGCGGTTGCGACGGGGCCTACGTTCGCGCGGATACGGTGCTGCCGCAGGCGGGCGCGACGGCGCGCGACACGTTCAGTGCGGCGCTCTATCTCCTCTGCGGCGTGCGTGCCGTCGCCATGCACCGCAGGGGTTCGGAGGGGCTCGTCCCGGTCCAGATCCCGCGCCTGGCGATGACCAACGAGCAACTCGACCAGGTGGCCGCCGCCATCATCTCGCTCGTGAAGCAGGCGGATCGGATCGCGGGCCTCCAGGTGCTGGACGAGGGGCCGTGGCGCGACCAGATGTCGTACCATTGGGTCTTCCCGGACCTCGAGCCGGTCACCTTCGAGACGTTTCCGTACCAGATCCACACGATCGAGCGTGTGGGGGTGCTCACGCGCGGGCAGCGCGAGCAGGCCATCCGTGCCGCCGGGTACAACACGTTCCTGCTTCCGTCCGCCGATGTGACGATCGACTTCCTGACCGACTCGGGAACGTCGGCGATGAGCACGGATCAGTGGGCCGCATATGACGCGGCCAAAGCCACACCCGCCACGTCGGAAGAGTACTACCGGCTCATCAAGGTGTGGGAGGACGCGTTCGGCTATCAGTACAACATCCCCACGCACCAGGGGCGGGCGGCCGAACACCTGCTCAGCCAGGTCATGATCCGGCCCGGCCAGCTCGTTCCGGGCAACATGTACTTCACCACGACGAAGCTCCACCAGGAGATGGCCGGCGGCGTCTTCGTGGACGTCATCGTGGACGAGGCCCACGATCCCCAGAGCGACTTTCCGTGGAAGGGGAATATCGACATGGCCAAGCTCCGCGCCGTCGTGGACGAGCACGGCGCGGACAAGGTCGCCTACATCTCGTTCGAGCACTCGGTGAACATGGCGGGCGGCCAGCCCGTGAGCATGGACAACATGAAGGAGGTTTATGCGTACTGCTCGGCACTCGGGATCCCGGTGTTCTTCGACGCGACGCGCTGCGTCGAGAACGCGTACATGATCCAATGGAAGGACGCGCGCTACGCCTCGACGCCGGTCAAGGCCATCCTCCGCGAGATGATGATGTACGGCGACGGCTGCACGGTGAGCGGCAAGAAGGATTTCCTCATCAATATCGGCGGGCTGCTCGCATTCCGTGACAACGCCGAGTGGGCCGAGGAGTGTGAGGAGCTGCTGCGCATCTACGAGGGCAACGTGACCGACGGCGGTCTGGCCACGGCCGATCTGGCCGCGATCGCGCGGGGCGTCGAGGAGATGGTGGACGACCGCTACATCCGCTCGCGTGTGCGGCAGACGCAGCTCCTCGGGCGCATGCTCGAGGACGCGGGCGTACCGATCGTGACGCCCGTGGGGACGCATGCGGTATTCCTGGACGCGAAGCGGTTCCTGCCCCACATCGACCAGGACGAGTACCCGGCGCAGCGGCTGGCCTCGGAGATCTTCGTGGAGACAGGGGTGCGCGCCATGGAGCGCGGCAACGTCTCGAAGGGTAGGAATCCCGAAACGGGCGAGAACTATCGGCCTGCGCTCGAGCTGGTGCGACTCACGATCCCACGTCGCGTGTACACCAACGACCACATGAAGGCCGTGGCCGACGGCATCGCACGCGTATGGGAGAAGCGGGAGAGCATCAAGGGACTCCGCTTCGTCTACGAGCCCGAAAAGCTCCGTTTCTTCCAGGGGAGGTTCGAGTCGCTCTAGAAGCTCGCCAGACCGTCGCGACACCGTTCGCCATGCGTTCCGCACGACAGCAGCCCGTCAGGGTCGGGTGGGTGGGATCGGCTCCGGTGATCGTGTCGCGTACCGTTTGCTGGTGGGTGCTTTTCCTGTTGGGGTCTTCACGCGGGTCGTCCGCCCTCGCGCAGACGCTCATGGACTTCGGTGACCCGCGGTTTCCGCACGCGGTGGCATGCCGAAGGATGGAAGTCCTGGAGGCTCAGAGGCTCGACGCATCGCTCCGATTCCTGGCGGTCGCCGAGGAAATCGCCTCCGACCCAAGGGGATCCCGAGGTCGTAGGACCGAACTCCTGGGAGAGGCCCAGCGCCTCGCGGACAGCATCGCTTTTCTCGACGAGCAGCTCGTGGAGGCCGACTCCGCCGTCGCGGCGGCGACGTGCGACCTTATCATGGTGTTGGAGGGGCAGTGCGAAGCCGCTCGCCGCGCAGCCGGCGAAGCCGACCCGGAGGGGCGGCCGGCCCTGGAGGTGCAGGCGCGTGCGCTGCAGGCAGAGATCGACGCGCTTCGGACTCCCGAACGTCGGGGCATGGGGGTCCATCCCCTCCGCGCCGGGGCTTCCACGCTGTCCGCGCTCGAGCGTGTCGTCGCCGGGGAGCGCGCGCGCCTGCACAGGTTGGAGCGGATCCGGGACGAGCTCCGCATCTTCCTGGGGTACCTCAGGGTGTTCGATGAGACGGGAATGCCGCCCTCTGTCCGTGCCGAGACGGGAGGCGCCGCGGAGCCGGGTTGCGACCCCTCGTCCTGTCCGACCGGTTTTTCCGCTTCGCCGGCGGACATGCCCCTCGAGCACGTTCGGCCGGAGGGCGGAGGCACGGGGGAAGGGGGATCGGCCGCGGGCGTCACCGTCGCGTCGTTGGACCGACTCCTCGAGCGGCTCGCGGTTCACTCGGGGCGTTCCGGATCCGCGTCTCCAGAGGAAGGGGAGGCGGTCGGGGGCGTGACCCGGGAGACGGGAGTCAGCGTGGGCTTCCTGGGTTTCCGACGCCAAGGCGAAGGACGATCGGGGCTCAGCCTGAAGGTCGGTACGTCGTTCCTCTTCACCCGGGTCCTCGGCCCGAGCACGCAGCTCACGGTGGAGCCGTGGTTGGGAACCCGCTCCGTCCACCTCGACCCGGGTTCTTCGGCGGAGATGGGAGCCGAGGTCCGCGAGACCCTGACCGGGGCTATCGGTGCCGGAGCCTTCCGGTGGCAGGTGACATCCTGGCAGAAGGGCCGCTTTCTCTCGGACCCGCTGCCGCTTCCCGCGTACCTCGAGCCGGGGCGGAGGGAGGGTGGCGTGGCCACCCGGGTTGCCGTCGCGCTGCGCTCCCCCTGGACCCTGGAGGTGGGAGGTGGGGGTGATTGGGTTCGCTACGGGCCCGAGGACTGGAAGGCCCTGAGCCGCCACGGGGTCAACGCCTCGGTCGCGTTAGCGCGATACGGCGCCTCGCACTCCGCAAGGCTGTCGCTGCTGGCGTCACGTCACGCCTTTGCCCTCGAGGCGGATCCGCGCCGGGAGGATACCCGACTGGGAGCCGGAGGGGACTGGTCCCACGAGGGACGGGTGGTCGTGCGGCTCTCCGCGGGAGCGACCTGGAACGACTCCCGACTTCCGGCCTACGACTACCGATCGGGGCGCGCCGCGCTGGTGCTCTCGGCACCCTGGGGGAAGGGCTCCCTCCAGGCGTACGGCGCTCTGGCCCGCCAGAACTATCTGAACCCCGGTTCCGAGGACCGGAGGGTAGCGCCCTCGGACCAGGACACGGGCTCCATCCTCGCCCTGCAATTTACCCGACCGCTCGGCGCCACCCGCACCCTGGCGTTCCGGGCAGAGTGGTCCCGGAGCGAGACAGGGTTCGGGAACGACTTCTATCAGCGATTCGGGACGAGCGTCCAGGTCGCGTTCAGGGGACTCGGGAGCGACTGAGAGGCTAGGGCGCCTGGCTCGCGGCCACCCAGTCGTCGAACGCCGCGGCGCCCCCATCGAGGATGTCCTCGCGACCCGTCATCGAGACGGTCTCGCGCTCGCTGTCGATCACGATGAGCGTGGGGATCCACTGGACGTCGTATCGCCTGGCCAGCTCCGTGATCGTCCCGCCCTCGAACGGGACCGCCAGCCAGCCCATGTCGTATTCCTGCATGTAGGCGAGCAAGTCCTCGCTGCTGCCGTCCGCACTGGCGAACACGACCTCGAACGACTCGCCAGCGCCGCGCAACTCGTTGTAGACGCTCACGAGCTGCGGGGTGAATCCGGCGCACGCGGGGCAGGATCGCGACGCGAAGTAGATGCCGATGAGGGTCGTTCCCTCGAGGACCTGCACGTCCACCGTGCTCCCGTCCGCCTTGACCAGGAAGGGGCCGAACAGCTCCGAGAACGAAGCGGCGGGCTCGGGTCCCGTGACGCTGTCGCCACACGACGTGAGCAGAATGCAGGAAAGCCCCACCGCCACGATGCGGCCGAGCCCGACGTTCCGGACGCCTGCCGATGCCATGCTTGTCCCCCGCGCAGAGAGAGTCACCGACGTCACGGTCCGCTCGAGTCGGCTCGATCAAGTTAACAGGTCGCTGAAAAAGGGGAGCACCCCGCGACCCGTGCTGCGCACGGGTACCCCGGAGCGCCACGGCCCCTCATCCTCGCCGTAGCGTGGAGCGCGCGCGCTCCGCTATAGCAGCGTAAACTGCGCGGGGCCTTCCCGTGTCCGCAGCTCTTCCACATCGAGCCAATCCGTCGGCTCGTGCTGATCCGCTGCCTGGAGGTGCCCCTTCCACCCGACCCGCCGAAGGGCGCCGCCCACCACCCGGAGCGCGAGATCCGCACGGTTGCACTCCTCGGACAGATGCGCGAGGATGACGCCGGCCAACCGCGGATGGTTGAGCTCGATCGCGAACTGCGCGGCCGCCTCGTTGGAGAGGTGCCCGTGGCTCGACCCGATCCGGCGCTTCACCGACCAGGGGTACGGACTCGCGGCCAGCAGCAGGTCGTCGTGGTTCGCTTCGAGGATGAGGAGGTCGCAGCCGGAGAGCGCGTGCCGGATCTGCGCGGTAGGCCGGCCGAGGTCGGTGGCGAGGCCGAGGCGGTGCCCCGTGCATTCGTCCACCAGCGCGACTCCGACGGGATCGGCGGCGTCGTGTACCGTGATGAACGGCTCCACCCGCACGTCGCCCACCAGGAACGGCCGCCCCGGCCGGTAGACGTGGACTTCCTCTCCCCCTCGGAGGAGCGCGGCACACGCGTCGCGTGTGCGGTCGGTGAGCCAGAGGGGTGTTCCGTGCCGGCGTGCGAACACACCCATACCCCGGGTGTGGTCACCGTGGTCGTGCGTGACGATGATTCCGCGGATCTCCTCGGGCGCCACCCCGAGGCGCTCCATGCGGCGGGCCAGATCCCGCGCGCTGAACCCCGCGTCCACGAGGACCAACGTATTGCCCGCCCGGACGAGCGTGGCGTTGCCCGAGCTTCCGCTTCCCAGGACCGCGATCCGCATCCGCTCGTCCGGTCGTCGGGCTAGGTCGCCCGGCGCGTGCGGGTGTCCTGCCAGGCGTGCTCGAGGACGCGCCGTACGCCCGGGCTGAGCGTTTCGCCGCGGCGCGCCATGGCGCGTTCCGCGGTGCGGACGAACTGGTCGAAGCGGTAGTCGCGCAGGTCAGCGCCCGATCCCCACGCGAACGGCGGTACCATGGTCGGGGGCATCCCGCCTCCGAACACATTGCTGCCGGCGCCGATCACCGTGCCCGTGTTGATCGGCGTGCCGATTCCCGTCATCACATGGTCGCCGAGGAAGCAGCCGACCTTGACGAGGCCGGTGTCCTTCTCCCCGTCCGGGGTCCACACGCGCACCGTGCCGTAGTTGTTCTTCAGGTCGGAGTTCGTCGTCCCGGCTCCCAGGTTGACCCACCGGCCCAACATGGCGTGCCCCAGGAACCCATCGTGGGCTTTGTTGACATGGCCCTGGAGTACCGAGTCGGTGATCTCGCCCCGGATCTTGCAGACGGGGCCCACCGAAGACCTGCCCACGGAGCCACCGAGGACGATCGTGTTCCGGCCGAGGTACAGAGGACCGACCAGGCGTGTCGGCCCCTCCACCCGGACGCCGTCGTCCAGCCTGATGGGGCCCGTCCTGAGGTCCAGGTACACACCGGGCTCGACCTCGGCTCCGGCGCTCATGGAGAGCTTGGCCTCGCCGATCCGCACGACGCCCTCCGGCTCCTGGTCGTCGGGGAACAGGTGGACGGCGTCCTGGGTGATCCGCCCGGGCGTTCCCTGCACGAGGTGCCACGGCCGTCCGAGGAGCTCACCGCCCAGATCCTGCGCGGGCCCTGCCGTCGCCGACGCCGGTGCGCGCAGCTCGGCTTCCGACGGGAGCGGCTGTCCGTCTGCAAGGATCCAACCGACCGTCTCACCGCCGATTGTGAGCCGGCCGGGAGTGGGGTCCGGCGAGCTCTGGAGCTCGGGCACGGCTCTGCTGGACAGGAGGATGCGCGTGGCTTCGACGGGCACGTCGGCACGCTGGACGACCGGTGCCGCGCCGGGCTCGTCGAAGCCCTCCAGCGCCCTCCTCGACAGATGCCCCGAGCACGGGAGCCCAAAGACCTTCTCCGCACGCTCGCGCTGCGTGAGGCACCCGTATCGCAGCTCACCTGCCGGGCGCGTGAGCGTGAACGGCGCCCATCTGCGGCCGTTCCCGTCGTCGAACAGGTAGAGCCGCACCTCGCTCATGGGACCTCGCCGAGCTCGCGGAGCAACGCCTTGAGCTCCGCCGCGCGCGCGCGGGGGAGGACCAGCGTGGTGTCGCCGGTCCGGACCACGATGAGGTCGCGCACGCCGAACAGCACGACGCGTCCCTCGTCGGAGAACACCACATTCCCCGACGCCTCCACCGCGCTGCCGGTTCCGACCACGACGTTCCCGTCGCCGTCGGGCTCACGCGTACGGGTCAGGGCCTCCCAATTCCCCACGTCGTCCCAGCTGAACGTGGCGCGCACGCATCCGACGCGCTCGCTCCGCTCCATGACTGCCGTGTCCACCACGCATACCGGAACGGTACGGAAAAACGCCTCCGGACCTTCCCGCTCCAGCAGTGGCAGGCACACGGCCACCTCGGGTGCGTGACGGGATACCTCTTCCAAGAACACCGATGCCTTCCACACGAAGATCCCGGAGTTCCACAGGTAGCCCGCCTCCACGTAGCGGCGCGCGGTGTCCACGTCCGGTTTCTCGTGGAAGGCGGCGACCCGGCAGGCGCTCATGCCCTCCGGCGCCTCGAGGTCCGGTCCGGGCTGGATGTATCCGTATCCGGTCTCCACTCGGTCGGGGACGATCCCGATCGTCACGAGGAGATCCTTGGTTCTCGCCACGTGGGCCGCGGCGCCGACGGTATCGAGGAACGCTTGGAGCGGGCGGATGAGATGGTCGGAGTGCAACGATACGAGCACGGCGTCGGGATCGGTCCGGACCGCGTCCCAGGCGGCCCATGTGAGCACGGGACACGTGCCCCGCGCTTGAGGCTCGGTCAGGTACGACGCATCGGGCAGGTCCGGCAGGGCCGTCCGGAACGCCGCGGCTAGGTGCGCGCCGGCGAGGATCCGGATGCGGTCATCGCTTGCGAGCGCCCGGGCACGCGCCACGGTATCCACGATGAGCGGACGCTCGCTCGCCAGCGGCAAGAGTTGCTTGGGCCGCTCGCGTGTGCTCACCGGCCAGAACCGGGAGCCGACGCCACCGGCCAGGACGAGAATCCGCAGGTCGGGCTCAGCGTGCAGAGAGGATCTCCTGGATGCGCGAGAGGAGCTTCTTGGGGCTGAACGGTTTAGTCATGAAGTCGTGGGCACCGGCCGCGAGCGCGGCCTGCCGGTCCGCGTCCTGCCCCTTCGCCGTGAGGACGATCACCGGTGTGCGCCGGTGGATCGGCCGCTCATGGATGCGGTTCAGGACTTCGAGGCCAGAAACTCGCGGCATCATGAGATCGAGGACCATCAGGTCCGGGGCCGGCGGGACGTCGAGAGCCGCGAGGGCCTCGTCGCCGTCGCACGCCTCACTCACCGCGAACCCCGCTCGGGCGAGCAGCGTGACCAAGATCCTCCGGATGTGGGGCTCGTCGTCGGCCACGAGGATGCGGCCGCGCGAGGGAACGGTGGCTCCGGCGTCCATGCGACCTCGGACAGGTTCCTCCAGGATGGGCGGGGAACCTACCCGGCACCTGGGGTTAAGTCAAGCAACCACGGGGCTTTTCGGGGTTGACACCTCACGCTGCATCCCGGCAAGTTTCGCTCCTTCTTCGGTGGTTCGACGCCTCGGAGGCTCAACTCGCCCATGACACGCACCGTCTCGCTCGGTCGCCCGGCGCGGCGGCGGCTCTCCGCTCTTGTCGCGGTCCTCGCGATGGGAGCGGCGGGCCTGACCGCCTGTGACGACCCGTACGCGATCGAGTGGACGCTTTCCCCCGACACGGTTACCCTGTACGCCCTCAACAGGCCCGAGCGCAACCTGCCGTCCGGCTTCGACTTCTTCAACCGGTATCGTGTGATGGTCGAGGACCCCGACGCGACGGGGAACTGGGACATGGCCGTGGACGTGCGGGACGGAGAGTTGGTTCTCCTTCCGCCCGGCGCGCTCGGCATCGACTCCGAGGCGCGCGTGGCCGCCCTCTCCGGCCGACTCTTCGACGGAGTGACCGAGGCGCCGAGGGATACCGCGCTGTACACGGCCCGCTCGGCCGTGCCGGTGGAGCTGGGTACGATCTACGTGTGGCGCAGCCGCCAGATGTACGGCGCGTACGGCACGCCGTGCGTCTACTACTCGAAGATGGAGGCGCTCGTCGCGGACGCGGCCGGGGGGGAGCTCGAGTTCGTGTTCGACGGAAGCCCGGTCTGCAACGATCGCAGCTTCGTACCGCCCAAGTGATCGAGGGCAGGGCCCGACATGCTCGACATCCGCCGTTTCCGCCACGAGCCCGAGGAAGTCAAGCGAGCCCTGGGGCGGCGGGGGAATCCCGATTATCCTGCGTTCGTGGATGAGGTACAGGCGCTGGACGAGGCACGGCGTAGGGCGATCGGGGAGGTCAACGACCTGAAGGCCCGGCGCAACGAGGCGTCCAAGACGATCGGCGAGCTCAAGCGCTCCGGGGGCGACGCCGAGGCGCTCATCGCCGAGATGCGGGCCCTCGGAGACCGCATCGTCGAGCTCGACGAGACCGTGCGGGCCAACGAGGCGCGCGCCGAGGAGATCCTCCTGGCGGTTCCCAACCTTCCTCTCGAGGACGTCCCCGACGGGGGGGCAGAGGCGAACCGGGTCGTCTCCATGTGGGGAGAGCCCCGCGCATTCACATTCACGCCCAAGCCCCACTGGGAGATCGGCGAAGCGCTCGGGATCCTCGACCTTCCCCGGGGATCGAAGATCAGCGGCTCGGGGTTCCCGGTCCTCCGAGGCGCGGGCGCGAGACTCCAGCGCGCCCTCATCGACTGGTTTCTCGATGTCCATATCGGCGAGCACGGCTACGTCGAGCTCCGGGTTCCCTACATGGTCACGAGCCAGACGCTGACCGGCACCGGCCAGCTCCCCAAGTTCGCCGACGAGTCCTACCAGGCGGAGCGCGACGCGCTCTGGCTGATCCCCACCGCGGAGGTGCCGGTCACGAACCTGCACCGCGACGAGCTGCTCGCGGCCGACCAGTTGCCGGTGAAGTACGCCGCCTACTCACCGTGCTTCCGCCGCGAGGCGGGCGCTGCGGGCAAGGACACCCGGGGCCTCCTGCGAGTCCACCAGTTCGACAAGGTCGAGCTGGTCCGCTACGAGCGCCCGGAGCGGAGCCGCGAGGCCCTCGAGGAGCTTACCCGGGAAGCCGAGACGCTGCTCGAGCGGCTGGGGCTGCATTACCGCCGTGTCGTGCTGGCGGCGGGTGACCTCGGCTTCAGCAGCGCGATGACGTACGATCTGGAGGCGTGGGCGCCCGGTGTCGGAAAATGGCTCGAGGTGTCGAGCTGCTCGGTATTCACGGACTATCAGGCCCGGCGAGCCAACCTGAGATTCCGTCCCGCCCAGGGCGAGAAGCCCGAGTTCGTGCATACGTTGAACGGCTCGGCCCTCGCGCTCCCGCGGGTGATGGCCGCGTTCCTCGAGGCGTACCAGGAAGCCGACGGCTCGGTCACCGTGCCCGAAGTGCTGCGGTCCCGGGTGGGCCTGGATCGCCTGAGCGCGTCGGCCTAGGCGCGGCCGGGGGGAACTCCCATGCGCCGTAACCGCTGGCCCATCGCGCTCGCGACCCTGTTCGTGATACTCCTGGGCTGGTACCTGGTCTATACGCAGCAGATCGTGCGTGCGCTCCAGGCGGACGCCGAAACGCTCACCGAGATCTTCTCCGAGGTGCAAGCCGGCGTCAGCGGCCCGGACCCCGCGCGCGCCGACGAGGCGCTCTGGCGCCTCCAGACGATCATCCTCGAGTCGGGTGTTCCGCTGGTTCTCACCGGCGCGAACGACACCGTGCTCGACGCGCGTAACCTCCCCTTCGAGGCGGACCTGGGGACGCCGGAGGGCCAGGAACGCGTGCGCGCCTACGTGCGTCGGCTCGACGTACGACATCCGCCGGTGGGCGATCCCGACGTCCAACACCTCCATTTCGGGGATACGCCCGAGGTACGTAGGCTGCGCTGGATCCCGTGGCTCCAGGTCGGCGGGTTGCTCCTCACGGTCGTCGTCGGGTTCGCCATGATCCGCACGCAGCGGAGCGCCGAGAGCGAGCGCGCGTGGACGTCCATGGCGCGCGAGTTGGCGCACCAGCTCGGAACACCGCTGTCGTCCTTGCAGGGGTGGCTGGAGGTTCTCAAGCTGCCCGCGCGAGAGAGGCCGGGCTCATTGGCGGACGCCGACGTGGCCCGCGCGATCGAGGAGGACCTCGAGCGGCTGGAGCGTGTGAGCCACCGCTTCGAGCTGATCGGCCGTGAGCCGGAGCTCAAGAGCGTCTCGGTGCAGAAGGTCGTCCGTGACCTGGAGCGGTACCTGGCCGCACGCCTGCCGCGCCTGGGCAAGGGGGTGGATATCGTGGTGGACGTACCCGCCACGCTTCCTCACGTGAAAGCCAACGAGGTGCTGCTGGTCTGGGCTCTGGAGAACGTGGTCAAGAACGCCCTGGATGCCCTCGCCGGGCGGAGCGGGCGGATCTCGATCTATGCCCGGGAAGTGGGCACCAAGCGCCGCATGGTGAGCCTGCGGATCCGGGACACCGGCCCCGGCGTCGACCCGGAGATCCGGGACCGGATCTTCGAGCCGGGCGTGACGACCAAGCCCGGTGGCTGGGGTGTGGGGCTCGTCCTGTCCCGCCGGATCGTGGAGGGCGTGCACCGGGGCCGCATCGAGCTCCTCGACGGGACGGGCGGGGCCACCTTCCAGGTGCGGCTGCCGGTGGCGGATGGCTGAGGCGTACCTCGAGGGGTTGAACCCCGAACAGCGAGAGGCGACGGAGCACTTCGAGGGCCCGATCCTCGTGCTGGCCGGTGCCGGGTCCGGAAAGACGCGCGTGCTCACGTCACGCGTGTGCCATCTCGTGCGTGGGCACGGCGTCTCTCCCGCCCGGATCCTCGCGGTCACGTTCACGAACAAGGCCGCGGGCGAGATGCGCGAGCGCGTCACACGTATGCTCGGGCAGGAGCCGGCAGGGCTTTGGATGGGAACGTTCCACGCCATCGGCGCCCGTATCCTGCGGCGCCATGCGGATCGCCTGGGCTGGGACCGGACGTTCGCGATCTTCGACGCCGACCAGTCCCTGCGGCTGGTGAAGAAGGTCCAGGAGGAGGTGGGCCTGGATCCGAAACGCTGGAACCCCAGGGCGCTGCGCGGCGAGATGAGCAACGCGAAGAACCAACTCGTGAGCGCGGGCGCGTTCGCCCAGGAGCACGGGGAGTCGTTCGACGTGTTCCTGCGTGCGGTCGCGAAGGTGTTCGGGCCCTACCAACAGGCACTCCGGGACCAGAACGCGTTCGACTTCGACGACCTGCTCCAGAAGCCGGTGGAACTGTTCGAGCAGAACCCCGCGCTCCTGGACCGGTACCGGGAGCGCTTCGCGTTCGTGCTCGTGGACGAGTACCAGGACACGAACGGCGCGCAGTTCCGGTTTCTCGAGCTCCTGGCCTCCGAGCACGGGAACCTCATGGTGGTGGGAGATGACGACCAGTCGATCTATCGATGGCGCGGTGCCGACATCCGGAACATCCTGGGCTTCGAGCAGACGTTTCCCGGAGCGAGAGTGGTGAGGCTGGAGCGCAACTACCGCTCCACATCGAAGATTCTGGACGCTGCCAACGCGGTCATCGCGGAAAACGTCAACCGGAAGGGAAAGACGCTGCGCACCGAGCGCTCGGGCGGCGAGTCGCTGACCCTCGTCGAGTGCTACGACGAGAACGACGAGGCACGCTGGATCGTGGGCGACCTCAAGGCGAGGTTCGAGAACGACGGGTCACTCACGTACCGGTCGTTTGCCGTGCTCTACCGGACCAACGCGCAATCGCGCGCGCTGGAGGACGCCTTCCGGCGCGAGGGGATCCCGTACCAGGTGGTGGGCAGCGTGCGGTTCTACGAGCGCCGGGAGATCCAGGACGTGCTCGCCTACCTCCGGCTGATCTCGAACCCGAGGGATGCGGGCGCGTTCGAGCGGGTCGTGAACTATCCGCGTCGCGGGATCGGGAGCACCTCCCTCGCCAGGCTCGCGGCCTGGGCCGGCGGGGAGGAGCTGTCTCCGCTCGCGGCGGCGGCGCGCGCCTCGGAGGCTCCGGACATTCCCCCCGGCGCCGTGCGGTCGCTCGAGGCGTTCGCAGCCCTCATCCAGAAATACTCCGGGCGCGCGGCCCGGGCCCCCGTGGGCGTGCTGCTCGAGGAACTGGTGGAGGAGTTGGATCTGGAGCGCCACCTCATGGACGAGGGACCCGAGGGCGAGGACCGGGCGCGCAACGTGGCCGAGCTGGTCGCCGGCGCGCTCGACTTCGACACGAGCCTCATGGGCTCCCTCGAGGACGAGGAGATGGGCGGATTCACCGAGCTCGACCTGTTCCTGCAACAGGTGGCGCTCATCGCGGACGTGGACCGGATGGATCCGGATGCGGACGCGGCCGTGCTCATGACGCTCCACAATGCCAAGGGGCTCGAGTTCCCGGTCGTGTACATCGCGGGACTGGAGGACGGACTCTTCCCGCTCGCACGCGCCTACGACGAGCCCGAGGCGCTCGAGGAGGAGCGTCGGCTCTTCTACGTGGGAATCACCCGTGCCGAGGACAAGTTGAACCTGGTGTGGGCCCGGCAGCGGCGGCGGGCCGGCGACGTCACCTACGGGACGCTCTCGCCGTTCGTGGATGCGATCCCGCGGGGGCTGCGCGAGGAGCACCTTTCGGACCGCTTGCGCCTCCTGGCGGCGTCCACGCCGCACCGCCGGTACGGCCGCCGGGAGAGCCACGAGTCCCTGACCGAGTACTATGATGCGGATCCCGATGCAGCCGTGAACCAGGACTTGCCCCGCTACGTGAAGGGCGAGCGCGTGGTCCATGACACGTTCGGCTCGGGATCGGTCGTCGAGGTGACCGGGTTCGGCCGCGACCTGAAGGTCACGGTGGACTTCGACGACGTGGGCCGGAAGAGACTGCTGGTGCGCTACGCGAACCTGGAGAAGGACTGGCCTTGAGAGGACATCGCTGGTTCCCCTCGTCCCGGTAATCCGCTCCATCCCTCTTTTCTGGTCCCGGATTCCGCGACCCGTGCCCGATGAGGCCGGTTAACGGTTCGGCGGCCGAGGGGATCATAGATGACGGGGCCAAGCGGATACCGTCGGAAGACGAGGAGCGAGAGCGTATGCACGTGCGGAAGGTGAGCCTCGCGGTCGCAGCGATGCTCGTCGTCGCATGCGGGACCGAAGGCGTGGTGTCCATGACCAGCGCCATGAGCGTCCTGGTCGAGGTTTCAGGGAGTTCTGTGGACACGGCCTTCGGATTGAGGGTGAACACGGACACCACCGTTCACCCCCTCACCGCCGGAGTGGCGTCGAGCTATTGGGTGGAAGAGGGTTCCTACACCCTGGAGCTCGTGCACGTGGCCGACAACTGTACCGTCGGAGGGGAGAACCCCCGCACGGTCCAGGTGTCCGAGGGCGAGACCGTGTCGGTGACGTTCCAGGTGGCTTGCACGGCCGATGGCCACATCAAGGTCACGGTCGTGACGACGGGGGAGGACCGCGACGACATGTACACGCTGGCGTTCAACGGCGACGATCGGACAGTCCTGGTCGGCCCGAACCAGTTCGTGTTGTTGTCCCTGCCGGCCGCGACGTACAGCGTCGAGCTGAGGGACGTGGCGGCTAACTGCTCGGTCGCGGGCGCCAATCCGGTCTCGGTCGACGTCGTCCCCGGCGACACCGTATCCACCGGCTTTTCCGTCTCCTGTTCAGCCTGGTAACGCTCAGCCGAGTGCCCGACGCGCCGTCCTGCGGGCGGTGACGCCGGCGGCAAAGTCCGCATCGAGGATCTGGGGCCAGAAGACGATCGGGGGGCTCGGGAGCGGAAAGAAGTCGTCGGCCATCTGGGCGAGGACCTCCGGGTGGTCGGCGGTGTGGTCGGAGAGCGCGAGGCGGCGCACCTTCTTGGCGAGCCTGAGGTTGAGGCCACCGGTGGGGTCGAGAGCGCCGGCCGGCGAGGCGTGCCGGTCGCGCAGGTATCCGACAACGTGATCGAACGAGAGGGCGAAGTAGGCGTCCACGACCGGGTCCGGAAGGTCGAAGCGTGAGTTCGCCATTACGCGTTCGAAGATCCTCTGCCACCGGTCATGGCCTTGGAACCGGATCATTCCGCGGAAGATCCGGCGGTTGGTCCGGAAGCTGAAGATCGTTCTGCTCAGCACGTCGTCGAACAGAGTGTCCGCCTCCGAGTGGTCGTTCTCCATGACCAGGTGGCGCGCCTTGAGCAGGAACTCCTCCCCGACGTGCATGTCCATCCTGTGCTCCCAGTACGTGTGTCCGAGTGCCTGGGTCGAGCCGGTGAGAAGGAGTTGCCGGGGGACGAAGAAGTTGTGCGCGATCGTGTCGGCCGCGAGGTGGGCCAGGTAGCCGTGGCCCACCGCCTGCAGCGCCTCGGAGTCGGCCGAGGCCAGGATCTCCTCGCCCACCGACCAGTTGTGGCAGTGCCGTCCCTCCGGCACGTACTTCTTCGCGAGCGAGATATCGGCGGCGATGGACCCGTACAGGAAGTGGAGGGGAAAGCGCGCGAGGACCCCCTGGATTGCCGGAGGCAGCAGATAGAGCGCGCCGAGGAGCGCCTCCCCCAGCGCTACGTGCGTGCCCGGGCCCCAGGCCAGCGCCGGCTCGGGGACGAGCACGAGCCATGCCAGGGCGACGAGGAATGCGGCCGACACGGTCACGGCGGGAGCAGGAGCTCAGTCCTCTCCGGCGGGGAGCGCCGCGTCGCGCCCGCCCTGGTCCTCGGGCGGGCCGAGCGGATCCGCCGCGTCGTCGGCGTCGAGCCGCGTCGGGTCCTCCGGCCCGGACCGGCCCCTCGCCATCGTACGTGCCCCCTCGCGTACGCCCCGCACGGTCGACGCGGTGTCGAGGAACACCTCTTCGGCCTCGGACTGGACGACCTCCATGAGGGCATTGAACTCCTCGATGCGCTCCTCCATCCGCGCGGAAGCCTGCTGGAGCCTCGCCGTGAGGGACTTCACGGAGGCGTTGAGCCGCTCGACGTCGGTCCGGAGTACCTGCGTGACGAACTGTACGTTGTCCGAGATCGAGCGCGCCCGATCCGACACGGGCCCCAGATTCTGACGCACGGCGCCGCGGACCTCGACGATCGTGCGGCGCCACTGGAGGAGGACTCCGACGAGCGCGATCGCGAGCACGGTCACGGCCACGGCCGCGATCAGCACGGCCACGTCCGCGGCGAGCGCGATCCGGTCCCGCGCCTCGACCGTGACGATCGTGTCGGCGACCAGAGTCTGCAGCGCGCTCAGGGCGGGGAGGTCCATGGGAAGAGTGTAACCGTGAGCACGGTCATCGAGCCAGGTCGAGCCCCACGGTCCAGGGTGTGAGCTTGGGGACGAGGAGCCCACGCGTGCGCGCTTCGGCGGCGTCGAGCGCGGCGCGTACCGGCTGTTCCAGCTCGCCCAGTCCCCCGAAGGCGGCATCCGGCGCCAGACCCCGCTCGAAGTACTCCCGGAGCGCGCCTTCGACAGCGGCCACCTCGTCCGGTGCCGCCCCGGCCAGCACCGGAGGCAGCGAAGCCGATCCCAGATGCTCGCGGAGCTGGGAGGCCCAGACGTCCCCCAGGGGAAGGACCCTGGCCGGGAGCGGAGCGGGATCCAGCAGCAGCTCGGTCTTGTTCGTGCTTCCGATCGGCAGGAATCCCTTTCCGACCCCCCACGTTTCCGCCACCGCGCGCCAGGCCGCGCCCTCGACCCGCTCTCCGTCCGTGCCGACGGCGGCGAGAGCACGGCCGACGGCGGATACGATGGCCGGGTCCGGGATCACGACGTGCGTGCGCCCCTCCAGCCAGCCGCGCAGGAGATCCGTCGCGACCCCCGGCGGCGAGGCGAGGACGACGCCCGCGGCACGCGTGCGAGACACCTCCGCCAGCACGACGTCCGCGAGCAGACGGCCTGTCCACTCGAACGGCGTCGGTTTCACCGTTCCCTCACGATCCGCTCCAACGTGTGGAGGGTCACGGCGGGATCCTCGTCCCGCAGGTGCGAGAACGGGTGGCGGGCGCGCGCCACGCTCTCGTGCTCCAGCGTGAGCTCGAGTCTCGCGGGGGCCGCCTGCGGCGCGCGCGCGACGATCGTCCCGCTGGGGTCCGTCACCGTCGAGCCGCCCGCGAACGTGACGCCGTCCTCGATACCCACGCGGTTGCAGACGACCACCCACATCCCGTGGAGCATCGCGGTGGAGCGGGCGATGAGGTCCCAACTCTCCACCGAAGCGAAGACGGGGCCCTCTGCCTCGTCCACGACCACGCGGCCGGCCGACGCCACGAGGACCAGGAGGAGGTCCGCGCCCTGGAGGGCCAGCAGATAGGCCAGCGACGGGTGCCAGAAGTCCTCGCACACGAGGATCCCGGCATGCCACCCCGGCGCGACCGGAAACGTCCTGACCGATCGGCGGCCGGGGGCGAAGACCCGACCCTCGTCGTACGACCCGTACGTCGGGAGGTATACCTTCCGGTGGACCGTGAGCACCCGACTCCCCCGCGCCGCCATCGCCACGTTGTAGGTGAGGTGGTCCTTTCCGTGCTCGATCAGGCCGAAGACCGCGGTGGGTCCGTCTTCGGGGAGCGACACCGGTGGAGGTCCTTCCAGCGCGACGCCGAGCTCGCGAGCGCGGTACCCCACGCTGTAGCCGGTCAGCGTCAGCTCGGGGAAAACCACGAGGTCGGCGTCGTCGTCGGCGACGGCCACCTCGATGTGGGAGCGGTTGGCCCCGATATCGCCGAGGACCGGAGCCATCTGGTGGACGGCCAGGCGGAGGGACGCGGCTGCAGGCGGGTTCATGTCCGGACGACGCTCTCCTCGCCGTCGATGCGGATCTCGCCGGAGTCGACCAGGGCCTTCCGGAAGAGGATGGGTCCTGGGACTTGGTTCACCGCGATGAGCGCGAGGAGGAGCCCGGCGAGGTAGGCCCCTCGAACAGGGTACACCTCGGCCATGATCGCGGCCAGGCCGATGGCCACCCCGGCCTGAGGCACCAGACCCATCCAGACCCGGTCGCGCTCGGCCGCGCTCGCGCCGGACCAGAGCGCCCCCAGACGCACCCCGGCCCAGATCGCCGCCGCGCGGGCCAGGGCGATCGGGACAACCAGTGGGAGCAGAGGCGCGATCTCCGGGAGGTCGATCCTCGCCCCGGCGAGGGCGAAGAAGACCACGAAGATCGGCGCGGCCGAGCGTTCCATCGCACCCCGGAGCACCTCCCCGTGGCGGGAGGCGTTCTCCGCGACGAACCCGGCGGTCAGGAGCGTGAGCAGTAGCTCGACATGGGCCAGGCGCGCCACCTCGAGCCCGAAGAACGCCATGAGCACCGCGAAGACCATCAGCTCCTTGCCGACCCAGCGCAGGTACGACGCGACCGCTGCGCCGACCGCGCTCCCGATCACGAGGGCCCCGCCGACTTCCCAGATGACCAGGGCGAGTGTCGGGCCTGCCTCGGTGCCCGGGGGCGGCGTGAGCGTGCGGGCCAGGGCGAGCACCGCGCTGAAGAGCAGCACGACGGCCACGTCGGCAATCAACACCACCCCGAGGGTGGTCCTGGCCAGGGGCCCTCTCGCGCCGGTCTCGCTGAGCAGGGCCATGGTGACCGCGGGCGAGTGGACGATCGCGACCGTCGCGAACAGCGCCGCGAAGACGAGGATTTCGATCGCGGGGGACCCGCGCACGGCGGGGATGGCGCCCTGGAGCGCGAACACCGCCGCCGTGATCACGAGGAACGTCAGCCCCAGCTCCGCGCTCATGATCTTCAGCAACAGGATCCCACGTGCGCGGAGTTCCGACAGGTTCAGCTCCGCGCCGGCCAGGAACGCGATCAGCGCCACCGCCAGATCGCTCACGGGGGCGAGCCGGGCGACCCCGTCCTCGTTGACCATCTCCAGCACGTAGGGGCCGAAGAGCACTCCTGCCACCATGTACCCGACGATCTGCGGGATCCTGGACGCCGTCGCGATCTCACCGACCGTATAGGCGGCGAGGATGAGGAACCCGAACGCGAGGAGCGCCTCCGATCCCTGTCCGGGCGACCCGAGCGGGAGGAGGAGCCTCATGCCCCCGAGGAGGAGCACCAGGATGAGCACGCGCCTCACGCGGATCCTCCGTCGCCGCGCCGCTCATCGGCGGCCATCGGGGGGTGGGAGGCGGACGTGATGAGGACGCCGACCACGCGAGCGGAGAAGACGTCCGTGACGATCAGCGACACGAGCGTCGCCGTGAACGCGATGCCTGCGAGCGCCGAGGCGTCGTACATCCTGAAGTTGAGCGCGATCGCCACGGCCAGCCCGCCGTGGCCGACGAGGCCCCACCCCCACCGGGGCCCGAGCGTGGGCAGCGCGCCGTGCACATGGGCCGCGAGCCGCGCGCCCCCGACCTTGCCCAGAATCCGAGCGGCGATGAACGCGAAGGTGATCAGCCACCATAGCGTACCTCCGCTCTGCCATGCGGTGCCCGCGAACACGAGGAGCACGAAATAGAGCGGACGTTCCACCTGGGTCAGCACGCCGCGGATGCGCGCGCCCGAAGGGGACGTATTGATGAGGACCAGGCCTACCAGGAACGAGGGGAGCAGGGGCGAGATGCGAAGGTAGGCGGCGGCTCCGCTCGTGAGGATGAGGGCGCCCGCGAGCGCGATGAACAGCCGGTCGACGTCCTTCTCATTCCCGACGAATAGATGGAACAGAGCGCCCCCGACCAGCCCGACGGTCGCGCTCAGGACGGCAGGGACGGCGCCGCCGAGGGGGTGGCTGCCACCTGGGAGCAGGAGCCCGAACGCCACGATGGCGAACATGGCATCCACCGCGGTGGTGATGTGGAGCTGTCTGACCAGCGGTCCCCGGTCGCCGAGCTTTTGCGACACGACCGCGATCCCTGCCGGTGCCGACGAGACCGCGATGGCACCCAGGGCCAGCGCGGGGCCCGTGACCTCGCCCGGACCGAGCCCGAGGGCCAGCACGAAGAGCGCCCCCATCGCGCCTGCCGTGAGGGTGCCGGCCACGAGCGCCTGCGTGAGCGCCACGCGGAACGGAGCGATCGGAAGGCGCCACAAGTCGGGAATGTGGAACTGCGCCCCGACCAGCGCACCGACCCAGCCGAAGGCCAGCGTCAGCAGAGGAGCGAATCTGTCCATCGTGTCCGCGCGGATCAGGCCCGAGACCTCCGGACCGAGGAGGACACCGAGGAGCAGATACTCGGCACCGGACACGATGAGGTGCCGCCGCGCCAGCCACTCGGACGCGACGTGCGCCGCCAGGTACGCCCCGACGACGACCGCGATGAGAAGGACCCCGGGGCTCAAGCGGGTTCCTCTCCGGCTGTCCCGTCGAGCCTGGGCGGCACCGTGCCTAGACCTCCGATGGGTGGTCTCCCAGCTCCGGCGCCAGGCCGACGACCCGCTCGACCGGGAGCACGAAGGCGATACCCGTGGCGGGCGACGCCAGATTTCCGCAGACGTCCTGCAGGAGAGAGAGAGCCGGGTCCACGAGCGCCTTCGGCAGGACGCTGAAGATCATCCGGTTCTGCGGCCGCGAACCGGCCAGGAAGGCCTGGAGACCGGCGAAGATCGGGATGTCGCTGGACAGGAGTTTGCCCATGCCCTCGCTGGGGACGACGGTGGCACCGGTCACGCCGAGCTCCAGGAATCCTGAGAGGATCTCGTCGAGCTTCTCGGGGTCGTTGATCACCGCCACGAGGAGCCGTGTCGTCGGATCGCTCATGGGTGACGGGCGTCCACCGACTCGATGACACTGATCACCTCGTCGGCGTCCGCGGAGGCCTCGAGACGGTCCATGAAACCCTCGTGGCGCACGAGCCTGCAGATCCGTGCGAGAAGCTTCACGTGCTCGCGCTCGTGGCCAGGTGGTGTGAGCAGGATGAAGAATACCCGCACATCGTCCTGCTCGGAGGGCCCGAACGGGACCGGCTCTCCGCCGGCGAACGCGACGCCGATCACGGGCGCGGCCAGACCCGGGACGATTGCGTGGGGAATCGCGAGACCCGATCCCATCACCGTGGGGTGGATCCGCTCGCGCTCGAGGAGCACCTCACGGATGACGCGGGCTTGGCCCAACCCGACGGAGCCGGCGCGCGCGGCGAGCTCCTTGATCACACCCTCCGCCGTCTTGCTCGCGAGCCGGAGGACGACGAAGTCGCGGCTGAGGAACTCGCTGAGGCGCATCCCTGGGAATCCGGGCTTGAGGACGGAACCTCGGGCGATTGTAAGGCGCGGGGAACCGGGGGGTCAAGCGGGCGGGTGGCGCGGCACGCAACCTGCACTATCTTCGGAACGCTCGTGCCGTGGCCCGCGCCGGGCGCCCGTCCCGGAGGCGCGGCAGCACCGGTTTCAACCGAGACCCCACGAACATGGCGTCCTTCCTCGTCGAAGGTGGGCATCGCCTGTCGGGGCGGATTCGTCCCGCCGGGAACAAGAACGCGGCTCTGCCTTGCCTGGCGGCGACCGTCTTGGCTTCCGAGCCCGTCACGCTGGAGAACGTCCCGCGCATCCGCGACGTCGAGACGTTCCTGGACATCGTCGCCTCCCTGGGCGCTGAGTTCCGGTGGGTCGGTCCGAACGAGGTCACGGTGGACCCGCGAGCCGTCCGCGTGGGTTCGATCGACCGTGACCGTGCCGAGAAGATCCGCGCCTCGCTGCTCCTGGCCGGGCCTCTGCTCGCGCGGTTCGGCAACGTGGCGCTTCCCCCTCCTGGGGGTGACGTGATCGGGCGGCGGCGGATGGACACCCACTTTCTCGCGTTCGAGGCTCTGGGGGCCGACATCGCGCTCGACGGGGACTTCACGATCCGGGCCGAGCGTCTCCGGGGAGCCGAGGTGTTCCTGGACGAGCCCTCGGTGACCGGCACCGAGAATGCGGTGATGGCGGCCGCGCTCGCGAGCGGCCATACGCGCATCCGCAACGCCGCCGCCGAGCCGCATGTGCAGGACCTGTGCAACCTCCTGAACACGATGGGTGCCCACATCACGGGCATCGGAACGGGCATCCTCGACATCGAGGGCGTGGACGAGCTCAAGGGGACGCGCTTCGCGATCGGAGCGGACCACATCGAGACGGGCTCGTTCGTCGGTCTGGCTGCGGTGACGCGGAGCGAGCTCGTCGTGGAGGGTGCGCCCATGGACCACCTGGACTCCACGCTTCTGGGGTTCCGGCGCCTGGGAGTCGCCTGCACGGTCGAAGGAGCCGATCTCCGGGTGCACGGGGACGCCGATCACGTGGTCCAACAGGATGCGTTCGGTCACGTACCCAAGATCGACGACGGCCCGTGGCCGGCCTTTCCGGCCGATCTGACGTCGATCGCGCTGGTCACGGCCACCCAGTGCCGGGGCACGGTGCTGATCCACGAGAAGATGTTCGAGTCCCGCATGTACTTCACGGACAAGCTCGTCGGGCTCGGCGCCTCGGTCATCCTCTGCGATCCGCATCGGGCCGTAGTGGTGGGCCCGTCGCGGCTCACCGGCGGTGTGGTGGAGAGCCCCGACATCCGCGCCGGCATGGCCCTCCTGATCGCGGCGCTCGGAGCGGAGGGGTCGAGCCAAATCAAGAACATCGGTCAGATCGAGCGCGGCTACGAGCGCATCGATGAGCGCCTGCGGGCTGTGGGTGCCCACATCGAGTGCCGCGAGGACTGAACTTTTCATTGCCCGGAACCGTAGGGAGAGCAGTGCACGTACCGGCACGAGCCGAGGAGCGGATATGTCCGACGAGAAGAGGAGCGCGCGGGACAAGGTCTCCGAGGGGATCAAGCAGGGGATCGGCGTCTTGTCCGCGTTCAAGGACGCACTCGAGGAAACCATCGCCGAAGCCCGCGAGCGCGGCGACCTCTCGCCCGAACGGGCACGGGAGGTCATGAAGGGCGCCCTGCACAGGGCCCAGGAAGCTGCCGAGGGCGCCCGGGATCGCCTGGACTTCGCATCGCAGAAGGAATTCGACGCCCTGGCCGAAGCGGTGGAGCGGCTTCGGGAGCGGGTGGAGGCGCTCGAGAAGCGCCTGGAGGGCGATGGGCCGCGCGGCGAGAAGGGCGCGGGGCCGGCGGAGTAGGCGCCGGGACCGGGCCCTTTCCGGCATCTGCGCTCTCTTGAGCCGCAGGCCGATCGACCCTATATTGGAACGCTACAAAGCTGCCCGTGGGCAGCGTACGTTCAGTGGGGGAGCTGGTAGCCCCCGCTTTTTTATTCCGTGCCGGTTCGTGGGAGGTCGGCGGTGAGGTCCAGCCCCGAGATCGAGCGCGAGATCGAAGCCAGGGTCGAGGCCCTCGGGTTCGAGATCGTGGAGGTTCGGTGGGGAGGGAGCGGCGGAAGGCCGTCCCTGAGGCTCCGCATCGACCGGCCGGACGCTGTGGTGGGTCACGGTGTCACGGTGGACGATTGTGCCGCGGTCAGCCGGGCCTTGGAGCCCTGGCTGGACGCGCGGCCGGATCTGCCGCCGCGGTACGTGCTGGAGGTGTCTTCGCCCGGGGTGGACAGGCCCCTCACGAAGGACCGGGATTTCCAGCGCTTCCGGGGGCACCTCGTGGCCGTGAAGGGGCACGAGGTTCTGGCGGGGAGGGCCCGGAGGCTCGAGGGCGAGCTTCTCGGCCTCGAGGAGGGGGAGGCAGGGCCGGCCGTGCGGATGCGGCTGGCCGATGGCGAGGAGGTCTACATCCCGCGTGGGCAGATCGCGGGGATAAACCTCGTCTTCACGTGGAAGTAAGAGAGGAACGATGGCGAACGCCGCCCAGATCGTAGCGGCCTTCAGGGACGTGGCCTCGACCAAGAGCCTGTCCCCGGAGGAAATGGAGGATCTCGTCAAGGACGGGATCCTCGCGGGCCTCGCACGCATCTACGGCACGAACGTCCGGGCCGAGATCGACATCGACGAGGACACCGGCGATTTCGAGATCGTGGTGCTGAAACGCGTCGTGGACGTGGTCGAGGATCCGTCCTGCGAGATTTCGCTCGACGAAGCCCGTTGGGACGACGAGACCTACGAGGTCGGCGACGTCATGGAGATCCCGGTGAACTTCGCCGAGTTCGGGCGGAACGCGGTGATGGCCGTGAAGCAGAAGATCGTCCAGCGGGTCCGGGAGAACGAACGCGATCGCATTCGCGATGAGTTCAACGACCGGGTCGGTGAGCTCCTCTCGGGCGAGGTGCAGCAGATCGAGCGCGGAAAGCTCGTCGTCATGCTGAACCGCCATAAAGACGCCGACGCGATCATCCCCTGGAAGGACCAGAACCCGAGGGAGCGGTTCCGGCAGGGGGACCCCATCCGGGCGGTCCTGAAGAAGGTCGAAGAGACCCCTAAGGGACCGCGGCTCATCCTGTCGCGGGCGGATCCGCTCTTCGTGGCGGCTCTCTTCAAGCTCGAGGTCCCCGAGATCTATCAGGGCATCGTCGAGATCAAGGAGATCGCCCGAGAAGTGGGAGGCCGCACGAAGATCGCCGTCACCAGCCGTGACGATTCGATCGATCCGGTGGGGGCCTGCGTAGGGCTCAAGGGATCCCGGGTTCAAGCCGTGGTCTCCGAGCTGGGTGGGGAGCGCATCGACATCGTGCCGTGGCATCCGGATACCGAGGTGTTCGCCCGCAGGGCCCTCGCGCCGGCGCGCGTCGCCAAGGTGGTGAGCGACATGTCCCGTCAGGTGATCACGGCGATCGTGGACGAAGACCAGCTGTCTCTCGCGATTGGGCGCAACGGCCAGAACGTCCGCCTCGCATCCCAGCTCATCGGGTGGCAGATCGATCTGTACGGCTCGCGGGAATGGCTCGAGAAGGGGGCCGACCTCTCCCTGTTCGGTTCCGGTCCGGACGAGCATTACGAGACCGCGGACTTCCCACTTTCCGAGCTGGAGCTGGAGCTGGAGCAGACCACCCTGGCGGCTCTATCGGGTGCCGGATATAGTACTTTTCTCCAGATCATCGACTTGGAACGCGCGGATTTCCTGGCGATTCCGGGGCTCGGTGAGGCCGAGGCGGAGCATCTGCTGAAACTCATCGACGAGCTCACGGTCGTAGAGGGCGAGGGCACCGGCTCGGAAGAGGTGGGCCCTCTCTTCGATTTCCGGGGTGAGCCGCCGACCGGGGTGGAGGAAGCGGACGCCGGGGGGGGTGGTGACGCGGAGCGGGAGGGCTGAAGAGGCCCTCAGGCTCCTGGGTCTGGCTCGACGGGCCGGGTCGGTGGCGCCGGGGACGGACGCGGCGCGACGGGCAGCACGTCGGGGCGAGGCCCGGCTGATTTTGATGGCAGGGGACGCCTCGGGCGTCCAACGGAAGAAGATTCTCAGTGTATTGAAGGACCGGCCGATCCCCTGGGGGAGCCTGGGGGATCGGGCCACGTTGGGAGCGGCCCTCGGACGGGGACCGATTTCCGCCGTGGCGGTGACGACAGAATCGTTCGCCCGGGCCATCCTCGAGAGGCTGGCCCCCGACACACGGACGTCGCCGGGGGATTCGGAGGAATAGCGACAGAATGCGGGTCATCGAGCTAGCCCAGAACCTCAAGGTCGACGCGGAGGCGCTCATCCACCTCCTCCGGGAGATGGGCATCCCCGTGTCGGGCGGAGGCGCGACCATCACCGACGGCCAGGTGGCCAAGGTGCTGGCCCGCGTCGAGCGCGAGCGCCGGGCCGGCCACAAGGATCCGGCGGCGGCCATCCAGGCCGCGCTGGAGGAGGCCTCGGCGACGCCGCGTCGTCGTCGCCGCCGTAAGGCCGCGGGTGGGGCGCCGGAGCCGGCCGAGGGGCCCGCGCCCCCCGTGAGTGGGTCACCGCCGACCCCGGAGGTGGAAGAGGCTCCGGCCCCGGTGGCCACGACGGAAGAGCCGGAACGCTCCGAGGAGCCCGCCGAGCCGGTCGCGGCGCCGGAGGAAGCCGCGGCGGAGGAGTCGGCCGAGGCCGTGGAGGAGACGCAGGAGGCGCCGCTGCCCCCCGTCGCCGAGGAGGTCGAGGAGCCCGAGGCCGAGGCCGCCGAGGAGGAGGCCGTGGAAGCCGCTGTGGGCGAGATCGAGTCGCCGGAGGAGCCCGAGGTGCCGGCGGTGCCCGACGTTCTCACGCCGAGGCCGGGCGCCGGCGGAGGAGCCCACCCGCAGCCGGTGCGGCGAGGGGCCCCCGACGGGACGGTGCGCACGATCCGCCGTCCGAGCCCCGCGCCGGCCGCGAGCGCGGGGCCCGGCGGGCAGGTCCGCATTCAGGCCGAGGGCTACACCCCCGACGGCCGCAAGAAGGAAGGCGGCGGCAAGGGCAAGAAGGGCAAGAAGCGCCAGCGCGTGGATCAGGACGCGGTCCAGGAGAACATCCATCGCGTCATGGCCGAGCTGAAGGGGTCCGGCGGCAAGGGGAAGAAGCGCCGTAAGGGCCAGTCGCGGGAGGAAATCGAGGCTCAGCAGGAGGTGGAGCGACAGGAACGCGAGCGCGAGGCTCGCACCGTCCGCGTCAACGAGTTTCTCACGGTCGCGGAGCTGGCGGAGCTCATCGACGTGTCCTCGACGGCGATCATCGGGTCGGCGTTCAAGAACCTGGGACTCCTGGTCACGATCAACCAGCGCCTCGACTTCGATCAGATCGAGATGCTGCTCGACGAATTTGGCTTCACGGCGGTTCGGGAAGAGGAGTACGGGACGGAGTCGGAGGAAGCGGACGTGGATCCGCCGGAGTCGCTGAAGCCGCGGCCGCCCGTCGTGACCGTCATGGGGCACGTGGATCATGGCAAGACGTTGCTCCTGGACCGGATCCGGAAGACCAACGTGGTGGCCGGAGAGGCCGGTGGAATCACGCAGCACATCGGCGCGTACCACGTGCGGCTTCCCGACAGTCGGAGCATCTCGTTCTTGGACACGCCCGGGCACGCGGCGTTCACCGCGATGCGCGCCCGCGGCGCCGACGTCACGGACGTGGTCATCCTGCTGGTGGCGGCCGACGACTCGGTGATGCCCCAGACCATCGAGGCCATCAGTCACGCGCGGAACGCGGGCGTGCCGATAGTCGTGGCGATCAACAAGGTCGATCTGCCGACCGCGCAGCCCGGCAAGGTCAAGCAGGAACTGCTCCAGCACGCTGTCCAGGTGGAGGACTTCGGCGGAGATGTTCTCGTCGCCGAGATCTCCGCCAAGACCGGCGACGGCGTCGACGACCTCCTCGAGAAGGTCCTGCTCCAGGCCGAGATGCTCGAGCTGAGGGCGAATCCGGACCGCGAGGCTCAGGGCACCGTGATCGAGGCCCAGCTCGACGTGGGTAAGGGACCGATCGTGACCACGCTCGTCCAGCGCGGGACCCTACGTGTGGGCGACTCCTTCCTCGTCGGGATGCAGGAAGGGCGGGTGCGCGCCCTGCTCGACGAGCGCGGCAACCCGGTGGGGGCGGTCGGGCCGGGCATCCCGATCCAGGTGCTCGGCTGTGCAGGCGTTCCGCAGGCCGGCGACGTCTTCCAGGTCATGGATGCGGATCGGGCGGCCGAGATCGCGCAGGCCCGGCAGAGGCTCGACCGGGAGAAGCAGCTCCGCATCCGCGAGCGCGGGTTCAAGCTCGGCGACTTCTCAAAGCTGGTGGCCGAGGGCCGAAGCACCGTGCTGCGCCTGGTCATCAAGGGTGACGTGGATGGCTCGGTGCAGGCCGTGGCCGACGCGCTGGAGCAGCTCGGCACCGAAGAGGTCCAGGTGGAGATTGTCCATCGCGGTGTCGGCGCGATCAACGAATCGGATGTGCTGTTGGCCCAGACGGCCGGGGCCGTGATCATCGGGTTCCGGGTCCGTCCCCAGACCGCCGCCCGCATCGAGGCGGAGCGCAACGGCGTGGACATCCGGTCCTACGACGTCATCTACGAGGCCGTGGACGACATCCGGGCCGCCCTGGAGGGCATGCTCGCGCCGGAGAGGAAGGAGTCCGTGACGGGCGCCGCCGAGGTCCGGGAGGTGTTCAAGATCAGCAAGGTCGGCACCATCGCGGGCTGCTACGTCTCCGAGGGGAAGATCGACCGGAAGGGGCGTGCGCGGGTGATCCGCGACGGGATCGTGATCTACGACGGGGAGCTCGCCTCCCTGAAGCGGTTCAAGGACGACGCCAAGGAAGTCCGCGAAGGCTACGAGTGCGGAATCGGCATTCAGAACTTCAACGACATCAAGGTCGGCGACATCATCGAGTGCTACGTGGTGGAGGAGGTCGCCAGGACACTGGCCGGGGCGAGCTGACGGCCGTCCTGGCGCGGTGACCGGATGGGCCGGTTGATCGCTTCCCAGACCTGGCGGCTCTCCCTTCCCGGTTGCGCATCTCTCAAGGAGAAGCGTTCCGTGGTTCGCTCGCTGAAGGACCGCCTCCAGAAGCGGTTCTCGCTCTCCGTGGCCGAAACGGGGGTACAGGACATCCTGACCCGCGCCGAGGTGTCGGTCGCGCTCGTCGCGTCCGACCGCCGCTTCGCGGAGATGATCCTCGACAAAGCCGATCGCCTGATCCAGGAGAACGGCCGCGCGGTCGTCCTCGAGAGCCGTCGCGAGTTCCACTGAGCTCCCCATGGCCTCTAAGCGCATCGCTCGACTGAACGAGCAGCTCAAGCGAGAGATCGCCGGACTGGTGCGGAAGGACGTGCGGGACCCCCGCGTGGGCCTGGTGTCGGTGACCGCTGTCGAGGTGACATCCGATCTCGGCTCGGCTCGCGTGTTCGTTCGTGTGCTCGGCGAACAGCGGGAGCGCATGGAGTCCCTCGAGGGGCTGCGGGCCGCGGCCCCGTTCCTGCGGCGCGAACTCGGCCGGATGCTGCACGTTCGCCGGATCCCCGAGTTGCGGTTCCAGGAGGACCGGTCCATGGAGCAAGCCCAGCGCATCGAGCGCATCCTGTCCGAGGTCCTGCCCGAGAACGGTCCGGTGCCTCCGCCCGAGGGGGAGGACGCGTGACCGGAGGCTCCCTCTACGGCGTCCTTCTCGTGGACAAGCCGCCGGGGCCCACGTCGCACGACATCGTCACGCGGGCACGCCGGGCGCTGGGCGTTCGGCGCATCGGCCACACCGGAACGCTGGACCCGTTTGCCTCGGGGTTGTTGCTCCTCTGCGTGGGGGAGGCCACTCGCCTCGCGGAGTACCTGTCGGGAATGGACAAGACGTACGAGGCCACGGCCCGCCTCGGGGCGGCCACCGACTCGGGTGACGTGGACGGTGAGGTCGTGGCGGTTTCGCAGCGGTGGACGGAGGTCACGACGGCGGCTCTCGACGACGCCCTTTCCCTGCTGCGCGGAGAGATCCTCCAGGTGCCGCCGGGCCTGAGCGCGAAGAAGCTGGGCGGCGTGCCCGCACACCGCAGGGTTCGCCGCGGCGAGGATGTGGAGATCGCGCCGCGCCGAGTCACCGTCCACGAGCTCGTGGTACTCGCGTACGAGCCTCCCGAGGTACGCATGCGCGTCCGCTGCTCCGCGGGCACGTACGTGCGTGCGCTGGCGCGCGACCTCGGTGAGGCCCTGGGCGTCGGCGCGCATCTGTCAGCACTGCGTCGGACGGCCATCGGCGCGTTCGACGTGCGAGGCGCCGTGTCCTCCGACGCGCTCGTCGAACCGGAGCGCGTCGCGGGGGCGCTGCTCGGTCCGGTGGAGGCGGTGGCCCATCTGCGCCGGGTGGACGTGGATGCCGATGCGACGGCGAGCCTACGCCACGGCAGGGCAGTGGCGGTGGGGGAAGGGGTCGCCGAGGGAATCGCGGCGGCGGTATCCGGCCAATCCCTGGTGGCGGTGGGAGAGATCCGGGACCGGCGCTTCCAGCCGCGGAAGGTGTTCGCCCGTGGCTGACGCGGGCGCGCGGTGGGCGCATCCGCCCGGGATCCCGAGGGACCGGGGCACGGTGGTCACCGTGGGGACCTTCGACGGGGTGCACCGTGGGCACTGGGAGGTGCTCCAGGAGATCCGCCGCCGAGCGGAGGCGACGGACCGGCGGAGCGTGCTGGTGACGTTCGACCCGCATCCCCTGCGGATCGTGCGTCCGGAGCACGCTCCCCTTCTGCTCACCACGCCTACGGAGAAGAAGGAGATCCTGGCCGAAAGCGGGCTCGACTATGCGGTGTTCCTGTCGTTTACCGAGACCCTCTCACGGTACTCTCCCCGGCGGTTCGTGGAGGAGGTCCTCGTGGGACGGCTCGGCGTGGACGAGCTCGTCATCGGCTACGACCACGGGTTCGGCAAGGACCGCTCCGGGGATGTGGAGACCTTGCGCCGGATCGGCGACGAGTTGGGCTTCGCAGTCGACGTCGTACCGCCCGTGGCCACCGTCGCGGAGCCGGTGTCGTCCTCGCGGACCAGGCGACTCGTGGCCGAGGGACGCATGGCGGAGGCCCGCGCCTGCCTCGGGCGTCCGTACTCGGTGCGCGGCGTCGTGGTCCGGGGGGATGGGAGGGGCCGCCACATGGGGTTTCCCACGGCGAACCTGAAGGTCGGAAACGCGGACAAGCTCATTCCGCCGGCGGGCATCTACGCCGTGCGGGGCGTCGTGAGGAGCGGCACGCACCTGGGGGCTTTCCACCTGGGACCCCGCCCCACGTTCAAGGGCTCGCCGCCGACGATGGAGCTGCACCTGCTGGACTTCGACGGTGACCTCTACGGCGAGGAGGTGCGGGTGGACTTCGTGGAGCGGCTCCGGGACGTCCGGCCCTTCGACAGCGTGGGGGCGCTCGTGGACCAGATGCGCGAGGACGTGGAGGCGGCGCGGGGTAGTGGTACAGTTTGAATCTGATGGCCCGTTGCGTCGCGCGAGAGCGCCCCTAGTTTTCAGGCATGGCCAAGACACCGCAACGTCCGCGTGACCTGAATCAGCTTGCGAAGCTTGTGGTGGACCTTACCACGGGCGACGCGAGCGACGAGGCGCCCGAGCCCACCCCGAAGGAGCTCCGGGCCTCCAAGGGCGGTCAGGGCCGCGCCAGGGCCCTGAGCCCTGAGGAACGGAGCGCCATCGCCCGGAAGGCGGCGCGGGCGCGGTGGGATGGGGCGTAGGGGTCGGCCCTGGCTTTACTCACCGACGCCGTTCTCTGCGGCCTTCTCCGCCCGAACCCGCTCACGCCTCCGTATTGCCTCGGATTGCTCCTACGGGGGCGATCCCTTAGATTGAATTGGCCAGGCCG
>CAYPMO010000010.1:69197-80535 GCA_964412015.1 uncultured Gemmatimonadaceae bacterium | reverse complement strand
CCACCTCCACGGACCAGGCCCAGCGCCTCAAGGAAGTCGCGGCCGAGCGGATGCGCAAAGCGCTCGCCGACCTCGTCGAGGCCCGCGTGGGGCGGAACGGCATCGTGGTGGTCGGAGGCACGGCCGAGGCGGTGAAGAAGCTGGTCGCGATCCTGCCGCGAAGCTTGGCGGGGCGGGTCGCCGAGCGTCCCAGTCTCCACCTCGAGATGAGTGCGGCCGAAGTCAGGGAGGCGATCCGGGCGGCGGCGGGAGACCTCAGCGAGCACGGGCACCGGAGCCTGGTGGAGGAGGTCGTGGACACCACCCGCGCGGGCGGCAAAGGCGCCATCGGCGAGAAGGACACGCTCGCGGCCCTGGAGGTGAGGGCGGTGGATACCCTCCTGCTCTCGCGCGCGTTCATCAAGGCACATCCGCGCGTCGCCGACGACGCCGTCGGCCTCGCGTTCGCCCAGGGCGCCGACGTCGAGGAGGTCAGCGGCTCGGCCGGCGCACGGCTCGACCGCGACGCCGGGGGGATCGCGGCGCGTCTCCGGTTCGTTTCAGGAAGCGCAGGAGAGTAGCTCGCGCGTCGGACGGGATCCCGGGCCGGATCAGAGCGTCCGCTCGAATACGCGCCAGGTCCGGTACGGCTCGCCCTCGAGCTGGGTGAGGACCGCGTTCATCTGGACGTTGTCCTCGAGGATCCACGACGCCTCGACGTGTTCGGTGCCGAAGAGCGCGGCATTCCTCACCGCCTCGTACAGCATCAGGGAAAGCACTCCCTTGCGGCGGAATCGCGGGAGCACGCCGGCCAGGAGGGTCCGCGCCCACTCGCAGCGCCTCCGGCTCCGGAGGATCCTCAGCCAGTTCAGGGGCATGAGCCTCCCGTTGCGGCTCTTCATGATCGCGCGGTTGTAGTCGGGCAGCGAGACCGAGAACCCGATGGTCTCGCCCCCGGCCTTCACGAGCAGGCTGCCCTCCGGCACGATCAGCGGCTTGAGCTCGTGGGCCAGGTACCCCCACTCCTCGACCGAGAGCGGACAGAAGCCCCAATTGTCCTTCCAGCACTCCTGGTAGACGACCCAGCAATCGCGCATCACCCGCTCGAAGCTCGGGATCTCGACCCGCTCGACCACGAGGCCCGCCCTGGCCCGGATGGCATCCGCCAACGCGTCGTACTCCTTGAGCCTCCGATGGACGTTCGAGACGCGTACGTGCCAGGCGAGCAGATCTTTCGCCTTCCCGTACCCTGCCCTCTCGACGAGATCGGCGTAGTAGTCCGGGTTCCAGGGCGTGAAGAACGTCTGGGGATGCTCGAAGCCCTGGATCAGGAGGCCGCCCTCGTAGTTGCTGGACGGGTTCCAGGGACCCTGGATCCGCGCGCACCCCCGCGCCCGCAGCCATTCCTCCGCAGCGCCGAGCAGAGCGGAGGCCACCTCCTGGCGGTCCACGCACTCGAAGAAGCCGAAGGAGCCGGGATCGCGCCCTGCCTCGGCCAGGGACGCGTTGTAGATCGCCGCGATCCTGCCGACCACGCGCCCACCGTCCTCGGCCAGGAACAGCGCCCTGTCGGACTTCCTGAAGAACGGGTTCGTCTTCGGGTCGAGCGTCGAGCGGACGCTGACCCTCAGCGCCGGGATCCACTCCGGGTAGGCCGAGACGTCGAGGATCCGCCACGGAGCGGCGACGAACTGTCGGAGACCGGCCTCGCCGGACAGCGTGCGGATATGCAAGTCGGATTCCATCGCTCGGGACGGCCCGACGTCCCAGGCGGTGAGCGTGAGGGCGAGGGTCCGCGAACCAGTCCGGCAATTTGGCGCCGGGGACCATGCGCGCCAAGAGTCGGCGAATCCGGATCGCGTCCTGGACGAGGACCTGCGCCGTCCGCAGGCACGCTTGACGCGAGAAATACCCGGGTATAATTTGACCCGACGTATTACCCGGAGAAAACCATGACGCTGTACGAAACGCTGTCGGAACCGCAGGGGCAGACCCCGGCCGCGCCGCGATGGTCGGCGTTCGAGGGCGAGCGCAGGATCGCGAGCGGCGACCCGGTGGACGTGGCCCTCGCCACCCGGGACGCCGTGGCGCGGGGCGCGGAGCAGGTCCTCGTGTTCGACGATCGTACGGGCCGCGTCGTGGACCTCGACCTCCGCGGCGGCGACGACGACGTGCGTGGAGGCGTCCTGGCCCGCCTGGAGAGCGCGTCCGACCCGGGGGCCGCGGCCGAGCACCGGGGTCCCGGCCGGCCGCGGCTCGGCGTGGTGGCCCGCGAGGTGACGCTCCTGCCTCGCCACTGGGCGTGGCTCGGCGCCCAGCCCGGCGGAGCCTCGGCCGCGCTTCGGCGCCTCGTGGACCAGGCGCGCAAGGGGAGCGAGCGCGCCGACCGCGTGCGTCGCGCGCAGGACGCCGCGTTCCGGTTCATGTCCGCGATAGGCGGCGACCTCCCGGGCTACGAGGAAGCGATCCGCGCGCTCTTCGCGGGCGACGCGGAGCGATTCGACGCGCACACGGCCGGTTGGCCCGCCGACGTACGCGACCACAGCCGGTGGCTCGCGACTCCGGCGCTGCGAAGCCCGGTTTAGGCCGAGTCGGTCAGGGCGGACGCGATCGCGGCCCCCGGTGTCGGGCTCACTCCTTCTTGTTCCAGATGAAGCGGCCGAAGAAATCGTCGGTGGCGCCGAAGGTCTCGATCCACCGCGAGAACACCAGGAAGTCGTGCACCTCGTCCGGATAGACCGTGAGCTCGAAGTGGACGTCGTGGGCGCGCAGGGCCTGGACGAGCCCGACCGTCTGAGAGAAGTCCACGTTGCGGTCGTCGTCGCCCTGGATCAGGAGGACCGGAGAGGTCCACTTGTCCACCTCGGAGGCGGACGACGAGGAATACGTCACGACGCTCGGATCCAGCGCGTCGCCCCAGAAGTGCACGCCCGCGATGTCCACGCCGGCGGCGAAGACCTCGGAGTTGCGCGCGAGCGCCTGCGCGGTCAGGATGCCGCCGTACGACAGGCCCCAGATCCCCACGCGCTCCGGGTCCACGTCCGGACGGCCCTGCAAGTACAACCCCGCAGCCAGGACGTCCCGGTACTCGCTGTTCCCGCGCCGACCGATATCCGGGATGTTGCGGAACGCCTTCCCGTAGCCGATGCCGCTCCGGTAGTTCACCGACAGGACCACGTAGCCCTTGTTGGCGAAGTACTGGTTCATGGCGTAGGCCATGTGGTAGAAGTGCATGTAGTGGTACCCGAGCAGCATCTGCCGGCGCGAGCCGCCGTGGATGAAGATGAGCGCCGGCCGCTTCTCCCCCGGCTTCAGGTCCGGCGGCAGGAAGAGCTGGTTGTAGAACTCGAAGCCGTCGGCCGCATTCAGCGTGACGTTCTCGGGCACGACGTGTTTGCTGCGGGGGAACCGATCGGGCAGCGGAACGATCGTGCGGCCCTCGCCTCCGCCGGACGGGACGAGCCCCACCGTCTGCGGCTGCGCGGGTCCCGCCAGGAGCACCGCCACCTGCCGGTCCGAGGCGAGCGCGGCCGGGTACGTCTCGATCGCCGCGCCTTTCGTGAGCTGCTGGGGGTTCCCGCCGCGGGTCGCGACCTTGAACAAGTCTCGGCGGTGGATGTCGCCCATGTTGCCCGCGAAGTAGAGCGTCCGCCCGTCCCTGGAGAGCGTGACGTGCTCGGCGAAGCCCTCGCCGGGCGTGAGGTCGACGGGCAGTCCTTCGTGGCCCGACACCGGCACGGAGTAGTAGTGGCCCCAGTTCCCGGGCTCCGCTCCGAACACCAGATGGTCGCCGGCCCACATCAGGTCCGACACCCGGCTGAACGCCGAGTCGAAGGGCATGTTGTGCCACGCCTCGCGCCCCTCTCCGGAGGCCGCGTCGGCTACCCAGATCGCGAGGTTCGAGCCATCGGCGAACCGCGCTTCCTCGAGCCCCTTCGGGATCACGCTGTCCGGCACGCTCTCCGGACGCTGCGCGACCGACCCGAACGGCAGGCCCGGGCGACGGACGAAAGCCACGTGCTCGCCGTCGGGCGACCACGCCGGCTGGTCGTCCCGATCCACGCCGGGCGCCAGATAGCTGACCCTGGGCGCCTCGACATCGTAGATGCCGATGAAGGAGTGGTCCTCCCTCACGCTCACGAACGCGATCCTGCCGCCGTCGGGCGACCAGACGGGGTTGCCGTTCACGCCGAACGCGCGGAAGAGCGGCTGGGTGGGCTCCTCGGCCGCGACGCCCGGGTTCACCGGAGCGCGCCAGATCTGTCCGTCCTTCGTGAAGAGCACCCATCGGCCGTCGGGAGAGAGGACCGGGTTGCTCCCCTCCGCCACGCGCCACGGATCGCCGCCCGAGGCGCCGATCGCCCAGATCGCGCGCTCCGACCCCCGCGGGTCCGAGAAGGGATTGGCGATCCATCCGTCGCGGTTGGGCGTGTGCCCCCGGACGAACACCAGCACCTCACCGTCGTCGGAGATGCGGATGTCGGTGAGGTCGTGGCCCCGGTCATCCGTCCAGTTCGTAAGGCGCACCGGGGTGAAGTCGGGGCCTGCCGCCGTCCAGACGTTCCGCATGCCCCGCTCGAACGCGATCCAGGCGATACGATCGACGCTCCTGGCCGTCGCCATCTCCACGGGGAACTGGGGACTGAGGACGTCCTCGATCGTGAAACCCTGCGCCGACAGCTGGGGGGCCGCGCCGGGAGCGGCGCCGAGGACGAAGAAGGTGACAAGGGCCGGGACCCGCCCGCGCCCGAACACTCGCGAGGTGGACAAGGGACTCCTCCTTCAGGTATGTGCGAGGAGTGTAGCGCGTGCTCCGCGACCAGGCCATCCGACGCCGGAAACCCTTTCACGAGTCCGAGCGCGCAGCCGTTCCCCTCGCGCCGCTCGTTTCGGTCCCGCGGCCTTGGCGCGCGCGCCCGTTTCCCTATGATCCGTCGGAGTCGGACAGGACCGACAGGAGGCCGCCTCATGACCGAGAAGACGATGCTAACCATCCGCCTGCACGAGCACGGCGGGCCGGAGAGGCTCCGCGCGGAGCGGATCCCGATCCCGGAGCCGGGCGCCGCCGAGGCGCTGGTCCGGATCGAAGCCACGGGGGTGAACTTCATCGAGATCTACCAGCGTCTGGGGCTCTACCCGATGAAGCTCCCCGCCACGCTCGGAGGCGAGGGTGCCGGGGTCGTGGTGGCGGTGGGCGTGGACGTCACCGAGGTGCGTGAAGGTGACCTGGTCGCGTGGGCGGGCGGGTTCGGCGCGTACGCCGAGTACGCGGTCGTACCCGCCGCGAGGCTCGTCGTGCTGCCGCAGGCCATCGGCACGCGCACGGCGGCCGCCGTCATGCTCCAGGGAATGACGGCCCACTACCTGGCCACGTCCACCTGGTCGCTCCTCGAGGGAGACCGGTGCCTGGTGCACGCGGCCGCGGGTGGCGTCGGGCTCCTGCTCGTGCAGATCGCCAAGCGGCGTGGGGCCTGGGTCGTCGCGACGGTCGGCTCGGACGAGAAGGCCGAGCTGGCGCGCGCTGCGGGAGCCGACGCGGTCATCGTCTACACGCGTCAGGACTTCGCGCCCGAGGTCCACAGCCTGACCGAAGGGCGCGGCGTGCACGTGGTCTACGACTCGGTCGGCAGGAGCACCTTCCTCGCCGGACTGGATGTCCTCGCGCCGCGGGGCATGATGGTCCTCTTCGGGCAGTCGAGCGGGCCGGTGGACCCGATCGACCCCCAGATCCTCAACCGCAAGGGGTCCCTCTTCCTCACGCGGCCCACGCTGGCCCACTACACGGCCACGCGAGAGGAGCTGCTGGAGCGCTCGGGCGAGCTGTTCTCGTGGATCGAGGCCGGCCGGCTCGACGTCCGGATAGGCACGGAGTTCGCCCTGGCGGAAGCGGCGGACGCCCACCGCGCGCTCGAGGGGAGGAAGACCACGGGCAAGGTCCTGCTCCGCGTCGGCACGAGCACAGCTTAGGCGCGCGTTGCTAACCGGGCTGCTCAGGACCACGTTGTCCTCGGCCGCAACAGGAGGAACACCATGCGCCGCGCGTTCATCGTCGCCGCCTGCGCTCTGGCGGCATGCACCCCGCCGGCTCCCGGCCCGTCCGCCGTCTTCGACGGGACCGCCGGGCGCTGGGTGGACCTGAGCCACCCGTTCAACGCCTCCACCGTCTACTGGCCCACGGATACCCTGGGCTTTCAACACGAGCAGATTGCCTACGGAATCACGGAGGGCGGCTGGTTCTACGCGAACTACCGGTACGCCGCGGCCGAGCATGGCGGCACCCACATGGACGCCCCGATCCACTTCGCGGAGGGGGGGCTCGCCATGGACCAGGTCCCGCTCGACGCCCTCATCGGCCCCGCAGCAGTCGTGGACGTCTCGGAGCGTGCCCACGCGGATTACCTGGTGACGGTGGAGGATCTCACCGGATGGGAGGCCGCGCACGGAACGCTCCCGGATGGCGGCATCCTGCTCCTCCGCACGGGTTGGGGCGAGCGCTACCACGACCGCGCGGCCCTCCTCGGTACGTCGCGGACCGGGCCCGAGGCGGTGGCCGAGCTGCACTTCCCCGGATTGTCGCAGGAGGCCGCCGAGTGGCTCGTGGCCAACCGGGGGATCACCGCGGTGGGTCTCGACACGCCGAGCATCGACTACGGACAGTCGAAGGACTTCCGGGCCCACGTCGTCCTCTTCGCCGACGGCATCGTGGTCTTCGAGAACGTGGCGGACCTCGAGCTGCTTCCCCCGGCGGGAGCGTTCGTGGTGGCGCTCCCCATGAAGATCGAGGGAGGGAGCGGCGCGCCGCTGCGCATCGTGGCGTTCCTGCCGAACGGGACGACCGGCTGAGAGAAGGGAAGGGAGCGGGGTAGGGATGACGAGAGGAGTTGTCGTCAGAACGAGAAGTTCGAAGCCGCCCTGGCCGGGTAGCTCTCGAACCGCCACCACAGCAACCCTGAATGGATGTCCCCGGGGCGAACCCGGGAACGGGCCAGGAGGTCATGGACCTCCGGCATCGTGAACGCCGAGCGGATCTCCCGCTCCACCAAACCCAGCCAGGAGCGGCGCAGATCCACCACTAACAGGAAACCGCCCGGCGCCAGGACCCGCTCCAGCTCGTTCATCATCGCCACCGCGTCGTCGACCAGATGGGCCATGTTGGCGCTGATGATGACGTCGAAGGCGTCGTCGCCGGACGGGATCGCCTGCACGTCGGCTTTCTCGAAGCGGATCCGGGGCTCGTTCCCGGTGCCGGCCGTCTCCTCCCGGGCGACGGTCAGAAGGAGCTCGGAGAGGTCGATCCCCACCAGCTCGGCCTCGGGGAAGAGACCGGCCAGCCGCAACACCGTGGCCCCGGATCCGCATCCGGCGTCCAGGATCCGGCCCCGCGTGAATCCCCACCGCGCGAGCTTCCTCCCGTACTCGTCCCCGAACCCCTCGGCCATCTTCCGGTGCCTCCGAGCGTAGTCCCGCGCGAAGGTCTCGTCCCCGAAGACACCGCCGTGGACCAGAGCAGCTCGCTTCACGGACGGGCCTCTCCCATCATCGGAAGGACGGCTGCTCGCGGAAGACGTACGTGAAGCGGTGGTGCCGCGGGGCCTTCCGGACGCGCTGGTGGACGACGATCTCGCCGGGCCCGCCCGCCCAGCCGGAGAACTCGACCGTACCCCCGTCGGGCGCGAAGGCGAAGCCCCCGTCGATCCAGGCGTACGTCCACGACCCATGCTCCATCCACCCGGTCGTACCGATCAGCTGTCCCTCGAGCGTCAGGTGCGCCTGGAACTCCTGCACGTACCGGCCGGTTTCGTAATCCATCGTGATCCGGACGGCCCGCACGATCATGGCCGCCATCGCCGGCTCGGGGCCTCCCCCGTCCCACCCCACCGAGTCCACGACCATCCCGCTCATTCCGCTCGGCCCGGCCTGGTACAGTCGCACGGGGCCGGAGGGGACGGGCCCGTTACAGGTGACCGTGGGTCACGGTCAAGCTGTGCAGGAACAACTCGACCGACGAATCGAAGATCCGGTCGGGATCGCACGGCGCCATGTCGGCCAGTCCCATGTGCACCTGCAGCGCCGCCTGGAGCATGAGCCCGGAGAGCACGAGACGCGCGGCGACCTCCGCGTCCACATCGGGACGGAACTCGCCGCCGCTCTTACCCTCTTCGATGAAGTCGCGGAGAAGGGCCCAACCGTGCACGGGTCCCACCTCCGCCCACATGCGGAAGAGCGCCGGGAACTCCATGCTCACTTCTCCGAGCATGAGCCGCAGCGCGTGGCCCCACTCCGGATCCAGCCAGTGCTGCCAGACCTTCCTGAGCACGTAGCGGACCTTCGTCGAGGCAGGCGCCTTTTCGCCCTCGAGAGCGGAAGCGATCTCGGCGAAGATGGCGCGGTGACGATGCTGGACCGCTCGCCGAAGAAGGTCCTCCTTCCCGTCGAAGTAGTAGTAGATGGCACCTTTGGTCACCCCGACCGCCTCGGCTACGTCGTCGAGGCGCGTGGCACGGTAGCCCCGCTCGGCGAAGACACGGAAGGCGGCGTCCATCAGGACGTCCGGCGGGGCGAGCGCTGCGGTAGGTCCGGTGACCGGCATCGGCGACATACCCATCAGTATATCGCGACCCGCCCCGGACGCAAGCCGCATGAAGCCCTCCCCGGGAGTGATCCGGCTCCCGCCCCCCTGTTGCCTCATCCTTCGTGGGCCGGTATCTTTTCAGAAAGGAGATACTCATGAGTATGGCACATGCAGTCGGGGGCTCCCCCGCGGCCACTCCGGAAGATCAGGCCATCTTGAGCACGCAAGGCACGACGTTCGGCCCCGTGCCCTCCCGCCGATTCGGTCGCAGTCTCGGCGTCAACAACATCCCGCCCAAGATCTGTACATACTCATGCGTCTATTGCCAGGTGGGACGCACGGTGGAGATGCGGGCGGAGCCGCGAATCTTCTATGCCGCCCGGTCCATCGCCGCCGAGGTCCGTCGGCACGTGGAGGCCGCGGAACGGGCGAAGGAGCGGATCGACCATGTGACGATCGTCTCCGACGGGGAGCCGACGCTCGACGTCTCGCTCGGCGGGCTCATCGGTTTCCTGCGGCCGTTGGGCATCCCGATCGCGGTGATCACGAACGGCTCGCTTCTGTTCCGGCCGGATGTGCGGGCCGCGATCGGGCGGGCCGATCGGGTCTCCGTCAAGGTGGATGCGGTCCGCGACGACGTGTGGAGGAAGGTCAACCGGCCCCACCGCCGCCTCGACCTCGAGGCCGTCCTGGAGGGCGTCCAGGCGTTCGCGAAGGAATTCAAGGGCAAACTCACCACCGAGACCATGTTGGTCGCCGGCGTCAACGACGACGAGGACCAGCTCCGGTCCACGGCCGCGTTCCTCAGCTCGATCCGGCCCGCCGCGGCGTATCTCGCCGTGCCCACGCGGCCACCCGCCGAGCCCTGGGTGCTTCCGCCCGAACCCGGTGCGGTGGCGCGGGCGCACGAGGTGTTCCACGCGTTCCTTCCCCACGTGGAGCTGCTCCTGGGCTACGAGGGGGACGAGTTCGCCTCCACCGGCGACGCCCTCGCGGACCTCCTGAGCATCACCGCGGTGCATCCCATGCGGGAGGCGGCGGTACATCGCCTCATGAGCCGCCGGCACGCCCCCTGGAGCTCCGTCGACACTCTCATCGAGGAAGGGAAGCTCGCCGCGGTCCGGTACGGGCCTCACCGCTACTACGTGCGGACCGTAAGCAGGCGACCCGAAGCCTCGGCGCCGCCGGAGAGCTCGCCGTCCAGTGGGAGTCCTGGAGCATCCGGTACCTGAAGGGATCGAGGATCCTGTGCCTTCCCACCCCCGACTGCCGGGGACCGAGCTCCCGTCCCTCCCCGTACGGGAGCGTCTCCGATGCGCTCGCCGCCGTTCGTGCCGGCGAGCTCCGATCGATCACGCACGATCAGGCATGCGAGGCCGGTCGCGGACACGGACACAGTCACGGACACAATCAAGGCCACGGTGAACATCGGGCCGAATCGCACCCCACGGGGTGAACGACCAGGAGGAATAGAATGGGTGAGCGCGCGCTGGCAGGCAGCAGGATCGGGATCTTCGGAAAGGGAGGCTCAGGCAAGAGCACCGTCACGGTGTTCCTCGCGCGTGCGCTCAGGGAACGCGGCTATACGGTGGTGGTTCTGGACGCCGATTCGACCAACTTCGGCCTGGCCGCCGCGATGGGCGCGGAGCCGGAGCCGACGCCCCTGCTCGATCACTTCGGGGGGATGGTGTTCAGCGGCGGAACGGTCACCTGTCCCGTGGACGACCCGACGCCGCTCAAAGGAGGGGAGATCTCGCTCGGGAACCTCGGGCCCCAATTCGTCGGAAGGACCCAGGAGGACATTCGCCTCCTCGTGGCCGGAAAGCTGGGAGTCCTCGGCCCCGGTGCCGGCTGCGACGGGCCCATCGTGAAGATCGCCCGGGACCTGCGGGTCACGGAGTCCGGAGCCGATCTGGTCACGCTGGTAGATTTCAAGGCGGGGTTCGAGGACGCGGCCCGCGGCGTCGTCACGTCCGTGGACTGGGCGCTGGCGGTGGTGGATCCGACGACGGCGGCGATCAAGATGGCGTCGCATCTCGCGAACCTGGTCGTCCGGATCCAGGAGGGAGTCCCTCCGGCCACCGCCCACCTCGGCGGCGGGGAGCTCGCCGAGGTGGCCGTGCGCATCTACCGCAACGCCAGGGTTCGGGGCACGCTCGCCGTGCTCAGTCGCATGCCCGGGTCCGCCGCCGAGAGCTACGTCCGGGCGGCCCTGGACGGATACGAGGTCCCGGTCCTGGGGGCCTTCCCGGATCATTCGGTGGTCCAGGGCCAGTGGTTGCAGGGCGAGGAGTTGCGGTCCACGCAACTCGCCGAAGCGGCCGGAACCGTAGCTCTGGAGCTCGAAGCGCTCGTTTCCAGCGCCGCGAAATGAGATTCCGGAGGGCCGGCGGTCGGTTCCTCATGATGGATCACGAGGTGCCCAGCAGGCTCCTGATCCGTATCCTGTTCTACGTGCACCGCCACTTCGCGGCGGTCGAGCGTATCGAGACCGACACAGGCGAGTCGAAGATCCTTCGAGGACGGACAGCCACCACGGACGCGCACAGGAGGACCCATGCCGGCTTCGTATGAGACCCGAATCACCCGCGCCATCCTCGATGCCTACCACGAGAAGTTCGTGAGATCCCTGGTGAGCGACGTCCTGATCGTGGGAGCCGGGCCTTCGGGCCTCCGGGCAGCGCTCGATCTGGCCCTCAAAGGACGGAAGGTGACGCTCCTGGAGAAGCGGCTGTCCCCCGGGGGCGGGATCTGGGGTGGAGCCATGGCCATGAACGAAGTGGTCAT
>CAYPMO010000010.1:0-69097 GCA_964412015.1 uncultured Gemmatimonadaceae bacterium | reverse complement strand
GTGGCCGGCGAAGAGTCCGTGGTCGCGGGCGTCGCCGAGGTGTACCCCGGGCTCTGGATCTCCGGGATGTGCGTCCAGGTGTCGCAGGGCGGCCCTCGCATGGGGCCGATCTTCGGCGGCATGCTGCTCTCAGGACGACGGGCGGCGGACCTGATCGACAGGGCACTCGTGGCCGGGTAGGCGGCGGTCATGCTGGCGTTCGGCCCGGTACTGTCCAGGCGATTCGGTCGCAGTCTCACGGTCAACACCATCCCGCCGCAGAGCTGCAGCTATTCCTGCGTCTATTGCCGCAGCCGACCACCGAGCCTGCGAATCCGGCGCCGCCCGTTCATGCCCGTGGAACGGTTGATGCACGCGGTCGAGGACAAGCTCGCGGCATGCCGTGCCAACGAGCAGGCCGTCGAGCATCTCGTCTTCGTTCCGCACGGCGAGCCGACGCTGGATCTGCTCCTACGACCGGAGATCCGGACCCTCAAATCGCTGGGAATCCCGGTCGGGGTCATCACGAACGGGTCGCTGCTGTGGCGGCCGGAGGTCCGCTCGGACCTGGCCGAGGCGGACGTGGTCCTGGTGAAGGCGGACACCGTCGATCACCAGACGTGGCGTCGCATCAATCGCCCGGCTCGACAGCTCCGACTTCCCGCCATCCTCCGGGGAATCGAGGCGTTCGTCCGGAGCTTCCCGGGTGAGGTGTGGACCGAAACGACGCTGGTGGATGGGATCAACGACGACACGGACGCGGTCGGGCGTCTCGTGGATTTCCTCGAGGGGATCGCCCCGGGCAGAGCCTACCTGACCGTGCCGACACGGCTTCAGCCGGCTGCCGGCGCGAAGGCACCTTCGGCGCACGCGTTCGACGAAGCCCACGAGGTCTTCCGCGAGCGGCTGCCCCGCGTGGAGTTCCTGACGAGCCCGGAGGAATGCATGCCCGGTCGCGAAGAGCCCCCACGAGGTCGATGACGATGGTGGATCGGCGGCACGGAGCGAAGACTGCCGGTTTGAACCTCGTCTACCTGGGAGATCCGGTACTCCGGGAGCGTGCCGCGGACGTGGAGGCGGTGGACGATGAAGTCCGCGATCTCGCGCGCCGCATGTTCGAGGCGATGTACGCGTGGGGCGGTCAGGGCCTCGCTGCGCCCCAGGCGGGGATCTCGCGCAGGATCGCGGTGGCGGACGTGCCCCCTCAGGGTCGAACGCGCTACACACTCATCAATCCCTCGGTGATCGAAGCGAGCAGCCTAACCGCGCGAGGCGTGGAGGGATGTCTCAGCATCCCGGGCATGAGGGCCGTCGTGCCGCGTCCGGCGCGTGTGATCGTGGAGGCCCTGGACGAGCGGGGCCGCCCCCTGCGACTGGAGGCCGAGGGCGAGCTGGCCCGGTGCTTCCAGCACGAGATCGATCACCTGAACGGCAGGCTCTACATCGATCATCTCTCGGCCCTGTCCCGTACGATGCTGCTGCGCCGGTACCACAAGCTCACGGGATGAGCGGACGTGCCGCGGCGTCGCGACGCCTCCGGCGACAGCAGGCCAACGCCAGTCTCCCTCCTCGGCACGGAACACCGTTGACACGGCACCACCTCGCCGTACTGTCCGTACCGACCGTGCATCTTGCATCGGCCCCGACAGGAGACACCCGTGAGCAACGCCTACGCGGAGGGCATCTTCCCTCCCGCGCTGATGGAGGAGGTCCGCAACCGGTTCCTCTACGTGGACTGGGATCCGTACTCCGGCCGGCGCACGTTCTTCGAGGCCGCCTCGGGATCGTGCCGGCCGAAGGGCGTCATCGAGGCCATGGGCATGGAGACGTGCCTCCCCGACCAGCAGGGACGCGCCAACCCCGGCTCACGGCACGCCATGGACGTCACCGCGCAGGGCGTCGCCGACCTGATGCTGTTCTTCGGCGCGAAGTCCGGGCACATCATTCCCGGCTGGAGCAGCAGCCACGTCATCTACCGCATCACGGACGCCGTGCTCGCGTCCATCCCCGGGAAGAACGTCGTCACCACAGGCCTCGACCACGCGTCGGTCCGCAGCGCGATCACGCAGTTCTCCACCAAGTACGGCAAGGAGGAGCGCGTCGCCCCACCCGAGCGCACGACGGGCTCGGTGCCCCTGGACGCCATCTACGAGCGGATCGACAAGGACACGTGCTTCCTCGCGGTCACGCACACGTCGAACGTCACCGGCGAGATCTATGACGTCGCGACCATCGTGCGAGAGGCACGCAGGATCAAGCCGGATCTCTTCATCATGGTGGACGGCGTGCAGTACTCTCCCTCAGGCCCGATCGACGTGGAGGAGATCGCCGCCGACGCGTACGTCATCGCGCCCTACAAGAACTACGGGGTGAAGGGGTGCGGATACGCGCATGCCACCGAGCGCCTCGCGACGCTCCCGCACTGGAAGTACACGTTCAAGCCCGCGACGAGTTGGGACCTGGGCGGCGTCGAGCACCAGTCCTACGCGGCATGGAGCGCCGTGGTGGACTATCTGTGCTGGCTCGGCAGCAGGTTCACCGACTCGGACGACCGCCGTGCGCGTGTCGTGGCCGCGATGACGGCCATCAAGGCGCACATGACGGGGCTGCTCGACCTCCTCCTCCAGGGCAACGGCGACGTCGCCGGGTTGCGTGCGATGGAGCACGTGACCATGTACGGCATGGGAGACGACCTGACGCGCCAGTCGCTGCTGGTGGGCTTCAACCTGGCGGGGATCGAGGCCACCGAAGGATGCGCGCGCTACCGTGCGAATCAGCTCAGGCTCCACGCGCCGGGGCAGGACCCGTTCTTCGCCGCGATGCTGAAGCAGCTCGGCATCGACAGCTTCATCCGGCTCTCGGGAAGCCACTACAACTCCCCGCAGGAGATCGAGCACTTCCTCCGCGTGACGGCGGACCTCGCGGGCGCGTCCGCATAGCGAGCTTTCGGGGGCACGGCCCCTATCGGACGAGCTCGCGCACCAGTCCCGCGGCGGCCGCACCGAGGTTCGTGGCACCCCTGCCGTAGTTGCGCAGGAGGACCACGGCCACGCGCGTGTCGGGATCGAAGGCCAGGTGGGCGGTATATCCCGACACGGAGCCGCCGTGGGAGACGACGCGCCGTCCGTCCTCGCCGACCTCCACCGAAAAGCCGATTCCGTAGCCACGGCGCGGATCCTCGGGCGTCTGGACCCCGATCATCTCCCGGCGGGAAGCCTCGGACAGGATCCTCAATCCCGGCGTGCCGCTCACCGCTCCCGCCAGACGTGCCAGGTCCGCGACCGTCGAGTACACGCCCCCGTTCGGCACCTTGTACCCGCGTCCGGCGTGCTCCCGGGCGGGCGTCGCGGCGTCGATGGTCCCGTCCCTCCCGTTCTGGTACCCTGGCGCCAGCCGTGGGGCCAACTCGTCGCCCACCACGAACGTGGACCCGGTCATCCCCAACGGCCGGAAGATCTCCTCCTCCACGAGCTCCATGAACGGGCGTCCCGCAGCCCGCGAGAGCGTGAGGCCCAGGATCCCGAAACCGATGTTGGAGTATAGGTACCGCTCCCCGGGCGCGTGCTCGAAGCCCGTGGCCCGGACGGATGCGAGCACCTTCTCCTCCCATTGCCCGATCGGACCCGACGCGGCGCCCTCGAGCCGCGGCTCCCGCGTGAGCCCCGCGGTGTGGCTGGCGAGTTGACGGAGGGTGATCGGCGGAGCGCCGGGCTTCGGATCCACCAGCCCCCGGACCTCCGGGAGGTACCGCTCCACGGGATCGTCCAGGGATACGACGCCGCCGTCGACGAGGTGCATCAGGAGCACCGCGGTCACCGACTTGGAGATCGAGCCGACGCGGGAGAGGGCCGACGTGCCCATGGGCGTTCGGCGATCCCGGTCCGCCCAGCCGAAGCCCCGGGCCCAGACCAAGTCGCCGTCCACAGCCACACCCGCCACGACACCGCCCACCCCGTCTTCCTCGACCTGCCGGCCCAGCTCGGAGGCGAAGCGAGCCAGTGCATCGTCCCACGGAGCGGGCGGGCTCGTGGATTGGGCAACCGCGACCGACGGGATCGCAACGAACAGAACGGATGCAAACAGGGACCGCGTGCGCATGCACCACCTCCTGAGGCCCGGAAGCGCGAGACACGGCGAGGAGAGTGGTCCGGATGGACGTCCGCGGTCAAGCGCGGCTCGGAGGCTTATCCGGCCACCACCACAAGGAGGGTCGAGATCGTGACGACGGACAGCGTGGAGGCCAACAGCACCGTGCGGGCCGCCACCTCCGAGGCGGCACCGTACTTGGCGCCGAACAGGTAGACGTTCACACCGGTCGGCATGGAGGCCATCACGACCGCCACGGACAGCCAGAGCCCCTCGATGCCGAGGAGGGTGCCGACGATCCACACGAGAAGGGGATGGCCGCACAGCTTGAGCGCGGAGAGGAGCACTGCCGGCCGCATGTCGCCACCCAGTGGATAGCTCGCGATCGCCCCTCCCATCGCGAACAGGGCACAGGGCACCGCCGCCGAGCCGAGCAGCTCGAACGTCCGGTCCACGGGCGAGGGGAACGCAAGCTCCAGGAGGTTCATCCCGAGCCCGGCCGCGAGCCCCAGCACGATCGGGTTGAGCGCAACGGCCCTCGCGACCTCCCAACCCTGCGCACGGAACGACGCGTCCCCTCCGCGGCTCCAGTGCAGGGCCACCAACGTGAGCGGCAGCAGCAGCGTCGAGTGGGTCGCGATAATGAGGAAGAGCGGGAGCGTGGCTTCCGGCCCGAAGGCTGTCAGGATGATGGGGATGCCCATCAGCACCGTGTTCGAATAGCCCCCGGCCATTCCGAAGATCGCGCTCTCATCGGGCCTGCGGCGGAAGAGCCACCGCGCGGACGCCATGCCCAGCGCCCACATGGTGAACGCCCCGGCGTAGAACGCCACCAGGAACGACCACGGGATGTCCTCGGGCAGCTCCAGCCGCGCCGTGCTCCGGAGGAGCAGGACCGGGATCGCGAAGTTGAACACGAAATCCACGAGCCCCTTGATGCCCGCCTCGCCGAGCAGGCGCAGCCGCCCGGCCGCGAAGCCCAGCGCTGCCAGGCCGAAGACCGGCGCGACGACGTCGAGGAGGACGGCCATGGCATGGTCGGGAGGAAGGCGCGGGGGACGGACAACGCTTCAAGATACCGTGCCCGGAGCCGGGCCTCACTCCCCCACGCTCTTGCTCACGATGGTGATCGGCCGGGGATAGCGGATGGGCCCGAGCGCCGTCTCGATCGTGGGCGTCGCGCGCAGGGTGACCTCCGTGGGCGCGCCCCCCTGTCCGGACAGCGACAGGGCGAGGTTCATCAGGTCGCGCGCGCTGCCCTGGAAGAAATCGAGCAGATCGAGGCTGATCGTGATCGGGACGTCCGTGGGCTGGCCTCGGGCCAGCAGCATCTCGTTCGCGAACACGCCCGAGAGCGTCTCGCGGTCCTGGAGCAGCAGCGTCCAGTCCATGCGCACGAGCCTGGCATCCACCGAGTTGTCCGCCGGATTCTCGGCCGTGAGATGGAGTTGGAATTCCATCGGGAGCGTGCCCTGAGAGACCGCCAACGCGAGACGCCCCGCGTCCACCAGGCCCAGGTCCGAGTATGAGCGCGTCCGGGCGAGGTCGATGCCGGCGAGCCGTACGTCCGTCAGTCGATCGACGCTGAAGTCCACGTCTCGGAGCGCCGCGATCTGCTGGAGCGTGGCGCAGCCGGCCGCGCCGAGGAGCACCATGCTCAGGAGCGCAATGACGATACGCCTCACGGGATCCTCCTTGCGGGACGTCCTCGGGGTCACGACCCGTCTCGGGTGGGCCGCTCCTCGGCACTCGGCCCGAAGTCGTCGTAGTTCATCAGCGCGTTGAAGAGCATGTTGAACTCCCCGTGGTTCTGCCACCGGTACACCGGGTTGGTGGAGAACATGAGGAGCCGCCCCTCTCCGACCGGCACGTCCACAAGGGCGGGACGGTCCTTGATCTGGTCGGCGCCGCGCATGAGCCCGCTGAGCACCGCGTCGCCGCCGCCCACGAACTTCATGAGCACCTGCTCGTCCCGGTCTTTCTCGGGGACCTGGAGGAGCGGTCCGTTGGCGTACTTGAGGGGGAGCGTCGTCTCCGCGTATCCGTAGAAGACGGGATGCTCGGGGTGGGTGACCTCACCCTCCACGATGGGCCGGGGTGCGTAGAAGTTCCCGGAGGGTCGTGAGCCGCTGATGCTCCTGACCAGCCCGAAGTCGGTGGGAAGGGCGGTCGCGTTCCCCAGCGTGATCATCACACCACCGGCCGCGAGAAACTTCTTGAGCTCCAGGACGCCCTCCAGTCCCATGCCGCCGGTGATGTCCTCCGACGAGCCGTACATCCCCAGGTTCCGGAACTCGGGCGTCTTCGTGTAGGCGATGGGCCGGTCCTTCGGCTCCAGGTCGTACACCAGGCTCTTGCCGTCCCGACCCTGGCTGGGCAAAAGGACCACGTCGTAGTCACGACGCAGGTCCCCCGCGCGGACCCGTTCCTTGAAGATCAGGTCGTAGGGGATCTCGAAGCGGTCGAAGGTGTGCCGGACCCAGCCGACCTCCTGCGTGCTCCCCCACATGCTGTACATCGCGATGCGTGGGACGTCGATCTCGTGGGTCGCCACGTCGGGCATCGCCGAGAGCCCCACGGCCGTGAGGCCGAGCTCGCGCACCGCCGCCTGGATCCGCTCCGCGTTCCCCTCGGCACGGATCAGGAAGGAACCCGCGGGCATCTCGGTGTCATCGGCCTCGAACGGCGCCTCGGCGGCGTGTACCGCCAGATCCTCCAGACGGTACCGGAGCGTGATCATGTTCGTGGAGCCGAGGTGGGCCACGGCGTACACCGACGGCGTCCGCGGCCCCGAGACGCTCCCGGCGAGCTCCACCTCGCCCACCAGCGGCGCCTCGACGTCGAGGATACCCACATCGTCCACCTCCACCACATCGGCATGGAGCATGAGACCCATGGTCCAGCCGCTGTCGTCGTAGGTCTGCAGGTCGGGGTCGGGGTAGTTGTCCTGGCGCTCGAGCAGGATATTGGCCAGGCGTCCGTAGGGCTGATTCCGCTTGATGACGTACGAGCCGCCCGGGTACGTCTCCTCTCCCAGCTTCACCTCCTTGGATACCCGCCCCACCTCGATCCCCTGGATACGCAGCAGGTTCACCAGGAGCGCCACGCGCGTCATATCCCGCTGCCCCGCCGGGATCACCCAGCCGTGCGGCGTCTCGTCCACCCCGTCCTCGATGGAATGGAGCGTCTTCAGATAGAAGTTCTCCAGCACGACCTTCGGGAACTGGGACGTGAGCTGGAGGCCCAGCAGCACCCCGGTCTCCATGTAATTGGTGTTGTTCCTCATGGACCAGAGCATGGAGTCGTAGGCCGGCAGCGGCCGGTACCACTCCCGCTCGTTCGCGTTCCGCCCGCCGCCTCCCGTGAGGTCGCGCATCATGGTGGTGGCGCCCCCGTTCCCGAAGGTCTCGTACATGCGCATGAGACCGTTGTGGTTGTAGGACATGGAGGCGAAGTACCCCGGCGACCAGGCGTCCATGAAGGCGTGGGTCCAGACGCCCGGCATGCCGTACTTGATCATCTGCGCCATCTCGAAGTTGGCGTACCACGGGAGTTCGCCGAACAGGATCGGGTCGAAGGCCGGGTTCTGGGGTGCCTGTCCGCTGTAGACGTACATCAGCGGGATGGACTCGTGGAGGTCGTGCATGATCGGCGGGTGCCACTCCAGGTACCAATCCAGGAGCGGCCGCAGGCTCATCTGGGAGAAGTTGATGTCCCGGTTGTTGTCGTGGAACACGTACTTGCCCCAGTACGGCGGCCCTGGCATGCGGTCGTCCTCGTCGTCGATATCGACGAGGTGGCGGTAGTACCAGTCGACGTATCGGTCCCGCCCGTCGGGCTCCGCCACAGGCGTGAGGGACACGATGACGTTGTCCCGGATCCCCCTGATGAGGGGCGAATCCTCGGCCACGAGGCGATAGGCTAGCTCCATCAACATCTCCGGGGGCCCGGTCTCGCCGCTGTGGAGCCCCCCGATCACATGGTACATGGGCTTGGCGTCCGCGATGACCCGACGGGCCTCGGCCTCGGTGAGGCCGCGGGGGTCGGCGAGCTCGGCCAGCGCCTCCCGGTACCGGTCCAGATTCCGGATGGACTCCTCGGAGCCCACGAACACGACGACGGTCTCACGACCCTCGTCGGTCGTCCCGGTGGTGATGATCTTCACCCTGGGCGACGCCGCCTCGAGGGCCCGGAAGTAGCGCAGGATATCGGCGTAGTAGGTGAGCTTCCTGGGAGCACCGATGTGGTAGCCCAGGACGTCCTTGGGAGAGGGGATGCCCGCCACGACCGGGAGATGGTCCACCAACGGACTCAGGAACTCCGGCTTCGTGGTCCATTCCGCCACGGACCGGGAGAAGTCCGGGTCCTGCGCTTGGTTCGGATCGCGGGTCTCCAGCACGGACTGCTGGGCGAAGGCCGGGCTCGCGAAGACGAGGACCGTCGCCGCGACGCGCACGCACTGCCGAAGGGGAGCCATCGCTCGCCGCTCCTTGTTGCTCGGGGACACAACAAGGCACGGTAGGTGAGGGCCGGGCGGGGTGCAAGCCGTGGCATCCGCCCGAGCGGAGGCGGCAAGGAGAACCGTCGTCAGCGAGCCGCCACGTACTCCCTCAGCCCCCCGACCGTGGTGAACCCGTGCATGACGTGGAACGGTCGGAGGAGCCGGCCCACCTCGGCCGGCAGGAACGGGGGCCAGCTCGGGCGTGGCGGACCGGCGGGCACACAGCGCAGCACGCCCACATCCACCAGGGAGAACCGGAGGGGGGTCACCACGCGCCGTCCGCTCGCGTCCACGACCAGGTGGAGGCGCGCCCGCTCCCCGCTCACCTCGGTCAGCCGCGCCACGATGAGCGGCCGCGCCTCGGGAGGCACCCGGTCGAGGACGTCCCAGGCGAGCAGCAGGTCGTAGGGGTGTTCGGGCTGCTCCGGGAGCGCCGCGAGCGCGGCCGTCCACCCCTGGGACGCCGCGGCGGAGAGGAGGTCCACGAAGCGGATACGGCGGGCGTAGCGGCCGTACACGGCGAGGCTCGACTCCGACGCCGGACCCAGGTCGAGCACGGCGTGGCTCCCGTCCTCTCTGCTCTCCTCGAACAGGGTGGCGACCCCGCGTGTCGTCCGCTCCCGCGGCGCCGGGTCAGCCGGTGACGCGGGGCGCACCCTTGCCTTTCTCCCCGGCCGATTCGCCCAATCCGAGCGCCTTCACAGCGTCGGGCGGCCGCACACTGTCGACGCCCTTCTGGACCGGCGCCGCGGCGGGGTTGCCGCTCCTCCTCGACGCCTGGTCACCGGGATCCCCCATGTCCACGCCTCCGCGGAACCGCGCCCCGTCCTCGAGCACGACGCGCGGCGCGGTGAGGTCGCCCTCCACCCACGCGGAATTACGGAGCGCGATCTGCTCCTCGGCGGTGATGTCCCCCTCGACCCTTCCCTCCACGGTGACCAGCCGGGCCACGATGCTGGCCTTCACCTTGCCTTCCGAGCCCACGCGCACCGCGTGCTGGCGGAGTTGCACGGAGCCGTCCACGTGCCCCTGGATCAGGAGATCCTCATCTCCGGTCACCTCGCCCTTGATCGTGATTGAGCGTCCGATCGTGGCCGACTCGTCCGAGCCTTTCGGGGCGGCGTGTTCCGTGACCGGGCGCGGCTCGTGGGTCGGGGGCGGGGCGGGCGCGGGGATCTCGTCCTTCTTCCACATGCGGAACCTCCTCGGCTGGGATTGGGCGGGCCTCTCCGAAGCCCGCAACATCCATGCCGAGTCGCCGCGGGAGCCGAACGCCCCCGACGTCAGCGAGGCGACAGCGTAAGAGGCTCGTCGAGCGTCACCGTGATCCGCGCATCCTTCTCGAGCGTGGCGGAGCCGCCCCGCGTCGAGAGCGCGACCACGGTGCCCATGGCGGCCCCCACGCCCGCACCCTTGAGCGTGGCGCCCGTACTGCCGCCGAGCACCTTCCCGGCGATCGCCCCGGCCGCCGCGCCGATGCCGATCTTCGCAGCGGTCTCGGTGTTGGAGTCCTTCTGATCCGTGGAGAGCTGAGCCTCGGTCACCGTCGCGGTGACCGGATACCACGCGCCCCCCACGTCGATCGCCTCGAGCCTCATCGCGAGCACGGCCGCGCCCTGTCCGTCGTCGTCCGTGGACTCGGTGACGATCCAGCGGCCGATCGTGCCGGCAGGCAGCGCGGTAGCGCCGTCCACGCCCATCGCGTCACCCTCGAGGATGGACGTGAACGTGTGGCCCGCCTCGTGGTCGGAGGTCGAGATCTTCTCGCCCACAATGAACGTCAGCGAGGTACCGACGGGGACGACGGGCGCCGGAGCGGAGGCCTCGGAGGAGCCTTCCGTGGGCCTGGCAGCCGCAGCGTCCGTGGCCTGCGCCGGTGCGGCGTCGCTCGGCTGCTCCGCGGCCGAAGCGTCCGGCGGCTCGCCTCCTCCGCACGCAGGTAGCACCAGCAGGACGAGTACGGTGAGGGGTCGAATCGCTCGCATCGCTCGGGACCTCCCTGGGCAGGATATCGAGGAACGGCACGGAGCCGCACACGACCCCGTGCAGGCTGCGGACAGAATCTGCAACGTTCATGCCACCCAATGCGGCACGCGGATTCCCGGTCGCGAGCTCCCTTACCACCCCCTCGCGTAGTACGCCCAGAAGAACTCGCCCAGCTCGCGCCACCGTTGCATGGTCGCACCGGCCCAGTTGTTCGTGTATCGGGTGAGGAAGCGGCGGAATTGCATGGGATCCGAACCGCCCTCGGCCTGCATCATCTCCATGGCCTTCTGGTCGATCAGCGGCTGCTCGAGAAAGAGCTGCTCTTCCATCTCGCTGACGGCGGGCTCGAGGTGCTCGCGGGCCCACCCCCACTTGATCTGGGCAAGGCGGTTCGTGCGCCGGATCGCCCAGCACGCGGCGTCCTCACGGTAGGTGTGCTGGCAGTCCACCTTGAAGCTCTCGGGGAGCGAGAGTGTTCCCGCGTAGACCGGGATGCGCGGGCTCTCGCCCGGGTTGTCGAACGAGAAGTACGCGACCGTGCCGATCTCGGGCGGCAGCCATCCCCGCGCCTGGATGACCTGGGAGTACGAGCACTGCTGCGCCGAGATCGTCCGCTGGGTCTCGACGACCCCGGGCTTCACGGCGTTCAGGAGCGCGCCCAGGTCCCTGCTGAGATTCCAGTTGTTCACCACGGGGCTGGTGATCGTCGGCGCGGCCTGAGGGTTCGAGCGCAGGGCCGGGTTCGGCACCTGGAGGTTCTTGCTCATGTCGAACTCGGTGCCCTCGTAGGTCTCGCGGTAGTAACCCAGCAGCCGCTGGATCGAGACCTTCTCGTCCGGCTTCACCGAGAACGGAAGTTCCTCCATGTCCATGCTGAGCTTCAGCGACGGGGCCATCGTGCTCAGGACGTAGAACTCGCGGATGGAGAACGGCCTCCGGCCGCTGTAGGCCTTCCAGAACCTGAACTCCTCTCCACTGGACGGATCCCACCATCCCATCTCCTGGGCCAGCGAGCGGACGTTGTCGCTCGCCATGTAGTGGTCCAGGTCGTCCAGATTCAGCGTCGAGATGCGGGGAATGTTCGCGGAGACGCCCACGTGGTCGTCGGGAATGCGCACGGCGGCCCACACGGCGCCCGGCTCCATGGGACCCGCGCCCATGATCTCGAAGTGCCACAGCTCCTTCCCGTCCGCGAACGTCAGGCACTCCCCGTTGTCACCGTATCCGTACTCCTTCACCAGCTCGCCGATGAGCCGGATGGCCTCGCGCGCCGTGGAGGTGCGCTCCAGCGCGAGGGCCTGGAGGTTCTCGATCCGGAAGAGCCCCTCGTCGTTCTGCAGCTCGCGCCGCCCTCCGATGGTCGTCTCCCCGATCGCGAGCCCACGCTCGTTCATCGCCGGGTAGGCCACGTTGAAGTAACGGTACGTCGTGGGGACGTCCGGGATCTGACCCTTCAGCGTGACCCGTCGCATGTCATCCGGTGTCTCGGTGTGGAGCAGACCCCAGTAGATGGGCCGCGTGACTCCGGGGGCATTCGTCCGGGCGGGCTCGATCTGGAGCCACGTCCGGTAGTTGCCGTCGCACGAGTGCGCGGTCATGACCGAGCCGTCGGTGGACGCGAGGCGCGCCACTTCGATGCTCGTACACCCGCAGTCCTGCACCGCCGGATCACAGCCGCAGCTTCCGTCCTCCGCGGTGCACTGGGAACCGGTGGGCCACACCATGTCCTTCACCTGCGCGGACGCCGTGCCCGTCCCCGCCGTCAGGAGCAGGGCGAGGGCCAGCGCGAACGGGCCCGTCATGGTTCTGGCCAGGTGTCTCACGGGAACCTCCTTCGATTCAGGTCCGTTCCTTCGATGGCCGGCGTTCGGGCGGTGCGCGCCCAGACCCGGCCCGCTGTCGAACGCTCGATGCCGCCTCTATTCGATCCGCACCCGCTCCGGCGATGCCGTCGCGGGATCGTGCAACCAGTGTCCGATACCCTTCTCGATCACCTCGTCGTAGCGCGGCACGCCCGTGCAGCTCACCGGGCGCTCCGGGTTGAGCTCGGTCCACGCCTCGAGCGTCTGGAGGATCGCCGAGGTGTGCCGGCCCACGCGGACGTCGATGGGCCATCCGTTCTCGTCGATCCTCTCGAAGAGGAGGCCGGCTTCACCCGCCTTCACCACGAACTCGTCCTTCCCCGTGAGGAGCTGCTCCCGCGTCGTGCGTCCCCGCGTCGCGTCGAGGAAAGGCTCGGGCGCCTCGAAGAGCAGCGAGACGGCGTCCGAGAAGTCTCCGACCTCACGGTGCGACAGCCCGTGCAGGTTCGCCGGCGAGTACTCCATGCCCATCGGAAACTCCATGTCCGAGAGCATCATCGAGACGTAGGTCGCCAGCTCCTGGCCGCTCTCGTGCGTGACGATCGTGCTGATGACCGGGTACTGGAGCTCCGCCTCGTGCAGATCGATGAGCAGGTCCACCCGCTCCTTCCGCACGAGCTCCATGAGCGCCCAGGTCGTGCGCTCGGTGAGCGTGCCGTCGGGCCGGCCCGGCCAGGCGCGATTCAAGTTGCGGATGTCCACCCACGCGAGGTACTGGCGGCTCGGGTAGTGGATGTAGACCTCGGGATCGGGCCACTGGTCCAGAGGGTTCGACCAACGGTCGCCCATGCGGAACGTCTGGCCGCCCCAGTCCGTGGGAATCGTGAAGTCCGGAGGGTAGGCGCCGGCCACGCGGGTCACCGTGGTGGCGCTCCGGTTGGCGGAGAGCACCACGATGAGGCGCCCCTCCCGCACGACCGCGTTCTCCGCGAACAGCCACGGCGCCAGGCGACCCGCGGGCTCCTCGGGGTGGGACCCGCCGAGGATCACGACCGTCGCGCCCGGCACGCCGCTGTCCAGGATGTAGACGTTGCAATCGTTCGTGGTCCCACGGACTCCCTCGAACCAATCCGAGAGCAGCTTCACCTCGGTCACGCCGGGGCCGAGCACCACCGGCTCGGGCAGCCGGCGGCTCCGCCAGAAGCTGAGTCCCGACGTGACGAGCAGAACCAGACCGAGGGCCCCGATGACGAGCTTGCGGATCATGGCACCCTCCTCACTTGAGCCGGAAGAGGCGCAGGAGGAACGGAAGCAGCACGATCACGTAGAGGACCTCTTCCTTCCAGTCCCGGCTGCGCACGAGGTTCCAGATCATCAGAACGACCACGTACGCGACCAGCACGTAGTAGAGGACGGTCACGATCGTCTGAGCCAAAACCATGGTCGCGCTCCTCCTACTGGACTCCGGTGAGGAACGAGAGGCGGGCCGACGCTACGACCATCAGCGTGCCTACGATCATGATGAGGACGGCCGGGACCAGGCACGCCTTCAGGAACGCGACGTACGATTCCCTGTAGTCCACCACGTCCACGGTGAGACGCCCGATGATCGCGGTCGGCGGGAGCGCGTCCCCCAGCGGCCAGATCACGCTCAAACCGGCCAGCGCGACGATCGGGTTGAGCCCCATCGTGTTGAACAGGAGCACGAGCGGGACGCCGAGCACCGGAGCCGCGCCCCACATCAGGACCGCCTCGGACACCGGGAGCACCACGAAGAGCGTCGCGAAGACCAGGGCGACCGGTAGCGTGACCACGGTCACCGCGAGCAGCCCACGGACGCCCGTGAGCGTCATGATCTGCACGAGCACGCCCACGCACGTGAGCGTGCCCACGAGCGGAAGGAGCTGATGGACGGTCTCCCGGGAGATCCTGGGGAAGTCCAGCCGGACGGGCGAGAGTGCCCACGATGTCGCGGCCGCGAACACGAACATCAGCGGCAGCCCCACGATCGGCGTGTCGTGCGGCCACTGGCGACCGATCCAGACGAACAGCCCGAAGACCCCGAACGGAAGGAGCACCTTGAGCCAGTTCATCCCGAGGGGCGGCACGGGCAGCTCTTCGAGGGCCCGGTCCAGCGCGACGGGCTCACCCTTCCAACCGAGGACGAAGATCGTAGCCAGCGACAGGAGGAGGCAGGGCAGCAGCAGCGGCCAGAAGAACCCGATGTAGGGCATGTTCACCCCGGCCGCCGTCATCATCGCCCACAGGCTCACCGGCGGTGCCGCGGCGGAGAGCCCGGCGATCACGAAGACGATCGCGGCGGTCCTCACCAGCGATACGCCCATCGCCCGGAGCACCACGGCCACCATGCCCCCGGTAATGAGCACGGTGACGCTCCCCGCCCCCGTGAGCGCCCCCGGAAGCAGAAGCAGCACGGTCAGCAGGATGAGCAGGAGTGCCCGGCTCCTGTGGAAGCCGACCAGAATGCCGCGCACCGCGAACGCCACGCCACCCGACTCCTTCAAAATGTTCATGAACAGCGTGGCGGTGATGAAGATCAGGTTGATGTCGAGATAGGTGATCGCTCCCTCGGCGACGTGCCGCGGCGGAATCCCGAAGCCGCCCGCCACGGAACCCGCCAGAGCGGCCACGAACATGGCGAGCTCGGTGGACAGCTTGAACACCTTGGCCGCCGCGTAGCCGACGACCATCACACCGAGGACGATCGTCGCCCAAACGGTCATGGACATCGTGGGTCCCTCCCGCGGGCCTCGCGGAGCCTACCCGCCGAAGACGCGCGTCAGGACGTCACCCATCTCCATGTTCTTCTCGAAGAGGATGAGCGGGACCTTCCGGTTCTCGGAGATCACCGTGAACCGTCGGTCTTCGTCGCCGTCCTTGCGTACGATCATGAAGTCCGACAGCGGCATGACGGCGTCGATGGACATCTCGTCGGAGTTGTCCCCCGGGGCCGCGCCCTGGGCCCGGCGTGCCATCCCTTCCACATGCGCGCCGATCAGCTTGATCCCCTGACGCCTCGCCTCCTCGATCAGCGCGGCGGTGCGGGCCAACTCCTGCGGCATGGATACGCCCGCGGCACCCATCCCTTTGAGGCTCGCTCCGGTCACGATCATGAGCGTCTTGACCGGATGGCCCGAGCCCTGACGCGTGACCAGATCCTCGGCGGTGGCCTGCGCGAGGAACTCGTGCTCGAGATCCAGCCGGTTCAGGAAGAACTTGACCCGCTCGGGACCGGGGCTCTGGCCACAGGACGTGAGCAGGATGGGGACTTCCGCGGTGGGCGCCGTCGCCTGGGCCTCGAGGGCTCCCGAGGCGCCGGCGAAGACGAAGCACGTCAGCGCGAGGCCGGACGCAACCCTCCATGGGGACGTCATCGTCCGTTCCTTAGGGAGGGTCGGGGTCTCGTGTACGTGAAGGAATCATAACTCCCACCGCCACGAGAATCACCATCGAGGCGAGCCAGATTCCCGCGATCACCAGGAGCGGCGGGCTCCTCTCCGCCTCGCCACGCGTGAGTCGGGCCGTACCGGGCTCCGGGAGCGGAATCGGATCCCACGGAAGGCCGTGCCGGAGCGACAGATCCCGGACATTCAGGAGGTGGATCACCGGGACGCCACGCGCGGCCATCGCGTGTAACGCGCCCCGCTGCGCGGGCGGCGGGAGGGGGACGTCCTCCACGAGTCCCGGCCGGAGCTTCAGCACCATCGGGCTCACGCCGATGTTCGCGTCGGCGCCCCCGATGTTCACGAACGCGGCGGGGCTACGCCCGCCCGCCGGGCCGGGCTCCGTCGCACCCCCGAACCAGACCTCCATGCGCCGCGCCACGTTCCGGGCGAGGTCGGGCTCGTCCACGAGCGGCACGCCGCTCTCCCGGATGCGCGCGGCGGTGCGCTCGCGTACGGCGGGCTCGAAATCCTCTCCTACGTCGAGCGCTCCACCCACCGACGCTGCCGCCGGCGGCGCGTGTACCACGCCCCGGTCCACGAGGAGCCGATGCAGGTGAAGGAGGTCGAACGCCGGATCGGTGGCCCCGTACGACGAGGCCCCGAGGGACAAAATCGCGACGGGTCGGGCGCCGATCGCCTCGGTCGCGACGAGCGTCGCGACCAGGAGCGCGGGGAACGACCCCGACGCGCCGATAGCCACGGTGTCGCCTTCGTCGACCCCCGCGCGATCGAGGAGGTGCACCAGGAGCGCGGCGACGTCCGGGGACGTCGTGGTGCGCTTGGCCTCCAGGTCGCCGAGCGTGGTGAAGAGCTCCTCGTACTCGGGCCCGACGAGCCCCGTGCGGTTCGGGTCGAGTGCGGGGTCGAGCGGGGGGCCCGCGGTCTCACGGTGGCGGCGCACCACGGCGAGCGCCCAGTCCATACGGGCGGCCGCGTCCCCCATCTCGTCCGTCCAGTCCACGGCGTCGGGCGGCGCGAGGATCTGCGCCGCCGTCCAGGCCAGCGCGCTGAGGGTACCCGCAGCGACGAGCAGCCGCGTGGTGCGACGGCTCGGGAGGTGGGGTCCGGCGTGGACGGTCATGGACTTCAAGGTCCGACCGCGATCCCCATCGCCACGGCGTTCGCACGCACGTGCTCGTCGAGCGAATGGCCGCGAGTTGACGGCATCTTCGCGCCGGGCGGGTCCCCGCTTCACATCAGGCCCAGGACCCGCCCGGTGAGGCCGAGCGCGACGGTCACGGTCACGAGCGCCGCCGTGGTGGCGACCGTGCCCTGGCGCTCCATGTGGCTCGCGATGAGCCCGGGAATCACCCATCCGATCACCCGGAACTCGAGCGACGCCGGAAAGAGCACGGGCAAGACGGCGCTCCAGAGCGCGGCCCACAGAGCCCCCGCCAGGATCAGGAACGCGAACCGGCGGCGCCCGAAGAGGATCAGCCACCGCGCGGCCACGCGGTACGCCGCGAGCGCGAGCGCGGCCGCCAGCAGCGTGCCCACGATCCGCTCGGGCTCGCGCAGGAAGAGCGCCAGATAGCTGGGAACGATGATGCCGCCCGGATAGATGCCGGTGAGCGCGACGAACGCGAGGGACAACAGGACCCCGGCGAAGGGGATCTCAATGCCCATGCGCCATCGCCTCGCCCGTGCTGCGCCAGTGCTCCACGAGCTCCGTGCCCACGCCTCCGATGTTCCCGAACCCGAACACGATGCCTCCGGCTGCGCCCAGCTCGCCGAGCGCGAGGCGCGTGAGCTCCGGCGCGTCGGCCCGTCCGACGGCCCGGACGGGCACGGGGCGCGTCGTGGCGTCGCGGTCGGGCCGCACGCCTCGGCCCGTCCCGCGACGAGCCAGGCGTTCCACCCGACGCGCGAGCGCCGGCGCGTGCAGGCCCGTGACGACGAGCGCGTCGAAGCGCTCGAGCAAACCCGAAGCGAGGGCGTCGGCCCACTGCAGGGTCCGGTCGCCGCGGTCGGCGCGCAGGCTCAGCAGACCGACGCACCGCGGGTGGCGGCCGTTCCGCGCGGTTCCCGAGAAAACCGTCCGGGATCCCAGCCAGGTCATGACACGCTCGTGCACCACCATCGTGGATTCCGGATCGTTCGCGGCGAACGCGTTGACGGCGTAAGCCGAGCCCGAGATCCTCCACGCTCTCAACGCCCCGACGTCGTGGCGTGCGTCCTCCACGCCGCGCCGGATCGTCGCGTCGTCGAGTCCGAGGAACCGGGCCGCCGCGACCACGAGATCGAGGTTCTCGGCGAACGCATCGAGCCGCCCGTCGGCGCCCGCGAACAGGGGCGCAGCGGTACCGGCAGCGACTTCGACCACGCGCGTCGCCTCGAGGTCGGCCGGGCCCCCGCGCGTTTCGACCTCCACAGCCGTTCGGAACGACGGAACCGCTTCGGCTTCCGGCACGAAGACGGTTGCCCCCTCGGGCACGTCCAGCGCGAGCAGGGCCGCCACGTCCTCCGGCCTGTCTCCCGCCGCCTCGGTGTGATCCACCCGGAAGTTCGTGGCGAGCACGACGTGAGGCACGAGGATCCGGCGGCTCTCCACCAGGTGGTTCTCGCCGTGGATGCTCATGACCTCCGCCACGAGCGCGTCCACACCCACCCGCGCGCCTCGGTGCAGGAGCGCGATCTGCTCGAGGATCGAGGCGGCCCCCCGGCGACGGATCGGCTCGATGGAACCGTCCGGCAGCACGAGGCACGGCTCCGAGCCCGTCGTCTTCGCCAGGACCGTGCGCCCGCCCTCGCGGAGCACGGACGCCAGTATCCTGGTCACCGTGGTCTTGCCGCGCGTGCCCGTGACCGTGACGCGCAGAGGGATCGCGTTTCGGCTCCGCTCCAGCCGCACGCGCTCGAATGCGAGGGCCCCGAGCAGCAGGGCGGCGCTCAGCAGGATGAGGACCATGTCCCGTGGAAGCCGTCGCCGCTGCCTGGGGCGACGTCCGGCTCAGAACTCTTCGAGGATCTTCTTCGTCTTCTTCGGATTGTCGCTGACGAAGGCGACCTCCACGAGATCGTCGCTGATCCCCGTGAGGTAGACGGCCTCGAGGTTGATGCCCTCGGCGCCGATCCGATCCGCGACGGCGGCGAGGGAGCCGGCCTGGTTCTCGATCAGCACGGTGTGGACCTCGCCCTCGTCGAAGCGGATGTTCGCCGCCTCGAGCGCGCCCCGGGCGGCGACGACGTCGTCCGGGAGGATGCGCACCGTCGCCTGGCTGCCGAATGCGAGCGCCGCGAGCGCCTTGACATTCACGCCGCGCCGGGCGAGTGCCGTGGCGACCCGCGTCAGGTCGCCGGGGTGGTTGGTGAGCTGGATGGACAGGTCTTTCATGATCCTCCTCGCTCAGTTCTCGGGTCTCCGAGCCTCGGTGTTCCGACCGAACATGGGTGGTCGCCCGCGGCGCCGCCAGGCTGCGAATCCGGCAGCTCGTCGCTCCACCCGCCCCGGGCGGTCGGGCTGTAGCCGGGGTCCGACGAACGGCCGCGCTCGTGAATCAAGGCTCCATGCGCCGAAGCCCCGCCACCGCGTCGAAGTCCCGGTCGTAGGAGCACAGGGCGTCCAACCCGTTCTCCAGGACGACACTCGCGTGGAGTGCGTCCCGGGCCAGCAGGTGCGGGTAGGCATCCAGGAGGAGGCGGGCCCGGTCCATCACATCGACGGTAACGGGGAGCACCACCGGAAGGAGCGTGCGGGACAGGTCGAAGACCCGACGCCCGTCCTCCCAGCGGTCCGGGGCGCGGTACCGATGGAGGATCTCCTGGAGAACCTCCGCGTCGATGACGGCATCCACCTCTCCCTCGGCCACCCGCTCCAGGAATCGCGCGCTGGGCTCCTTGTGGGGGTGATGCACGCCGGCGGCATACATGAGTATGTTGGCGTCCACGAGGATCATAGCCTCGCCTCCCGCCGAGCGCTCAAAGGAGGTCCTCGGGCCCCGGCACCGACTCCCGCTTCATGGCTGCGGGGGTCCCCACCGGAAGGCTCAGGCCGGCCAACGCCCGGACCGCCCGCCGACGCTCGTCGCTCCCACCCAGCCCGTACTGGCGCTCCACGGCCGTGCGAATCAGGTCGCCGATGCTGGTGCCCCGCTGACCCGCCAGGCGCGCCAGACGGCGGTGGAGCTCCGGCTGGAGCAGGATGGTCGTTTTCTTGGTGAGGCTCTCCATATATACCTCCACATATGGAGCATCACGGCGCCACCGCGCGGCGTCAAGCCGGGAGGGTCGGCGGTCGGGCTCAGGCGCTCGTCCGTCTTTTCAGCCCTTCAGCACCCCCAGCGGCCTGAGGCGCGCGACCTTCCGGCCGATCCCCGCGGCGTGCACGACGCCCACCACATCGGCCACGTCCTTGTAGGCCTCGGGGACCTCCTCCGCGACCGTGGCGAGCGACGACGCCCGCACCTCGATGCCCTGCTCGCGGAAGTCCCGGCTCAGGTCCCGTCCCCGGGTCTCACGCTTGGCCTGGTGACGGCTCATGCGCCGTCCCGCGCCGTGGCAGGTGGAGCCGAAGGTCTCGTCGTAGGCTCCCTGCGTTCCCAGGAGCACGTACGAGTACCGCCCCATGTCTCCCGGGATGAGCACGGGCTGGCCCAGCGCGCGGAACCGCTCCCCGAGGTCGGGATGGCCGGGCGGAAACGCCCGCGTGGCGCCTTTCCTGTGCACGCACAGCGTGCGCTCGCGGCCCTCCACCACGTGGCGCTCGAACTTCGCGTTGTTGTGCGACACGTCGTAGACCAGCTCCATGCCCAGGTCTCCCTCCGAGCGACCGAAGACCTTCTCGAAGGCCTCCCGGACCCGGTGCCCCATCATCTGCCGGTTGGCGAACGCGTAGTTGGCAGCGGCGCGCATCGCGCCCAGGTACCGTTTCGCCTCCGCGGACCGGAGGGGCGCGCACGCGAGCTGCCGATCGGGAAGGTCGATCCCGTGCGTCCGGGCCGAGCGCAGCATCACGTCGAGGTAGTCGTCGCACACTTGGTATCCGAGCCCCCGCGAGCCCGAGTGGATGAACACGGTGACCGTGCGCGGGTCGAGACCCAACGCGTGGGCGGCCGACTCGTCGTAGACCTCGTCCACCCACCCCACCTCGATGAAGTGGTTGCCGCTCCCCACCGTGCCGACTTGGTCCCGGCCGCGCTCGATCGCCCGCTCGCTCACCTGATCCGGGTCGGCGTCCTCGAGCATGCCGCCACTCTCGATGCGATCCAGATCCTCCTTCCGGCCGAATCCTTCCGAAACGGCCCAGCGGGCGCCCCGCGTGAGGATCTTCCGGATCACGCCGGGCCCGAGGACGAACGTCTTGTAGCCGCGGCCCACGCCGGCCGGGATGGACCGGAACAGTTCGTCCATGAGGGCCGAGACATGCGCGCGCGCGTCGTCCACCACCAGGTCCGTGCGCAGGAGGCGCACGCCGCAGTTGATGTCGTACCCGACGCCGCCGGGAGAGATGACGCCACCCTCGTCGGCGTCGAAGGCCGCGACCCCGCCGATCGCGAAGCCGTATCCCCAGTGGATGTCGGGCATACCGATGGAGCGGCCCACGATCCCCGGGAGCATGGCCACGTTGGCGACCTGCTGCACCGCCTCGTCACCCCGGATCTGCTCCATGAGGCTCGCGTCGGCGAAGATCAGCCCCTCGACGCGCATGCGCCCCTGCCGGGGGATGAGCCAGCGGTGCTCGTCCAGCCTCCGCAGTTCCAGGCGCGGTTCGGTCATCGTCCTGTCCCTCCCCATGCCGGCCGTCGCCGCGTTCGGTCCGCTGGCGACGTCACACGTCGAAGATCACCCGGCCCACCCAGCCGCCGTCCCGGCGCTCCACGACGAGGCCGTGCAGCGTCACCCCCTTAATCTCGCGAATCGGCTCGACGGTGTCGGGAGCGAGAGCCACGGTCGCCTCGACGTGCGTCTCGTCGAGCACGTCGAAGCTCGTGTCGCGCAGGGTGAGCCCTTCGGCCTCATGCCAATGGAGAAGCTCCCGAAGCCACGCTCGGAGCAGGGTGGCCGGATCGTCAGCGGACAGGGTCAGGCGTCGCTCGACGAGGGGCTCACGGCGAGAAGGCCCCCGAGCCCCCCTTCCCGAGGTCGCCGCGGCCGTCGGGTCGGGCGTGTCCCCGCCGAGATCCGCCCCGTGGATCAGGCACGCCATGCCGGCCGCCGCACGCGCGAAGAGCTCTCCGAGCGTCGGGGCGACGACATCCAGCCCGACGTCGGCCGCATGGTCGATGAACGTAACGCCAGCAGGAACGAGGTCGGCTCCCATGGAGGAAGTCTGCCGCCCGCGCCCGCGGGCCGCACCCCCGGCCACCAGGTAGCAGGCCGCTCCGGCCAGCAGCACACCGCGGCTCCCGACCTCCATTGCCAGGAGGACGGCCGCCGACGCCCCCACGACCGAAGCGACCCCGTTGGCCGCCCACGCCCACGCCACTCCTCCCTCGGAGCGGGCCAGGCGGCGGAGGCCGAGGGGGAACGGGACCCCCATGAGCACGCCCGCGGCACCCACCACCACGAGGGCCGCCGGACCGCGCACGGCGAGCGGAAGGGAGGAGAGCCGGGCGGCAGCCGGGGCCAGGAGCGCGCCGAGCGCCGCGAGCCCGGCGACGACGAGGCTGGCACGAGAAGCCCATGCGTCGGGGCGGCGGTCCGACCAGGCGCTGCCCACGCCGGAGCAGAGCAGGAGCGCCCCCAGGGTGGCGGCGGTGGCGTAGACCGGATGACCGAGGACGAGCGAGAGGCGCTGGATACCCGCCATCTCGACCAGGATGAATCCGAATCCGATGCCCGCGAAGTAGAAGGCGGGTCGAAGCACCGGCATGGTGGCCCTGCCCCGGGACGGGTGGAGAACCAGCACCGGCACGGCCATGAGGAGCACGGCCAGCAGCCCACTCTGCGCGAGCGTGGCCACGACGCCCAGCGTGCCCCACTCCGCGAGGGGGAGCCAGTCGGCCCTCTCCGCGGCGAGCAGGGCGGGGAGGGTGCCGAGGCGAAGGAAGCGGCCGAACCAGGGGCGGTCGTCGGTGGCGGGGCGGACATCGAACGGATAGGCGCGCGCGAAGGCCACGGCCGAGTCGGCTCCGCGCGCGGCGGCCCGGGCGGCGTCCTGGTAGACGGGCGCCGCGATCTCGTTGAACGGCCCCGGACCGCCGGCCGTCCCGGGCCAGTCGACATCGAAGGCACGCGCGTCGGCGAAGCGTCGCAGGTCGGCGATCTCGGCTCCCGCGAACCCGGCGGGCTTCACCAGGAGTGTCCCCGTCGCCCAGCTCCTGACGAAGGCCAGACTCCGCCCCACGTCGCTCACCCCCATGGAGCGGAGCGCCTCCGCCGCGGTGAGGATGACACGGACGTTGTCCCGGGGCGGCGTCCGCAACCAGCGGGTCACCACCAGGATCCCTCCCGGCTCGAGGAGGCGCAGGAACGCGCGGTACGCCTCAGCCGTGCCGAGGAAGTCCTCCCCGGCGGAGTGGATCCCCGCCGCGGTGGCGTTGAACACCCCCGAGATCGGGAGCACGACGAGGGAGAACCGGTCCCGGGAGCGCGCCGCGAAGGAGCGGGCGTCGCCGGTGACGACACGCACGCGCGGGTCGTCCCACGGGGAGGACGAGGCGGAAACGACCTCGCGGGCGAGGCGGACGAGGGGCTCCACGAGCTCCACTGCGGTGACGCGCCTCGCTCCGTAGTGGAGGGCCGCCGCGAGGTCCGTTCCTCCCCCCGCCCCCAGGACCAGCACCGACGGCCTCAGACCACCGTGCCCCGAAGCGCCATCCGGCGTCGTCCGCTGCAGCGCATAGACCACGGAGCCGGGGAGCCACTCCAGGTACGAGCCTCCCGAGCCCAGATCATCCGCGGATCGCGTTACGGCCGCCCCCGCCACCTCACCATCCACGAACAGCGCCACCTGCCCGGGCACGGCGCCCTGGTAGCCCAGGCTCAGGCCGGGGGCGTGGCGGAACGCCGGCGCCGCGACGGCCACCACCCACCCGGTGGGGTCCCACGCCTCCCCTGCCCGCCGCGCCCCCGGGTACGCCTCCACCTGGGGAAGCCCCTTGAAGTGGATCACATCCAGCGGGGGGCCTCCCCGAGCCACGCCGACAACGGTGACACCCGCAACGACGACCGCTGCCGCCGCGCGGCCGGCCCGCAGGCCGCGCCCGGCCACGAGCGCGAGCACAGCGGCCACCCCTGCGGGGACAACCGTCCAGGCCAGCGCTTCCTCCGGTCGGAACCGGAAGAGGAGGGGAAGCACGGCCAGGCTGCCGGCTCCCGAGCCGGCCAGGTTCCACGCATACAGACGCCCCACCCGGGACCCGCCCCCCTGCAGCGCCAGCGCGACGGCCGCCGCCCCGGTCAGGAAGGGCAGGGTCAGCGCGGCGTACACGCCGGTCAGTCTCCACCACTGCCTCGGGTCCCAGACGAGTTGGGTCGGATCGAACTCGGGCAGCCCGGCGAGAACGGGTGCGACGAGGAGCGCCGGCGGCGTCAGTGCCAGGATCCAGGGGAAGAGCCGCCACTCCCGTCCCCGCGTGGTCCGGCGGAGAAGGACGAGCGCCGTCCCGCTGGCGCCGAACCCCAGCAGCGCGACGCCGACCGCCATGTAGGCGAAGTGATGGTAACTCGTGATGGAGAAGACCCGCAGAAGGGCGATCTCGAACGCGAGCAGGGAGGCGGAAAGCAGGAAGAGCGCCGCGCCGGCCATCCCTACCGGATCTCACGCACCAGGGGCACGAACCGGACGGGCATCAGGTTGCGCGTGCGCACCACGCCCTCGTGGGTCTTCTCCACCAGCACGAGGTTCTGCACGCCGTAGATGCTTCCCACCGGGATCACCATGCGCGCGCCCGGAGCGAGCTGCTCGACGAGCGGAGGTGGAATGAAGCCCGCGGCCGCCGTCACGATGACGGCGTCGAAGGGAGCCTCTTCCTCCCAGCCGAAGAATCCATCACCGTGACGGACCCGCACGTCGCCGTAGCCCAGGCGTCGCAGACGCCCGGCGGCGGAGGTCGCGAGCGCGCCGATGATCTCGATCGTGAAGACCCGCGCTCCGGCCGCCGCCAGCACCGCGGCCTGGTAGCCAGAGCCCGTCCCCACCTCCAGCACCTTCATCCCGGCACGGGGCTCGAGGACCGCCGTCATGTAGGCGACGATGTACGGTTGGGAGATCGTCTGGCCGTGGGTGAGCGGGAGGGGCTGGTCCGAGTATGCGCGCCGCACGTCCGACGGACGCACGAACTCGTGTCGTGGCACCTCGAGCATCGCGGCCAGCGTCAGCGAGTCCCGGACCCCCCTGGCCTCGATGTCGGCGCGGACCATCGAGCGCCGCGGGTCCGCGTACGGGTCCTCCTGCGGCGCGGTCCGGAGCGGGCGGGCTTCCGCGAGCCCCAGGAGCAGCGCGGCCGCCGCGAAGAGCAGGATCCGGAGGAACGCCACCGGGCGCATGCGTCGGCCAAGGATCGGGAGACGGATGAACGCTCGCCGTCGGGCCGTCCGCGAGCAAGAGGCGCGGCGGGGAACCCTGTCGGCAGCGGCAACTCCCGGACGTCGGAGCGGCGTCGAATCCGGCTGGACATCCTCGAGACCGGTTCTTAGAATCGAACTCTCCCGATTCCGGGAGCCACACACACACGACTGGGCTTCGCACCGACGCGCCCGGGGATCATCCCCGTGGCATTTCGTGCCTATCGCCGCGTCGGGGCCTCGCCCGACGCGGCTTTCTTTGTGCGACGGAGTGGAGATGATCACGGTTCGGAACGTGACCAAGCGATACGGGTCGCTCGTCGCGGTGGACGACCTCAGCCTCGACGTCACGCAGGGCGAGGTCGTGGGATTCCTCGGCCCGAACGGAGCCGGGAAGACCACCATGATGCGCATGCTGACGGGCACTCTCCAGCCCGACGCGGGCTCGGTCCTCATCGACGGCACGGCGGTCGGCGACGACCTCACCGCCGCCAAGAGGCGCCTCGGATACCTCCCCGAGGCGAACCCGCTCTACGACGAGATGCTCGTCGCCGAGTACCTGGACTTCGTGGCCGACCTGCGCGGCCTCGCCGGCGCCCAGCGACGGAGCTGCACCTCGGACGCGGTGGCCGAGACCGACCTCGGCGACGTCTTCTACCGGCCCATCGGCGAGTGCTCCAAGGGCTACCGACAGCGCGTGGGGCTCGCCGCGGCGATCCTGCATCGTCCGGACGTCCTCATCCTGGACGAACCCACGGAGGGTCTCGATCCCAACCAGCGCGTGGAGATCCGCAAGCTGGTGGGAGCGCTCGGCCGCGAGCGCACCGTGTTCCTGAGCACCCACGTCATGCAGGAGGTCGAGGCGACCTGTTCGCGCGCGGTGATCCTGTCCCGTGGGCGCCTGGTGGCGGACGGCACGGTGGACGAGTTGCTCGCGACCCGCTCCGGCGCGCTGCGCTACGTGGTCGAGGCCGAAGGCGATGGCGTCGCCGAAGCGCTCTCGCGCCTGAGCGGCGTCTCCGCGCAGCGCGTGGAGCAGGCGGACGGACGCATCAGGGTCACGCTCGAGTGCACGGGCGACGCCGAGCTCCGCCCGGACATCTTCCGCATGGCCACCACGAGCGGATGGACGCTCTGGGAGCTGCACCGCGAGCGCGCGAGCCTGGAGCAGGTGTTCCGCCACGTCACCGCCGAGGGCGGGGACGACGAAGGGCCCCCACCCTCTGGCGCCCGACCGGAACGCCAGGTCGAGTCCGCCGGGACGGACACGGAGGTGGCGAAATGAGCGGCCGAACATGGACCGTCGCGAAGCAGGAGCTGCGCGGCTACTACGACCAGCCCACGGCTTACGTGCTCGCCGTGGCGTTCCTCGCGCTGTCGTTGTTCCTGCTCTTCCGCTCGATGTACGGCCAGGGCGTGGCCAGCCTGCGACCGTTCTTCGATCTCCTCCCCATCCTCTTCTCCGTCTTCGTCCCCGCCGCGACCATGCGGAGCATCGCGGAGGAGCGGCGCGGGAGGACGCTGGAGTGGTTGATGGCACAGCCCGTCACCGAGACCGAGGTGATCGCGGGCAAGTTCCTGGGTGACTGGCTCTTCGTGCTGATCACGCTCGCAGGCACGATCCCGACGGCGCTCGGCGTGCTCCTCGTGTCCGATGCCGACCCGGGGATCGTGGCCGCCCAATACGTGGGGGCGACCCTCATGGCAGCGCAGCTCGTCGCGGTGGGCCTGTGGGCTTCGAGCTTCACGCGGAACCAGATCACCGCGTTCATCGTGGCCGCCACGGTCAGCTTCGCGCTCTTCCTGATCGGCCACCCCGTGGTACAGATCGGCCTGCCTCCTCTGCTCTCCGGCGCCCTGGCGCGCCTCTCCCTGGTGAGCCACTTCGAGAACGTGGCCCGCGGAGTCGTAGACCTGAGGGACCTCCTCTACTTCCTCTCGACCGCAGCGCTCTTCCTCGTTCTGGCGGGAGGCGCCGTGGCGCGGGATCGCCTGAGCCCCGCCGGAGCGGACTTGCGACGTCTGAAGCTGGGCGTGGGCGTCGTGACCGCGCTCGTCCTCGTGCTGAACCTCCTCGGGAGCCACGTCCGCGGCCGGCTCGATCTGACGCGGGGAGGCCTCTTCACGCTGGCCGACGGCACCCGGGAGATCCTCGGGGGCCTCGACGACATGGTGCAGGTGAAGCTGTTCGCCTCGGCGGAGCTTCCGCCCGAGATCCAGATCCAGCTCCGCGACGTCCGGGACCTCCTCTCCGACATGACGCGCGCGGCCGGCGACAACCTCGCGCTGTCCGATGTCGATCCCGACGAGGACGAGCAGACGGCGGAGGAAGCCCGATCGTTCGGGATCCAGCCGGTCGAGTTCAACGTCCTGCGGGACGACGAGTTCCAGATCCGGCGAGGATACTACGGACTCGCGGTCACGTACGCGGACGAACAGAAGGTCATCCCCGTGATCGATCGCGTGGACGACCTCGAGTTCCGGCTCGTCTCCGCGATCGAGTCCATGACGACGGAGACGCGCCCCGGCATCGCGTTCCTCCAGGGGTTCGGCGCGAAGGGCTCGTACTCGATCCCGGGCCTCAGCGAGGCGCTCGCCGACCGGTTCGCGGTCCGAACGCTCGACCTCTCGGGCGACACGCTCCCGCCGATCGAGCGCGACTCGACGAAGGTGCTCGTCGTCGCCGCTCCAACGCAGCCGGTGAGCGACTCGGCCCTCGCGCGCATCCGCCGATTCGTGGCGGACGGAGGCGCCGCGCTCCTGCTGATCGAGCCGGCCGAGCTCGATCCTCAGGCCCCGTTCATGCACCCGGTCACCTCGGGGCTCGAGCCCTTCGTGGGGGAGCTGGGGCTCACGTTCTCCGATTCGCTCGTCTACGACCTGGCCTCCAGTGAGCGCGTGTCGCTCGGGCGACGTGGGATCTTCAACGTCGTCTCGCCCTACCCGCTCTGGCCGGTCGCGCTTCCCGCCGGCGACCATCCGATCACGCGGGGCCTCGTCTCGCTCACGCTCGGATGGGCAGGATCGCTCCAGATCGAAGACACCGCGCGGGTTCGGGCTCTCTGGCAGACGACCGAGGCGGGAGGGGTCCAGGCTCCCGATGGGCCGATCGCCCCGGATCAGGATTGGAATCGTCCCGACCAGAGTCTGGCGGTGCGCACGGTCGCGGCGGCGGTCGAGCCTCCCGAGGGCTCCGCGTCCGGGCGTGTCATCGTGGTCGCGGACGGCTCGTTCGCCGAGGGTCAGTTCGCCCAGGTGAACCCGGGCAACGTGGTGTTCCTGGCCAACGCCATCGATTGGCTCGCTCAGGACGAGGCGCTCATGAGCATCCGCGCCAAGGACCGCACGCCACCTCAACTGGTCTTCACGTCGGACCTGGGGAAGAACGCCTTGAAGTGGGGGAACCTCATCGGCTTCCCGGCGCTCCTCACGCTCTTCGGCCTGGCGAGGATCACCAGCCGTCGGCGCAGGGCGGAAGCGCGCTGGGGGGAGGTGATCGCATGAGCCCGAACGCGTTGAAGAAGCTGGTCGGCGCGCTCATCGTGCTGCTCGTCGTGTGGGGCGCCGTCGCGTTGGCGACGCGGCATCGGGCCCCGGGCGAGCCCGCCGAGCTCGGAGCGCTCCTCGAGGACATCAGGGACACGGCCTCGCTCCGCGCCATCCGATTCGAGACGCCCCGAGGCGAGACGGTCGAGCTGTCGCGGGCGGGTAGTCACTGGATCGTGAACGGCCACCCCGCGGACTCGGGGTCGGTGGCGCGGTTCCTGACGGCGCTCGCGGACGCTTCGTCCGGAGCCCTGGTCGCTCGCAACCCGACCACCCACGCCCGCCTCGGCCTGAGCGCGGACAGCGCATACACCGTCGAGTTGCATGGGCGGGGAGCCGCCGAGACCGTCCTCGTCGGGGACGCGGGCACGCGGTACGGGACGACGTACGTCCGCCGGCCCGCGTCCGACGAGGCCTGGCTCGTGGAGGCGGATCTCCGGACGGCAGCTCGTCGGTCGCTCGACGACTGGCGCAGCAAGCGCGTGGTCGCCCTCGACACGGCGGCCGTCGCGAGCCTCGAGGTTCGCAGGGACGGAGAGTCGTACGCGCTCGCGCGCGCGGACACCACCTGGACGCTGGCAGGCGGTGTATCGGCGGATGCCGCCGTCGTGCGCGGGATCCTCGGTGAGCTGCACAACCTGTGGGCCGACGGCTTCCTGGCGGAGGGCGATTCGCTGGCCGCGCTCGCCGAGGGCGGCGCGCTCGTGGCCCGCTCCGCGGAGGGCGCCGAGGTCGCGTCGCTCCGGATCGGCTCCGGCGAGTCCGAGCGCTGGCTCCGCTCGGCCGGAGACAGCGTGACGTACCGGATCTCGTCCTACCGTCTCGATCGGCTGACGCCGACGAGGGAGCGGCTGTCTCCGTCCGGGCGGTAGGTGACGCTGCGGAAGCGATGAGCCGGGGAGGTCTCCCGGTGAGTCCTCACGGGCTCGTCAGCAGGCCTTCCCGATAAGGGAACAGAGCAGGCGTGCCGCCCGTGTGCATGAACACCACGCTCTCCCCCTCCCGGAACCACCCGCGGCCGGCCAAGTCCAGCATCCCGACCATGGCCTTCCCCGTGTAGACCGGATCCAGGAGCAGTCCCTCCTCCCTGGCTACCAGGGAGATGGCGTCCCTGACCGGTTCGTTGAGGATGCCGTAACCTTCCGCCAAGTAGTCGTCCAGGACGATCACCTCCTCCGGAGCGACCCGGTCGTCCACTCCGAGAGCCGCGAGCGTCTGGTTCCCGATCACGTCCACGTAACCGGCGACGGTTTCCCTGTCCGCCGCCACGGAGATCCCCACGATCCTGGTCCCGGGTGAGAGGAGCTTCGCCCCCACGACGAGCCCGGCCTGGGTGCTGGCGGAGCCGGTGGCGTGGACCACCGAGTCCAGGGAGATGCCCAGATCCGCCGCCTGCTCGTGGAGCTCCACAAATGCCCGTACATACGAGAGGGCGCCGAGGGGCGCGGACATGGAGCCCTCCGTCAGGGAGCCTCCGATGGGCGCCAGGTAGGGAGTCCGGCCCGCCTTCCGCTCCTCGTCCACGACCGGCTCCACGAAGTCCGCCACCAGGGCGAGCTCGAGGAAGGACCGGCCTTGCTCGGCCTCGACCACCCGGACGTCGGCGCCGAGGATCCGGTCCAGGAGGAGGTTCCCGTCCCAACCCACGGGAAAGCCCGGCTTCTTCACGAGAACCAGAACGGACCGCAGGCCCAGTCGGGCCGCGGCCGCGGCCGTCTGCCTGCACCAGTTGGACTGGAGCCCGGCCCATGTCACCACCGAGTCCGCCCTCTGCCGGAGCGCGTCGGCCATGATGAGCTCGAGCTTCCGGGCCTTGTTTCCTCCGAAGGCGAGCCCGGTCTGGTCGTCACGCTTCACATGGATGTTCAGGGTGCCCACCCGCCGCGACAGCGCGGGGAGTCTTTCCAGCGGGGTGGGCAGGTGGGTCAGGACCACGCGGTCGAACGCGTCGAGCCGCGTCTTCAGGGTGTCGAGGGACAGCATGGGACGTCCTCCCTGTCTACGACGGAGCTACCTCAGCGCGCCCAACGTGAGGTGCGACGGAGCGTGAGGCCCTCTCCGGGCGTGTGGCCAGCATGATAGCGAAGCCAGGCAAGCGGCGCAGCCGCGCGCGCCGGACGGGGAGGCGCCCTCGGGGGATACGGACTCGAATCGGGTATGGCGCTCCCGGAGTCGTAATGGGGACGTCCGTCACCACCGCGAGGCAGCAGCGTGCGCGCGTCCCCAAGGCCGAGCCCCCTCGCACCCGTCGCGTTCAGATCCGGCAGGTCTGGGCACCGTCCACGATCACCGAGGCACCCGTGACGTACTTCGCCTCGTCGGACGCCAGGAAGAGGGAGAGGTACGCGACGTCCCACGCTTCCCCCTGCTTCCCCGTGGGGCAGAGGCCGTCGCGCTTCCGCATCATCTCCTCGACGTCCCCTCCGTACGCCTCCGTGAGCGCTCGGGTCACGAACGGGGTGGCCATCATCCCCGGGAGGACCGCGTTGACCCGGATCTTCTTCCGGGCGTACTCGACGGCCACGTCCCGGGTGAACGCGATGATCCCGGCCTTGGACACCGCGTACGCCAGGGAGAGCGCGGGGAGCGTCCGGATGGCGTTGATCGAGGAGATGTTCACGATGGCTCCCCCACCCTGCCGCTCCATGTGGGGCACCACTTCCTTGCACAGCAGGAAGACGCTCTTGAGGTTCACGGCGAGCGTGCGGTCCCACATCCGCTCGGTCGTCTCGGCCAGCCCCCCGGGCAGCTCGATGCCCACGTTGTTGTGGAGGATGTCCACGCGCCCGTAGCGCTCGAGGCAGGCGTTCGCCAGTCGCTTGCAGTCCCGCGCGTCGCTCACGTCCGCCTGGAAGGCGAAGGACTCCCCGCCCTCGTCCTCGATCATGCCGCGGGTGGCCTCAGCGGCATCCGGGTTCAGGTCCACCAGCATCACCCGCCCTCCCTCCCGGGCGTAGACGATCCCCGCGGCTCTGCCGTTGCCGATGCCGGGGCCCACCGAGCCCGCCCCCGTGACGATGACGACCTTCCCGGCAACCCGGCCTTTCATGGGTGGGACGCTCCTGTCGAAGTCGGTCTTTCGGGCATTTTACCGGTGCCGTCCGCGGAGCGATACGTTCACCGGCCCATCGCTGCCGCGGCCCCGGGGCCGCACGGCCATTCCCCGGAGCCCCTCGCCGCTGTAGACTCCCGCGACTGCTCCGGGCAGAGCACTCCCGCCCTCAAGCGCCCGCGCCACCAAGACAGGACGGGAGTCCCCATGCCCCGGCGGGACGATATCCGGAAGGTGATGATCATCGGGTCCGGCCCGATCGTGATCGGCCAGGCCTGCGAGTTCGACTACTCCGGCACCCAGGCCTGCAAGGCCTTGCGCGCGCTGGGCTATCGGGTCGTCCTCGCGAACTCGAATCCCGCCACGATCATGACCGACCCCGGCATGGCGGACGTCACCTACCTCGAGCCGCTCAACGTCACGCGCATGGCCGAGATCATCGAGAAGGAGCGTCCGGACGCGTTGCTCCCGAACCTCGGAGGGCAGTCGGGGCTCAACCTCAGCTCGGAGCTGGCGCGCTCGGGCGTGCTCGAGCGCTTCGGGGTGAGGGTGATCGGCGTCAACGTGGACGCGATCGAGCGCGGAGAGGACCGCGAGTCCTTCAAGGCCACGATGGACCGCCTGGGCATCGACATGCCGAAGAGCGAGCTCGCGTACACGCTCGAGGAGGCTGAAGCGATCGCGGCGAAGCTCGGCTACCCGGTGGTCGTCCGACCCGCGTACACGATGGGTGGGACGGGCGGCGGGCTCGTCTACAACGTCGAGGAGCTGCGCACGGTCGCCCAGCGGGGCCTCGCGTCCAGCCTGATCGGGCAGATCCTGGTCGAGGAGGCCGTGGTCGGCTGGGAGGAGTTGGAGCTGGAGGTCGTGCGGGACGCGAAGAGCCAGAAGATCACCGTCTGCTTCATCGAGAACGTGGACGCCATGGGCGTGCACACGGGCGATTCGTACTGCACCGCGCCGATGCTCACGATCTCCGGGGATCTGCAGCGACGGCTCCAGAAGTACTCCTACGACGTGGTGGACGCGATCGACGTGATCGGAGGCACGAACGTCCAGTTCGCCCACGATCCGAAGACGGGGCGTGTGGTGATCATCGAGATCAACCCGCGAACCTCGCGCTCGTCGGCCCTCGCCTCGAAGGCGACGGGGTTCCCCATCGCCCAGGTCTCGGCCAAGCTCGCGGGCGGTCTCACCCTCGACGAGATCCCCTATTGGCGCGAAGGCACGCTCGAGAGGTACACGCCGTCGGGCGACTACGTCGTGGTCAAGTTCGCACGGTGGGCATTCGAGAAGTTCCGGGGCGCCGAGGACAGGCTCGGCACTCAGATGCGGGCGGTGGGCGAGGTGATGAGCATCGGGAAGACCTACAAGGAGGCCTTCCAGAAGGCGATTCGTTCGCTGGAGATCGACCGCTATGGTCTCGGCTTCGCCAGGGACTTCAACACGAGGCCACTCGAGGAGCTGCTCGCGATGCTCCGCGAGCCGTCGAGCGAGCGGCAGTTCATCCTGTACGAGGCGCTTCGCAAGGGCGCGAGCGTCGAGGATCTGCACCGCCTCACGCACATCAAGGCGTGGTTCCTCGAGCAGATGAAGGAGCTCGTGGAGCTCGAAGAGGAGATCCTCGCGCATCGGGGCTCGAGGGTCCCCGACGAGCTGCTGCGGCGCGCCAAGCAGGACGGTTTCGCGGACCGCTACCTCGCGCGGCGGCTCGGCGTCGAAGAGCGTGAGATCCGCGAGCAGCGGACGGCTATGGGGGTCGTCGAGGCCTGGGATGCCGTGCCGGTGAGTGGAGTCGAGAACGCGGCCTATTACTACTCGACGTACAACGGCGTGGACCGCGTGCCGGTGAGCGACCGGCGCAAGGTGATGATCCTGGGCGGCGGCCCCAATCGGATCGGGCAGGGCATCGAGTTCGATTACTGTTGCGTCCACGCGGCGTTCGCCCTGCGGGACCTCGGTTACGAGACGATCATGGTCAACTGCAACCCGGAAACCGTCTCGACCGACTACGACACGTCCGACAAGCTGTACTTCGAGCCGCTCACCGTGGAGGACGTGCTCGCGATCTACGAGAAGGAGAGGCCGGAGGGCGTCATCGTCCAGTTCGGCGGCCAGACGCCGCTGAACATCGCGGCCGAGCTCCGGCAGGCGGGCGTGAAGATCCTCGGCACGAGCGTCGATGCGATCGCGCTGGCGGAGGACCGGGAGCTCTTCGGCGGGACCATGGAGCGGATGGGCATCGTGATGCCCGAGGCGGGGATGGCGAGCAGTCTGGACGAGGCGCTCCGGATCGCCACACGCATCGGATACCCGTTGATCGTGCGCCCCTCGTACGTGCTCGGGGGGCGGGGCATGGAGGTGGTCCACGACGAGGAGTCGCTGCGCGACTATGTCGCCCGTGCCGTGGAGGTCACGCCGGAGCATCCGATCCTCATCGACCGCTTCCTCGCGGATGCGCTCGAGTGCGAGGCCGACGCGATCTCCGACGGACAGGAGGTCTTCGTCCCGGCCGTCATGGAGCACATCGAGTACGCGGGCGTCCACTCGGGCGACTCGGCATGCGTCATTCCCCCGGTCACGATCTCCGCGGAGCACCTCGAGCAGATCGAGGAGACAACGCGACGCATCGCGCACGAGCTGAGCGTCGTCGGACTGATGAACATCCAGTACGCGATCCAGGACGGTCGGCTCTACGTCCTCGAGGCGAACCCACGGGCGTCGCGCACGGTACCTCTCGTCTCGAAGGTGTGCGGCGTGCAGATGGCCCGCCTCGCGACCGAGCTGATGATGGGCAAGCGCCTGCGCGACCTCCGCCCGGCGCGTCGGCCGATCCGCCACTTCGGCGTCAAGGAGCCGGTCTTCCCGTTCGACAAGATGCCGGAAGTGGATCCGCTCCTCGGTCCGGAGATGCGCTCGACGGGCGAGGTCCTGGGAATCGCCAGCTCGTTCGAGATGGCGTTCTTCAAGGCGATCGAGGCCGCGAAGCCGCCCCTGCCGACGGAGGGGACGGTCCTCATCAGCCTGGCGGAGAAGCCACCCATCGCGCTCCAGGTGGCGCAGGAGTTCGCGGCCCTCGGATTCCGGATCCTGGCCACCCGCGGCACGGCCGCGTACCTCCAGGAGCGCGGCATCGCCGCCGACTCCATCCTGAAGCTCCACGAGGGCAGACCCCACATCGCCGACGCGATCAAGAACGGGGAGATCCAACTCGTCGTGAACACGCCCGCCGGCCGCCTCAGCGAGTACGACGACTCCTACATCCGCAAGACCGCGATCCGTTGCCAGGTGCCCTACTTCACCACGCTGCCCGCGGCGCTCGCATCCGCGCGTGGCATCGCCGCGCGGCGGCGCGGCGGCGGCGGAGTCACGTCATTGCAGGAGTATCACGCGAGGATGGAGGCAGGCTGACGGCCAACGGGCCGCCAGCCCATCGGCGACGTCACCGTGTGGCACCGGGGACGGAACGACGCTCGAGCGCCACTCGCAGCGCATTGACAGGATCCAGCTCCCGGGTGCCGAGGCCCAATCCCCGTCGGGCGATCTCTCCGGTCGACCCCATCTCCCGTGGGCGCCATCGTGGCCGGAGCGCCGTCAGCAGGGCCGCGCCGGTCGGAGTCAGCAACTCCACGTCCACCGGACCCGCGACGTGAGGAACCCTGAAGCGCCTGAGAATCGCGGAGGCCGCCGGCGTCGGCACCGGAAGGTCACCGTGAGAGCACCGTACCCGCCCTCCGCCGACCGACACAGGCGTCAGACAGACCACGTCCTCCGGCGAGACTCCGAGGAACTCCAACCCCTTCGCGGCCCCTACGACGTCCAGCAGGATATCCCGCGCCTCGTGTAACACCGCTTCCTCGCCGGCATGGCGGTGCGGAACACCCTCCTTGTGGAGCTGGAGGTGATCGCTGTCCGCGAGCCACCCGTCGTTTCCCAGACCCGTCTCGTCCAACGAGGCCAGGTGCGGCTTGAGATCGACGACGGGAGTCCGGTCGAAGAGATCCATCGGGCTCGTATGAATCCGATTGCCCACGATCCCGAGCACGCGGACGAGCGTGAGCCCGAGAGGGCTGGGACGGTTGGGGGAACGGCTGGCGAACACGCCTACGGTTCGAGGCGCCTCACCCACCTGCCACGGCGGCGTGACCGTCAGTGAGTAGCCCGGCGACCGCCGCAGATAGGAGACGACGTAGACGTGGGAGAATGCCCCCAGGCCCTCGATCCCGGCGGCGAACTCGGGAAACAGCTCGACGTGGAACCGGCCTGCCTCTCCTCGCGGAGGCTGGCTCGGTGCCGTGTCGGAATAGGGTGTGCGTACGAAACCGATGGGCCGCAGACTCAGCGCGTCCGCATCGAGCTGTCCGCCGCTGTGCGCCTCCCGCTCGGCGATGATGAGGATCTCCAGCGCCCGCCACGCGAAATCGGCATACGGGCGACCCAGGCCCTCCGCCCGGACGGCGGCATCCAGGAGCGCGCGCGCGTCACCCGCACCCAGATGGGGATCGCGCGCGTCCAGCTCGACGCGAAGACGTACGGCGGACCCCTCCTTCGTGCCGACGGTCTCCGCTCGCAGCCGCGCCCCGCCGAGCGGACGAGCCGCGCGCGCCATGGCGGCGGTCATCACCGGAGCCGGAACCCCCAACGCGATGAGGGCGGACGAGAACATGTCTCCCGCCATCCCCATGGCAGGATCGAGAATCAGCCCGAGACCCTCACCGGTCTCGCTCGTGGCCATCGTCCTCCTTCCGGGTCGGTTCTCCGGACGTGCAGCGCCCGACGAAACCGCGATAGCGCCCCACCTGCCGCCCGTCTATAGTACGGGGCGCAGGTCCTCGTGCGAGTCTTCCACCATCCGAAGTGTAGCCATGTCGCATCGAAGCAGCTGGACCGTCCGGTCCTTCGTTCTCATGTTCTCGCTCCTTCTCGCGTCGCGCGCCGGCGTTTCCGCCCAAGAGGGGACGCGGCTGCTGCGCTTCCCTCACGTGCACGGGAACACGGCGGTGTTCACCTACGCCGGTGACCTGTACACCGCCCCGCTGTCGGGTGGCGAGGCGAGACGCCTCACATCCCACGAGGGGGTGGAGATGTTCGCCCGGTTCAGCCCGGACGGGCGCTGGATCGCATTCTCCGGGGAGTACGCGGGCACGCGGCAGATCCACGTGATGCCGTCCACGGGCGGCACGCCCCGGCAGCTCACGTTCTATCCCGACGTGGGCCCGATGCCTCCGCGGGGCGGCTACGACCACCTGGTCGTGGACTGGGCCCCGGACGGGTCGAAGATCCTGATGCGAGCGGCCCGTACCCCCTTCGGCGAGCGCGTCGGCCGCTACTACCTGATCGACCCGGTGAACGGCGGGCTCGAGGTGCCTCTGGAGATTCCCGAGGGCGCGACCGGCGCCACCTTCGACGCCACCGGCACCAAGCTCGCGTACAACATCAAGAGCCGTGAGTGGCGCCACTGGAAGCGCTACCGGGGCGGGCGCCAGCAGGACGTGTGGATCTACGACCTGGCGAGCCACACCTCCCGGCGGATCACGACGGAGGCCAGCACCGACAACTTCCCCATGTGGATCGGGGACGAGGTCTACTTCGTCAGCGACCGTGGCGAGAACGAGAAGCTCAACCTGTGGGTCCACGACACCCGCACGGGCGCCGTGTCCCAGGTGACCCGGTTCACCGAGTTCGACGTCATGTGGCCGAGCCGGGGCGAGGGCGGAATCGTCTTCGAGAACGGGGGCTGGCTGTATCACCTGGACCCGGTCACGAAGCAGCACCGCAAGCTCTCCATCACCGTGACCGGGGACCGGCCCCGCACGACTCCGTACTTCAAGAAGGTGGCCGACAACGTCGAGTCGTTCACGATCTCGCCCAGCGGGAACCGCGTGGCGTTCGGGGCCCGCGGCGAGATCTTCTCCGTGCCGGCCAAGGACGGGAACATCCGTAACGTGTCGGGGACGCCGGCCCATCGTGAGCGCGGCGTGGAGTGGTCCCCGGACGGGAAGTGGATCTCCTACTTCTCCGACGCATCGGGCGACTACGACCTCTACGTCATGCCTGCCGACGGCTCCGCGGAGCCTACCCGCCTGGTCACGGGCGACCGCGTGTGGATGGACGGCGTCCAGTGGTCTCCCGACTCGAAGTGGATCGCGTGGTCCGACAACATGAACCGTCTCCGAGCGATCGAGGTGGAGCCCCGCCGCGTGGTGGACATCGACCGGACGGACATGGGCGGGCTGAACGACTTCGCCTGGTCCCCCGACTCGAAGTGGATCGCGTACGCCAAGACCGACGCCAACACGATGTCGTCGGTGTGGATCTACTCCTTCGACGAGGGTCGCGGCACCAGGGTCACGGACGACATGACCAGCGAGTCGAGCCCGAGCTTCGATCCCGAGGGTCGCTTCCTCTACTTCGTGTCGGCGCGGGACTTCAACTACAGTGGTGCCGCGACCGGCTTCCAGTCACGGATCTACGCGGCGACGCTGCGCGCCGACTACGGCCACCCCTTCCCGCCCAGGAGCGACGAGGAGCCCGCTCTGGAGGAGAAGCCGGCCGAGGAGAAGGCTGAATCCGGCGGCTCGGAATCGAAGTCCAAAGAGCCCCTCCACATCGACCTGGAGGACCTGGGGAAGCGCGTCATGCCGCTGCCGGAGCTGCGCCCCGGGAGCTACCAGGCGCTCGTTCCCCTGGACGACGGCCTCCTCTACTTCTCGAACGGCTCGCTCCACAAGTACACGCTGGAGGACCGGGAGTCCGAAGAGGTCATCGCGAGCATCACGGGCTTGGCGGTCACGCCGGACGGCAAGAAGATGCTCTACCGGGCCGGCCGGTCCGACTTCGGCATCGTGGACGTGAAGCCCGGCCAGAAGAACGACGCGGGACGCCTCGACCTCGAGGGGATGGAGCTCCGCGTCGATCCCTCCGTGGAGTGGGCCCAGATCTACCACGACGCGTGGCTGATCGTGCGCGACTGGTTCTACGACCCGGGCATCCACGGAGTGGACTGGGAAGCGATGCGGGACCGCTACGAGCCCCTCGTGGCCCACGTGGCCCACCGCACGGACCTCGACTACATCATCACCGAGCTCATCGCCGAGCTGAACGTCGGGCACGCCTACCTCAGCGCGTCGCCGGAGATGTCCGGCGTCGAGCGCGTGGACGTGGCGCTCCTGGGCGCCGAGTTCCGCGCCGACGGGCGTCGCTATCGCATCGCCCGGATCTTCCAGGGGGAGAACTGGCACGACGAGTTCCGCTCGCCCCTCACTGAGCCCGGCGTGGGCGTGAAGGAGGGCGACTACCTCATCGCCATCGACGGGGACGAGGTCACCACGCGGGACAACCCGTATGCGTTCCTGGTGGGGAAGGCCGACCGGACCATCGAGATCACGGTCAGCGACAGGCCCGACGCGGAAGGCGCCCGCACGTACACGGTGAGGCCCATCACCAGCGAGCTGGGCCTGCGCTACCAAGCCTGGGTCCGGAGGAACGCGGCGCTGGTGGACTCCCTCTCGGGAGGCCGTATCGGCTACATCCACCTGCCGGACACCGGCGTACCAGGACATCGGGAGCTGTTCGAGGGATGGCGCCCTCTTCACCTCAAGGAAGCGCTGATCCTGGACGACCGCTACAACGGGGGCGGCTTCATCCCCGAGCAGATGGCACTCACGGTGGGAGCCCCACTCCTGAACTTCTGGGCCCGGCGGCACCTCGACCTGTACAGCCAGCCGGCGGTGGTCCACACGGGACCCAAGGCCCTGCTCATCAACGGTCAGGCCTCGTCCGGGGGCGACGCGTTCCCGTACTACTTCCGCACCCTGGGCCTCGGACCGATCATCGGTGAGCGGACGTGGGGCGGCCTGGTGGGGATCAGCGGAAACCCCTCGTTCGTGGATGGCGGGAGCCTGTCGGTGCCCCGCTTCGCGTTCGTGGACGCGGCGGGTAACTGGGCCGTGGAGGGAGAAGGCGTATCCCCCGACCCGGGCTTCGAGGTGCTGGACCTGCCCGAGGAGATCGCGGCCGGGCGCGAGCCCATGATCGAGCGCGCCGTGCAGTACCTCCTCGAGGAGCTCCAGAAGCCCCAGTACCAGCGTCCCGGCAGGCCCCCCGCCCCGATCCGGAGGTAGGATCCGAGCCGACACGGAGCCATGGTCCACACCCGGGGCGCGAATGCCGCGCCCAGCAGGACCAGCTCCACCCAGTTCGCGCTGCTCCTGAGATCGGTGTCCGAGGGATAGGTGTGCGCTCCGCTGGCATCGGTCCACGCCGGCGTCATCTTCACCCGCCCGCCGGAGAGCCGCGTCCGGATAGCCCTCGATGAACGCTTCAAGGACCCGGCGACTCCCGATCCTGGCGGCAGGATCCCACTTGCGGGAGGATCGGGGCTGCGTATATATCCGTAACCGATATAACGGTAACAGTTGTATCCGTTCCCGATAGGGTTCGCGGCCGCTGGGGGATCATCGACGATGACGCGCGACGTAGAGAGACTCCTTCCTCTGACGCCGGTGGTCTACCATATGCTTCTTGCCCTGGTGGATGGCAGGAGCCATGGCTACGCCATCGCCCAGGAGGTGGAGAGGCGGACCGGCGGGCAGATCCGCATCGGACCAGGTACCCTCTACGGGTCCCTGCAGCGGATGCGTGAGATGGGTCTGATCGCCGAGTGTCAGCGGGATGAGGATGCGACAAGGCAAGCGGAACGTCGCCGATACTATGAGATCACTCCCATGGGAGAGAGCGTGCTCCGGGCCGAGACCCGCAGGCTCTCGCACCTGGTGAGATTCGCCGAGGAGAGGTTGGGTCTCGGTGGGGCCGGCGCCGACAGGTGAACGGCAAGCCCAGCTTGTCGGAGAGGCTCTTCGGGCTGCTGATCGGGGCCTACCCCCGGCATCTGCGCACCGCGCACCGGGAGGACTTGGCCCAAGCCTTCAGAGACCTGTGCAGGGAGCCTCGCTTCCGGCCGTTCCCGGTGGGAAGGATCCGGTTGTGGCTCTTCCTGGCGAAGGACGTCGTTCGATGCCGGCTCGAGCGGATCCGACCTCGATCCCGCCGGGTGGACTCGCCAGGAGCGGGGGGGGTCGGCAGACCGTCTCTCCCGGATTCCCGGGGTGCTTTCGTGCAGGATCTTCGATACGGCTTCCGGACCCTCGGCCGCAGACCGGGATTCACGGCTCTGGCGGTGATCATCCTCGCGTTGGGCTGCGGTGCGAACACCTCGATGTTCACCGTCCTGAGCGCACTGTTCCTCCGACAACCTCCCGCGGTCGCGAGCCCTGATGGGCTGGTGCGGTTCACATGGGTCGACGAAGACGGCCGCGTCGGAGATTCCCACCCGTATCCGGACTACGAGTTCTACCGGGACCACAACGACGTCTTCAGCGGCGTGCTGGCCTATCGGTTCAGCAACACGGTCGTGGGCGTGGGCCTCGGCGACGAGGTCTCCTCGGCGAGGGCAGGCTTCGTATCGGCGGAGTACTTCGACGTTTTGGGCGTACGCATGGCCCAGGGCCGGCCCTTCCTGCCCGAGGAGAACGAGACGCCCGACTCTCCCCCCGTCGTCGTCCTCGCGCACGATTACTGGAGGCAGCACTTCGGGTCCGATCCGACGCTGCTGGGCCGGACGCTCACCTTGGACGGCAATCCTGTCACTGTGGTCGGAGTGACACCTCCCGGCTTTCGCGGCGTCAGTCCCGTGGAGGAACCCCCGGATCTCTTTCTCCCTGCCATGATGAGAGGGTTCGGGCTTCAGCGTACCGAAGGACAGTTCTCGTCTTCCTGGACCGTCGTCGGCCGCCTTCGCCCGGGTGTTCCCCTGGCCGCCGCCCAGAGCGACGTCGATGTGCTGGAGGCTCGCTACCGAGATGTGTTCGCCGCTTGGATCGAAGCCACGTCGCCTCCAAGCCGTGATCTGGCGCTATCGTCGCGGTTCCAGTTTCCCCGAGCCGCCGGCGCCAGGCTGAACAGGCTCCTCCTTCTGTTGTCCTCGGCCGCCGCCCTGATCCTCCTGACCGCATGTGCCAACATCGCCCTCCTACTGCTGGCTCGGGCATCGGCGCGGCGGCACGAGATCGGCATTCGTCGTGCCCTGGGCGCAGGACGAGGTCGGATCATTCGACAGCTTCTGACCGAGGGAATGCTCCTGGCGGGGGCGGGAGGCCTTGCCGGCTTCGGCATCGCTTACTGGGGGGCCGAGTTAGCCGGGGCGCTCATCCCCTTCTCCTTCAATGTCGACTTCGCACCCGACGGTCGCGTGCTTCTCTTCACGGTGCCGCTTTGCGCTCTGGCAACCGTGTTGTTCGGCCTCGCACCGGCGATTCATGCGTCGAAGGGTGATCTCGCCCCAAGCCTCCGCCAGGGACGCAGGCTCGGACGGCGGCAGGCACTTCGTGACGCCTTGGTCGTGACCCAGCTCGCGGTGTCGATCCTGCTCGTGACTGGCGCCGGCCTCTTCCTCCGCAGCCTGACGGCGGCCCGGAACACCGAGCTCGGCTTCGACCCGCAGGGCAGGCTCCTGGTATCCGTGCCTTTGCAGCGCGCCGGCTACGATGCCGAGATGGAGAGGCGGTTCCTGAGGGAGACCGCGGATCGCATCCGGTCGCTACCGGGGGTCGAGGAGATATCCGTCGCCCTGAATCCTCCCTTCGCGGGCAGGTGGAGTGAGGAGATCCAGGTCCCCGATGCGGAGCATGCCGGCGGGTCGCCGGAGGTCGGATTCAACGTCGTCGGCGCCCGATACTTCTCCGTGATGGGGATACCGGTCATCGAAGGCCGGGAGTTCACAACCTCGGACGATGAGATTGCAGCGCCGGCAGCCATCGTCAACGAGACGACCGCGGCACTTCTATGGCCCGGGCAGAGCGCCTCGGGCAAATCGATCCGTTGGAGCGATCGTGACTGGGCCGTGGTCGGCGTGGTGCGGGATGCGGTCTACCACGAGGTCGGCGAGACGCCGCAGACACAGGTATACCTCTCCTACCCGCAGAACCCGTCGCTCGTCCCGACGTTCGTGATCGTCGTCACAGGCGAACCCCTCGACGTGGGCCGCTCGGTCGCAGACGTCATCAGGGCTTACGATCCGGGCGTCCTGGTATACCGAACGACGACTCTGAGCGACGTGGTCCGACAGCAGCTCGGCCAGTACCGCGTTCTGGCCACATGGGTGTCGGCCTCCGGTGGACTTGCGCTCCTCCTGGCCGTCATGGGTCTGTACGGGGTGCAGTCCTACCTGGTGAGCCAACGAAGGCGGGAGATCGGCATCCGGATGGCTCTGGGTGCAGCCTCCGGTGCGGTGACCCGAGCCATCATCGAGCGCGGCGCACTCCTGGCCCTGGTCGGAATCGTCGCGGGACTCGGCGCGGCGTTCGCATCGGCCCGGATGCTGGAGAGCATGCTGTTCGGGATCCGTGCCAGGGATCCGCTCACGTTTGTGTCCGCTTCGCTCATCCTCCTCTGTGTGGCCCTCGCGGCCACCCTCATCCCCGCCATTCGTGCGGCCAGGGTGGATCCGGCCGAGACGCTGAAAGAGGAGTGAAAGGGACGTCGCCGCCGCACAGGCTCGTGGCGCTCGGCGCTCCGCGCGTCCGGCTCCTCTCGGCCGCGGCGAGGAGCACCAGGGTGGAGCCCCCCAAGGCGACGGCATCGAGCGGCGAGACCCCGAACATCGGACATCGCGACGACCACCCGCCGCGCGGGCCGCGCCCCGGGCGGGGGCTCAGCCATATCCCGCCAGACGCTCCAGCGCCTCGGCCATCTCCTCGGCGGTGAGCAGCACGGGCTCTCCGACCTGGAGCGCCCGCCAGTACAGCTCGGCCAGGTTCTCGATCCCGGCCGCGAGGTCCAGCGCGCCCTCCGGCGTCGCCCCGACCGCCACCATGCCGTGGTTGCCCAGCAGGCAAGCACGCCGGCCCTCGAGCGCGGCCACCGCCCGCGTGGCCAGCTCGGGGCTTCCGAACGCGGCGTACGGCGCGCAGCGGATCGAATCGCCGCCCGCGATCCCCACCAGGTAGTGGAAGGGCGGGATCTCGCGGTGGAGCGTGCTGAGCGTGGTGCAGAAGACGGCGTGCGCGTGGACGATCGCATGGACGTCGGCGCGCGCGCGGTACACCGCCGCGTGCAGCCGCCATTCCGTGGTGGGCTTGCGCTCGCCTTCCAGGACGGAGCCCTCCAGCGAGAGGGTGACCAGGTCGCCCTCGGTCATCTCCGCGTACGGCAGCGCCGACGGCGTCACGATCATGCCCTCCGCGACTCTCGCGCTGACGTTGCCCGAGGTGCCGACGGTCAGGCCGCGCTCGCTCATCGCGCGGGCGGTGCGCACGACCGCGCTCCGCGTTCGAGCGAGGTCCTCTCGATCTCGACTATCCATGGTCCAACCCTCCTGCTCGCCGTTCGGGGAAGAGCCGCAGCAGCCCTTCCCGGCTGGCTTCCGTGATCCCGCGCTCCGTGATCAGCGCGGTCACGAGCCTCGCGGGCGTGACGTCGAAGGCGGGGTTCGCCACCGGGGAGCCGTCCGGAACCACGCGCACGCGAACGATACGGCCGTCTTCGGCCCGTCCCCGCACGTCGGCCAGCTCTTCCCCGGGGCGCTCCTCGATGGGAACGTCGCGCCCGGACTCGAGCGTCCAATCGATCGAGGACGACGGCACCGCGACGTAGAACGGCACGCCGTTGTCTTTCGCGGCGAGCGCCTTCAGGTACGTGCCGATCTTGTTGACGACATCGCCCGAGGCGGTGGTCCGATCCGTGCCGACGAGGCAGAGATCGACCCGGCCGCGCTGCATGAGGTGGCCGCCGGCGTTGTCCGCGACGACCGTATGTGGAACGCCGTGCTGTCCCAGCTCCCAGGCCGTGAGGCTCGCGCCCTGGTTGCGTGGGCGTGTCTCGTCGATCCAGACGTGCACGGGGACGCCTCGCTCGTGCGCCAGGTAGATCGGCGCGGTCGCCGTGCCCCAGTCCACCGCGGCGAGCCATCCGGCGTTACAGTGCGTCAGGATCTGCACGGGCCGGTCGGGGCGGCGCGCCGCCGCGTCACGGATGAGCCCGAGGCCGTGCTCCCCGATGCGACGGTTCCGCTCGACGTCCTCCTCCGCCATCCCGCCGGCGATCGCGTAGGCGGCCCGCGCGCGCTCCGCCGGAGGAAGCGGTGCGACGGCCTCGCGCACCCGGTCGAGCGCCCAGCGCAGGTTCACGGCCGTCGGCCGCGTCGCGAGCAGGGTCTCCCGGGCGAGCACGAGGCTCGCGTCCGAGGGATCCTCCCGTAGCGCGAGCGACAGGCCGTAGGCGGCCGCGACTCCGATGAGTGGAGCGCCACGCACCTGCATCTGCGCGATCGAGCGGGCCACGCCCTCCAGGTCGACGAGGCGCAGCACGCAAAACCGGTGCGGGAGCATCGTCTGGTCCACGATGTGGACCGACCACCCGTCCTCGTCCAGGAAGATGCCGCGATACGGAACGCCTTCTACGTCCACGCGCGTCGCCGTCGTGGGAAGCCCTCGCCGCGCCGGCCGGGGCGCGGCCTCGAGACCAACCGACGAACTATCGTCTGCGGCGGCCCCCGGGGACAAGGCGGGGCGGCACGGGCGAGGAACCGCCTCCGCCGCCGGTCATGGCGGTACCCGGATTCAGTGCCCTGAAATCACCACGGGAAGGAGGATGTACGAGGCGTGGCCGGCGTCGTGGTGGATGGAGTTGTCCGCGGGGATCGTGCGGCGGCTGGCGCCGAGCGGCTCCCCCGTGTTCGGGTTGAGGTCGAAGCGCGGGAAGTTGCTGCTCGAGATGTCCACGCGGATCCTGTGACCCTTCTTGAACAGGTTGGCCGTGGGGAACGGCTCGACGACCAGCTCGTAGATCCGTCCCGGCGTCATGAGCTCCGCTCGCTCCGGAGCGTCGCGGTATCGGGCCCGGATGATCCCGTCGGTGAGGTTCAGGGCGAATCCGGTCGGGAAGTCCTCGCTCGGCGGATACACATCGACGAGCTTCGCCGTAACGTCGGTGTCCACGGCGGACGACGAGGCGAACAGGTGGACGGTGATGGGGCCGACGACCTCGACGTCCTCCTCCAGCGGCTCCGTCTGGAAGACCGCGACGTCGGCCCGGGCGCTCAGGGGCAGGTACGGAGGCTCGGGATCGCGCTGGTCGTACGCGCCGTTCTTCAGCGCCCCGGAAAACGCTCCTCCGACGGTGGGCACCGGGTTCCGCGGGTCGTAGGTGTACGTGGTGGGAGGCGCGTCCCCGACCGGAGCCACGGTGCCGAGGCTGCCGTCGGCGTGGAGGTAGTAGCGGGTCGGGCTCGTGCCCGGGAGAGGCCAGGTTATGGCCTCCCGCCAGTACCCTCCGTGATGGATGCGGCCGTTCGCGTCCCTGTGCCCGTCGCCCGTACCCATGACGAACAGGCGGATCGGGGGCCACGTCCCCACCGGCGTGGCCTTCCCCTTCAGGTGGTGGTCGAACCACTGGAGGTGCATGTCCGTCGCGAAGTCCCGCATGGCGGCCTCCGGGCCGAACTCGACGTCGCCCGCGGCGGAACGGGCGTTGCCGCCGTGCACCCAGGGGCCCACGAGGAGCGTGATGGGCGACCGCTTCAGGGACGAGAGCGCGACCCAGTTCTCGATCGTGCTCCCGCAGTAGGAGTCGTACCAGCCCCCGACGTGCATCATCGGGATGTCGGCGGTCTCTGCGTAGTGCTCGCTCCAGTTCTTTCCGAGCCCCTTCCAGTAGTCGTCGTAGTCGGCGTGCGTCATCTCCTCGAAGAAGTACGCCTCGAAGTCCGGAGCCAGCGCGAGCGGGGATAGTCCCCGGCGCAGCGGGGTCGCCGCGAACCACTTCTCGACGGGCTCCACGGCCAGGGCGGCAGCGACCTCGGGGTCGTTCGCCCCGGCCTCGCTGAAGGCCCACCCCATCTGCTGCGCCAGCTCGAAGGCCCCGTGGTTGCGGATCTTCACCCTCCATCCGTTCGAGAGGCCGCCGAAGTTGAGCAGGAGCGCCTCGAGACCCGGCGGGTTCGTCTTCGCCGCGTCGGCCTGCGTATGCGCCCCGTACGAAGTGCCCCACATGCCGACCTGCCCATCGGCGTAGGGGAGCCGCGCGAGCCACTCCACGGTGTCGTAGCCGTCCGGCGCGGTGACGTCGTCGTACTTCCGGAACGTACCCTCGGACTCGTAGCGACCCCTCAGGTCCTGAAGCGCCACCACGTACCCGCGCCGCGCGAACCACATCGCGCGCTCCACCAGACCGCGACCTTCCTTCCCGTACGGCGTGCGCTGCAGGAGAACGGGGAGCCGCTCCGCAACGGGCGCTCCCTCCCTTGTGGGACGGTAGATGTCGGTGGCCAGCCTGACGCCGTCCCGCATCGGGATCATGACGTCCTCGGCGAAGCGAACGGCATCGTAGGGCGCGTCCTGGGCCGAAAGGGGGCAGGGAGCGCACACGAGGAGGACCAGACCCAGAGCCCACGACGCCGGTGCGCGCATCCCCGAAATCACCGATTCGCACCTCGAACCTGCGGAGCCCGCCTCCCGGCCCCACGGGCCGCCCGATCGGCCGACCGAGCCATCGCCCGCAGGAAGTCGCCGTCGGGAAGGGACCGGGCCGAACGTGATCAAGGGGGCCCTCCGTCGCCGACGTGCGTCCTCGTGCCGTGTCCGGCGCTGACTGCACTGGTGAGTATGTGCCGCGGGCAAAGGATATCACGCGTTACGTTGAGTCGCAACGCAAACGATTGTGGTGGATGTCGGCGCTGCGTATGTTGCGAAATTCGACACGCGGGCATCGGGGGGACTACACTCACCGGTATTCCACCGCGACCGCTGCGCGATGCGTTCTTCGATTCCTTGGAACGCTCCGACCACCGCAACCGGGATACTCGACCATCAGCATGAACAAACGGCCTCGGCCCGCACACGCGGGCGAACGACCGTCGCCGCCGGAAGCTCTCCTGGAGGCGGCCTTCCGGGTCTTCGCCACCCGGGGTTATCGCGCTACCAGACTCGAGGAGGTAGCCGAGGAGGCCGGCGTGACGAAGGGAGCCATCTACTACCACTTCGAAGGCAAGGAGGACCTCCTCCGTCAGGCCCTGAAGCACCGGCATCGAGCCATCTTCGGCGAGATCGAGCGGGAACTCGCCCAGCAACGGGCGCCGGCATCCACGAAGATCCGACTCGTCCTCAGGCGCTTGTGGCAGCACGTGCTCAACCCGACGTGGGGGCATACGTTCCGTCTCATGTTCGGCGAGGCGGGGGTCGAGTTCCCCGCCCTGTTCCGGATGTGGGCCGAGGAGGGACCGATCCAAGGCTGGTCCGTCGTACGTCGGCTGATCGAGGAGGGCGTGCGGAACGGAGAATTCCAGCCCGGCGTGGACCCGGAGGTGGCCGGCCGGTTGGCCGTGTCCGGGCTCATGCTGCAGGGTGCCCTGCAAGTGCACTCCGGCCTACAGGATCTCGCCCCCTGTGACCTGGACAGGATCTTCGACTCGGGAGTCGACCTGTTCGTCCACGGCCTCACGGTGACGCACAACCAGCCTCGGATGCCGACGCCCTAGACGACGTCGCGGGTCAGTGCCGCTCGACATCCTCCAGGACGGCGCGTACGTCCGACCAGAGCCTCACGAGAGCACGGCTCGCGTCCGCATCCGGAGCCATGTCGGTCACGGGGCGTCGTTCGGCCATCGTGCGGGGCACGGCTTCGTCGAACGGAATCGGGGCGAGCACGTCCACTCCCAGGCTGCGGCATCCGTCCTCGATGGCGCGCGTCCCGGCCGGATGCAGATCGCTCTTGTTGACGCAGGCCACCGTCCTCACCCGGAAGTGAGCCAGCATCTCCACGGCCCGTTCCAGATCCTGCAGGCCGGCCACGGTGGGCTCCGTGACCACCAGGCCCAGATCCGCCCCCGCGGCGGCGGCGATGGCCGGACAAGCGATCCCCGGAGGACCGTCCGTCACCATCAGCGGATAGCCGCCGTCGGCCGCCGCCTTCGCGGCCCGTTCCTTGATCAAGGTCACCAGCTTGCCCGAGTTCTCCTGAGCCGGACGCAGCCGCGCGTGGAAGAACGGCGCGGCGTCGTAGCTCTCGGACCGGTACCAGTGCCCGGCGAGCTGGGGCACGAGCACGATGGCCCGATCCGGACACTGATGGAAGCAGGCCGCACAGCCCTCGCAGGCCAGGGCGTCGACGTGATAGCTCGAGCCATCCCCGTCGACGTGCACGGCCCCGAAACGACACACCTCCTGGCAGATCCCGCACCCGGTGCACAGCTCCGGCTGCACCACGGCGATAGACGGACCCGTGAACTCGTGCTCCTCCATGCGCCGTCGCCCGATCAGGATCTCGAGGTTGGATGCGTCCACATCCGCGTCCACGAACACCGCTCCGGTCGGTTCGTCGCCGCGGTGGGCGAGGTGGGCGAAGGCAGCCGTCACTACCGTCTTGCCCGTGCCCCCCTTTCCGCTCAGCACCACGATCTGCTTCATGACCGTCCGTCTCCTGCCACCGGTCCAGGAACCGCCACGGGAACGACGGTCACGGCATCCTTGATGAACGCCATCATCTTTCGCAGGCGCACCGCGTAGTCCGGGTGCACGTCCAGGAGCGTACCTCCCCTCGCGATGGTCTCCGCGATCGCCCTCTCGAAGGGGATCCTGAGCAAGATCGGCAACCGCTCCACCTCACAGAACTTCTCCAGCTCTCCGTGGGCACCCGAGTCCCGGTTCAGCACCACCCCCATCGGGAGCCCGAGCTCCCGCAGGACCTCGACGGCCAGCGCGAGGTCATGCATCCCGAACGGCGTCGGCTCGGTCACCAGGATGACGAAGTCCGAACCTCGCACCGTCTCCACCACCGGGCACGACGTGCCCGGTGGTGCATCCAGGATCGTCACCCGATCCGGACCGGCCGGTACCCAGTCCTTCAATTGGCGGATCACCGGGACAGCCATGACCTCGCCGACGTTCAGGATGCCCTGCGCGAGTCGCACGCCCGCGCCGTTCCCCTCCTCGAGGAGTCCGACTTCCCGAGAGACCTCGGTGATCGCGTCTTCGGGGCACGCGAGAAGGCAGCTGCCGCAACCGTGGCAGAGCTCGGGAAAGAGCCTCACCTCGCCACCCAGCACGGCGAGGGCATTGTACACGCACACATCGACACAAGCGCCGCAGAGCGTGCACCGATCCTGGTCGATCCGTGGGACCGGGACGGACGCCGCCACGGATCTCTCCACCTCGGGGTGGAGGAAGAGGTGAGCATCCGGCGCTTCCACGTCGCAGTCCAACAGCAGGGGCCGGGGTGCATTCCCCGTCTCGCTCTCCCGCTCGCCGTCGTCCACGAGGCTCAGCGCGAGGCTGACGGCGACCGTCGTCTTGCCGGTACCCCCCTTTCCGCTGGCTACGGCTACCCTCATCGGCCGCGACCGCCCCTGCCGCCCCATCCCCGCCCCCGGCCTCGGCCTCGGCCGCCGCCCCGGCCCCGCATCCCCCCCACCCAGCCGCCACCGCCAGCGGATTGTCGCTCGGGTTGGGGGAGCTCCCCCTTGCCGAGGCGCTCCACCGCGTCCCTCACGGTCGTACCCCGATCGCAATGGTACATGGGGATGCCCGCCATCCTCAGGGCCTCGTCCGCGTTCGGCCCGAACTCCACGGCGATGACGCCGTCCACCCCATGCTCTGCCAGGAACTGCGCCGTCTGCGGACCCGCCCCGCCGCCCGCGTCACGGGCGGCATTCTCCGCAGCGCTCCAAGCCATGGTTGCCGGGTCGACCAGAAGAAAATACCCGGTACGGCCGAAGCGGCTTCCCACCTCGGCATCCAGATCCGGCGACTCCACCGGAACCGCGATCTTCTTCATGCTCCGCGCACTCCTCACCGTGTGTGTGCGACCATTGCTGCGCGGCTCGAAGGATCTTTACGGAAGACGCCAAATGCCCCCGTCTCACGGAGCCGCTGGGACATACTCATTAGTATAGCAGATACTCCAAGACAAACACAGACGGGGTAGTGCCGATCCGGAAGGCATCGGCATTACCCCTGACATTGACGGTAATAGACACCGCCAGAGACAATCTCACCGGTGACATACTGACGCGTACGCATGGGCTCCGAGATCTGCCGGGAGGATCCCGCAGCCTATCCCGGCTCTTACTGGCGCCAGGCGTCCACTCTGCCCAAGCTTGGTCCGTCACCCCACCCGGACAGCCGTTGGAGGCATCGTGCTCTCTCTCGTTCCTTCCCGTTGGCGGACCTTGTCGGTCGCCGTCCTCGTCGGCGCCGTCCTTCTTTCGACCACCGCACCCCTGGCGGCCCAAACGGCCGTCACCGAGAACCCCGACCACGACGCGTACACCCTTCCCCCGGAGGGCGTCCGGCGGGTCTTCGCAACGGACAAGAACTTCGCCACGCTGAACTACCTCTCACCCGATGGCGACCACTTCCTGATCGTGAAGAGCACCGAGCTGTCCACGCTGGCCCTCATGTCCAAGGAGACGTATCGGCTAGCGGAGATGGAGATCCGGCCCCGGACCGACCGGCTCTGGCACCTGGACACCTACGGGATCCACGACGTCCAGTTCTATTCCCTGAGCGGTCGCCGTGCGGTGGACGTGGACCTTCCGGAGGGCTCCTTCGCCAGTGACTTCACCTGGTCCCCCGACGGGGACCAGATGGCGTTCCTGGCCCACCTCCCCACTCACACCGAGGTGTGGACGGCCGACCCGTCCAACGGCCGCACCCGCCGGTGGAGCGACGCCCGGGTCCTGGCCACCGCGGGGACCAGCGCCAACGGCCAGGGCACCCGGCCCTCCGTGATGCTCCAGTGGACGCCTCGAGGCACGATCCTCACGCTCCTGGTTCCTGCGGATCGGGGCCCGGAGCCGCCCAGGAGCCGCGTTCCCACCGGGCCCAAGGTCCGGCGCACGCGCCCCGAGGCCGTGCGGAATCCCACCTATCCGTACCTCCTCCAGGATCCGCACGACGAGATGCTCTTCGAGTTCTACACGAAGAGCCAGTTGGCTGAACTGTCTCCCGGCCGCCGCCCCGTTCCCCTCGGCCCTCCGAGGATGTACGAGTCCGTCTCGGTGAGCCCCGACGGCGCCCACGTCATGGCCACCTGGATGGAGCGCCCGTTCTCCTATGTCACCAGCTACCGAGGCTTCCCCCGCACGACCGCCGTCCTGGACCGCCAGGGGAACGTGGTGCGCACCCTGGAGGAGACGCCCCTGCGGGAGGGGCGTACCCGTGGTGCCGTCGACGGTGGCGGTGACGGAGGTGGCGACGACCCCCGGGCCTTCGCGTGGCGCCCCGACGGGGCCGGAATCGCCTTCCTGTGGCGCGAGCCCGGGGACACGGCCGCCGCCGACGACGCGCCGCGGCCCGACCGCGTGATGCTGGCCACGGTGCCGTTCGACCTGGACCAGGCCACCGTGGTGGCGTCCAGCGACGACCCCATCCGCTCGGCCGAGTGGTCCCGGGACGGCGCCCACCTCTTCGCCGAGGTCTCGAAGGGCGGGAAGGCGGGGTTGGCCTACTGGCGCGCGGACGCAGCCACGCCGACGCGCCGCATGCTGGTGCCCTTCCACGGCACCGACGATCCCTCGAGCCAGCCCGGCGACCTCCTCACGGCCCGGACGGGCAACGGAATCACGTACGCCGTGATCTCCGGGAACGCGAGCGCCGCGTACCTCCGGGGAGACGGATCCAAGGCCGATTTCCGGCCCCAGCCGTTCGTGGACCGGGTGGCGCTGGCCGACGGCACGACCACCCGGCTCTTCGAGGGATCCAGGGACTCCTTCGACCGCCCCCTGCTCCCCCTGGACGACGACCTCTCCCGGATGATCGCCAGCCGCGAGTCCAAGACCGACTTCCCGGACTCGTACCTGTGGACCCGGGAAGGCGGGTGGGGAGAGAACCTCACGAACAACGTGGATCCCTTCCCCGAGATCACCGCCGCGGTTCGCCGGGACTTCGCGTTCACCCGCCGCGATGGGCTGGACATCCAGGGCCGGGTCTCCATGCCCGTAGGCTGGAAGGAGGGTGACGGCCCGGTGCCCGCCATGTTCTGGACCTACCCGAGGGAGTTCGACACCCATCAGGAATACGAGCGGAGCGCCATCCGGGCCCGGAACGTCAACGCTTTCACCCACCTCTCCTGGCTCCGCTGGTCCGACATCTGGCTCACCCAGGGCTACGCCCTCGTGTACCCGGACATCCCCATCATCGGCGAGAATTACAACGACACCTACATCGCGTCCCTGGTGGACGCCATGTACGGCGCCATCCGGGCGGTGGACGAGCTCGGGATGGTGGACATCGACCGCATCGGGCATGGAGGCCACAGCTACGGCGCCTTCGCCACCGTCAACATCCTGGCCAACGCCCCCTTCTTCAAGGCCGGCATCGCCGGGGACGGCGCCTACAACCGGTCGCTCACCCCCGACGGCTTCCAGGCCGAGCGGCGCAGCATCTGGGAAGCACCCCAGACCTACGTCGAGATGTCGCCCTTCTTCAAGGCGGACCAGGTCAACACGCCGCTCCTCATGTACCACGGAGGCGACGACAACAACACGGGAACCTTCCCCATCCAGTCGCAGCGGATGATCTCGGCCCTCACGATCCTCGGGAAGAACGCGGTCCTCTACGAGTACCCGTACGAATCCCACACGCCCCGGGCCATCGAGAACAAGCTGGACATGTGGGCGCGCTTCATCGGTTGGTTCGACCGGTGGGTGAAGAACGCGGGCGTTGAGGGTCCGGTCCCGGAGCAGGGCGGGGGCTGAGCCGGCAGGACCCCGTCGGCACTAGTCTAGGCTGTCCTCATGATGCGAGCGGAAGAACGATACTGGGTGAAGGTGAGCCTTACGATCGGCTTCGTGGTGCTCGTGCTTCTCCTCCTTCTGATCTCAGGCGTGATCGGAAACATGGAGCACATCGTCATGGACATCCTCGAAGCGGTGCGGTAGAAGAGCACCCACCCCCGCTCATCCGCATGAGCTCGGCGAGGGCGGGGCCGTCAGTAATGGGGATGGCCGCTTTGGTGAGGCTGTCGTGGTCGGGATCGTCAGGGTCGCGGTCCCGCTCCGCGTCCCACGCCTCGCCCGCCGCATAATCCTGCTCCGCGCAACGCAACCTCCGACCCGCTTCCCCTGTCTTACTCACTATGAAAAGTAGTGAGCATTCTTCCGAGGCCGTCCCATGGGTCGTGATCAGCTCGGTGAGTTCGAGCACCAGGTACTCCTGGCGGTTCTCCGTCTGGGGGGCGAGTCGTACAGCGTCCCGTTGGTCGCGGAGCTCGAGCGCCTGACCGATAGGGACGTCACCCAGGCGGCGGTATTCATGGCACTCAGGCGCTTGGAGGCCAAGGGCCTCCTCACGTCGCGCATGGACGAGACCGCGGTGCCCCATACGGGGCGGGTACGCCGCTACTTCGCCCTCACCGACGAGGGCGTGGTTCGGCTCAGGGAGACCCGTGCGACGTTGTTCCGCCTTTGGGACGGGGTCGTGGCCGAGCTGGACGACGTATGACGCACCGGTCCCTGCTCGACCGACTCGTGGCCCGCATGCTCCGCCTCTTGTTGCCCGAGCACGAGGTGCGTGCCTACCTGAGCGAGGTGGACGAGGCCGTGGAGGCACGCGCCGCCGCCGGCCGCGACACTCGACGCTCGGCGGTGCTCCTGAGCCTCCTCGCCGGCCTGCTCGTCGAACGCGTGCGCGCCAAGCCCGCAACCGAAGGAAGAACAACCATGTCGACTCCGATCCTGAACCGGCTCCGCGGCGGGCACCAGCTGCTTCTGGACGCCATGGCGCAGGAAGCCCGTCTGGCCCTTCGACGACTCCGTCGGGCGCCCGGATTCAGCCTCGCGGTGATCCTGACCCTGGCACTCGGCATTGGCGCCAACACCGCGATGTTCGACGTCGTGGACCGGTTGATGTTCCGTCCGCTCGCCCACCTCCACGATCCCGGTTCGGTGCACCGGATCTACTGGCAATGGCAGCAGCGGGGCTCGACGGTGACGACCATGTCGACTCAGTACGCGCGCTACCTCGACCTGGCTCGTTGGACGACGTCGTTCTCGCGGATCGCCGCGTTCACCGAGCTGGACCTCGCGGTCGGCGAGAGCGACGCGGTCCGCGAGGTGCCCGTCGCCGCGGTGTCCGCCTCGTTCTTCGACCTGTTCGATGCACCTGCCACGTTCGGTCGGTACTTCGCCGCAGACGAAGACGTGCCGCCCCTCGGCTCCGAGGTGGCGGTTCTCTCCTATGGCTTCTGGCGCTCCGAGTATGGTGGCGGCGCCGTGATCGGACGGACGTTGCGGGTGGGTCACCTGCGACCCGTGATCATCGGCGTGGCCGCTCCCGGTCTGGAGGGCCTCAATCGGCCGAAGGCTCCGGCCGTCTATGTGCCCATCACCGCGTACGCGGGCAGCACGGGTACCGACGACGCCAAGACGTACGCCACGACCTACCGCTGGGGTTGGGTTCACGTGCTCGCACAGCGGAAGGCGGGCGTTCCGTTGGCCCGGGCCGAGGCCGACGCGACCCAGGCGTATCGCAGGAGCTGGCGGGTCGCCCAGGGCCAGGACCCCCAGTTGCCCTCGCTCCAGGATGCGCACCCGCACGCCGCCGTCTCCGCCGTCCGCCCGGGCGCGGGCCCCGACCCCGCGCTCGAGGCCCGCACCGCCGTCTGGGTATGGATCGTGGCGGGAATCGTGTTCCTCATCGCCTGCGCCAACGTCGCCAATCTCCTGCTGATGAGGTCACTCCGGGGCCGACGTGAGGCGGCGGTCCGGCGCGCCCTGGGGTCGGGGCGGGGAAGGCTGGCCCTCGGTCCTCTGATGGAGGGTCTCCTTCTTGCCCTCGCGAGCGGTATCGCGGCGCTGCTCACCGCGCGCGTGCTCGAGGACGTCATCGGCCGACTCCTCGTAGGCACGCCTCCCGCCGCGTCCGCGCTGATGCCAAACCCACGGACCCTGGTCGTGGCCATCGGACTCACCCTCGTCGCGGCCCTGTTGCTCAGCCTCGTGCCGTCCTTGACCTCCTCGCGAGGGAACCTGGTTGGTGATCTGCGCTCCGGCGCCAGGGATGGAGGCGGGCGGGGTGGACGCTCCAGGGCCACGCTCCTGGTGGTGCAGTCAGCCCTCTCGGTGGTCCTGCTGGTCGGCGCGGTTCTCTTCGTACACAGCCTCGGCGCGGTGCGACGGACGTCCATGGGGTTCGATCCGGACCGGGTAATGCGCGTGGAGCGCGTCATCGCTCCGGGCTCCTTCGATGCCGAGGTCCAGGTGGGACTGCGCCGGACGCTGTTGGCGGCCGCCGTGGCGATGCCCGAGGTGGAAGCGGCCGCCTGGGTGAGCAGCGCGCCCTTCGTCAGCACCTCCTCGACGGAGTTGCACGTGGAGGGGATCGACTCGGTCGGAGCGCTCGGCGTCTTCACGTACCAGGCGACCACGCCCGACTACTTCCGGACCATGGGTACGCGCGTCCTCAGGGGTCGCGGGCTCGACAGCGGCGACCGGGAAGGCACGCCGACCGTGGCCGTGGTCAGTGAGAGCATGGCGAGCGTCTTGTGGCCGGGGGAAGACGCGCTGGGACAGTGCTTCCGCATGCGCACGCCGGACGCTCCGTGCCGAACCGTGGTGGGGATCGCCGAGGACATCGTCCAGCGCACCCTCACACAGGAACAGCGCTACCAGTACTACGTACCCATCGAGCAGTACGGCCGCACATGGGGAAACGGCTTGCTGGTCAAGCTCCGTGGTGATGTGGCTTCCGACGCGGAAACCGTCCGCAAGGCTCTGCAGGCACTCGTTCCCGGCGGCTCCTATCTACGTGTACGGTCGCTCGAGGACGTCGTGCAGCACGAGCGTCGGTCCTGGCGACTCGGCGCGACGATGTTCGCCGCGTTCGCGCTTCTGGCGCTTGTCGTGGCTGCGGTCGGCCTCTACGGCGCTATCGGATACGACGTGGCTCAACGCATGCACGAATTGGGCATTCGTGTGGCCCTCGGCGCACGAGGTCCGGCGATTCTCGCCCTCGTCCTCCATCGAAGCGTCCGGTACGCGATGACCGGCTCGGCGCTGGGCGTCCTCCTGGCCTTGGCCGCGCGTCGGTGGATCCAGCCCCTCCTCTTCGGGACGTCGGCCACGGACCCGAGGATCTACGCTGGCGTCGTCGTGCTGATGCTCGGGGTGGCATTGGGGGCGGCGGCTCCACCCGCCTGGGGCGCGGTCCGGGCCGATCCGGTGAAAGCCATTCGCTCGGACTGACGTCGGTCGGGAGGGTCAGTCGTGCGTGCTGGCGGCCGCCACCTGCCTCAGCGCCCACGCCGCCGCCTCCGCCACCACCGGATCCTCGTCCGACAACGCGGCCGCCAGCTCGCCGACGGCCTCCGGGTCGGGCCTATCACTGGCGGCAAGCCAATTCCCCAGCGCAATCGCCACGTTGCGCCGTAGCCCCAAGTACCCCGCCCGCCGCATGGCCGACCCCCGCGTGTACGCGTCCCACTCGTCCTCGCTCATGCGCATGAGCGCGACGAGGGCGGGTCCGTCGGTGGTGGGGATGACCACTTCGGTGCCGTCGTGGTCGGGATCGTCCGGGTCGCGGTCCCGCTCGGCCGCCCACGCCTCGCGCGCCGCATAATCCTGCTCTGCGGCCACTTCTGCGAACCGCTCGTTCCACGGACACACCTCCTGGCAGATGTCGCACCCGTAGATCCGGTTCCCCATGAGCCGCCTGAGCTCGACGGGGATCGGCCCGCGGTGCTCGATCGTCAGGTAGGAGATACAACGCACCGCATCCATCACGGGCGCACCGCTCTCGTCACGCCCGAGGAGCGCACCCGTGGGGCACGCGTCCAGGCACGCCCGGCACGTGCCGCAGTGGTCGGCCTCGAACGGTGCGTCGGGCTCGAGCGCCACGTCCGTGAGCAGCACGCCCAGGAAGAAGTACGAACCTCTCTCCGGGTTGATGAGCATCGTGTTCTTGCCGAACCACCCGAGCCCCGCGCGGCGCGCCAGCTCACGCTCCAGGATGGGGCCGGTGTCCACGTAGGCGCGCCACGCCCCACCGAGCCACCTTCCCAGCGCCACCAGCTTCTTCTTCACCACCTTGTGGTAATCCCGCCCGCGGGCGTAACGGGCGATCACACCGCGGGAGGGATCCTCCGGGACGCCGGACGGATCCTCCTGGTAGTACTCGTGCCCCACGACGATCACCGAGCGTACCCCGGGGAGCGTCGCCGCGAGGTCGCCCCGACGGGCCAGCGCGTCGCGACGGGCCAGATACGACATCCCGCCGTGGCGCCCGCCGGCCAACCAGCGTCGGTAGAACGTCAGGTGGTCCGTGGGCTCCGGCGTCGTGATCCCGACGAGATCGAAGCCCAGCTCGCGCGCCTTCGCGCGCACGGCGTCCGAAAGCGCCGCGGCGCCGGCGCCCTCACCGGACGCCGGCGCCCCGTCCCTGCGCCCCCCCCGCGGCACGTCGCTATGGCGCTCCGTCCGCGATGATCCCAATGCCCTTCTGGCGTAGCATCGCGTTCAGCGCGCCGAGGTCGTTCCTGAGGACCGCCTCCAGGGCGCCGAGCTGCTCACCCACCTGCTGGTTGAGGAGCTTCTGCACCTCCAGCTGCTGGTCGGTGGGGCGGAAGTCGCCCCCGGCCAGCGCACCGGTGAGGTAGTTGAGCTTCTGGATGAGCTTCGCCTCGAAGCGGATCCCGTCCTGGCCGCGCCCGGTGAGGCGGAGGTCCACCAGGTTCTGCTCCAGATCCACGAGCTTGGCCTCCAGCGCCGCCACCGCCGCCTTCACCTCGGCGTCGCCGGTGAAGCGAGCGAGCGTGGCCAGCTGCACGCGGACGGCCTCGATGCGGTTCACCATGGCCACGGCGCGGTTCATGTCCTCACGGACGGCCCGCAGCAGCGTCATCTGCTGGCCGATCTCGGCCTCGCTGCCGCCGGCGTTCGGGTCCTTCAGCACCGGGAGGGGCTGCGATTGCTCCACGCCGTCCACGGTGAGCTTCACCGTGTACGTACCGGGAGGCATGAGGATCGACATGCCGCCACCGCCGCTCCGCCCCTCGGGGCCGGGTTGCAGGTGCGGCGCGTACATGGGCGCCGTCAGCAGGCGTACCTGCGGCGAGCGCTCGTTCCGCAGGTCCCACACCAGCCGGTTGACCCCCGCCTGGTTGGTCCCCCGGAGCGTGCGTACCGTATTCCCCGAGGCGTCCAGGATGGTCACGGTGGGGGCTGTCTTCGCTGGCGCCTTCAGCCAGTAAGCCAGGTACGCGCCGTACTGCGGGTCCTCGCCCGTGGTGGGGTCGTCGTACGTCATCGAGAGGGGTGTCATCGTGCGGAACCGGTACGCGCTCCGCGGCGTGAACAGATGGGCGTCGGACGCCATGACCTCGGGGGTGAGCTGTTGGATGGGGCCGATGTCGTCCATGATCCAGAAGCCGCGCCCGTACGTGGAGATCACCAGGTCGTTGAAGTGCTCCTGCACCACGATCCCCGATACGGGCGCGTGGGGGAGGTCGTTCTGGAGCGGCTGCCAGTGGTCACCGTCGTCGAACGACACATAGATGGCGTTCTCCGTGCCCAGATACAGGAGGCCGGGGCGAACCGGATCCTGGTAGATCACCTTGGTGAAGCTGAGCGGCCCCGGGGCGATCCCCTGCACGATCTTCTGCCAGGTCTTCCCATAGTCCCGCGTCCGGTAGACGTGGGGTTCGAGGACGTTCATCTGGTGGCCGTCCATCGCGACGTACGCCGTGCCCGCGTCCCAGCGCGACGGTGCGATGCTCCGCACCGAGAGCCACTCGGGGAGCCCGGGGATGTTCCCGGTGACGTTGGTCCACGTCGCGCCGTCGTCCTGCGTCACGTGCAGGAGCCCGTCGTTGGTGCCGGCCCAGATGAGTCCCTTGGTCAGCGGCGACTCGGCGATCCCGTACACCACGCCGGCGAACTCCACGCCGATGTTGTCCCCGGTGAGCCCGCCCGACGGGCCCATCTTGCTCCGGTCGTTGAGCGTCAGGTCGGGGCTGATGACCTCCCAGCTCTGCCCCCCGTTCTGTGTGCGATGCACATGCTGACTCCCCACGTAGATCGTGTTGTTGTCGTGGGGGGAGATGAGGAGCGGCGCGTCCCACACGAAGCGGTAGCGTACGAACTGCGCCCCGCCCCGGCTCTGCTCGGGCCAGACTTCCACCGAGCGGAACATCCGGCGGCTCTGCTCGTAGCGCACCACGATGCCCCCCACCATCCCGGAGCCCGAGGCCGAAGACCAGATGAGGTCGGGGTTCTTCGGGTCGGGAGTGGCCCACCCACTCTCGCCACCCCCCACCGAATTCCACATGCCCCGGACGATCCCCCGCCCGGTGCGACCGTTGCTGGGCCCGCGGTAGCTGGGCTCGTCCTGCTTGTTACCCAGGACGTTGTAGGGGATCATGTTGTCCACCGTGACGTGGTACATCTGCGCGTTGGTGAGGCGCTGGCGGAACCAGGTCCGGCCCCGGTTGATGGTGATGGAGACACCCTGGTCGTGACCCACGATCATGCGGTCGGCGTTGGTGGGGTCGATCCAGATGTCGTGATGGTCGCCTCCCGGCGCCTGGGAGCGCGGGAGCGTGTTCAGCGTGAGCCCGCCGTCGATGGATTTGGCGAACCCATTCGTCATGTAGTACGCCTCGTCCGGGTCGTCGGTGGAGACGGCCATCCGACCGTAGTAGTGCGCCCGCCCCATGGCGCTGCGGTCGCGGTTAATCATACGCCACGTGTGGCCGCCGTCCTCGGAGCGCCAGATCTGGCCGTCCTCGGTGGGCTGGCCGTTCCAGGGGATCCCGTCGCCGGTCTCGAAAAGAGCGTACACGCGCTGCGGGTTCGAGGCGGCGATGGCCACCGCTACCTTCCCCACCGGCTTGGTGGGAAGCCCGTTCCCCGTGAGGCGCGTGAACGTCGCTCCGCCGTCACGGGACACCCAGAGCCCGCCGCCCGGGCCGCCACTGAAGCGGCCCCAGGTGTGGATCACGAACTGCCAGGTCCCGGCGAATACGGTGCGCGGGTTCTTCGGATCCATGGCCAGGTCGGAGCACCCGGTGTTTTCGTCCACGAAGAGGACATGCTCCCAGGTGGCGCCCCCGTCGAGGGTGCGGAAGACTCCGCGCTCTTTCTGGGGACCGTAGGAGTGGCCCAACGCGCACACGAGAACGATGTCGGGGTTCGCGGGATGGACGACCAGCCGCGGGATGCGTCCGCTGGCCTCCAGGCCCATGAGCTTCCACGTCTCCCCGGCGTCCGTGGACTTGTAGACGCCCGCTCCCATGGAGATGTGGCTCCGGATCTTCCCTTCGCCCGTCCCGGCCCACACCACGTTGGGATCGCTGGGGGCCACGGCCAGCGCGCCGATGGACTGCACCGGCTGCTCGTCGAAGACCGGGGTCCAGTTCACGCCGCCGTCGGTGGTCTTGTAGATCCCGCCGGACGCACCGCCCACGTAGTACGTGTACGGATCGCCGGGGATGCCGGCCACCGCGCTGTTGCGGTTACCCTCCGGACCGATGAACCGCCAGTGGAGCGATCCGTAGTGGTCCGGAGACGGCGCTGTGGCGGCGGCACGTGAGCCGCGAGCCTGCGCGGCCAGGGGGGACGAAAACGCCGCGAGGAGAGCCGCGGCGACCAAGAAGCGGGCCAGGGAGCGCATGGGACACCTCGTGCTGACGGGAGGCGCGGCCGAGCGGCCGCGCGGTGGCCTCCTCCGAGCACGGTACCGGAGCCGCCCTGGAGCGGCAAGGCGTATGTCGCCGCCTCCCCGACGACGGGAACCGCTACGAGGTCATCGACGGGGAGGTGTTGGTGACGCCGGCCCGTCCACGACGCACCTGCACATCCTGGCGACGCTGCTCATCGCGCTCCGGGGCTACGTCGAACGGGAGGGCCTCGGCGTCGTGCTTTCGGATGTGGACCTGCTCTTCGTCGAGGGGCAGTTCCTCAGGCCCGACCGAGGAGCTGTTCCGGCCGATGTAGGGCGCCACGCTATGGCCGCTCCGACAGGTCCCGCAGCACGTACGCCCTCCCCTTCCACGCGATCTTCCGACCCTGCCACCAGGAGCGGAGAAAGATCCACATCCCCACCACCGCACCCAGCGGGTAGAGGAGACCGTAGGCGGCCGGAGCACCCATGCGCCGCGTGAACAGCGTCCAGAGCGCGAGGCTCGCGCCCACCGTCACGAGCGCCCAGACGAGCAGCCCCGCCCCACCGATCCCGGCCAGCGCCGCGACCAACGCCACGGGCGGGGCGAGCCAGAGCATCCCCCCGGCGACGGTGGAGACCGGTGCCACGAACCGACGGAGACGGGGCGGCATCGTCGCCACGCCACCCACGTAGAAGTTCTTGGACCACCCGGCCACGATCTCCCCGAGGGACCGGTACATGCGCGTCGAGAGCTCAAGCTCCGCCATACGGAGGCGGAGACGCCGACCACCGCGCACCACGATCTGAGCGAAGGCCAGGTCCTCCGCGATCTGGTCTCTCACGGCGGCGTGACCACCCAGCGCCTCGTAGGCATCCCTCCGGAAGAGCAGGAACTGGCCATTGGCGATCACGTCCCGCCACCGGCCGCTCGCCGCGGCACGATCCACATCGAAGAAACGGAAGAACAGCGCGAGGAACATCTGGGGCTGCACGAGGCGCTCCCAGAACGATCCCATGATCTGGCGCCCCAGGACCGTGAGCAGGTCGCCCTGGTCCTCCTCCATCGCCGCCACCGCGCGGGCGAGCAGGTCCGGTCCGTGCAACGTGTCGGCGTCGGTGAACAGGAGCAGCTCGCCTTCGGCGACTTGCGCTCCCTGCGCGCACGCCCACGCCTTGCCGAGCCATCCCTCCGGGAGCGGGTCGCCCGCGATGACGCGGAGGCTCCTCGCACGCCCGGCTCCGGCGGCCCGCGCCAGATCGGCGGTTCCGTCCTCGCTCCCGTCGTCCACAACGACGATCTCGAAGTGCGAATACGAGGAAGCCGCCAGCGATTCTACGCAGGGTCCGATGTTCACAGCTTCGTTTCGCGCGGGAACGACCACGCTCACGAAGGGCCACCGCGTGGGATCGCCCGCGGGAAGCTCGCGCGGCAGGCGGGCCCGCAGCAGCAGGAACGCCAGCGCCACCAGCCAGGGGAGCGAGAGAGCGAAGGGCAGGATCAAGGCGGCGGGAGTCCCGGATCGGGTGGACGCATCGGTCCCACGCAACGTAGAGTGTCCCAACCGTCCCTGCGAACCCGCGCCTGCACATGAGCCCCGATCCCGCTCCGTTCGACCTCGAGCGCATCCGCGCCGAGTTTCCCATCCTCGCCGCACGGACGTATCTCAACACGTGCTCCCTGGGCGCGCTGTCTCGCCGCTCCGAGGCGTACCTCGACGAGTTCCGGGAGCGCTGGCACACGATGGGCGCCTCGGCCTGGTACGAGCACTGGCTGGCGCGCATCGAGGACCTCCGCCGGAAGGTGGCGGCGTTCTGGGGTGCCGCTTCCGCCGAGACGGCCCTCCTGCCCTCCACGTCGGTGGCGCTCTCGGTCGTGGCCGAGTCGGTGCCGCCGAGCCGCCGCAACCGCGTCGTGTGCTCGGAGCTCGACTTCCCGACCCTTACGTACCAGTGGGCCGTGAAGCCGGGGATCGAGCTCGTCGTGCTCGAGAGCCCCGACGGCGTGCGCATGGACCCCGAGCAGTACGCCGAGGCCGTGGACGACCGCACGCTCTTCCTCGCGACGTCCCACGTGTTCTTCACCACCGGATACGTGCAGGACCTCCGCGCCCTCTCCGACATCGCGCACCGGGCGGGCGCCTGGTGCCTCGTGGACGGATACCAGGGCGCGGGCCAGGTTCCGCTGGATCTCTCCTCCACGGGCGCGGACTTCTATACCGGTGGTCCCCTGAAGTGGCTCCTCGGCGGGCCGGGGCTCGCCTACCTCTACGTCCGAGACGATCTCGTGAGAAGGCTCGAGCCGCGCATCACCTCGTGGTTCGCCACCGAGGACCAGTTCGGCTTCGACCCGCGAGCGTTCCGCTACCACTCCGACGCGCGCCGCTTCGAGATGGGGACGCCCTCCGTGCCGACCGTGCACACGGCCCTGGGCGGCCAGGAGATCGTGGACGAGGTGGGCATCGCACGGATCGCGGAGCGCAATCGCACGCTGACCCAGCACCTGGTGGAGCGCTGCCGGGAGGCGGGCTTCTCCTTGCGTTTGGCCGAGCCCGCGCATCGTTCGGCCATCGTCATGGTCCGCCACGACGATCCGGCGGGGGCGGTGGCCCACCTGGCCGGGCGCGGGATCATCGTGGACCACCGCCCGGGGCACGTGCGCGTGAGCCCTCACTTCTACAACACCGAGGAGGAGCTGGACCGCTGTGTGCAGGCGCTGGCCGCCTATCGCGGTTGAGCGTCGGAGTCGGGATCGGTCCGCCTCCTGGTCCATCGATCTCCGTCGCGCATGCGATACTTCTCGAGCGTGCGCTCCAGCGCCTCGTCCAGGTCGATCTTCTGCTCGTTCGCGATGACCAGAAGTACGAACAGGATATCCGCCAGCTCGATCGCGAGATCCTGTTCGTCCTCGTCCGCTCTCTTGGTTTTGTGGCCGAACCTGTGGTTCATCAGGCGTGCCAGCTCGCCCACCTCCTCGATGAGACGCGCCAGGTTCGTGAGCGGTGGCCAGTAGCCTTCCTCGAACTGGGAGATCCACTCGTCGACACGGCGCTGGGCCTCGCTCAGGTTCACGGCACCAGCACCACCTTCCCGAAGATGCTGCCGGCTTCCATCATCGCGTGTGCCTCGGCCGCTTCGGCGAGCGGCATGACGCGATGGATCACCGGCCTGAGCCTCCCCGCGAACACGTGCCGCATGACCTCCCGGAACTCGGTCGGACTGCCCATGGTGGTACCCAGGATCGAGAGCTGCTTCCAGAACACGACCCGGATCTCGGTGGCACCGCGGGCTCCGGTCGTGGCTCCGTAGGTGACGAGCCGGCCGCCGACCTTCAGGGCCTTGAGGCATTGGGGCCACACGGCCTCGCCGACCGCGTCCAGCGCCACGTGGACGCCCTTCTTACCCGTGTCTCTCCAGACCTCCCGCGAGAAGTCCTCGACGCGCTTGCGGTCGTAGACGTAGTCCGCACCCAGGGTCTTCACGCGCTCCACGTTCTCGGGCCCGCTGGTGACGGCGTAGATCTCCGCGCCCGCCATCTTCGCGACCTGGATGGCCGCGGTCGACACGCCTCCGGACGCGCCCGTGATCAGGACCCGCTCTCCCGCCCTCAGCCGGCCCCGCGTCATGAGCCCCCTCCAGGCGGTCACGAACACCAGTCCCGCCGCCGCCGCGTGCTCGTACGGGACGTGGTCCGGAAGCGAGAGGAGGTTGCCCGCAGGTACCGTCACGTACTCGGCGAAGCCCCCTTGGGTGTGCTCGCCGAGGATGCGCAGCGGACGGGACTCGAAACCGGAACCCTGCTCCTGCCCGTCGTACCACTCGTACCCGAGGGAGGGGTCCACCGCGACGCGTGTACCCGGCTGGACGCCGCTCACGCCCGGCCCGAGCGCGTCCACGGTACCGGCGATGTCCGAGCCGCCGATATGGGGCATCGGGGTCTCGATGGGCAGCCCGCGTCTGACCCAGACGTCGAGGTGATTGAGGGACGAGGCGTCGACCTTGATGCGGACCTCGCCCGGGCCCGGGTCGGGCACCGGGACTTCTTGAATCCGTATCACGTCGGGAGGCCCGAACTCCGCGAACAGTGCGGCACGCATCCGTCTGGGCATGGCTGGAGGTCGCTCCGGCTGGAGAGAGTACCGCAACAGTACCGGCGGGCGCTCGGGGGGACAACCAAGCGCCGGGGGACTAGCCCGCGAATCGCCCGCCGGGCCGCGGGTCGTTCCCCGCAGCAGCCTGTTCGCCTAGCTTCGAGGACGATGACCGCCTTCTCCACAGACGCGGATGGTCCCGTCGAGGACGGGACTCTGGGCGGCTATCTCCGCGTGCATGACCGGCCCCCGGCCTTCCGAGGTCCGGACGGCCATCCCTATACGGTCTCCACAGAGGTGGAGCGGACCGGCGACCTGAGGGCCCCCTACCACGCGTACCTGGTCTTCCCGAGGTGGGCCCAGACCGGAGTGGGAATCGTCGGGCACGTGGAGAGCCCCACGCTGGCGGCGTGCCGCTCCGAGCGGGAAGCGCTGGATCGCCTGGGCGCGCTCGACCTCCACGAGGTGCAACGGATCCTCGAGGAGGCCGTGGCGGGTCACAACCACGACGACACTCCCGAAAGCTGACACGCATGCTGCGCGAAAGCCTCATCTACCTGAGCCATTCCTCCACCGCGCAGGCGGTCGTGACGAAGACGCCCCTCAGGGCCATGGCGGCCCGGTTCGTTCCGGGTGAGACCGTGGACGACCTGATCCGCGGCATCAAGGACGCGAACGCCGAGGGACTCACCGCCACGGGAAACCACCTGGGCGAGTCCGTCCACGATGAAGCCACCGCGCGCCAAGACGCGGACGTCTACCTCAACCTCCTGGACCGCATCGCGGCCGAAAAGCTCCGGGCCAACGTCTCGCTCAAGTTCACGGCGCTGGGCCAGGAGATCTCCGAGGCGTTCCTGGAGCAGAACCTCCGTCGCATCCTGGAGCACGCGCGGAAGAGGGAGATCTTCATCCGCTTCGACATGGAGTCCTCGGAGTTCGTCCAGCCCACGCTCGACGCCTTCGAGAAGGTTTGGTCGGAGGGATGGAGGGACGTCGGGGTCGCGGTTCAGGCCTACCTGAAGCGGACTGCGGCCGACGTCGCGCGCATGAACCAGCTCGGCGCCCGTGTGCGCCTGTGCAAGGGCGCCTACAACGAGCCGCCCACCGTGGCGTTCAAGGACAAGGCAGAAGTGGACCGCAACTTCGTGGCGCTCACGAAGATGCTGCTGGCCGAAGGGACCTACCCTGCCATCGGCACCCACGACGAACGGATGATCGACGCCACCATCGCGTTCCACCAGCGCGAGAGCATTCCCAAGGAGAGTTTCGAGTTCCAGATGCTCCACGGGGTGCGACGTGACGTGCAGAGCCAACTCGTGAGGGACGGCTACAACGTCCGCGTGTACATCCCGTTCGGTCCGCACTGGTACCCGTATCTCATGCGGCGTCTGGCCGAGCGCCCGGCCAACGTCGTCTTCATGCTGGGTGCGATCGTGAAGGAGAGTCCTCTGGGCTTCCTGTGGCCCCGCGGTAAGGACGGAGTGAAGCGCGAGTGATGACGGACGGCGCCTCCCCGCCGAAGGCCGCGCCCGAGCAGTTCCTGCGGATCACGGAGATCTTCCACTCCCTCCAGGGCGAGTCCACGTGGGCGGGCGTTCCATGTACGTTCGTCCGCTTGACGGGCTGCCCACTACGCTGCGTGTGGTGCGACACCGCGTACGCGTTCCACGGCGGCGAGCGCATGACGCTTCGCGAGATCGTCGCACGGGTGCGCGAGGTGGGCACGCCACTCGTGGAGGTCACGGGGGGCGAGCCGCTCGCCCAGCCGAACGCGGTTCCGCTCGTGCGGACGCTGCTGGACGAGGGCTTCACCGTGCTGGTCGAGACGTCGGGCGCCCTCGACGTGTCTCCCCTCGACCCTCGCGCCCACAAGATCATGGACCTCAAATGTCCGGGCTCGGGAGAGTGCGCACGCAATCTCTGGGCGAACCTGGACCATCTCACCGAGCGCGACGAGATCAAGTTCGTCGTGAAGGACCGGGAGGACTACGAGTGGGCCCGTGCGGTCATCCGCGACCGCGGCCTGGATCGGCGCGTGGCCGACGGCGGCTTGCGGGCGCTGCTGATCTCGCCCGTCTGGGGACAGGCGGACCTGGAGGCGCTGGCGGGCTGGATCCTCGAGGACCACCTGCCGGTCCGGTTCCAGATGCAGCTCCACAAGCTGGTCTGGGGCCCGAGGCGCACGGGAGTCTGAGACGAATGCTCCCCACTCGGATCGTGCCGCCCAGGCGGCCGGAGGCCCCGTCGTGAGCCGGGAACCGATCGAGACCGATCCCCGCTTCTGGATCCTCTCCGAGGCCCTGGCCTCCTACGCCGCGGACGCCGACGACCCGCCGGCACCCGACCCCGATTCGCTCCAGGCGGCCGTGTCCGTGGTGGTCCGAGGCCGGCCGGACATCGACCTCCTCCTGATCAAGCGGGCGCGCTCGGAGCGGGACCCGTGGTCGGGGCACATGGCCTTCCCGGGTGGGCGCCGGGAGCTCCGGGACGCCTCCCTGCAGGCCACCGCGGCGCGTGAGACGCTCGAGGAGACGGGCCTCGACCTGGAGCACCTGGGGATGCCCCTGGGACGCCTCGACGAGGTCAGACCCGGGAGTGTCCGGTTGCCCAAGCTCACGATCGCCCCGTTCGTCTACGGAGTCCCCGCGCGCGCCGAGGCCCGGGTCGCGAGCCGCGAGGTGGACGCCATCCACTGGGTCCCGCTCGACGTGCTGCGCGCTCCGGCGACCCACGGCGACGTGGAGATCCCCCTTCCAGGTGGGACCCGGACGTTCCCGTGCTACCATGTGGCGGACGAAATCGTCTGGGGCCTGACGTACCGCATCCTCCGCCGGTTTCTCGAGCTCTATCCCGACTCCGAGCTCAGGACTCCACCCACTCCGCGATGAAGACGTTCGTGTCGCGCGTCCCTCCGTTGTTCCGGTTGGACCCGAACACGAGGTAGCGTCCGTCCGGGCTGAAGACGGGGAAGCCGTCGAACCCGGCGGAGAACGTGATCTGCTCGAGGCCGGTGCCGTCCAGATCGATCATGAACAGCTCGAACTCGCGGCCGTCGGGATCGAGATGATTCGAGCTCCAGACGATCTTCTGGCCGGAAGGATGCCAGAACGGCGCGAAGTTCGCCCCACCGAGCCTCGTGAGTTGGCGGGCGTTGGAGCCGTCCGCGTCCGCCACCCAGATCTCGAGCTCGCCGGGACGGATGAGGCCTCGAGCGAGAAGGCTACGGTAGTCCTCGAGCTCCTCGCCTTCCTCCGGGTAGTACGCGCGCCAGACGATCTTCGTCCCGTCGGGTGAGAAGAATGCGCCACCGTCGTATCCCTCCCGGTGGGTGAGGCGCTTCACGTCCGAGCCGTCCAGGTTCATGGAATAGAGCTCGAGGTCGCCGTCGCGAACCGACGTGAACACAATGCGGTCGCCCGTGGGCGATACGGTGGCCTCGGCGTCGTACCCCATCACGTCCGTGAGCTGCCGGAGATTCGTGCCGTCGGCGTTGGC
>CAYPMO010000009.1:0-81517 GCA_964412015.1 uncultured Gemmatimonadaceae bacterium | reverse complement strand
CCGCTCGTGTCGTACACCCGCAGCGGCGGCTCGCCGCCCGAGAGGTGGATCTCCCGCATGGGCACGCGGATCCCCCTCGATCCCTCGACGTAGACCTTCCGGGAATTCGGGAAGGCGCCGGGATAATCGGTGCCCACCTCCTCGGCGACGGGGGCGGTCTCGACGCGCTCGTTGATGTCGCTCATGGCTCTCCACCTCTTGGGCAGATCCGGCGGAGGCGAGCAACCTGGTTCGCCGCGCTCCCTCCGCCGGTCTCAACCGGATCAGGTTCCGAGGGTCCTCTCAATCCCGTCGCGCCGGCGGTGTCACGGTCACCGGACCCGATGGGATGCCCCTGGCGGCTCACTTCAACCTAGGGCATGCGGAGGGCCAGCGGGAGGCCCCGAGGAGCCTCTCTCCAGGCGCTCCCCCATGAGGGTCTCGACAAATCCCACCCTTTTGTCCTTTTTTCCCGGAACGCGATCCACACCCGATCCGACCGTGACGACCCAGACGCTGCCCTTCCGAGCCCTCACGCTGGCGGGAGCCGTGTGGGTGCACTTCACGTTCGCCGGGCCCGGGCTCCACGATCCCGACTGTCCGCACCACCTCCCGGGCGCCTCGGGGCCGACGCACCACGACATATCCCATGACGCGCCCGAGACGCCGTCCGACGAGTGCCGGTGTCTGGGCGTTTGCGTGCCCGGGACGCTCGCGGGAGTGCCCGCCCTGCGCAACGACGTGCCGGACGTCCTCGTGGCGCCGCCGGCACGGGCGGCGGCGCTCTCGAGCGCGCTCCTCTCGGCGCTCCTCTTCGCATCCCCGGCTCCGGCCCAGCAGAGCGTCGCGCGCGTGTCGGCCACCGTGTTGGACGCCTCCACCGGGCGTCCGGTCATCGGGGCCGGCGTGACGGCAGGACGGGCATTCACCCTCAGCGCGGCCGACGGGACCTTCGCTCTGGCGTTACCTCCAGGGGTGGACCGGGTGACCGTCGAGCGCATGGGCTATGCCGCGGTGACGGTTCCGCTTCCGGCGTGGACGGATCCGATCCGGCTGGAGCCGTCGCCCTACCTCCTCGAGCACATCGCCGTGGACGTGCGCGCGGGTGAGGTTCTCGCCGCCGGCACCTCGCTGGCCCTCGCCGTCCTGGATCGCGCCGACCTGGACGCCACGGGTGCGACGTCGGTGGCGGAGGCCCTTCGGCACGCGGAGGGTGTGCAGGACTCCCGTGTGGGCTCATGGGGGAGCCGCCCGGTCGTCCGGGGACTCTCCGGCGAGCGGGTCGCGATCCTCATCGACGGGAGCCGCGTCCACCGCGCATGCACGTTCGGGATGGACCAAGGGCTCGCGTCGGTCGACCCGGCCCAGGTGGATCGCGTGGAGATCGTCTCCGGGCCGGGAACGGCGCTGTACGGGTCGGGAAACGTCGTCGGCGTCATCAACGTCGTCACGAGCCGTCCCGGAGTGGGCGTGGGCACCTCGGGCGAACTGCGCATGGGCGCTTCCAGCGCCGTGCCCGGCGGGACGGCCGGCGCGACCCTCCGCACGGGTGGCGGGCGCTACGGCGCGAGCATCGCGGTGGACGGGTCCACCTACGGCGATTACCGCACCCCCGCGGGCACCGTGGACGGGTCGTCGTTCCGTCAGATCACGGGCGACGGCAAGCTGGACCTGAGACCCGCCGACGCCCAACTCCTGTCGCTGAAGGCGCAGGTCTACGCCGGACGCGACATCGGTTGGCCCACGATGAGCGGCGCGGCGATCCCGGAGGAGACCAGGACGTCGCTCTCGCTGGACTACGGCTGGCAGCTCGCGCGCGGCGTGCTCGACGGCGTGAGCCTCCGAGCCTACCGGCAGCGGCTCGACCACCACATGACGGTGGACGCCGTCATGCAGGGGCCCATGGGCGCCATGACATCCAGAGCGGACGCGACGTCGTTCTCCACCACCACCGGGGCGCGGGCACAGCTCCGCCTGACGCCCGGGTCCCGGTTCCGAGCCGATGTCGGCGTGGAGCTCACGCGCTGGTTCGCCGAGGGCACCCGATGGACCGAATCGGCGTCCGGGTCCATGCCGCCCAGCACGTACACCTCCCGCACCTGGCCGGCCGTCGAGATCGCCGATCTCGGCGCATTCGTCCAGACCGAGACGCACCTCTCCGACGCCCTGACGGTCAGTTCGGGACTCCGTCTGGACAGGGTGACCCGAGTCGCCGAGGGCGCCTCGTCCTCCAGCGAATCCGTGCTGACCGGAAACGCGGGTCTGCGCGTCGACCTCGGCGCAGGATTCGGGACCCGCAGCAGCGTCGGCCTGGGGTACCGCAACCCGGATCCCACGGAGCTCTACGGCCTCGCCCTGAAGCCGGACGGCTACGTGTACCGGGGGCGGGCCGACCTGGCCACCGAGCGGGGCCTCAATACGGAGGCGTCTCTGTCGTGGACCGGGAACCACGCCTCCGTTTCGGTCACCGGGTTCCGCAACCGGCTCGAAGACATGGTCTCCCTGAGGATGGTCCCGGGAGAAGAGGTGGCCGGGCGCCCCGTCCGGGAGTACGTCACGGTCGGAAGCGCCGTCCTGCGGGGTGTGTCCGGCTCCGCCGAGGCCGAGCTGCCGTCCGGTTTTGGACTGCGGGTCGGAGCGACCTACACCCGCACCGACGACGAGGACGCGGACGCGCCACTGGCCGCCATCCCGCCCCTCACGCTCGAGGGCGCGCTGCGGAGGAGCTTCCACCGCCGGGTTCTGCGTTGGATCGAGTTGGAGGTGCAGGGCGCCGACGCCCAGAACCGGATCTCGAGCGTCGCCGGCGAGAAGGCCACGCCCGCCTACATGGTCGTGCACGCCCGGCTCGCCATGGACGCGGCCGGCGCTCGCGTCACGGCCGGCGTGGAGAACGTCCTGGACCGCGAGTACCGGACGCACCTCGACCCCGTGAAGCTCTACCGCCCGGGGCGAAACCTGTTCGTGCGGGTCTCCCGACGCTTCTAGGGCTCCGATCTGGACCCCCTTGCATCACATATCGAGATTCATATATTGTAATCAAACGATTCACGACCCCGGCGGGGTCTCCGACGAGGCATTGCGAGATATGGCCGTTTTCGAGATTACCGATGCGACCTTCGAGAATGAGGTAGTCAAGAGCGATGGGCTCACCGTCGTGGACTTCTGGGCGCCTTGGTGCGGCCCATGCCGGCTGGTGGCACCCGTCATGGAGGAGCTGTCCGAGGAGTACGACGGCCGCGTTCGCTTCGCGAAGGTGAACGTGGACGAAAACCAGATGATCGCCGGCATGTTCGGGATCCGCTCCATCCCCACGATCGGCTTCTTCAAGGACGGCGAGCCGGTGGGCGGCGTGGTGGGCGCGTACCCCAAGGAAGCGCTCCAGGAGGTCATCGAGGACGTGCTGGCGAAGAGGGACAACGCAGCCTAGGACCCGCTTTCCGTGAAACGCGCCGAGCGGGCCGACTCGTCAGTTGTTGGCCTCCTCAGCCAACTCCTTCCTGCGGTCGTGCGCGATCTTCTGGGCGAGATGATCGGGGACCGGCTCATAGCCTAGGAACCGCCGCGCGTGCGCTGCGCGGCCCTGGGTCATGGAGCGGAGGAAGGATGCGTACTTGTAGAGCTCCGCTTCGGGAACCTGCGCCTTGATCACCGTACGGCCCCCGGACGGCTCCATGCCGAGGACCTTGCCGCGCCGGGACGTCAGGTCGCCCATGATGTCGCCCACATACTCGTCCGGCGTCGTGACGGAGATCTCCAGAACCGGCTCGAGAAGGATAGGACGGCACATCTCCGCCACGTTCTTGAAGGCGAGCGCACCGGCGAGCTTGAAGGCGATGTCCGACGAATCCACCGCGTGGTACGACCCGAAGTAGCAATCGGCTGAGAAGTCCACGACGGGATACCCGGCGATGATCCCGCGCGCGGCCGCTTCCTGGACCCCCTTGTCCACGGACGGCAGGTATTTGCCCGGGATCACGCCGCCCTTGATCGAGTCGAGGAACTCGTAGCCCGTGCCGCGCTCCTTGGGGGCCAGGCGGATCCAGCAATCGCCGAACTGGCCGCGTCCGCCGGTCTGCTTCTTGTGGCGTCCCTGCCCCTCGGCCTTCGCGGTGATCGTCTCGCGATAGGCGATTCGGGGCTGTTCGGTCTCGACCGTCACACCGTACTTGCGCGCCATGCGCTCGAACTGGATGTCGAGGTGGACCTCTCCCATGCCGCGTGCGATCGTCTGGCGAAGCTCGCCGTCGAACGCCGCCGAGAACGTCGGGTCTTCCTCGTGCAGCCGCGGAAGCACCTCGCCGAGCTTGTCCTCGTCGTTGCGCGTGGCGCCCTTGATCGCGATGGCGATGTCGGGCGTCGGAAACCCGATCGGGGTCAGGACGACCGGTCTGTCCTTGTGGCAGAGCGTGTCGTTCGTGTGCGTGTGCTTGAGCTTCGCCACCACCCCGATGTCCCCCGCGTGGAGGACCGGAACCTCGATGCGCTCTTTGCCGAGCGCGATACTCAGGTGGTTGAGCTTCTCGCTCGAACCGTCCGACGCGTTCACCACATCCATGTTGTTCGTGATCTTGCCGGAGAAGATCCGGAAGTACGAGAGCTCGCCTACGTGGGGCTCGGCAGCCGTCTTGAAGACCAGCGCCGCGACCGTATCGTCGTCCGTGGCGTGGACCTCGATCTCCTGGTCGAGGCCCGGCCGCTTCGCCTTCTCGGGCCGGGAATCCGAGGGCGACGGGCACAACTCCACCAGCTTCTGCAGGAGGGCCCTCATGCCGTACGTGAGCGTGGACGAGCCGCAGAAGACGGGAAACACCTCACCGCGGGCCATCCCGCGCGCCATCGCCGCGATGGCCTCATCACGGGCGATGTGCCCCCCCTCCAGGTAGGACTCGAGAAGCTTCTCGTCGGTGGTGGCCAGCGTCTCCTGGAGCTCCGTCTCCCACCGGGCTTCCCGGTCCTTGTCCCCGGGCGGGATCTCCGTCTCGTCGTACTCGCCCGTGGCCGTCCCCGTCTTGTAGTCGTGCATCTTCTCGGAGAAGAGGTTGATGATAGCGCGGAAGTCGGAACCCTCACCGACGGGGATCTCCACGGGAAGCGCCTTCTCGGTCAGTCGCGTCTTGATCTGCTGGTAGGCGTCCTCGAAGTTGGCGTGCTCCTTATCCATCATCGAAACAAAAAAGATCCGGGGGATTCCCCGGGTCTCGCAGTAGTGCCAGACACGCTCCGTGCCCACCTCCACGCCGGAGGTGGCGCTGACCACAATGATGGCGGCGTCCGCCACCCGGACCGCCGAGAGAGCCTCCCCCGTGAAATCCAGGTAGCCCGGCGTGTCCAACAGGTTGATCTTGGTATCCAGATGCTCGGCGAAGGCCGGCGTGAGCTGGATGCTGATCTGATGCGCCTGCTCCTCGGGTGTGTGCATCGTGAGGGCCGTCCCATCGCCCACGTTGCCGTGGCGCTTGGACGTGCCCGACACGAAGCACAGCGCGTCAATGAGGCTGGTCTTCCCCGATCCACCGTGTCCCAGGACCGCGACGTTGCGGATGCGGTCCGTGGGGTATTCCTTGACCGACGACATCCCGTTCTCCTTCGATGCATCGGGGCCCTCCGACGCCGGCTGGGGGTAAGGCGCCGGGGGGCCCCGCTGAAGACCCTCTGCGGTATGGGATCGTAGACCGGCCCCCGGTGGGACGCAAGCGGGAATTCCCCTACAGCCCCCACGGGTGTCCGGGGGCCCGGCCGCCCGGTGCCGCGGTCCTCAGCGCTTCGGCCGGAACGCGTTCCCCACGATCGCCGGATCGAAGTACCCCGCGTCGCCGGTGCTCGCGTACCGGTACAGCGCCGCCGTGTAGATCCCCTTGAGCGCGGAGGACAGGAGCGCCAGGAAGACGAATCCCGTCACGGAGACCACCCCCGCCGCGGCGAGCGCCCAGGGCGACGCCTGGGCCCCCAGGACGATCAGGCCGACGCTCACCAGAGCCCAGGAGAGACCCGCCAGCACGGCGACCCATCCCATGCCGAAGTTGCCCACCACCTGCTCGCCCCAGGTCCTCTTGAAGAGCGCCGCCGACTCCTTCACGGCGTCGAACGGCCCGACGTCCTTGGTCACCAGGACCGGAACGGCCAGGTACGTCGCCAGGGTCCAGGCCATTCCCACCAGGCCCACGGCCAGCCGGCCCAGGAACCCGGCGCGCTCCGAGATCGCGCGCAGGACCATGCCCACGGTGGCCGCGATCGCCGCGTAGCCCAGGATCGAGCCCATGCGCTTGGATGCGATGGCCAGCCCGTCGGAGACGGTCGGGTCGCCCCCGTCCAGCCGGATCAGGGCGGCGCCCACGAGCGCGGAATTGAAGAAGAAGACGACCGTGTACTGGACCAAGTAGAACAGGAAAGCCACCACGTATCCGAGATAGGTGCCCTCGCCCTCGACGAAGAAGGTCGTTCCCCCGACGGCCACGACCGGCACGACGAAGCTGACGATGACCAGCAGCGTGGCGATGCCGGACAGAAGCGGGAACACCATGAGCTCCTTGTCCATTCTCAGGACGTTGGCGCTCGCCTTCACCAGCGCCCAGCTGTTGGAGAAGCTGCCGGCCATGTCGCCTCCTTCTCGTTCCCGGATTCGGGGCCCGTCGCCCCCTCGCCATCCTCCCGACCTCGAGGTTCGGCATCCTGCATACGCGCCGCGTCCCTCGATTCTTCGCGAGGATCGGCATCGAGGCAACGGCGGGCTGCCGGTGGCGCGAGGTCGCGCCGGTCCCCAGAATTGGCGCTGAGAGGGGAGTGGCCCGTGCCGGCACCCAATGGCGATGTCATCCTGAGCCTCCGGAACCTCCGGAAGTCCTTCGGAGACGTCGAGGCCGTTCGCAATCTCTCCCTGGACGTGCTCCGGGGGGAGGTCTTCGGATTCCTGGGGCCGAACGGCGCGGGCAAGACCACCAGCATCCGCATGGTCTGCGGACTCCTTCGCGCCGATGGCGGCGAAGTCGTGGTGAACGGCACATCCCTCCGCCAGGACCCCCGCGCGTGCCGCAGGCGCATCGGGCTCTGCCCGCAGGAGCTCGTGGTCTGGGAGACCCTCACCTGCATGGAGCAACTCGTCTTCCTGGGAACCCAGTACGACATGGGGTGGCGTGAGGCCCGCCAGCGCTCCCTGGAGCTCCTGGACACGCTGGGTCTCTCGGACAAGGCGAACCGCCTGGCCCGGACCCTCTCCGGCGGGATGAAGCGCCGCCTGAACCTCGCTCTGGCCCTGGTCCACGACCCCGAGCTCCTGGTGCTGGACGAGCCCCAGGCGGGGTTGGATCCCCAGAGCCGCATCCTGGTGCGCGAGTACATCCTCTCGCTGGCCCGGGAGAAGACCGTCCTCCTCACCACCCACGAGATGGACGAGGCGGACCGCCTGGCGCGCCGCATCGGCATCCTGGACCACGGTCGCCTCCTGGTCCTGGACACACCGGAGCGGCTCAAGGACGCGCACGCCGGAGCGGAGATCCTGGAGGTAGCCATGCCCGAGGGCACCGAGGCGGGGCGAGCGTTCGGGGCCGGTGACCTGGAGACATTCCTCGCCAACCTTCCGCACGGTCTGACTCGCCTGGAGAGCCTCCCGGGCACGCTCCGCATCGCGGGTCCGTCCCTCCGGGACCGCATCCCGGATCTCCTGCAGGCGCTGGGAGCCCACGGACTTCAACTCCGTGATCTCACACTCCGCAGGCCCACGTTGGAGGACGTCTTCATCTCCCTCACGGGAAGGGGACTCCGGGAATGACGTCCCCCGCGCCCGGCCGGCTTCTGTCCCTCTTCCGCAAGGAAGTCACCGAGTCCGTGCGGGACTGGAAGATGTGGAGCCTCACCCTCTCCTTCGCTCCCTTCTTCGTACTCGTGATGTACGGTTACCTGGGACACGCCACGCCCGTCTACCACATCACGGTGGTAAACCGCGACCAGGGAGCCGTCGCCGCCTCGGGCGAGCCCTTCCGCGCCGGGGAAGAGATCGTGGCGGCCATGGGCGAGGCGGTCTCGGAGAAGGGGGACACCATCCTCCGCGTGCGGCTGGCGACGAGCGAGGAGGAGGCCGAAGCCGACCTGGCGGCCGGGCGGGCCGACGTGGTCCTGCTGGTTCCCGAGGGGTTCTCCCGGGCTATCCTCGCCGCCCGCGCCGGTGAGCCGGTGGTGCCCCTTCCGGTCCGTACCCGCGGCGACCCGGCCAACCCCGACTACCTCATGGCGGCGGTGTGGGCCGACATCACCGTCCTGCTCTACGTCGAGGCGGCTTCCGGGGTGGTGGGTCCGGCCTACCCGCAGCCCGAGACCGTCACCGGCGGCACCTCGCTCAACGACTTCGAGATGTACGTGCCGGCCCTCCTGGTCTTCTCGCTGATGATGCTCATGTTCACGGCCGCCGGTGCCCTCATCAGGGAGAAGGACAAGGGCACCCTCATCCGTCTGCGCCTCTCCCGCCTCACGGTGCTGGAGTGGCTCACGGCGGTGAGCGCCACCCAGCTCCTGCTGGGGCTGCTGGCTCTGGCCCTCACCTACCTCACCGCCGTCGCGGTGGGATATCGGGCCCACGGCTCTCTCCTGCTGCTCCTCCTCGTCGGGGCCGTCACCAGCCTCTCCATCATGGCCTTCAGCATCCTGGTGGCGGCCTTCCTCCGCACCGTCTTCGACCTGGTGACGGTGGGGTGCTTCCCGTTCTTCATCCTCATGTTCTTCTCGGGCGGGCTGTTCCCTCTGCCCGGAATCACGCTTTTCACCGTCGGAGAGCACGCCTTCCAGCTCAACGAGATCCTCCCCACCACGCACACGGTCACCGCCCTGAACCGTGTCCTCAGCTACGGCGCGGGGTTGGGAGACATTGCTTACGAGCTGGGAGCGGTGGGGGTCCTGACGGTGGTCTTGTACGCCCTAGGCTCGTGGGTCTTCACCCGCAGGCACATGCCCGCGCTGGGCTGATCCACGCCCTCACCGCCATGGAGTGGTAGATTCGCTACCCGTTCATCACCTCACCCTCGGACCACGATCATGAGAAGCCCGACAGGAGTTCTCGGCCCCCGCAATCGTCTCCTTCTGGTCCTCGCGGCGGCCCTCGTCGCGTCCCGCGCCGGCGCCGTCGCCGCGCAGGACTCCTTCCCCGTCGGAAAGGCGGTGGTCGAGGCCGACTTCGACGGAACGGTGCTGCAGCTATACTCGTACAAGCCCACCAGCTACACCGGAGAGGGGTTCATCCTCCTCCTGCACGGCGCGTCCCGCGCGGCCGAGGCGTATCGCGACAACGCGATGGTCATGGCCGACAGAGCCAACCGCATCGTCGTCGTGCCCCTCTTCGACGGGGAGCGATTCCCGGGATGGCGCTACCAGTTCGGCGGCGTGTTTCGGCCCGACGGATCCTTCGCCGACCCCGAAGAGCGCACGTACGCCTTCATCCCGAAGATCGCGGCGTACATCCGGGAACGTGAGGGCGACCCCCGGCTCCCATGGATCCTCGCGGGCTTCTCCGCAGGCAGCCAGTTCGTCTCACGCATGGCGGCGTTCATGGACCTCGACGCCGAGCGCCTCGTCGCCATGGCGGGAGGATCCGTCATGTTCCCGACCCGGGACATGGAGTTCGGTCTGGGCTTCGGCGGACTCCCCGACGAGCTCAACAACGACGGGCGGATCGAGCGGTACCTGGCGCTCCCCATGACGGTCTACATCGGCACGGCCGACACCGCGACCGCCCAGCTCCCGACGGGGGAGGCGTACGGGCAGGGCGTCCACCGTTACTCGCGCAACATCCGGTGGTTCAACGTCGCGATGGACCTGGCCTACGAGAGGAAGTGGCCCTTCAACTGGCGCCTTGTGATCGCCGACGGCCCCGGGCACAGCCCGAGGGACATGTTCGACCACCCGCAGGCGATCAACGCGCTGTTCGGGCACCGGAATTAGGAGCGGGGACTCGCCGGGCCGCTAACAAGGACTCGGTGGAGTCCATCCGGGTGGTGTCGTCACTACATCCTCGTGCACGCCTCGACGATGGAACTCCCGGCGTACGCTCAGGCCGATGAAGTTAAGGCTACCTTACTATATGTTAAGTCATATTGTCATAACGTTAAGAAGCGTTTACGTTTGTAGGGTGGCGTCGTGCCGATTCCGAGGAATGGGGCGAGAGGGTGCAGAAGCGCGTGAGAGCCGGAGGAAACCATGGGTGTCAGGGAGATGAGCCAGACCCGCCAGAGGGCGTGGCTCGCGTTCGCGATCTGGACGGTCGCGGGGACCGGGTTTGCCGTGACCTTCTTCGCGAGAGGTGGCCCTGGAAGCCTCCCGGAGGACTCGATGCGCCACCTGGCCGGGGCCGGAGCTCTGGCCTTCGGCTTTCTTGGCTATTGGCTGGCCCTCTGGCTGACCCGGCGGAGAAAGGGGGCTCTCCCTCGGACGGATGAGCGGGATTCGGAGGTGATGGCCCGGGCGAATCAGACCACCCTCGTCGTCGTCCTGCTGGGCATCTTCGTCCTCGCCATCGGCCTCTGGTTGGCCCACGAGGCCGATGGGCAGGTGCCGGTGGGGTGGATGTGGTTCCTGGCCTACGGCAGCGTGATCCTGGCGTCGGTGACGTCGGCGGTGACCATCCTGATTCTCGACGCGAGGACGGGCGGACGTGGGTGAGGGAACCGTCCGGAGCCAGATCCGCCGACTCCGCTTCGAGCACGGCGAGATGACGCAGCAGGAGCTAGCCGAGCGGGCCGGCTGTACGCGGCAGACCATCGGCGCCATGGAGCAAGGAGGGTATATCCCCTCGCTGGCCCTTGCCTTCCGCGTTGCCCGGGTCTTCGGGGTCGGTGTGGAGGATGTGTTCCAGTACGAGCCCTGAGGGGCGTTGATCGGGGTTCCAGCCGGATCCTCACGACGGTCGACCCTCTCTCGTTCACATCACTCCGCCTGCAGCGCCCGCACCGGATCCATGCGCACGGCGCGCCAGGCCGGGACGAGGCACGCGAGCACCGCGACGCAGAGGAGTCCGACGCACACGGCGCCGAACGTGAGGGGATCGCGTGCCTCGACCTCGTAGAGCTGCTCCTGGAGGAAGCGGGTGAGGAAGACTGCCCCTCCCAACCCCAGGACCAGCCCCACGGCCACGAGGATCAGTCCCCGGTAGAGGATCATGCCCACCACCCGGCGTCCCGTGGCGCCGATGGCCACCCGGACGCCGATCTCGTGGATGCGGCGCACCACGTAGAACGCCAGCACGCTGTAGAGGCCGAGCGCGGACAGGAACAGCGCCACCAGGGCGAACGCGGAGAGAGCCGCCGTGAGGATACGAGGCGTGGCGACGGCGTCCCAGACCACGTCTTCCATGGTCGCGACGCTCCCCAGCGGGATGTCGGGATCGCGCGCCTTCAGGACCTGGCGAACGGCGCTGCTGAGGGCGGCGGGGTCGCCCCCGGTCCGCACCGCCAGGCTCAGGGTGGCAGGGACCGCCTGCCCGAACGCGTAGTACATCTGTCGCTGCGGCTCCCGCGCGAGGTCGGTCATGCGCACGTCCCCCACCACTCCGACGACCCGGGCCAGGGCGGGCTCGTCGTCGCCGACGTCCACGGCGACCATGCGGCCGACGGGGCTCTCGTCCCCGAAGAGCCCGCGGGCCATGGTCTCGTTCACCACCATGACGAACTCCGACTCGCCGCTCACCGGATCCAGGAAGTCCCGGCCGAGCCGGACGGGGATCGCCATCGCGTCGAAGTAGCCCGGCGCGACGACGCGCTGCTCCGCGAGGACCACGTCCCGGGGACCCGGAGGCGGGTCTTCCGGGTCCCAGGCCCCCACGTTGCTGTAGCCGTCCTTGAGGGGGAGCAGGGAGATGAGCCCGGCGGAGCGGACCTCGGGGATGGCCCGGACGTCCTCCAGGAGCCCGGTGTAGAAGGCGATGCCATCCCGGGGATCGGTGTACTTCGACGTGGGAAGCGAGATCCTGGCCGTGAGCAGCCCCTCCGCCTCGAAGCCCCGGTCCACCCCGTTCAACCGCACGAAGCTCCGCACGAGGAGTCCCGATCCGATCAGCAGCACTAGGGACAGAGCCACCTGAAGCACGACGAGCCCGCTCTTGAGCCGTGCGCCCTTGCTCGCCTCCGTCGTGCGGGCGCCGCTCACGAGGTCGGCACCCAGGTTCCCGCGGGCCGCGGACCACGCGGGCATCACGCCGAAGAGCACGGCCGTGGCCAGCGAGAGAAGGAGCGCGAAGGCCAGCATCGTCCCCGACATCCCCAGCTTCGTGATCCCCACGTACTCCAGCGGGATGGCGCGCAGCGCCACGCCCTGCAGCCAGAGGGCGAGGAAGGTCCCCAGGATTCCGGCGGTAAGGGCCAGCAGGAGGCTCTCGCCCAGGAGCTGCCGGGTCAGGCGTGCCCCGCTGGCACCCATGGCGGCCCTCACTGAGAGCTCCCGGACGCGCGCCGAGCCCCGGGCCAGGAGAAGCCCCGCCACGTTCCCGCACGCGATGAGGAGGACGAAGCCGATGGCGGCCATGAGCGTGAGGAGCATCCCGTCGTACTGGTCCACCAGGACCGCCTGCAGGGCCGAGACGTTCAAACCCTTGTCGGTGTTGGAGTCGGGATAGGCCTCCTGGAGCTGGGCCGAGACCACGTCCACCTGGGCCTGGGCCTGCTCGAGCGTCACGCCGTCGGCGAGCCGGCCGACGAGCGTCCAGTTGTGGAAGCGCCTTACCCCGGTCCAGGATCCTCCGGGACGAAGCGGCTGCCAGATGTCCGCGTTCTGGAAGAAGAAGAACCCCGCGGGCATGACGCCCACGATCGTGGTCGGGACCCCCGCTACGGTAATGGTGCGCCCTGCCGCCTCGGGGTCCCCTCCGAACCTCCGCTGCCAGTAGCCGTGGCTGACGAGCGCGACGCCGGGAGCCGAGAGGTCGGCGTCGTCGGGGACGAAGTCACGGCCGAGCTGTGGCGCCACGCCCAGCGTCCGGAACAGGTTCACCGAGACCATGATGGCGGGCACCCGCTCCGGCTCCTCCCCTCCCGTCACCGTCAGATCTCCCGCCGAGCTCCGGATGGCCGCCAGCGACGAGAACGCCTCCACGCGGTCCCGATAGTCGTAGTAGTCCTCCGAGGAGACGTTCCACGCGATCCGTCCGGCGTAGGTCGTCCTTCCCAGCACCAGCCGGTTCGCTTCCGGGAACGGGAGCCCCTCGAGGAGAACGGCGTCTACGATGCTGAACATCGCCACGTTGGCGCCGATCCCCAGCGCGAGGGTCAGGACGATCACGGCGCTGAATCCGGGGCTCTTCGCCAGGGACCGGAAGGCGTAGCGGAGATCGTTGAAGAGCGTGCTCATGGGTCCTTCTCGATGGGTTCGTTGGTGATCGTCGCGGGAGGGGATGGCCGGCGGGCGGCCGACGAAGCGCGTCGCGATGGAGAGGGCCTTTTTCAGGTGGCGGAGGCGGGCCCGTACCGGACCGGCGCTGCGGAAGTCCAGGAGGTATTCCTCTCTCAGGTCGCCCAGGATGCTGTCGGCCGCGGTCCCCGGAGGAAGGCAGCGGCGGAGGAGCCACTCCGTCAGGACAGGCGGCCGCGGGCTGGCCTTCGAGCCCGGCGGATCTCCGCGCGGCAGCCCCGCGGCGGGCGCTCCTCCGGGCCCTCGATGCCCGTTCCTCATGACTCCGACTCCCCGACGGCCTCGTCCAGCCCCTCCCAGAGCCGCAGGAACGCCGCCCGGGATTCCTGGAGCGCCTGGATTCCGCGCCCGGTGACGCGGAACAGCCGACGCGGGTGACCACCCCGCTCCGGCGGCCCTTCCTCCGCGTCCCACGCCACCAGCCCCTTCACCTCCATCCGCTCGAGGGTCTTGTACAGCGTGCCGCGGGAAACGGACCGGCCTGCCCGGGCGTCCAGCTCCCGCAGGATGGAGACGGCGTTGGCGCTCTCCTTCAACTGGAGCGTCGCCAACAGGACCATCTGCTCGAATTCGCCCAGGAAGCGTGGAGGCATGAGCCCTCCCCTCGGCTCTGTGGTTCTTCCGGCGCCGGAGCCGCTGCCCCGGAGCCGCCGCCCGTCGCGGGCACCCCCGCGACCGATGTCGACGATGTCTACATCGCATTGGACGAGGGGAGGAGGTGAAAAGTTGCAGGGCGCATCACTCCGGAATGGCTCCGCTCACCAAAGACCCGGCAGAAGGCGATACCGGACCTGCTCCGCGTAGTACCGATAGCCCTCCAGCCAATCCTGGAGCGTGCGGTCCTCCAGCGCGGCGCGGACGACCAGCACGATCGTCAGGAACGCCGCGGGCAGGAATGCCCACGGCGACTCCAGGAGAACCGGCGTCGCCCAGTAGGCCACGAGCCCCCCTGCGTAGCCGGGATGCCGGATCCAGCGGTAGGGGCCGCTCGACACGACGTGGTGGCCGCGCTCGCTCTGGATGCGCACCACGCCCGAGAAGTACCGGTTCTCGATCAGGGCCCAGGAGCTGAAGGCGTAGCCGACCAAGATCACGACCAACGCCGCGAACCTGGCGGGCAGGCTGAACGTGGCGGACCCGCCCAAGCGCGCATCCAGCCCGGCGACCAGCGGCAAAAGCCCGCCACCCAGCGCCGCCAACGGGGCCAACACCCGGTCCCAGCCCTGGATGTTGTCATGGTCCATGGACCGAGCACGCTCCGCGAACAGATCGGGGTGACGCCGGACCGCGAGCACACGGCTGACGACGAACCCCAGGATTGCCGTCAGGGCATACAGCCAGGCCTCCCACCATCCCCAACGCCAGGAGATCAACAGCGGCAGACAGGGGAGCGCCACCACGAGGACCGCCAGGCGGATCACCGCGCCGGCGGAGAGAACCTTGTCATGTTCGCCCACGTCTCACCTCCGGCCGCCCTCTACCTGGCCCGATCCGCCTCCTCCTCGGTCGCCACGAGCCGGCCCGTGCGGAGCTCGAGCACCAGGCGGTCCAGGTCGTACGCGTGGTCGAGCGCCGCCACGATCGCGCGGATGTCCACCGCAACCGAGCGGTTGAGCTCGGGCAGGTAGATGTAGTCACCCGGCAGGCTCTCGATGTTGCCGTCGAACACCACCCCCACGACCTCGAGGTCCCGGTCCAGCACGGGCGATCCGGAATTGCCGCCGATGATGTCGGCAGTGCACACGAAGTTCAGCGGCGTGGAGAGGTCGAGGCCCGAGGGCGGCGTCCCCCACCTCGGCGGCAGCGCCCACTCCTCCCGGCCCGCGAACGAGAAGTGCCGGTCGTAGAGCCCCCAGATCGTCGTGAACCACGGGGCTTCGGTGCCGTTGTAGGGGTAGCCCGCGACCTCCCCGTCGGCGATGCGGAGCGAGAACGTCGCATCCGGCGGCACGTCGGTGCCGTACACCTCGAAGCGGGCGCGGCCCAGGTCGGCCGCGATCTCCGCCTCCTCCGGGAACACCCGACCCACGACCTGCTGGAATTGCATGAACGCGGGCAGATACCCCTGAACCACCCGGAGCGCCGGGTCGGTCATCTGGACGGTGCCGGCTTCGATCGCCGCGACCGCGCCCGCCGAGTCGGACAGCACGCTCCCCTCGAACACAGCCGTCGCGGCGGCCCCGGGCGTGCGTCCGCTCAGGACGGCGCGCGCGATCTCGCTGTCTTCGCCGAAGCGGGTCACGAAGTCCTGGAAGCGCGCCGCCATCAGGCCTTTGTTCAGATCCGGATGCTGGTCGGGGACGGCCTTCAGCTCGTCCACCAGATCCTGGACCTGCTCCGGCTCGGCCCCGCCCATGCGGGCGTTCAGCACCTGGAACGCGATGAGGGCACGGTGGAGCGTCGCCGACTCCATGTCCTCGCTGGTCATCGCGAGGAACGCGCCGAACCCGGCGGCCTGGCTCCGCTTCGTCTCCTGCAGCTCGGCCATCCGCGCGATGAGCCGCCCGTACCGCGCGTTCAGCGACGAGTCGGCGGCGATGGCCTCCTGGAACCGCCTCTCGGTGTCCCGGCGCCGTGCGATGATGACGGGGTCCTCCAGCCCACGAACCTGCCCCGTGTACGCCTTCTCGGAGTTGCTCAGGCCGAAGTAGGAATTGCGCAGGTCCCGCTTCGCAGCCTCCTCGGGATGGCTCCGGATGAACGCGTCCAGGACCTTCATGCGGGAGCGCAGCAGATCCACCACGTAGCGGTCGCTCACGTCCCGGCGGAACTCGAGCTCCGCCACGGTCTGGAGGCGACTGGTCGAGCCGGGATTCCCCACGATGAAGACGGGGTCCCCCTCGTTGAGCCCATCGTCGTCCACCGGGAAGTAGACGTCGCTCGTCAGGGGGTCACCCCGCTCGTCGTAGATCCGGAACAGCGAGAAATCGAGGTTGTAGCGCGGATACGTGAAGTTGTCGGGGTCGCCCCCGAAGAACCCCATCTGGACTTCCGGCGCCGCGACGAGCTTAGCGTGCGTATAGCGGCGGAAGACGTACGCCGACGTGCGCCCGCCGTTGTACAGCGACACCATCTCGACCACCATCCCGGAGTCCTCTCCTCCCCGCTCCTCCGTGAGACGATCGTCGATCCGCTCCAGGACCTCTTCCCGGACGTCCGCCCGCTCGTCCGGCGGAGCCGCGTCCACCGCGGCGTTCACCTCGTCCGTGACGTCCACGATCTCGATGAGCTGGTCGGCCTCGAAGTCCTCCACGGGCCGCTCGTCCGCGAGGTCCGTCGCGTAGAAGCCGTCGTCCAGCAGGCTCTCGCCCTCGCGCTGCACCTGCGTGACGAACTCACGGGCGCAATGGTGATTGGTGAGGACCAGCCCGTTCGGAGAGACGAAGGCAGCCGAGCACGAGGGGATCCGCAGCGCCCCCAAGTGGGCCTTCTCGAACCACCCCGCGTCGGGACGAAACCCGTGCTCCTGGACGAAGTACTCGACCGGGGGGAACTCGAAGGTCCACATCTTCCCCTGGTCGAAGCGCCCGGCCCGGACCGTGTCGAGATCCACCCCGTACACGATGGGCCGGGGGATCTGGCCGGGCTCCTCGTCGGTTCGGACCAGCGGCATGCCCGGCTCCATCGTGATGCCCCCGGGAGCGGCCCCCGAGGGAGCCGGTGGAGGCGGAGGAGGAGCGGTGCCGCCGCAGGCCGACAGGAGGACCGCGAGGCCCAGGACCAGCATCCCTCGGAGGGCACGGCCCCCGCCCACGCTCGCACGGCGCATACCTCGCTCCCTTCCCGACGTTGGAATGATGGCTCCCCTCGCCGCTCGAAAGCTCGCCGTGTCCGGGGGGGGCGACAAGCCGAGCGCGCCGCGACCCGGAGGCCGCGGCGGTCGGATCAACAGCCTCCGTGTCGCAGGCAGTCCAACACCTTCAGGGCGCGCTCGTCGGCAATACCATAGTAGACGTGCACGCCGTCCTTACGCCGCCGCAGGATTCCCTTGTCCCACATCGTGGTCAGGTGCTGCGAGGCCACGGCCTGCTCCACGTCGAGCGACTCGTAGATCTCGGTGACGGTCGCCTCGCCGCCCTTATCCAGGACGTCGAGGATACGGAGGCGGATCGGATGCCCGAGGCAACGCAGCATGTGTGCGGTGTCCTCTACGTCGGCCGCGCTTACGGGCTCACGCGTCTTCGTGGTCATGAACCCTCCTGGTCGGAACTACTGACATATACATATAAATATGTATTGATCCGTTGTCAACCGTGCGGCCGAGGGAGGGCCTTCCTACCTTGCCCCTGGGCCCGGGGGATCCTGGGCCCACGACCCGCGCGGAGGCCCGTCATGAGCTCCATCGACCGTCGCGAGTTCCTCGCACGCATGGCCGCCGGGGGCTCGGCCCTCGCGGCCGCGGCCACGCCGCGCGGCCTCGCCGACCTCGACTCCAAACGCATGCCTCCTGATGAGCGCCGCCTCGCTCCGGCGCAGGCCGGCCTCGCCGATCCGGCGTTTCGGCCCCTCGCGCCCGGAGTCGTACGCCCCCGGGGGTGGCTCGAGCGGCAGCTGCGCATCCAGGCGGACGGGCTCTCGGGGCACCTGGACCTCTTCTGGCCGGACGTCGCGCGCAGCGGGTGGTTCGGCGGGGACGCGGAAGGGTGGGAGCGCGCCCCGTATTGGCTGGACGGCGTCATCCCGCTCGCGTGGACCCTGGACGACCAGGCTCTCAAGGCCCGCATCCACGGGTATATGAACCACATCGTGAGGAACCAGCGCCCCGACGGGATCTTCCAGCCCATGGCGGCGCAGCGGGAGGGCGCCTACGACCTGTGGGCCATCCTGCTCGCGGACAAGGTCCTGTCCCAGTACCACGCCGCCACCGGGGACGAGCGCGTCCTCGCGGCCCTGGTCTCGAGCCTCCGATCCCTGCAACGGACCGTGGCGGGGACACCGCTCTTCCGGTGGGGAAAGTACCGCTGGTTCGAGGGGCTGGTGCCGATCTTCTACGCCTACGAGCGGACGGGGGAGGCGTGGCTTCTCGATCTAGCGCGTAGACTGCGCGACCAAGGCACCGACTACGGCGCGCTCTACCGAACCGATGACGTCACCGTGCCGACGCCGCGCCGCGGCCGCTGGACCTGGGACAAACACGTCGTGAACACGGCCATGGCGCCCAAGGCGGGAGCACTCTCGTGGCGCCTGGACCGGCGCCCCGAGGACCGCGAGCTCCCGAACCTCATGCTCGCGGTGCTGGACCGGTTCCACGGCCAGGTCACGGGGATGTTTACGGGCGACGAGTGCCTCGCCGGGAGGAATCCGGTGCAGGGAACCGAGCTGTGCGCGGTCGTGGAGATGCTCTACAGCCTGGAGGTCCTGACCTCGGTCTTCGGCGACGCGGCGTTCGCCGATCGCCTGGAGCGGATCGCGTTCAATGCCCTGCCGGCCACCTTCACCCCGCACATGTGGGCGCATCAGTACGACCAGCAGGTGAACCAGGTGCAGTGCACGATCAACCCGGACCACATGTGGACCACGAACGGACCCGAGTCGAACCTGTACGGCCTGGAGCCCAACTACGGGTGCTGCACCGCCAACATGCACCAGGGGTGGCCGAAGTTCGCCGGCCACCTCTGGATGGAAGCGCCCGGAGGAGGCATGGCGGCGGTGGCCTACGCGCCCAGCGAGGTGCACTTCCGCTCCGGCGACGTTCCGGTCGCCATCGTGAGCGACACCGATTACCCGTTCCGCGACGCGATCGCCCTGACGGTCACGTCGGAGCGGGAGGTCTCCTTTCCCCTCCTGCTGCGCGTCCCCGGGTGGACCGAAGGCGCGACGATCTCGGTCGGCGGACGCCCGCCCGCGGTCCTGCGGCCCGGCACCTGGCACCGCGTGGAGCGGACGTGGCGCGGTCCCACCCGACTCGACCTCCGTTTCCCCATGCGGCCCCGGGTCACCGTCCGGTACGCCGGCGCCGTGGCGGTGGAGCGGGGTCCCCTCGTCTACAGCCTGTTCCTGGAAGAGGAGTGGACCCGGGTGAACGCCGACGAGCCGCATCGCGAGCTCCCCCACGGAGACTTCGAGGTGCGGCCCGTCACGCCGTGGAACTACGGTCTGCTCGTGGATCCGGACGCCCCGGAGGAAGCACTCTCCTTCGAGGAAAGACCCGTGGGCGCGCGGCCCTTCTCCCCGGAGGGCGCCGGTATGCGGGTGCGCGCCCGGGGTCGCCGCCTCCCGGGATGGAAGATCGAGCACGGCTGGGCGGGGGAGATCGCGCCGGGACCGAACCGCTCCGAGGAGCCCCTCGAGGAGTTGACGTTGATCCCCTACGGGTGCACGAACATCCGCGTCACGGAGTTCCCGCGGCTGACGGAATGAACGCCATGAGCCACCCCCAGCTCGGACGCCGCCGGTCTTGGTCGGCGTTCGCGACGGCGGCCGTCGTCTCCACCATCGCGCTCGCCGCGGCGGGCCCCCGCGAGCTGGCCGCCCAGGGCGGGCCGGGCCTCGAGACCCGGTGGACCACCGAGGCGATGTCCGCGACGGTTCCTCTCCCGGAGTATCCGCGTCCGCAGCTCAGGCGTGAGCGGTGGACGAACCTCAACGGACGCTGGGAGCTCGCCGTGACCGACCGCGCGGCGACGCGACCCGACGTCTTTCCCCAGCGGATCCTGGTTCCCTTCCCCGTGGAGTCGGCCCTGTCGGGGGTGCGCCGGACCGTGACGCCCGAGGAGCGCGTGTGGTACCGAAGGACGTTCCCGCCGCCGGCTCTCGGTCCCGGCGAGCGCTTGCTCCTCCACTTCGGGGCCGTGGATTGGGAGGTCACCGTGTGGGTGAACGGCGTCGAGCTGGGCACCCACCGGGGAGGGTACGACGCCTTCACGCTCGACGTCACCGACGCCCTGAAGGCGGGCACCGAGCAGGAGGTGGTCGTCTCCGTCTGGGATCCCACCGACCAGGGAGAGCAGCCGCGCGGCAAGCAGGTGCTCCGTCCGAGGAGCATCTGGTACACGGCGGTAACCGGAATCTGGCAGACGGTGTGGCTCGAGCCGGTTCCCTCGGCCTGGGTCCGGGGGCTCCGCATGGTCCCGGACCTGGCGTCGGGACGTCTGGTGGTGACGCTGGACGTCGCAGGAGGTGCCTCGGGACGGCGCGTCGAGGTCGTCGTATCCGCCCCCGGTGACGCCGGCGCGCCCGCCAGAGTGGTGGGCACCGCCACGGGGGTCGCCGAGTCGCCGGTGGCCGTGCCGGTTCCCCGGCCTCGGCTCTGGTCGCCCGACGACCCATATCTCTACGACGTCGAGGTGCGGCTGGAGGGGGGCGATGTAGTCCGCTCCTACGCCGGAATGCGCTCGATCTCCCTGGAGAGGGACGCGCAGGGCTACCCGAGGCTCGTCCTCAACGGCGCGCCCCTCTTCCAGCTCGGCCTCCTGGACCAGGGGTGGTGGCCCGACGGGCTGTACACCGCTCCCACGGACGAGGCCCTGAGGCACGACATCGAGGTCACTCGGCGTCTGGGCTTCAACACGATCCGCAAGCACGTCAAGGTGGAGCCCGCCCGGTGGTATTGGCACGCCGACCGCTTGGGCGTCCTGGTCTGGCAGGACATGCCGAGCGGGAAGAACGGCACCGAAGAGGCACGCGCCCAGTTCGGCCGCGAGCTGGAGGCCCTGGTGAACACCCACGTGAACCACCCGTCCATCGTCATGTGGGTGCCGTTCAACGAGGGGTGGGGGCAGCACGATGCCCGCTCGTGGGCGGAGCGTATCCGCACTCTCGACCCGTCCCGGCTCGTGAATCATGCGTCCGGATGGACCGACGAGGGCGGCGGCGACGTCTCCGACGTGCACCGCTACCCCGGCCCCGGGATGCCGCAGCCGGAGGAGCGGCGCGCAGCGGTGCTGGGCGAGTTCGGTGGGCTGGGCCTCCCCCTGGCAGGGCACACGTGGGTCGCGGAAGGGAACTGGGGGTACCGGGCCTACTCCGATGCCGACGCGCTGGCGTCGGCGTACCGGGCGCTCCTGGTGCAACTCCATCCCCTGGTGGGGGAGGGCCTGGCGGCCGCCATCTACACACAGACGACCGACGTGGAGGTGGAGGTCAACGGGATCATGACCTACGACCGGGAGGTCGTGAAGCTCCCCGCGGATATCGCCTGGGACCATGCGCGCCTCTTCACTCCTCCTCCGCTGGTGCGGGAGGTCGTCCCTACGTCCCGGCGTGAGGGTCAACGTTGGCAGTATCGAACCGACGAGCCTCCCCCGGGGTGGCAGACGAGGAAGGACGGCGACGCGGGATGGCTCGAGGGCCCGGGAGGCTTCGGCAGCGAGGACACGCCGGGGGCGAGGGTGCGCACCGTCTGGAGAGAGCACGAGCTCTGGGCCCGCCGGGCGTTCGACCTGGAGGGATCGCCGGAAGGGCTCTGGCTCCGGGTGCACCACGACGAGGATGCGGAGATCTGGATGAACGGGACCCGGGTCGCGGTCCTGGAAGGGTACACGACCGGCTACGTGCTCGTCCCCCTCGACGCGACGGCGGCGGCGGCGTTCCACGCCGGCGAGAACACGATGGCCGTCCACGTGAGGCAGACCGAGGGAGAACAGTACCTCGACGTGGGGATCGTGCGCCTCGATCCGCGCCCCGGAGGATCGGAGCGCTGACGCGTCAATTCGCCCGGTGCCTCCGCGACATGGCGTCGAGCAGCTTGAGCTCGTCGGACGTGAGCGACGACATCCCCTGCGCCGAGATCTTGTCGAGCACCCGGTCCACGGCGTCGTACAGAGCCTTCTCCTCGGCGTCCTCGACGCGGGGGCGGCCGGCCGAGCGAGCTTCCTCCTCGTCGCGGGGCACGATCGCGAGGCGCCGCTTCCGCACGGTGCGGATCGGCCTCCGGGCCCGCTTCCCGGGGCGGTGCCGACCCTTCAGGTAGAGGAAGCCCGTGACGAGGCCACCCAGGTGCGCGAAGTGGGCGATCCCGCCGCCCCGGGAGCCGTCGAACGCGCTGAGCACGCTGAGCAGGAAAAGGAAGGCCACGAGCCACTTCGCCTTCACCGGGAAAATCCCCCAGATGTAAATGGGCGCGTCCGGCCAATGCATCGCGAACGCGAGCATGAGTCCATACATCGCCGCCGACGCGCCCACGACGGCCGCGGGAAGGAAGAAGAAGCTGAGGGCCACGCCGCCCAACCCACAGACGACATAGTACTTGAGGAACTCCCTCCCACCCCACCGACTCTCGAGCGGGGGCCCGAAGAAGAACAGCACGAGCATGTTCACGAACAGGTGTCCGAGCCCGCCGTGCACGAACATGTACGTGAAGGCACCCCAGGGGCGGAGGAAGATCCGGGTGGGCTGGAACGCGAACCAGTCCACGGCGAAGCCCGTGCCGACGAGGAGCGTGACCACGAACGCGGCCACGTTGGCGATCAGCAGCCGCTTCACCATGGGGGTGAGCAGGCCGCCGAAGCCGAAGCCTCTGTCGTAGTACGCCATCTGCTTTCGCCTCTCGGGGTTGGTACGTGTCGAACCCCCGGGCCCGGGTCTGGTTCCGGGAGCTCGCGGGAGCGCGAACGCGACGCAGACGGGCTCGACGACAGCCGACCGCGTGGGACGCGCGACCTCTCTTACGACACCCGGAAGCGCTCCCTTGCCGTCGCCAGCTCGACCAGCCGGTGGCAGAGCTCGGGGAACGAGATTCCCGCGGCGCGCGCGGCCTTCGGAAGCAGGCTGTTGGCCGTCAACCCCGGCAGCGCGTTGGCTTCCAGGCACCACGGCGTCCCCGACTCGTCCACCATGAAGTCCACGCGGGAAAAGTCTCGCATGCGCAGTGCCCGGTGCGTGCGGAGCGCGAGGTCGCGCACACGCTCGGCGAGATCCTCGGGTACGTCGGCGGGAAAGACCTCCTCCGCCAGGCCGGGCTGGTACTTGCACGCATAATCGAAGTACTCGTGGGCGGGCACGATCTCCCCCACGGGAAGCGCCAGGTCGCCCAGCACCCCGACCGTGAGCTCCCGCCCGCTCACGTATCGCTCGAAGAGCGCAAGGTCTCCCCACGTGCGGCTGTCCTCGATCGCCGCTTCGAGCTCGTCCCGGGTGTGCGCCAGGTGGAGCCGCAGCGACGAGCCGCCCGCCGCGGCCTTCACGATCACCGGAAGCCCGAGCTCGGCCTCCACGTCGTCGGCACCGCGCGGGCCGACCCACCAGTCCGGCGTGGGGATCCCCGCCTCGCGGAGGAGCCTCTTCGTCACCTCCTTGTCCATCGCGAGCGAGCAACCGAGGCGGTCGCTCCCGGTGTACGCCACCCCCGCCACGTCCAGAAGGCTCTGGATCGTGCCGTCCTCACCCGTGCCCCCGTGCAGCGCGAGGAAGAAGACGTCCACGTCGGCGAGCGCCGGGTGCCTCGTGAGCGCCACCGTGTGACCCTCGTCCAGGCGGGCGAGCTCACCGTGCTCCGGCGGCGCGGCGCGGACGCCTTCCGTCAGCAGCCGCCGCTCCTCCTCTCGCGGCAGAATGCCGTGCGCCGTGTCCACCGCCACGACCTCGTGCCCGGCCTCGCGCAGCGCGTGCGCCACCTGGGCGCCCGACGAGAGGGAGACCTCCCGCTCGTCGGAGGTTCCGCCCATGAGCACGGCGACCTTCACCCGACCGCTCCCGTCAGCGGATGCACCACGTCAGATCCGGCCCGTGCCGGAGGTGTCGGGCCGCGGCCGCTTCGAGAAGCGGACGGGTACGTTGGCCCAGACCTCGATCCGCTTGCCGTCCCGCCGGGCCGGCTGGAAACGCAGGGCCTTCGCACCCGCCACGGCCGCGGAGTCGAACGCCGGGTGACCCGAGGGCTCCAGGACCTCGACGCTGTCCACCGCTCCCACATCCGTGACCCGGACGCGCAGGAGGGTCTCGCCTTCCATGTCCTGGTCCCAGAGCTGCAGCGGATACTCGATGGGCACCTCCCCGTAGAGGGGCGCCGGCTGCTCGACCGCCGCGTCGGCGCCGCATGAGGGGCTCGCCACCAGGGCCAGCGCCGACCCCACGAGGCCGGCGCGACGAAGGGCCGCGCTGCGGTTCGTATGCGTCAAGGCTCGTCCTTCACCTCTCGCCTCAGCTCGTAGAGGAGGTCCAGAGCTTCCCGTGGTGATAGCCGGTCGGGATCGAGCGCGCGAAGTCGGTCCACCACAGGGTGCTCCACCTGGAAGATCGAGAGCTGGTCCGGGGGCGGCTCCGACCTGGGGCGGTGCGCACCGCGTCGTCCGAGGCCCTCGCCCCCGTGACTATGTGTTCCTTCCAACTCGGCCAAAAGTTCCCGGGCCCGGGCGACGACCTCCGCGGGAAGGCCTGCGAGCCTGGCCACCTGGATGCCGTAGGACCGGTCCGCGCCGCCGGCCACCAGCCGACGGAGGAACACGACCTCGTCCCCGACCTCCCTCACCGAGACGTTCAGGTTCTTCGCGCCGGGCAGGAGGTCACCCAGCTGCGTGAGCTCATGGTAGTGCGTCGCGAAGATCGTCTTGGCTCCCAGCGCTTCGTGCACGTGCTCGGTGACGGCCCACGCGATCGAGACCCCGTCGTACGTCGAGGTCCCGCGGCCGATCTCGTCCAGCAGGACGAGCGAGCGCCGTGTGGCTCCGTGCACGATCGCCGCGGTCTCGCTCATCTCCACCATGAACGTGGACTGGCCGCGCGCGAGGCTATCGGAGGCCCCCACCCGCGTGAAGATCCGGTCGGTCACCGGAAGGCGGGCGCTGTCCGCCGGGACGAACGAGCCCATCTGCGCGAGGAGCTGGATCAGGCCGATCTGGCGGAGAACCGTGCTCTTGCCGGCCATGTTGGGCCCGGTCAGGATCACGATCCAGCCGTCCTCGTCCAGCGTGAGGTCGTTGGGGATGAACTCTGCCCGCGGCATCATCGTCTCCACCACGGGATGGCGCCCCGCGCGGATCTCGAGATCGAAGCCGGTGTGCACGTCGGGCCGTACGTACCCTTGCCGCTCCGCGACGCGGGCCAGCGTCACGAGCACATCGAGCGACGCGACGCGCGAGCCCGTTTCCTGGAGGCGCGGGATCCGCGACGCGACCTCCGCACGGACCGCGGCGAAGATCTCCGACTCGAGCTGGGCGATACGGTCCTCGGCGCCGAAGACCCTCTCCTCCCACTCCTTGAGCTCGGACGTGAAGTACCGCTCCCCGTTGGCCAGCGTCTGCTTCCGGATGTAGTCCGCGGGCACGCGGTCGAGGTTGGCTTTCGTCACCTCCAGGTAGTACCCGAACACCTTGTTGAAGCCGACCTTGAGCGACGAGATCCCGGTGCGCTCCCGCTCCTGCGCCTGCAGGCGCGCGATGAACTCCACGGCGCCGTCCCGGACCTCGCGGAGCCGATCCAGCTCATCCGACCAGCCGGCCCGCACGACGCCGCCGTCCTGCAGCGTCGCGGGGGGATCGTCCGCGAGCGCCCGGTCCAGGAGGTCCGCGAGGTCGTCCAGGCGGTCGAGGCCCGCAGTGAGGTCGCGCAGGAGCGGAGCGGCGACCTCGCCGCCCGCAGCCCGCAGCGCGGGTAGCCGCTCCAGCGAGCGACGCAGCCCGAGGAGGTCGCGCGGACCGGCTCTCCCCGTCCCCACCTTGCCCGCGAGCCGCCCGAGGTCGCCGATCCCCTTCAGGGCGTCGCGGATCCTCCCCCGGAGCGCCTGCCCCGTGTGAAGCTCGGCCACGGCCTCCTGTCGCCTCCAGATCTCCTCCTGCACGACCAGGGGCTCGAGGATCCATCGCCGGAGCAGCCTCGCCCCCATCGCCGTCACGGTGTCGTCGAGCACGCCGAGCAGCGTGCCTGCCTCGTCTCCCGGGCGCAAAGACTCCACCAGCTCCAGATTCCGCCGGGTCATGTCGTCGAGCACCATGACGCGCCCCGGGCGCCGGATGACCACGGGCCGGAGATGGCCCACCCCCCCGGGCCGGACCTCACCCAGGTATTGCACGAGGGCCCCGGCGGCGCGCGCGAGCGGCACGTCCGCGGGTCGGAAGCCGAAGCCTTCCAGCGACTGGACCCGGTAGAGCCGCAGCAACTCGGCGGTTCCCACGTCGGCCTCGAACATCCAGTCGTCCCGGTACGTGCGCGCCGCCGCCGTCGCATCCAGAGCGGGCGACGACACCCCGTCGAGCGAGCGGGGCAGGAGCAGCTCGGACGGCTCCAGGCGCCCCAGCTCGGCCGCCGCCTCACGGACATCCAGGCGCTCGGCGGTGATCTCCCCCGTGGAGACATCGAGCGCGGCCAGGCCGAATCCGTCCCCGTCGGGCACCAGGCAGGCCAGGTAGTTGTTGCGCCGCTCGGCCAGCAGCGCGTCGGCGAGCACCGTGCCCGGCGTGACCGTCTCGGTCACCTCGCGCTTCACGATCCCTTTGGCCAGAGCGGGATCCTCCACCTGGTCGCAGATCGCGACGCGGCGCCCGAGCTTCAGGAGGCGCGCGAGGTATTCGTCCAGCGCCTTGGCGGGCACGCCCGCCAGCGGGACCCGCGCCGCCGCTCCGTTGTTCCGCGACGTCAGCGTCAACCCGAGGAGCCGCGCGCCCTCCTCCGCGTCGGAGTGGAAGAGCTCGTAGAAGTCGCCCACCCGAAAGAAGAGGAGCGCGTCCCGGTGGCGGGACTTCGCGTCCCGCCACTGCTGCATCAGCGGCGTGTCGTCGGACATGGACTAGAAGGGTGATCGGAACGGGGAGCACCCCGCGACCCGTGCTGGGCAAGGTACCCGGCGGTTACCGTTTCGATCAACGGCCGCGCCGCCGGTGCGTTCCGGGCGGCGCCGTCACACGATGAAGATCGTTTCCTCGGCGGACACGAAGAGCACGTCCCGGAGGCCCGGGAAGCGCTTGAACATCTCCGGGCCCTTCCGCCCCAGGCGCTCCCCCGTGAACCCCATGACCACCAGGTCCGCCGCCCCGGACTTCGTCTCGACGAGGCGCTGGAAGTCCACGTCGTCGTCGGTCGGGATGACGACCACGTTCTTCTCGCTGATGAGGAGCCGCCCTTCGGTGATCATCGCATGGAGATCCTTCGCGCGCTCCGCCACCTCCCGCCGCGGATACGCGGCCAGGATACTGATCTCCGCGCCGTGCCAATCCCGATGACCCAGCAGAATGTACGCCAGAAGAATCATGAGGTTGGCGTTGCGCGCATCGTGCCACGTGAGCCACACGTGGATCGTCTTCCGCGTACCGAAGAAATTCTCGCCGTGGCGGAGCACGAAGCGGTTCATGCGTGTGACCCCCGCGAGTTCCAGCCCCAGGGTCACCTCCTCCAGCACCTCGGGTGGATCGCGGACGCCGAACTCGAAGAGGATGGTGTTGTTCTCCATCCCCGACACTCCCGGCATCTGGAGGCATTGCGCCAGCGCCGACGCCATGGACGGACTGATCATGGTGTCCACGTAGATGGCGCCCCTGCGGGCCTCCATGGCGCGCACGAGCCGCTCCTGGACTTCCTGGCTCTCGAGGAAGGAGCCGGGCTCGAGCTTCCCCTTGATGTAATGGAGGTACGTTCCGAATCCGTATCGGTGGCACAACCATTCCAGCAGCTGCACCGGGGACGTCCGGTCGAAGGTCCTGGGCGTGATCATGATCACGCTGGGCCGCCAGTCGTCCGGACGGATCTTCTGGAGCCGGATCTGCAGATAGCGCGTCGCCTGGGTCATCACCCCGTGGAAGATCGCCGCGAGATCGTCCACCCCCCCTCGGCTGCGACGGATGACCCCGTACAGGACCGCCATCAAGACGATCGCGAAGGCCGCGTAGACCAGGTCCATCTGCAGCATGAGGATCAGACACATCACCGCGCCCGTCAGGCTCAAGTACCACTTGGAGCGGAAGCTGGGGCGGTAGGAAGGCCGAGCCGCGAAGTGCTCCAGGAACGAGATCGCGCAGAGAGCGCCGTAGGTGACCATGAAGAACATGGACACGATGCGGGCCACGAGATCCACGTTCCCCAGCACCACGAACACGAGCGCGATGATCGAAGTGACGAGCGTGGCGTTGCGCGGCTCATTGGCTTCTCCGATCCCCTCCGAGAGGAGCGCGGTGAGCCGGCCGGCCGGAACCACCCGGTCGGCCGAGAGCGCCTGGAGGGTGCGAGGAGCCACGAGGATCGAGCCGATCGCCGACGAGAGCGTCGCGGCGGCGAGCCCGATGGGAATGATCGGCCCCCACACCGCGATGCGGCTCATGATCAGCTGGTCCTCCGCCAGACTCGCCGGGTCGGCGGAGGTGGCCAGCTTCAGGACGACCAGCACGTAGACGACCATCCCGGTGAACGTCGCGGACATGATGCCCAGCGGTATGGACCTCCGGGGATTGGCCAGGTCACCCGAGAGGCCGACGCCGGCGGTCACGCCAGTGAAGGCCGGAAAGACGATCGCGAACACCAGGATGAACGGGTCGGGATCCCCCACGCGGGTCACGACGGATACCGTCGCCGGCGCGAGGTCGGCGGAGGCGTTGCCCAGGAAGAAGGCCCCGAGGGATGCCGCCAGTATGGCGGCGACCCACCAGAGCACCTTCACCCCCAGGTCCGCCCCCCGCTTGAGCACCAGGGCCGCCAGAGCGAGCGTGCCCGGCAGCGACACGATGCGCGGATCGAAGGGGAGGCCCGTCACGGATGCCCAGAGGCCGCCGAGCGGCTGAAACGCCTCCGCGAAGGCGATCATGTAGAAGGCCACCGAGATGGCCTGCGACATGAACAGCGAGATCCCGATGACCCCCCCGATCGTGGATCCGAAGGAGCGGGAGATGATGAAGTACTCCCCTCCTCCTTCGACCCGCCGGTTCGTGGCGATCTCCGCGATGGCCAGAGCCGTCGGGATCGTGACGCTGTGCCCCAGCAGGATGATCGCGAAGGCGCCCAGCAGGCCCACGTTTCCCACGGCGTACCCGAACCGCAGGAACATGACGGCCCCGAGGATCGTGCAGATGCTGGCGAGGAAGACCGGCCCGGTGCCGAATCCGTGCCCGCGAGCCCGCCCGTCCGTGTCGCTCATGGCGTCCGCATCACTCTCCTTTCCAGACGACCCCGTACAGGTCGTCCCGCCGGTCGGACCACGGCTGCACGGCGCCCGAGTACCGATGTCGCCGAAGCGTCTCCAGGTCCAGGTCGGCCATGACCAGAGTCTCGATGTTGGGCATGCACTCGGCCGCGATACCGTCACGGGCGAACGGGAAATCGAGAGGCGTGTAGATCCCCGATTGGGCGTAGTGAACGTCCGCGTTGGCCACGAACGGCAGGTTGCCGGTGCACCCCGACAGGACCACGTAGACGTCGTTCTCCACGGCGCGAGCCTGGGCGCAGTATCGCGTACGGAGATAGCTGGTCCGATTCTCCGCCGTGAAGGGCACGAACAGGATCTGGGCGCCGCGCGACGCGGCGATCCGCGACAGCTCCGGGAAGCTCACGTCGTACGAGGTGAGGATGGCGACCTTGCCCCGGTCGGTATCGAACACCTCGAGCGTGTCACCGGCCTCCAGCCCCCACCACCGCTGCTCATCGGAGGTGACGTGGAGCTTGCGCTGGCGTTCGATCGTTCCGTCCCGTCGGAACAGATACGCGACGTTGTAGAGGCGGTCGCCTTCCAGGGCGAACTGGGACCCTCCGATCACGTTGATATTGTACTTCACGGCCGACCGGGTGAAGAAATCCAGGTAGTCGGCGGTGCGTCCGGCCAGGCTTCGCACGGCCTCGGCCGGACGGCGCTCCTCCTGCATGCCCAGGAGCTGCGTGGTGATGAGCTCGGGAAAGAGAACGAAATCCGCCCTGGCGTCGGCGGCGGCGTCCATGAAGAAGGCACACTGCGTGCAGAACTCGTCCCACGAACCGATGGGACGCATCTGGTACTGGACGGCGCACAGGCGGATCACCGAGACCCTGTGCCACTGTCGCTTGGGGTCCCTTACGTAGTCGAGGTTGGTCCACTCCAGGTGGGTGGCGTACCCGCGGGACGCGGCGTCGGAGGGGAAGTAGTCGGGAATCAGCGCCTTGAGGACGAAGCCGTTGGCCACCTGGGTCGTGAGGACGGGATCGTAGAGCCCGCGTTCGATGACCTTCTCGACGTATTCTCGCGCCGTCATGTCTTCCGGCTGGCTTCCGAAGCCCGGGATGCGGCCTCCGATGACGATACGCGCCAGGTTCATCTCGCGACACAGGTCCTTGCGCGCGTTGTACAGCCGGCGGGCCAGGTGCATGCCCCGGTAGGCGGGGTCCACCATGATCTCGATCCCGTACAGGGTGTCGCCGTCGTAGGTGTGGTTGCGGATGAAGCCCGCGTCGGCCACGCGCTTCCAGTCGTGCCAGTCCTCGTACCGATCGTAGTCCACCACGAGAGAGCTGGACGACGCCACCACCCGCCCCTTGTGCTCGATGCAGAGCTGGCCCTCCGGGAAGATGGAGAGCTGGCTTTCGATCTGCTCCGGACTCCACGGCGTCATGCCGGGAAAGCAGCGGCGCTGCATCTCCACCAGATTGTCGTAATCGCCCATCGTGAGGCGCCGGAGCTTGACCTTTTTCTCGAAGTCCTTGAGCCGTAGCTTCGGCTCGACGTCTCGAGGTACTTTGCGGTTCGTCATGACTCCGTCCCGGGTCCTCAGGTTCGACGCCCATGCTCATCGACTGCCACGTCCATCTGAACAACTACTATACCGAGAACGGTGGGCAACGCCGTCCCACGGAAGAGAACGTCAGGCGGCTGTGGAACGCCATGGCCGAGAACGGCGTGGATCACGCCGTGGTGCTCACGTCGTACATGGTCGATGTGGATCGGCCCTCCGTGGAGCGGGTCCTCGAGATCCTGGCGGAGGATCCCCGGACGACCGTCGTGGAGGGGCTGCGGTGGAGGGGATCGGACCGCACCGATCTGTTCCATATGGAGGAACGGATCCGCGACGGCGTGGTGAAAGGGATCAAGCTGTACCCCGGCTACGACAACTACGCGATCAACGATCCGTCCCTGGAGAGTGTGTTCCGCGTCGCCGCCAAGTACGACGTACCGGTGATGATCCACTGCGGCGATACCTACGCGAAGGGAGCCAAGGTACGACAGGCCCACCCGCTGCTCGTGGACGACGTGGCCGTGGACTACCCCGACGTGCGCTTCGTGATCTGCCACCTGGGGAATCCCTGGTTCCAGGACGCGGCCGAGGTGCTCTACAAGAACGACAACGTCTTCGCGGACATGTCGGGCCTCACGCTGGGCGACTTCGACTACGAGTTCGAGCGCTACCTGGTCACGAGGGTCAAGGACCTCATCGCCTACATGGGCGATCCCGGTCGCCAGCTCATGTACGGCTCCGATTGGCCCCTGGTCGAGATGGGCCCGTACGTGAGGTTCCTGCAAGGGCTCGGGTTCTCGGAGGACGCGCGGGAGAGCATCGCCTGGAGGACGGCGGCCGGCCTCTTCAAGATCGATGTGGAACGTCTGGGAGCGAACAAGCAGGAGAGACGATCATGAGCACCGATCCGACGTACGGCTTCAAGAAGCCTCTGGACATGCCCCCGGACGAGGCGGACGCCCGCGTCCGTGAGGCGCTCAAGAACGAAGGGTTCGGGGTCCTCACCGAGATCGACGTGAGGGACACGCTGAAGCAGAAACTCGGCGTCGACTTCCGTCCGTACCGCATTCTGGGCGCCTGCAACCCGCCGTTCGCCCACCGGGCCCTCAGTCAGGAGCTCGACATCGGACTGCTGCTCCCCTGCAACGTCGTTGTCTATGCGGGTGAGCGCGAAGGTACGTCCGTGGTGGCCGTCCTGGATCCCGCGAAGCAGCTCGCCATATCCGGGAGAAGCGACCTGGAGCCGCTGGCCGCTGAGGTGCGCGCCAGGATGAAGCGGGTGCTGGACGCGTTGTAGCCGGCGGGTACCGGCGCGCGGCTCGTTCGGCTCCACCCGCCGCTCAGATCACGTCGAGCAAATAGGCGAGCACGCCGAGCGCGGCGAGGGTCAACACGAAGAGCGCCCAGAGCGACCACTGTCGGATCCGGAGGCTGCCCGGGCCCATCGCGCTCACGGCGGTGGCGTCCAGGCGTCCCGAACCCCGACGGACGGAAGAAAGCTCCTCGACGTTCTTCAGGAGCGAGCGGAGCTTCGACTCCAGCTCCTGCGGATCCTCGGGCTTGGTGATGAAGTGGTTCCCGCCCAGCCCGTAGCTCCGGGCGACGTCCTCGTCCCGGTCGGAGGACGTCAGCACCGCTACCGGAATGCGGCGAAGGTCCTGGTCGCCCTTGATGACGGCGAGCACCTCGTGACCGGAGCGCCCGGGCATCTTGAGGTCGAGCAGGATCAGATGGGGCCGGTCGTCCCGCACCAGACGCAGGGCCTCTTCCCCGTTCCGGGCGCGCTGGACCTCCACCGGCAGCCGGCTCGCGCGCTCCAGGGCCATCTGGATGAGAAGCGCGTGGTCATCGTTGTCCTCGGCCAGAAGAACCCGCCAGCGCTCCCGCTCGCCCGCATGCCTGCTCATCGAACCACACGCTCTTCCCGATCGGCGTCACGCGCCACGTTGGCCGTGAATCCGCGATCCCGGAGTTGCCACAATACTGCATTGGCGGCGTCCAGGGAATCGAAACGACCGACCCGCACGCGGATCAGGTCACTCCCCGGTATCCGCGCGAGGCGCGCCTCGATACCCTCCTCCCCGAGCCGGGCGACCATGCCCTCGGCCCGCTCCAGCGCCCTGAAGGCACCGAGCTGCACGGTGAACGAGCCGGCCCCGGAAGCCGCGGGAGCGTCCGGTCCGACCGTCGGAGCGGTCTCGGGGTGGGACGCGGTGTCGGCGCGGGCCTGCCCGCCTGCGCGCGGCGGCACGGGGCCCGCGGTGGCGAGCCAGGCTTCGGCCTCGCGACGCGCCGAGGTCGCGGGATATTCCCGCGCGAGACGTGCAACGTACGCCGCCGCGGTCGCCGAGTCGCCGGCGGCATACGCCCCCTGCGCGAGTCGCAGAAGCGCCCGATCCGCATAGAGGCCTCCGGGATACTCGATCACGAGGCGCTGGAAGTCGAACTCCGCCTCAGCCGGATCCGTCGTCAGGATGCCGCGCAGCCAGAGGCCGCGCTGCGTGTCGCGGCGTGAGGCCTCGGCTCCCTCGGCCGCCCACCAGGCCGTCAACACGTCCCGCGCCTCCGACGTCCGCCCCTGGCGGGCCAGTTCTTCGACGTGGTCGAGCGACGGTGGCTCCCGTTCCTGCGCATCGACCCACGCCGGGCACAGCGAGAGGAACGCGACGAGAAGCGATCGGCGAATCTTGATCATGCGGCGGCTTTCCGGGCCAGAAGGGCGAGGAGCCATTCCTCGAGCAGATGCTCCTCGGAGAGGGGGCTGGATTTCAGGAGCCGGTCCACGCGGAGGAGGCCTCCGAGCGCGCTGTCGATGTCCACCGGGCTCCAGCGGCGTGCCTGGGGCACGAGCTTCCCGGCGAGCCAGGCTTGATGGCGGGGAAGGGTGCTCTTGAGGACGGTCGGCCCCTGCTCCGCGACGACGCCCATGCGGAGGAAGTGCGCGGTGAGCGCGATCACGAGCGACACGCCCGTTTCTCCCTGCGCGAAGAGCACGGAAAGGGAGTCCAGTGCCTCCTCGAACCGCTTCTCCCCGACCATATCGAACCACCGCCATCGGTCCTGGGCGGGAATGCGCGTCCCCGCCGCCTCGACGTCGGCGACCGTGATGCGCTGCCTCCCGGCCACGTAGTCGACCAGCTTCTCGATCTCACGGTTCAGGATCCCGAGGTCGCAGCCGACCGCGCCGCCCAGCGCCTGCGCCGCGTCCTCCTCCAGCTCGACGCCGAACCGTGCCTTGCTCCTCGACATCAGCCAACCGGGCACGTCACCCGCGGTGATGGGGGGAAACTCGAGCGAGCGGGCCGCCTTCTCCAGATCCTTGTAGAACCTCGCCTTCGAGCCCTGCGGAACGGTGCAGGAGAGGATGAGCGCCAGCCCAGGTGGCGGATGGACCGCCGCCTCCAGGACGATCTCCCGGGACCGGGCGCTGGAAGCCAGGCCCTCGACCTCCCGGACCACCACCACACGCCATTCGGCCATCATGGGCGGAGTTCCGATCACCGACGCCAGGGTCTCCGCGTCCACCTCGGTGCCCCGGAGGGGATCGTAGTTGAAGTCCCGCGTGGCCGGGTCCACGTGCGCCGCCACCAGGGCACGCACGACCTCCTCCTTCCTGAACTCGTCGTCTCCGTGAAGGTAGAACGCTCCCCCGCGCACCTTCTCGAGGCCGGGGTAGTCGGCGAGTGGGTTCATGCGTCCGGCGATGTCGGCAACACCAAGGGGGAACGGGCGATCCGACGCCGGACCCTTCACTGCTGGAAGCCGGTCCGGCCCGTCGGTGGCCGCTGTCCGTATCTCTGAGCGAGACGAGAATACTGGAAGAGGAGCGTCCGCGCATCGCCCCAGAGGTCCGCCTCGAGCGTCGTCGATGCGGTCCGCACGGCGAACGCCGAGAAGGCGGCCGGCCGCCGCCAACGCGCGGCCACCGGAGGATCGCTCACGACGATCGGGGCGAGCTCCACCACCGGGGAGGAGGAACGCAGCGTCGGCGCCCAGGCCAGCACGACCAGCAGGATGGCCAGGCCCAGCACGGCGAGCGACGTCGTCCCCGAGTTCATGTGCCGGCGAAGCGCCGCTTCGTCGTCCACGTCCCGGAGACGGGGCCGCAGGCCTCCGACGAAGTCCTCGCCGACCTCGGGTGCCGGCAGGGCACGAAGGAGCGCCGCGCCGCGCTCCATCACGTCCCTGTACCGACGGCACGAGGCGCAGGACGCCAGGTGCAACTCGGCGGCGCGCGCCACCTCGTCCGACGCGACACCGTCGTAGATGTCCGAGAAGTGCTCGACGAAGTCCGAACAGGTCATGCCAAGCTGGCCTCCGGGGGTGACCGACGCGCGCGGCGGTGAGCGATCGACGCCGCAGTTTGATACTGGCGGATCATCGGGCGGGTTCCATGGGTTCCGGGCTTCGGCTCCCGACGCACCGCGGCCCCGCCGACGAACGCCGGCGGGGCCGCTTCCACCCCACCCCTCCCCCCGGAACGTCAGTCTATGAGCGGCGCGATGATCGTCGCGAAGTTGTTCCGTGCCCGGTTCAGGCGGCTCTTCACCGTACCGAGGTTGCACCCGGTGATCTCCGCGATCTCCTCGTACGTTTTGCCCGACAGCTCGCGCAGCACGAACACGATCCGATGGTGCTCGGGCAGCATGCTCACGGCTTCCTCGACCTTTTCGCGCAGGTGCCGCTTCCGGAAGAGGTCGTCGGGCTTGTACTGCGTGTCCTCCCACTCGAGGGGCCTGTGGTCCGCGTCCCAGTTCTTCTTGATGGTCTGGAAGAGCACCAGCGGGTTCCTGGCGCGGTTGCGAAGCTCGTTCTTCGCCAGGTTCGACGCGATCGTGTAGATCCAGGTCGAGAACTTCTTGCTCTGGTCGAACCGGTGCAGGTGCCGGTACACGCGCACGAACGTCTCCTGCACCAGGTCCTGGGCGCGCTCCCGGTCGCCGATGGTCCGGTACACGAAGTTCAGCAGTCGCTGGTCGTACCGGGCCACGATCTCGCCGAACGCCCGCGTGTCACCCTCCAGGGAGCGCTGCACCACCTCGCTGTCCGTGAGCTCGGCCAGCCTCCGGCGGTGCTCCCTCGCCTCGCCGCGCTCACGGTGGCGGGCCCGGCCGATGCTCTTTTCCATCACGCTGGGCACGTTGTCACCTCGCTCTCCTGGTAGGGGAGCGCACCTGCCGCGTTGGCAGGCACCTCCTCCCCCGTCTGATGCACGGGGCGTGCCAGACGTGAAATCCGCTCGCGCGGGCCGCAATCCGGCGTCCCCGTCCTATCCATATGACGCGCGAGCGTGGCGAAATGGGACATCCCGTGTTCCTCCGCTACGCCCGCCTACCGTCCTTCCCCACCACGAACGCCGCGGCGTACAGGAGTGCCGCGACCGTCTTGACATCGGTGATCGCCCCCGTCCGCGTCATCTCGAGGGCTTCCGAGAAGCGGACGCGGAGGGGCTCGACGAACTCGTGCTCGTCCAGCATCACCTGCCCCGGTACGAGCATCTCCGCGAGGAAAAGGTGAATCACCACATCGGTGAAGCCCGGCGCGATGTCGAGGCGCGCCAGGTGGCTCAGCCGGGTCGCCTTCTGGCCCGTCTCCTCCTCCAGTTCACGGCGGGCGCACTCCTCCCAGGGCTCGTCGGGGCCGAGGGGAAGGCCGGCCGGGATCTCGTACAGGTACCCGCCCGCGGCGTACCGGTACTGCCGCAGCAGGAGGACCTCGGGGTCCTTCTCCGTGGCAGAACCCGGCAGAGCCAGGACCGCCGCGGCCCCAGGGTGTCGGATCATGTCGAGATCACCCGTCGTGCCGTCGGGAAAACGGACCGTGTCCACACTCATTTTCACGACGTACCCGTCATGTACCTTCCGGCTCGAGATCATCCCGGGCGGGGCGGTGTCGCGTCCGGTCGAATCGCTCACATGCTCCTCCTCGCTGAAGCGCGTACCTCGCCGCTCCGCCCCGATGGTTGGACGCGGACGGGCGGTCGCGCGGTTGCACGACGCATCGCAGGATCAGGCTTCATTCCGTTGCCGTCGCCACCTCGACCGGCCCGATCGCCAGAGCCTCGAGCGGACCCGTGATCGAGTCGGCGTCACCGACTACCACGATCTGGGCCTCCGCAGGTCGAACGTGGCGCCTCGCCACCGCCCAGGCGTCCGCGGGCGTGACGGCGCGGATCCGGTCCCGGTACGTCGCGTGGTAGTCGTCCGGGAGGCCGAACACGACTTGCTCGGTGACGCGGCTCGCGACCTGCCCGACCGTCTCCAGGTGGAGGGGGAAGACCCCCGCGATGTAGTCCCGGGAGGCCGTCACCTCCTCCTCGCCGGGCCCGTCGGAGACCAGGCGGTCGAGCTCGAAGAGGATCTCGCCCACGGCACCCGCCGTGACCTCGGTACCGACCGCGGTCAGCACCTCGAACGCCCCGGGCCGGCCGTGCATGGAGAACCGGGACCGCACGCCGTACGTGAACCCGTGCCGCTCCCGGAGACTGAGGTTGAGACGGCTGGTGAACGCGCCGCCCAGGAGCGTGTTGAGCACGGTGAGCGCGAACACGTCGGGATCGTTCCTGGCGACGCCCACGTGGCCGACGCGGATCTCCGATTGCACCGACCCCGGTCGGTCCACGACCCACACCCGGCGCTCCCGCGTCCGGGGCTCGACCTGGAAGCCGTCGGTCTCCGGAGGCTCTCCCGACCATGCGCCCAGGTGGCGGTCCGCGAGCGAGAGCATCTCGCCGGGGTCGAGGTCTCCCGCGAGGACGAGCCCGCCGCGACCGGGACGGAAGTGCGCCTCCGCGAAGCCGCGCAGGTACGCGGGGCCGAGCGGCTCGACGGAGGCGAGTGTGCCCGACCGGCGGCGGGCGTAGGGAACTCCCCCCGCGAAGATGCGGCGAGCGGCCTCGTCGGAGGCCAGGGAGCCGGGATCCATCGAGCGCTGACGGATCGCGGCGAGTTGCTGGTCGCGCGCGCGGGCCACCTCCCCCTCGGGGAAGTCGGGCTCGAGCACCGTCTCCGCGAGGAGCGCGAGCCCTTCCGGAAGGCGCTCCGCCAGGCAGGAGAGCGACAGGCTCATGCCCTCCCACCCGGTCGTGACCGTCAACCGCGCTCCCAGGCGCTCCAGAGCCTCCGACAGCGCCGAGCCGCTCCGCTTCTTGGTTCCCCCCTCGAGGGCGTCGCCGGTCAGGACGGCGAGGCCGGCCACCGGCTCACCCAACCCCGATTCCCCCGCCCGGAAGAACAGATTGGCGGTCACGATCGGAAGGCGCGACACGCGGGCCACGCGTACCTCGAGCCCCGTATCGAGGGCGCGACGGTCCACGGAAGGGAACTCGAACGGGCGCACGTCGCCGGGCGCCGGGGGCCGAGCCCGGTCCGGCGGGCTCATGGATTCCCCCTGGGCCGGTACGTGACGATCGCGCGGTTGGCGGGGCCCAGCCGCTCGGAGGCGAAGCGCCTCACCTCCTCGACGCGTACGGCGCGCAGGCGGTCCACTTCGTGGTTCAGGCGGGCCGGGTCGTCGAAGTACAGGGTGAACATCGAGAGGAGGTCGGCCCGCTCGCCCACGCGCTCCAGGTGGCGCACCAGGTCGGTCTCCTCGACGGCGATGGCCCGCTCGACCTCCTCGTCACCAGCGTCGGCGAGCCCTTCCAGCTCCCGGGCCAGCGCCGCTTCCAGATCCGCGATCGAGCCGTCCGGATACCCCGTCGCCCACGCGAGCATCAGCGACTGACCGGTGAGGAGCGGAAAGGCGTACGCGACGACGTCCTTCGCGATCCTCCGCTCGCGCACGAGGCTCCGATACAGGCGGCTCGAGCGCCCGGTGCCGAGCACCGCGCGGGCCACCTCGACCGCCGCGAACTCCGGCGAGGAGTATGGGGGAATGCGGAACGCCATGATGACGCGCGGAAGCGGCACGTCGGAGACGACGTCGTCACGCACGGTGTCTCCGATGACGGGCTCCAGGTCGGGATCGCCCGGCAGGGGTGGTAGCGGCCCGCCCCCGGGGATATCGCCGAAATACCGGGAGACCTGGTCCACGACCCGTGCGGGGTCGAAGTCGCCCGCGACGGTCAGGACGGCATTGTCGGGCACGTAGAAGGTGCGGAAGAACGACGCCACGTCGTCCAAGCTCGCGGCGTCCAGGTCTTCCATGGAGCCGATGACCGTGTGGTGGTAGGGATGGGTCGCGGGATAGACGAGCCGCTGGACCCGCTCGTCCCAATCACCGTACGGCTGGTTGTCGTAGCGCTGCCGCTTCTCGTTCTTCACCACGTCCCGCTGGTTGTCGAGCTTCGCCTGGTCCATGGCCGGGATCATCCAGCCCAGGCGGTCCGACTCGAGCCACAGCGCGAGCTCGAGATGGTGGGAAGGAACGGTCTCGAAGTAGTTGGTCCGGTCGTACCAGGTCGAGCCGTTCAGCGTGCCGCCGGCCCGCTCGATCATCTCGAAGTGGCCGTTCCTGGACACGTGCGCGGAGCCCTGGAACATCATGTGCTCGAAGAGGTGGGCGAAGCCCGTGCGGCCCTCCGGCTCGTTCCGCGAGCCCACACCGTACCACAGGTTCACCGCCACGACCGGCACCGAAGGATCGTGGGCCAGCACCACCTTCAGTCCGTTGTCGAGGCGCGCGCGCTCGAACGGGATCGCAAGGATTCCCACCGTCACTCCGAGATGGGCCGGCCGTCCCGGACGATCACCGGCCCCAGTCCCAGCTCCCTCAGGGGCTCCTCGATCGTGGCACGGTCCCCCACGACCACGATCGCCATCCGGCCCGGATCGAGCAAGCTACGCGCCGCCCTCACGATTTCCTGGGCGTCCACCGCTCGCACGCCGTCCACGTATCCCTGGTAGAAATCCAGAGGGATGTCGTACAAGGCCAGCTCGGCGAGCCGCTGCACGACGTCGTCCAGGGACTCGAAGCGCTGCGGGAGCCGCAGGGCCAGGTAGTTCCACGCCCTGGTGAGCTCGTCCTCGGGCACGGGTTCCTCGGCCATCCGCGCGATCTCCCGGACGAACTCCACGACGGCGCTGTCCGTCACGGGCGTGGCCACCGCGGAGGTGGCCAGGAACGGGCCGGGTGCCCGGCGCAGGTCGAGGAAGGAGCCCGCGCCGTACGTGTATCCCTTCTCCTCGCGGAGCTTCATGTTGAGGCGGGACGTGAACGAGCCGCCGAGCACGGTGTTCAGCACGGTCAGCGGATAGTACGCGTCGGTGTCGCGGGCCACCGAGACCCGGCCGACGCGGACCTCGCTCTGCGCGGCGCCGGGCTTGTCCACGATGTGGATCGTCCGCCGCGAGCCGGAGGCCGCGGTCGGAAGGGGAGCGGGGTCCTCGCCCCGTCCCGACCAGCCGGCGAACGCATCCGCGAGCAGGCTGTCCAGCGTCTCGCGCGTCACGTCCCCCGCCACCACGAGCGTGCCCTGCCCCGGCGCGTAGCGAGCCTCGTGGAACGCCACGACCTCGTCGCGCGCGAGTGCCTCCAGGCTCTCCTTCGTGCCCAGGAGCGGCGCGCCGTAGGGGTGTCCGGCCCCGTACAGGACGTCGGCGAACGCGTCGTCCGCGAGCGCCGCCGGCAGGTCGGAGCGCTGCACTACGCGGGCCAGTCGCTCCCGCCGGACCCGATCGAGCTCGGACTCGGGGAACGACGGCCGCGTCACCACCTCCGCGAGGATCGCGAGCGCCTCGGGAAGCCTCGAGCGCAGCACACCGAGGCGCACTTGGCTCGCGTCGTAGCCCGCCGTGCTCGTGAGCGTCGCGCCGAGCAGGTCCACCGCGTCGGCGATCTCGAGGGCGGAGCGGCTCGCCGTACCCTCGTCGATCATGTCCGCCGTGAGCGACGCGAGCCCGGCCCTGGAGGCCGGGTGCGCCGAGGCGCCGCCCTTGAACTGCAGCTGGAGGCTCACGAGCGGAAGCGCGTGGCGCTCCACGAGGACGACGCGGAGCCCGTTGTCGAGCGCGTAGTCCTGGATCTCGGGCAACTCGAGCGCCGGCGGCGCGCCCACCTCGGGAACCCGGGACCGATCGAGCGCCTGCCGGCCGCCGCCGGGTCCACCGCCGGCCCGGGCTCCGATGCTGACCGAGCCGCTCTCCCCCTCGGGTCCCGCGGACTCGTAGCTCATCCCCGCGGAGCACGCCGCCAACGTCATCGTCGTCCAGCTCGCCACCATGAGCCTCGCTCCCGTGCTCGTCACCGACCTTCCTCCACCCTCCCCGTCGCGGCCAGGTCCGTCCGCCCCTGCGGCACGACGCTCAACCAGACCGCCGGTTTGCCCGCGAGCCACCGGGCGGCCACCTCCGCCACGACGGCTTCCGTGACCCGCCGATAGCGCGCCAGATCCTGGCGAACCCACCCCGGGGTCCCGACCATGAAGTGGTACTCGTTCAGCCGGTCGGCCTTGCCCCCGAAGCCGCCTACACGCTCCAGCGACCGCAGGAACGAGGTCTCGATGCCGTTCACGGCGCGCTCGCGCTCCTCACGCGTCACGCCCTCCCGCACGAGGCGGGCCAACTCCTCGCGCACGGCGCCGGCCAGCTTCTCCAGGGAGACATCCGGCTTCGCGGTGGCGATGACCCAGAACGCGCCGCCGAGCTCCATCCCGTCCTGGAACGCGGTCACGTCCGCCGCGACCTCCTCGTCGTAGACCAGCCGCTTGTGGAGCCGTGAGCTCTTCCCCTCGGTGAGGACGGAGGCCAGCACGTCGAGCGCAGCGTCCTCGTCGGTGTAGCCCTTCGCGGAGTGCCAAGCCACGTAGAGGCGCGGCAGCTGCACCGCGTCCTCCAGGACGAGCCCCTCGGGGGCCGAGAGCGTCGGGTCCGGGAACGTGACTTCCGGAATGGGCGGCCCCGCAGGGATGTCGGCGAAGTACTTCTCCACCAGCCGGCGTACCCGGGACTCGCCGACGTCGCCGGCCACGGCCAGGCTGGCGTTGTTCGGCGCGTAGTACGTGCGGAAGAAACCCTTCACGTCGTCGAGCGTCGCGGCCGAGAGGTCGTCCATGGACCCGATGACCGGCCAGTGGTAGGGATGATCGGCCGGGTACAGCGCTTCGTAGACCGTCTCGAACGCCCGGCCGTACGGCTGGTTGTCGACGCTCTGGCGGCGCTCGTTCTTCACCACGTCCCGCTGGAGGTCCAGCTTCTCCTGGGTCATCGTCTCCAGGAGGAAGCCCATGCGGTCGGCCTCGAGCCAGAGCGCCAGCTCGAGGGCGTTCGAGGGGATGTTCTCCCAGTAGTTCGTGCGGTCGTTGGCGGTCGACCCGTTGTTCACGCCGCCCGCCGCCTCCAGATGGTTGTCGAAGTCCCCTTCCGGAACGTTGGCCGACCCCTCGAACATCACGTGCTCGAAGAGGTGGGCGAACCCCGTCCGGCCGGGCTCCTCGTTCTTCGAGCCCACGTGATACCACACGTTGACGCTCGCGACCGGCAGCGATGCGTCGCGGTGCACGATGACGTTCAGCCCGTTCTTCAGCGTGAACTGGGTGTAAGGGATGTGGACGTCCACCCGCCCTCCGTCTTGCTGGGCCGCCAGCGGGGCCGCGAGCAGCCCCACGGCTGTCATACAGGCCGCGATATGCGTCATCGTTCCCACCCTCCGGACCGTCGCGTCCCCACAAGGTAACGAGGGGGTGCGCGGGGTGGGACGTGGCCGGAGGATGCCGCCTCGAAGGACCCGGGGGCGTAGAGTGGACGCGGCATGGTCCATCTGGTAGATTCGGCCGCCATCTCGCCCCGTGGCGTCACGACTCGCCGGGGCACGGTTGAATCACGTCAGGCAGACACCTTTGGTCCGCGCCATCGGTCTGGGTGCCATCCTCTACGGGTTTTGGATCATCCTGTCGGGCCACTTCGAGCCGCTCTTCCTGGGCTTCGGAGCGGCCTCCTGCGCCCTGACCGTCTACATCGTCCGTCGCATGAGCCGGGTGGACGGCGAAAGCCTGCCGCTCAAGGCCGGCGGCCGGCTCGGCTTCTACATGCCGTGGCTCATGAAGGAGATCTTCTTCGCGAACCTCCGCGTCGCGAGGCTCATCCTTCACCCGAAGCTCCCGATCAGCCCCATCCTCGTGCACTACCGCGGCAGCCAGACCACGGATCTCGGCAAGGCGCTGTACGCCGACTCGATCACGCTCACGCCCGGCACCATCACCATCGGCGTGCGTGGCAACGACTTCCACATCCACTCCCTCACGTGGGTGGACGTGGACGGCCGGGAAGAGGACGAGATGGACCGCCGCTGTTCCTGGGTCGAGCAGGCAGGCCGCGCATGATGTGGGGCGTCGCGGCCGGCGGCCTGCTCACGGCCATGCTCATGGCGCTCGCCCGCGCGCTGCTCGGGCCCACCGTCTACGACCGCGTGCTCGCGGTGAACACGCTCGGTACCAAGACCGTCCTCCTCCTGGCCGTGATCGGCTTCCTCACGGAGCGGCCCGACTGGGTGGACCTGAGCCTGGTCTACGCGCTGATCAACTTCATCGGGACCATCGCGGTCCTGAAGTTCGTGGAGTTCAGGGATCTCGCACGGCACGTGCGGCGGCCCCGGGAGGGCGAGTGATGCTCGCGCACGCGCTCGACGTCCTCTCCTGGGCGAGCATGCTGGCCGGCCTCTTCTTCATCCTGGTGGGCACGGGCGGCGTGTTGCGGATGCCCGATGTGTTCACACGGCTCCACGCCGCGGGCATGACCGACACGATGGGCGCGGGCTTCCTGATCCTCGGCATGTGCTTCCAGGCCGGGCTCTCCCTCCTCACGCTGCGGCTCCTCCTCGTCTACGCGTTCCTGCTCTTCACCAGCCCGATCGCCACACACTCGCTGGCGCGCTCCGCATACTCGGGCAACGTGGTACCGTACAAGTCCCCGCTGGCCGGAAGCTGAACGATGGACGCTGTCATCGACATCGCCCTCCTCGCCTTCCTGGGAATCACGGCCCTGGCCATCCTCCGGCTCCGCAATCTCTTCGCCGTGGTCATGCTCTCGGGCATCTACTCGCTCCTCTGCGCCCTGCTCTACACGACGCTCGACGCGGTGGACGTGGCGTTCACGGAGGCGGCGGTCGGAGCGGGAATCTCCACCGTCCTGCTTCTGGCTGCCCTCTCACTCGTCGGGCACGAGGAACGGAAGCCCGTCCGGAGGCCCGTGCTCCCACTCTTCGTGGTGCTGGTCACCGGAGGCATGCTCGTCTACGGCACATCGGACATGCCCCCCTTCGGACAGCCCGACAACCCGGCCCACCTCCACGTCGCACCCCGCTACGTCGAGGAGTCGGGACACGAAGTGGGACCACCCAACATCGTGACCTCGGTGCTGGCCTCGTATCGGGGCTACGACACCATGGGGGAGACCACGGTGATCTTCACCGCCGTGGTGGGAGTGCTCCTCCTCCTGCATCGCGGGAAAGGAACGCGCCGCCCAGGTTCGCCGAAGCGCGCGCCGGACACCGGCGCGGACGAGAGCGAGGCGGCACGAGGGGACGACGAGGCCCATGGATGACCGGGTAGTCCTCAGGGTAGGAGCGAAGATTCTCATCCCCTTCATCCTGCTCTTCGCCCTCTACGTTCAATTCCACGGCGACTACGGTCCCGGCGGCGGATTCCAGGCCGGCGTCATTTTCGCCGCGGCCTTCATCCTCTACGCGCTCGTCTACGGTCTGGAGAACGCCCAGCGGGTGCTCCCCACCTGGGTCACGCACACGTGCTCGGCGGTAGGGGTGATGATCTACGCGGGAACGGGTGTGGTGGCCCTCCTCAAGGGGGGCGCGTTCCTGGACTACGGCGCGCTCCTCCACGACGCCCACCATGCCCAGCACTGGGGGATCTTCTCCGTCGAGTTCGGCGTGCTGGTCACCGTCTTCGGCGTGATGGTGTCCATCTTCTACGCCTTCGCCGGCCGGGGGAGGGTGGAGTCGTGAAGCTCCTGGGCCACTACAACTACTGGATCGTCGTGGTCCTCATGATGATCGGCTTCTACATCATGATCTCCCGCGGAAACCTCGTGAAGAAGCTGGTGGGGCTCAGCGTCTTCCAGACGTCGATGATGATCCTCTACATCAGCATGGGGAAGATCTTCGGCGGCACACCTCCCATCCTCCTCGAGGGCGGCGAGGACGTGGTCTACAGCAACCCGCTTCCGTCGGTGCTCATCCTCACCGCCATCGTGGTCGGCGTGGCGACCTTGGCCGTAGGTCTCGCCCTCGTGGTACGGATCAAGGAGGCCTACGGAACCGTGGAGGAGGACGAGATCCACGCCCAGGACGACGTGATGTAGATGGGCGCGCACCTCCTCGTTCTCCAGGTCGTCGTACCCCTTCTCGCCGCACCCCTGGCGGCGCTCGTGCGCCGGCCGCGCCTGGGGTGGTTGGTCGCGCTGCTGGCCGCGCTCTGGGCCTTCGGGGTCGCGGTGGCCCTCCTCACCAGGGTCCTCGCCACAGGTCCGGTGAGCTACGCGCTCGGAGGATGGCCCCCTCCGTGGGGAATCGAGTACCGGCTCGACGCGGTGGGCGCGTTCGTCCTCGTCATCGTGTCCGGTATCGCGGCGGCGGTCATGCCCTACGCGCTCCACAGCATCGAGCGGGAGGTGGAGCGCGAGCGGATCCCGCTCTTCTATGCGGCGCTGATCCTCTGCATGACCGGGCTGTTGGGGATCGCCGTCACCGGGGACGTCTTCAACCTGTTCGTCTTCCTGGAGATCTCGTCGCTGTCCGCGTACACGCTCATCGCCATGGGACCCGACAGGAGGGCCCTCACCTCGGCGTACCAGTACCTGATCATGGGGAGCGTGGGGGCGACCTTCATCGTCATCGGCATCGGGCTCATGTACGCGATGACCGGGACGCTCAACATGGTGGACCTCGCCGAGCGCCTCCCCCTCCAGTTCCACACGCGTACGCTTCCCGTGGCGTTCGCCTTCCTCACGGTGGGTGCGGGCCTGAAGCTCGCGATGTTCCCGCTGCACCTGTGGCTCCCGAACGCCTACGTGTTCGCCCCGTCCGCGGTCACCGCGTTCCTCGCGTCCACGGCCACGAAAGTCGCGGTCTATATGCTGCTGCGCTTCGTGCTGACCCTCTTCGGCGCGGCGTTCGCGTTCGACGTCATGCAGATCGACTGGCTCCTTCTGCCGCTCGCGATCGTGGCGATCCTCCTCATGTCCTTGTCCGCGATCTACCAGCGGAACGTCAAGCGCCTGCTCGCCTACTCGAGCGTCGCTCAGATCGGATACATGATCCTGGGGGTCAGCCTGGCGTCCGTCTTCGGCGTGGCAGCGGGCATCCTGCACCTGTTCAACCACGCGCTGATCAAGGGTGCCTTGTTCATGGCGATGGGTTGCGTGATGTACCGCATCGGCTCCGTGCGCCTCGAGGCGATGGCGGGGCTCGGCAAGACGATGCCCTTCACCATGGCGGCCTTCGTCATCGGCGGACTCAGCCTCATCGGCGTCCCGCTCACCGTCGGCTTCATCAGCAAGTGGTACCTGGTCCGCGCGGCGCTGGAGCTCGAGCTGTGGCCCGTCGCCGTGCTCGTCCTCGTCGGATCGCTCCTGGCCGTCGTCTACGTCTGGCGTGTGGTGGAAGTCGCCTACTTCCGTCCTCCGCGGGGCGACCCGGCGGTCCGTGAGGCCCCGCTCCTGCTGCTCCTGCCCACGTGGGCGCTCGTCCTGGCCAACCTCTGGTTCGGCATCGACGCCAAGCTCACCGTAGGTGTGGCCATCCGGGCCGCCCAGTCACTCCTCGGGTTGGCGCCGTGAGCACGGGCGCGCTGACCGTCGCCGCCGTCTTCCTCCCGGTGGCCGGGGCCCTGGGCGTCCTCGCCCTGGGCCGCCGGCCGAACGCGCGCGAGGCAGCGACGCTCCTCACTGCATCGGGCCTTTTCGGGGTCGTGTGCGCGCTCCTGGACGCCGGGCGGGGCGGGAACCTGCCGCGTGTGGACTTGGTCGAGGTCGTTCCCGGCGTGGCGCTGGCGCTGGAGGTCGAGCCCCTCGGGCTGGTGTTCGCGTTCGTCGCGTCGTTCCTCTGGATCGTGACGTCGGTGTACTCGATCGGGTACATGCGGGGCCACCACGAGCAGAACCAGACGCGGTTCTACTTCTTCTTCGCGATCTCGATCGCGGCGGCCATGGGCGTCGCGTTCTCCGCCAACCTCTTCACGCTATTCGCGTTCTACGAGGTTCTCACGCTCTGCACGTTCCCGCTGGTCACGCATCATGGGACGGAGGCGGCGCGCAAGGCGGGCCGCGTCTACCTGGGCATCCTCCTCACGACCTCGGTGGGGTTCCAGCTCCTGGCGATCATCTGGACCTGGCAGCTCGCCGGCACGACCGACTTCCGGCCCGGCGGTATCCTCTCGGGAACGGCATCCAACGCGGTCTTCGGCACGATCCTGGCGCTCTTCGTGTTCGGGGTGGGGAAGGCCGCCGTGATGCCGTTCCACCGGTGGCTCCCCGCCGCCATGGTGGCGCCCACTCCGGTTTCGGCGTTGCTCCACGCGGTTGCCGTGGTGAAGGCCGGGGTGTTCACGATCCTCAAGGTGTCGGTCTACGTTTTCGGCCTGGACCTGCTCGGCACGCTCGCGGCGGCTCCGTGGCTCGCGTGGGCGGCGGCGATCACGATCCTGCTCGGATCGCTGGTGGCCTTCACCATGGACAACCTGAAGGCCCGGCTCGCCTACTCGACGGTGAGCCAGCTCTCCTACATCGTCATGGGCGCGTTGCTCGCCAACGAGATGGGCGTCGTGGGCGGCGGGATGCACATCGTGATGCACGCGTTCGGGAAGATCACGCTCTTCTTCGGCGCCGGCGCGGTCCTGGTCGCGGCCCACGAGACGGAGATCAGCCGCATGCGGGGGCTCGGGCGCACCATGCCCGTGACGTTCGCCGCCTTCTTCATCGGTGCGTTGAGCGTCATCGGCCTGCCGCCCGCGGGAGGCGTGTGGAGCAAGTGGTTCCTCGGCCTGGGCACACTCGAGGCCGGGCAGCTCGGCCTCCTGGCCACTCTGATGGTGAGCTCGCTGTTGAACCTGGTCTACCTCCTGGAGATCCCCATGCGTGCGTTCTTCAGCCGGGCTCCGGCCGACGCCCAGCGCCCCGACGGCATTCACGAGGCGCCCTGGCCATCACTGGTTGCCACCGTGATCACGGCGCTGGCGACGCTGGCGCTCTTCGTGTGGCCCGATCCTTTCTATGACCTGATGCGCATGGTAGTCGCCCGATGAGCAACGAATACGGACACCCACCCCTCAAGGACGGGCGCCATCCCCAGGCCGCTCCGTTGGGCCCCCGGGCGCACATGAAGGCCCCGGATGAGCCGCCCGGGATGTGGGACAAGAAGAAGAACGTGGACCGGTTTCTCCGCGTGTTCTATTCGGCGCTCGTGGTCCTCGTGCTCCTGGACCTCGTGATCCACCGCCACGCCTACCATCCGTGGGAGGCCCTCTTCGGCTTCCACGCATGGTACGGGTTCGCCTCGTGCTGGATCCTCGTGGTCGTGGCCAAGCAGCTCCGCCGGCTGCTCATGCGCTCCGAGGACTACTACGATGTGGATTGACGTGCCCCCGTTCGTCATCCTCTTCGTGGGGGCGTTCGTCGCGGCGCTCACCCGTGGCGTGGTGCGTCAGGCCATCATGGTCGCCACCCCCGTCCTGGGGGGGCTGAACCTCATCGGGATGGAGCACGGCGTCCACCTGGAGTGGACGGTCCTGGGATACACCCTCCAGGTCTTCGAGGTGGACCGGCTCAGCCTTCTCTTCGGATACATCTTCCACATCGCGGCCCTCATCGGGAACATCTTCGCCCTCCACCTGGGCTCGGAGGACCGCGCGAGCGTCCAGCACACCTCGGCCATGCTCTACGCCGGCAGCGCCGTGGGCGCCGTCTTCGCCGGCGACATGATCGTGCTCTTCGTGTTCTGGGAGCTGCTCGCCGTCACCTCCGTGTTCCTCATCTGGGCCCGGGACACGGAGCGCTCCTTCCAGGCCGGGTTCCGCTACCTGGTGGTCCTCGTGGTGTCCGGGGTCCTCCTTCTTGCCGGGACGCTCCTCCGGACCCGGGACACGGGCTCCATCGATCTGGGGCACATCGGTCTGGACGGCACCCTCGGCGCCTGGCTCATCCTCTTCGCCCTGGGGATCAAGGCCGCCTTCCCCCTCCTCCACAACTGGCTCACCGACGCGTATCCCGAGGGGACGGTCACCGGCGCGGTGTACCTGAGCGCCTTCACCACGAAGACGGCGGTGTACGTGCTGGCCCGGACCTTCGCCGGCACCGAGATGCTCATCTACGTCGGCGCGGTGATGACCGTCTTCCCCATCTTCTTCGCCGTCATCGAGAACGACCTCCGGCGGGTGCTGGGGTACTCCCTCATCAACCAGGTCGGGTACATGGTGACGGGGATCGGCATCGGGACGGCCCTGGCCCTCAACGGCACGGTGGCCCACGCCTTCGTCCACATCATCTACAAGTCGCTCCTCTTCATGGGCGTGGGCGCCGTCCTTCACCAGACGGGGCGGGTCAACGGCTCGGACCTGGGAGGGCTCTACAAGAGCATGCCGTTCACCGCGGCGTTCACGGCCATCGGCGCCGCCTCCATCTCCGCGTTCCCCCTCTTCAGCGGGTTCGTGGCCAAGTCCATGGTCATGTCCGCCGCCCTGGAAGAAGGGCACAACGTGGTGTGGCTCGCCCTCCTCTTCGCCTCCGCCGGCGTCTTCCACCACGCCGGGATCAAGGTCCCCTTCTTCGCGTTCTTCGGGCACGACTCAGGGGTTCGGACGACCGAAGCTCCCCGCAACATGCTCGCGGCCATGGGGCTCGCGGCCGTGCTCTGCGTGTTGATCGGCACGTTCCCGGAGCAGACGGTCTACCGCATCCTCCCGTTCGATGCGTCGTACGATCCGTACACCACCACGCACGTCCTCGCCCAGCTCCAGCTCCTGTTCTTCGGCGCCATGGCCTTCGTCGGACTCCAGAAGACGCATATCTACCCGCCTGAGCTGAGGTCGGTGAACATCGACGCCGAGTGGACGTATCGGTGGCTCGGACGCCGCATGGTCCTCGGCGTGGGCTCGGCTGTGGCGCGCCTCGACGGAGCGGTGCGTGATGCGTCGCTCGGGGCTGTGAGGAGGACGTTCGGCCTCGCCGAGCGAGCGAGCGCGGAGCGCGGCCCGCTCTCGCGCACCTGGCCCACGGGAAGCATGGTCCTGTGGGTCGCGATCCTGCTCGGGATCTCGCTGATCCTGTACCTGTGAAGGGACGGTGATCCCCCGGCGCGCCCGACGGATGCCTACGGCCTCGCCCGTACCCTTCTCATCAGCAGATCCGGCGCCAGCTCCTCCATGAGCAGCGCGCGCGCGGCCTCGGGGCCCGCATCCAGGCGCTCCTCGACGGCCAGCATCTCCTCGGCGTCCGACTCCTGCGCGTTCAGCCGCGCGCGCTCGAGCATCTCCCAGGCGAGCTCGTCCGTGCCGATCGCGCAGGCGGCGAGCGCCGCCGCGAGCTGGCCTTCGACGTCGTCGGGATCGAGCCGCGCGCCCTCCGAGAGCTCCCCGACCGCCTCGTCGAAGCGGTCGGCCTCGAGCAGGAGCAGGCCGAGAACGGTATGCGCCCAGCCGTCGTTCGGGTCGAGCGAGACCGCATCGCCCACCGCGTCCACCGCTCCCGCCAGGTTCCCCGCGAGCCAGCGCGCCACGCCCAGCTCGTAGGCGATCTGGGCGTCGTCCGCGTCCAGCTCGCGCGCGGCCTCGAGCTCGCGGATCCCGTCCTCGACGAGCCCCTCGCGCGCGAGGTACGCGCCGTACATGAGGCGCGTGAGCGGGACGGCGGGCGCGGTGAGCGCGGCGGTCCTGAGAGCCTGCTCGGCGTCGGGATCGTCGAACGCGGCCACTCCGTTGCCCGCCGTGGCGAGCACGTAGGGATCCTCCGGCCCGAGCGCGAGCGCGCGACGGAAGCACTCGTAGGCCATACTTCCCATGCCGAGCTCGCGCTCCGCCACGCCGAGCCAGCAATGGACCGCCGCCTCGCCCTCGTGCTCGACGAGGTGCTCGCGGAGCAGCCCGGCCGCGCCCTCCCAGTCGCCCTCGTCGGCCAGCGAGAGCGCGCGGTCCAGTAGCTCCTTCACCGTCACGCGCGCATCTCCACCAGAGAGCGCCCGGTCATCTCCTCGGGCTGGGGGCGCCCCATGCACGCGAGCACGGTCGGAGCGACATCGGCCAGGCGCCCGCCGTCCGCCACGAGCTTCGCCCGACCCGCGGGATCGAAGACGAAGAAGTCCACCGGCTCGGTGGTGTGCGCGGTGTGCGGGCTACCGTCGGGCATGAGCATCTTCTCGCAGTTCCCATGGTCCGCGGTGACCAACGCGACCCACTCGCCCGCGCGCTCCTCGACCAGGTCCAGCAAGCGACCGAGACAGGAGTCCACCTTCTCCACCGCCTTGATGGCGGCAGGGATGACGCCCGTGTGCCCGACCATATCCGGGTTGGCGAAGTTCACCAGGATGAACTCGTAGGGCCCGTCCACGATCCCCTTCTCCACGGCCTGGCACACACCCTCCGCGCTCATCTCGGGCCGGAGGTCGTACGTGGCGACCTTGGGCGAGGGGATCAGCACGCGGTCCTCGAGGGGGTTCGGCACCTCGTCGCCTCCGTTGAAGAAGTACGTCACGTGGGCGTACTTCTCGGTCTCCGCCACCCGGAGCTGCGGCACGTTCCACGTTCCCAGCAGCTCCCCCAGCTCGTTCTTGATGTCCCTCGGCGGGAACGCGACGCGCACGGGGAGGCTCGCCTCGTACTGCGTCATCGTCATGACGTCGCGGATCGGCGGCCCGGCGCCGGGGATCGCGTCGAAACCCGGCACGGTCATCGCCGCGCAGAGCTGACGCATCCGGTCGGCGCGGAAGTTGAACAGGATCACCGCGTCGCCGTCCACGATGCCCCGCTCCCCCACTCCCCTCACGACCACGGGCGGGATGAACTCGTCGGTGATGCCCTCCTCGTAACGCCGCTCGAGGAAGAGCGGTGTGTCCTCCACCACGTCGCTCCGCCCCATGACGATCGCGTTGTAGCCCTTCGCCGTGCGCTCCCAGCGCTTGTCGCGGTCCATCGCGTAGTAGCGCCCGCCCACCGTGGCGATCCTCCAGCCGGACGAGTCGGCGCACCGCGCCGCGACGTGCGCGACACAGCCCGCCCCGCTCGTGGGTGACGTGTCCCGCCCGTCCGTGATGCAGTGGATCCGGACGTCGAGGTCGGCCGGCAGCAGGTCGAGGATCGCGTCCAGGTGGCGCAGGTGACTGTGCACGCCGCCCTCGGACACGAGCCCCACGAGGTGGAGCGCCCCACCCTCGCCCTCGAGGCGGGCCACGGTCTCGGGGAGCCCGAGCGCGGCAGCGAGCTCACCGTCGCGGATCGCCTTGTCCACGCGCGCGATGTCCTGATAGACGATCCGGCCGGCGCCGAGGTTGAGGTGGCCCACCTCCGAGTTGCCCATCTGGCCTTCGGGGAGGCCCACGTCGAGGCCCGAGCAGGCCAGGCGCGTGCGGGGCCAGTGGTCGTAGAGGTCCCGGAAGCGCGGCACGTGGGCCTGCTCCGGGGCGTTCCCCTCCCAGGGAGGGTCGTTGAAGTCGGAGTGGCCCCAGCCGTCCAGGATGACCAGGAGTACCTTGCTCATGGGATCGCAACCGTCGGGGGGCGGCCCCGGCTCGGGACGGCGCGGGGCCCTCGCATGCAATCTACTGCACGGCAGGAGGAAAGGCGCGCGGGGCACCACGGACGCACCCGCCGGTGCGGCGGCCGCCCAGCCTTCAATCGGTCTCGGCGGGAATGACCAGCCGGACCACGAACCCGCCTCCGGCCACCCGCTCGGTCTCGAGTCGCGCATCCCGCCCGTAATGCGTCTCGAGCTGAGCGCGCACACCCCGGATGCCCACACCCGGCGCGTTCAAGAGCGTATCCGGATCCGCGCCCGGGCCGGAGTCGCGCACCTCGACGACGAGCGATTCGTCCTGGATCGTGGCCACGACCGCGACGCTCCCGCCTGCCGGGAACGGGCTCACCGCGTAGCGGACGGCGTTCTCGACGAGAGGCTGGAGGATGAACGGTGGCACGATGAGATCCATCGCCTCGCGCGCGATCGAGGTCTCCACGGACAGCCGGGCACCCAGGCGCATGCGCTCCAGCTCGAGGAAGCCTTTCGCGAACGTCCATTCCTGCCGGAACAGCACGAGCTCCTCCCCGGAGTCCAGGCCGTAGCGCAGGAGCCCTCCCAGCCGTTCCAGCGTGCGTTCCGCCGACCCGGGGTCACGTCGCACCAGGGCCGAGAGCGAGTGGAGGGCGTTGAAGAGGAAGTGGGGATTCATCTGGGCCGTGACCGCACGCAGGCGCAGGCGGGCGACCCGCTGCTCGGCGCGGCGCCGCTCGACCGATTCCTGCTCGACCGCGTACAGGGCGGTTCCGATCCGCGCGGCCAGCGTCACCCCCATCAGGAACACCACCACCAGGGACGGCGTGGTCACGGTCTCGCGGCGCGCGGCGTCCACGGCCCACAGCGCCAGGAAGAGGGCGGCCCCCGGGATGATGAGGTGCCGGAACCTCCGCGCCGCAGCCTCCCGTCCCGCCACCAGCGGCGAGGCCTGGGGGCGCACCGTGGCGAGGCCCGCGGACAGGAACAGAGCCAGCCAGCCCAAGCCGCGGACCACGTCGAGGCTCGGCTCGGTCGAGCCGGGGCCCGGCTCCACGCCCAGGGTGACCAGGAGGTTGCCGAACGCGAAGAAGATCGCGCTCACGAGCAGTCCGTCCACGACCGGGCTCGCCAGCGCGCTGTCCTTCCACACGACGAGGAGCGACACGAAGAGCAGCGACGCCGTCACCGCCGTCTGGCCGATGAGGATCGCCACGACCTGGGGCAGGTCCAGCAGCCCCAGGCTCAACGGCTCGTCGAGCACGAAGCGCAGGACCAGCGCGGAAGCGCCCAGGAGGACCAGGATCCCGTCCAGCGCGATCTCCGTGGCGAGCCGCCCCTCGTGCGCGGGGCGAAGCGCCAGAACGGCGCCCTCGGCAAACGCGATGTGGAAGGCGATGAACAGGTGGAACCCCATCGACGGGAACGGAACGTACTGTCCGAGGAGCTCGATGCGGGCGTAGAGCGCCTGGCCCATGGCGGCCAGGATCGCGCCGATGCCGAGCAGCAGCCACGTGGCGCGGCCTTCGGGAGTGGCCGCCTCCCTCGCGCCCAGACACGCCGAGGCCGCGGCGAGCGAGGTCAGGACGAGGGCCAGGCCCCCGGCCCAGGGCTCCAGCCGCGGGGGCGCGAACGCCAGGCCCCCGGCCGCCACACCGCCCCCGGCCATGAGAACCAGGGCCATGGGGGACCAGCGGCCTCCCGGCGAGCTCTTCGTGAACGCGCCCGCCAGTTCCCGGAGGTCGAACCGGGCGGACGGCGGATCGGCCCGCGGGACGCGCGAACCCGCCGCGACGTCAGCGCGCGAGGCGGCGGAGCTCACGGGACCGGGCCCGGCTCGCGAGGATGCGGGTCCCGTCGGTCATGACCACCACGAGGCGGACGTCGTCGTTGTGCTCGAAGACCTTCACGTGGTCGAGGTTCACCAGGTGCGATCGGTGGACCCGCAGGAACCGGTCCCCGAGACGGCTCTCGAGGTCCTGGAGTCGGAGGCGGACGAGGTAGGAGCGCTCCCGCGTGTGCACCATGACATAGTCCCCCTCGGCCTCGATACGCACGATCCGCTCCACGGGCACCGGAAGGATCGTGTCCCTCTCCCTGAGGAACAGTCGGGCCAGGGGGTGGCTCTGCTCCAGGGCCTCGTCGAGACGCGCGGTGCGCCTCGTCTGACTTTCGAGGCCACGGGCGGCCAGAGCGCGCTCCACCGCCTCCCGGAACCGCTCCGGGCCGAAAGGCTTGAGCAGATAATCCACCGCCGAGAGCTCGAACGCCGTGACCGCGTATTGCTGATACGCCGTCGTGAACACGATCGCGGCGGGATGCTCGATCCGCCGGGCCACGTCCAACCCCGATCCGCCGGGCATCTCGATGTCCAGGAAGACGATGTCCGGGCGCAGCTCGTCGATCACCCGCACCGCCGACTCGCCGTCGGCGGCTTCCCCGACCACGTCCACCAGTGACACCTCGCCGGCCAGGTCTCGCAGGCGTTCCCGGGCAAGCGGATCGTCGTCCACCACCACGGCCGTCGGCCTCATTCTGGTTCCCCCACCGGCAAAAAGTGACGGCGAACATTGGGCCGTTCCGCCGCTCCGTCGCAACCCGCGGCGACGCGGAGGCCGTTCACCGCAGGAAAGAGCAGTTCACCGCGCGAAATCTCTTCTTCGACGACTTCGGTTTGGATCGCCCGGCCGCAGGTCCGTGATTTGAAGTACGGGCCACGTGTGACGACCCGCGAAATCCCGCCGCACCCCCGGTCTCCGATGGCGTCCAGACACCTTCGTCGCTCAGGCTTCACCCTCGCCGAGATCCTCCTCGTCCTCGTGATCATGGGGATCCTCACCTCGATGGTCACGCCCCTCTTCTCGCCCGGGCGCTGGAGGGCGGACGGCGCGGTCCAGGAGCTCGCCCTGGGCCTGAACGCGGCCCAGCGGCTCGCCGTGCTCCGCCAACACGACATGGTCGTTCGCTTCCTCCTATCGGAGAGGACGGTACGCATCCACCAGGACGAGAACAACAACGGGGTGGAGGACACGGGCGAGGACACGCGCATCGTCGAGCTCCCCGAAACCGTGGGCTTCGGGGTCGGCACGGTTCCGGCGCTTCCCGCCGGAGCGCCCCCCGTGAGCTTCCCGATCCGGGACGGCAACCCGACGCTCATCTTCCACCGGAACGGATCGGCCAACGCCTCGGGCGCCGTCTACCTGCGTCCCATGGAAGGCTCCCTCTCCGGTGTGGCCGAGAGCGTCCGCGCGATCACGATCGAGCGCGCCACCGGCGAGGTGCGTTGCCACTCCTACCGCACGGGCGCGTGGGAGGACGCATGCTGACGCGACGGTCCGACGCGGGCTTCACGATGGTCGAGGTCGTCATCGCCCTGGTGATCCTCGCCACCGCCGTGCTCGGCCTCGCGGCTTCCGCGAGCCGCCTCGCCACGTCCGCCGCCACGGCGGAGCTCCAGGCCCTGGCCCTCGAGGGAGTGGAGGACCGGCTCGCGCGGGTCCGGCTCGACCCCCGGTACGGTGGCCTGGACACGTTGTACGCGGGCGTGGACGTCGACCTCTTCGGCGTCGAGGGGCTGACCCGCACCACGACCGTGGTTCACGTCCAGCAGAGTATGCCCGTCGCCCTCGACTACAAGCGCGTCTCGGTCTCGGTCACCGGTCCCCTGATCACGCCTCCCGTCTCACGGCAGATCATCGTCGCCGCTCCGTGACGCCCATGACCAACACCCGTCCTCCCCGTCTGGGCATGACGCTGATCGAGCTCATCATCGCGCTCACGATCTTCGGCGTGGTGATCTCCGGCGCGCTCGCCCTCATGGCCCATCAGAACACCGCGTTCCAGAGCTCCGTGCTCAGGCTGGTGGCGCTCCGGAACCTGCGGTACGCCGCCTCCACGCTGAGCCAGGATCTCGAGACGCTCGGGACGAACGTGCCCGACGGCCAGCCCTCCCTCTACTATGCCGACGAGGACGTCGTCGCGTTCTCGGCGGACTACGCGACGAACGTCGCCGACGACCCCTTCGCGGTCTACTACGACCCGGACGCACCCTCGGGCCAGGTCCGGGCGCCGACCGGAGGGTTCTCCATCCCCAACTCCGGGGTGTCCTTCCCGGACACCGCCTACGAGTCCGCGCCCGGCGTGCCGAGCCCGGCGGAGGTGATCCAGTTCTACCTGGCGCCCGACACCGGGACCGCGCGGACGGACGACTACGTGCTCTGGCGCAGGGTGAACGCCGCGCGGGCCGAACCCCTCGCGCGCAGTCTGCTGCGCGACGGCTCGTCGCCGTTCTTCTCCTACGAGCGACTCCAGGACGACGGCACCGGCGCCATGGCGCTGATGGCGTTCCCGGACAGCCTGCTGCCCATACATCATTCGGCCCCGATCCACCTCTCCCCCGCCGACACCGGCGCGTCGGCGATCGCCGACAGCGTGCGGGCCGTGAGGATCCGCATGCGCGCGACCAATGGCCTGGAGGGCGACGACGAGGTGCAGCTCGCCCTCGACCGCCTGATCCCGCTCCCGAACGCCGGGTTCGGGATGCTCGCCACGTGCGGCTCGGCGCCGATTCTGGGCGTGGGCCTGAACGCGGCTTCGGGAACGCTGGGCACGGGGGAGCCCGTCGTGAACCTCACCTGGAGCCCGGCGGTGGACGAGGCCGGCGGCGAGGCCGACGTGGTGCGCTACGTGATCTGGCGGCGGGAGGCGGGAGCCAGCGGCTGGGGCGATCCCTTCCGCGCGATCCCGGCCGGGGCCTCGACGTACTCGTACCAGGACGCCGCCGTCACGCCGGGCACCGCCTACGAGTATGCGCTCGCGGCGCAGGACTGCACGCCCACGCTCTCGGGCCTCGCGGCGTCGTCCGTGGTCATCGTCCCATGAGCTCAGACGTTCCAGGAGGTCTCATGCCCGCCGTCGTCCGCAGCCGAGACGGATTCGCGCTGATCACCGTGTTGTTGGTCGTGGTGATCGTGGCGGTCATCACGACCAGCGCCGTCGTCATCGGCTCCGCGCACACGCTCGGCAACCGCTACTACGACCGCCAGAGCCAGCTCGACGCCGTCGCGCTCGAAGGGGTCGAGCTCGCCCGCGCGAGCATCAACGGCGACCGGACGCAGTACCCCGACGAAGGGTACGCGACGCTCGAGAGCGGCGTCAGCGTGACCGACGGCGACGGCCATCCCATTCCGGGCGTCCAGCGCTGGACGTACGTGGGGCCGACGGGCTCCACCTCCGGCCAGTACGGTGTCTTCGGCAGCATCGTGTCCGTGGCGCGCGACGCGGGCGGCGGAGCGATGGTCCGCCGCGCGCAGGTCTTCCAGGAGAGCTTCGCGAAGTTCGCCTATTTCACGGACGTGGAACCCTCGAACATCTCGTTCGGCGGCGGCGACCAGATCTTCGGGCCGGTACACACCAACGATTATCTGAAGATCTATTCGTCCGGCGCGACGTTCCACGATGAGGCCAAGACCGCCAAGACCGTGCAGGGCGCCTCGTACGGCACGTTCAAGAAGGGGTACGTGGAGCACGTGGCGCGCATCGACATGCCCGTCACCGCCGAGCTCACCAAGCTCCAGGCGCAGGCCGCGGCGGGAGGGACGGACTTCACCGCCGGCTCACCCTCGGGATCGGGCGAGGCGTATCTACGCATCGAGTTCATGGCCATCGACCTCGACGGCGACGGCAGCGTGACCGGCGAGCAGGAGGGGTTCTTCCGCGTCTACCAGTCCACCGACGCGCGCTGGGTCTCGGGGGATGTGCCCTTGAGCGGCATGCGGTACTCCGAGCAATGCGGGCACTATCACTCCGACGGAACGTTCGTGTCCGCCAAGGACCATCCGAGCAGCGGGCCCGACTCGTACGTGGCGGCGTTGAGCAGCAGCACGAAGCGCTGCTACCTGGGCGGCTCCGACTCGATCTTCGGGGGCTTCACGCCGACCGACCCGAAGGGGTCCTGGATCCCGTGGTCGGGAACCATCCATCCATCGGTCGCGGGACGCCCCGACGCGGGCTACCTCTTCCCGCTCGCCCGGGCCCTGAACCCATCGTTCAAGGGCGTCATCTACGTGGACGGCAAGGTGCTGCTCAGCGGTGTCCTGCGTGGACGCGTCACCGTCGCCGCGACGGACGAGATCATCATCGGCGACGACATCACCTACGCGAGCGACCCGGGACTCGGCACCTGCGCCGACATCCTGGGGCTCTTCAGCGGAGAGCAGGTCGTGGTGGCCGACAACACGCTCACCAGCCCGCAGCGGCCGGCCACCGGCTCCAACTACTTCACCTACGACGACACGAAGGACGAGTTCATCCACGCCATCGTGCTCGCCCTCGACATCTTCACCGTCGAGGACTACGCCTCGGGAGACACCAAGGCCGAGAAGTGTGAAGGCAGCTTGTGGGGCCGAGGCTGCCTGTACCTGACGGGAGGCATCATCCAGAACACGAGGGGAGCCGTCGGGACCATCTGGAGCGTGGGAGGCACCGGGTACGTCAAGCGCTACAGCTACGACAAGTGCGGCGCGACCGCCCCACCCCCCTACTTCCCCACCACCGGACACTTCACGCGCGGGCAGCTCTACCTGGTCGATCCGGCCGGCTTTTCCGTGGCCAGCTACTTCGACCTGCTCACGTCCCCCTGACGCCGGACGACGCGCACGAGCGGCTGCGCACCGCGATCAGGAGCGTGAGCGAGGGGAGCGCCCACAGGACGTCCCACGGCGTGCCGGGATCGACGAAGGGGATCGTCTCCAGGTACATGAGCCCCTCCGTGAGATCACCCACGAGCCAGAGGCCCAGCGTGACGGCGAGCCATCCCATGGGCGCCCTCCACCCGGGAGCCAGCCCGCCTCGCAGGAGCGTCACCGCACGCGTCAGCAGGTACACGTCGAGCACGGCGTACAGGAGCATGGAGGAGACCCACGAGGCATAGATGTCGGGGTCGAAGACCGCCGGCACGACGACGAAGTACGTCAGCAGCCCGAACCCGAACACCAGCGTGCCCAACGACTCGACCCGGCGCTCCCGGCCGCGGGAGCCCCCTTCGGGGGCACGGTCGGGAGGCGTCTCCAGCCCGAGCGCGATGAGGAAGTACCCCACGAGGTAGAGGACGTCGGTGACGAGGTCGAACCCGATGCCCTGCGCGTCGAACGGCACGAAGAAGTAGAGGACGCGCACCCCCAGCCAGGCCAGCACGCAGCCGGACATGAGCCGCCAGAAGCGGCCCTCGGCCCGCTCCTGGGCATGGGAGGCGAGAAGGGACATGGCCACGAGGACGAGCGCCATCGTCGGCACGTCCGAGTACTGATCCGCCCAGGTGAACCCGACATCCTCGAACTCGACGCCGCGCAGGGAGGGAAGCAGCGAGAGGAGCCACACGACGGCTCCCACGCGCAGGAACGTGTCCCGGGCGCAACCCTGCGGCTTCCCGATGGAAGGACGAGGAGGCGGAGCGTGTTCCAGGTCCCATCTCCCGGGGGAGGTGTGCGGGGGCCGCCCGAGCGGGCGGAGGAACGCCACAAAAGTAGGGGGACGCGAAACCCAGCACAGCCCGGACGACGGCCGAGGGCGCGCGCGCCGGGCCGTGGCGTCCGCGTGCTCGTCCCGGAAGCGTAGCGGGGACGCTATCTTCCTTTGACCTCCCCTCTCGCGACCTCGTCCCTCGTGGCACCCACAGGAGCATCCCGTGCGCTACAGCCCCTTCCGCATGGAGCGGTACCAGTCCACGTACGAGCACCGGGTCGGGATCAACCTCTCCGAGTCGGGCGTCCACCCGCTCACGGTGCGGGAGCTGCTCGACCTCGCGGGCGTGGACGGGAGCGTGGACGGCGTGCGCCTGGGATACGGGCAGTCCAACGGGTCGGACGGCCTGCGCGCGCGCATCGCCGCGCTGTACCCCGGTGCCACCGACGCCAACGTGCTCGTCACGGTGGGCGGGGCCGAGGCCAACTTCGCGTCGTTCTGGCACCTCATGGACCTGGAGGGCAAGGCGGCCATGATCCTGCCGAACTACATGCAGGTCCCGGGGCTCCTCGAGTCGTTCGGGGCGCAGGTCTTCCCGGTGAACCTGCTCGAGTCGGAGGCGTGGCAGCCCGACCTCGACACGCTCGAGAAGGCACTCCGGGACGGAGCCCGGTTCGTGCTGGTCACGAACCCGAACAATCCCACGGGCGCGGTGCTCACCCGGGCGTCGGTGGACGCGATCGTGGACCTCACCCGCGAGCACGACGCGTGGATCCTGGCCGACGAGGTGTACACGGGCGCGGAGGTCGCGGGAGGCGACCCCACGCCGTCGTTCTGGGGACGCCACGAGCGCGTGCTCGCCACCAACTCGCTCTCCAAGGCGTACGGGCTGCCGGGCCTCCGGCTCGGGTGGGTCGTGGGACCGGAGGAGCTCATGGAGGGCCTCTGGGGGCGCACCGACTACACGACGATCAGCCCGGCGTCGCTCTCCGACCACCTGGCCACGATCGCCCTGGAGCCCGGCACGCGCGCGAAGATCCTCGAGCGCACGCGGCGGATCATCCGCGAGAACCTCGGGCTCATGAAGGACTGGATGGACGCCCAGGAAGGACGCTTCCGCTACCGGCTCCCCGACGCCGGGGCGATCTGCTACATGCGCTACGACGCGCCGGTCAACTCGAGCGTGTTCGCCGAGAAGATGCGAAAGGAGAAGGACGTGCTCCTCGTGCCCGGCGACCACTTCGGGATGGATTCCTACCTGCGACTCGGCACGGGGAATCCCGAGGATGAGCTGCTCGAGGCGCTCCGCCGGATCCGGGAGGCGTTCGACGAGGTGACGCGCTAGCGCCGACCCTCATCCGGCCGGCGAGGTGATCCGCCGGCGCCGACTATCCCCCGCGGGGCTTGTTGGGCCTGGTGATGACCATGATGACGCGCTCCACGTGCCGGGTACCGAGTCCCCCCAGGCGCATGGCCTCGGAGGAATCCAGGGAGCGGATCACATCCACCAGCTCGATCGGGATCTCCCGCAGCGACTCGACGTCGCCGAGCATCGTGTTGTCCTGGAAGGCGACGATCTCCGTCGTGAGGTGCGTGCTCCGGTCGCCGCGGCTGCGCAGCCAGAGAGGCCGGAGGCGCTCGACCACCTCGTAGGCGCTCCGCAGGCCGGTGGCGCCCTCGATCTCCTCGGCGGAGATGAGGTTCCGATCCCGCGAAGGTCCCTGGGACCCGGACGCGCAACTCCAGAGCGCGAGCGGCAGGGCCGACGCGAGCAGGAAACGGATCGACTTGGACATGGCCTCCCCCGTGTGATTCCGGCACCCGCGCGAAGCGGTCGCTTCGCGCTCGCAGCCGCCTTGCGAGGCCCCACCGCCACTCACGGACCACGGCCGGCAGCGCGACCCCCGCCGCACCGCTTCTACCACGGCGGCGCGGCGGGGGTCCGTTTCCTTCAGCCGGCTCGGCCACCTCCGCTCACGGGCAGCGGGGCAGCGCGACCGGGCACTTCTCCGGGTCGGGAGCGGGGGCGCTGTGGTACCCGCCACCACCCGTCGTGTACTCCGGGATCCCCATGAGCTCCAACTGGTCTCCCGGGACGGGGTAGTCCAGGGGCGTGTTGATCACGAACCATCCCCACCCCCGGCCGTCCCAGTGGGCGATGGCCGCATCGACGCCCAGCCCCTCGATGCGCTTCTCGTAGCGGAGCGCGTCCCAGAGGCTCCCGCAGTCGCCGTTGTATTTCCGCGGCGTGCAGTAAGGCCCGGGCACCCCCTCCAGCGTGACCGGGGGGAGCTCCCCGTTCGCCACGCGGGTCTTGTTGATGAGCGGGACCGCCTCGGCCGCCCTGCCGAGCCGGATCAGCCCCTCGGCCTTCAGGAGGTCCATCTCGGTCACAGTCATCGCCAGGAGCGGTCCTGACTCCCAGGCGGTGCCCCTTCCCAGCCGATGGAAGTAGTAGTACGAGCGCTGGCCCGTGCCGCGCGAGGCCGAGAAGACCGTGGACCGGTGGCATCCCATGTACTTGCCCTCGACGGCGAGCGAGTTCGCCAGGCTCGACGTGCACGTCGCGTCCGGGGAGCTGATGATCCGCTTGTCCTGCACGTTCGTCATGATGAACGGGTTCCGGTCCGCCCACGCCTGGGCGTGCCACTCGATGAACCCGTCCCCCTGGTCCGCGACCCCGATCGTCTGGTAGTCCACCCGCATGAAGTCCCCGGGCGTCACCGTGCGCTGGCGGGCGGCGCGGTGCTTGTAATAGCTCCGGAGGATGCCCGGCGTGCCCACCGGGGCGAAGTCCTGCGTGATGCCCTGGTCGATGTGGGAGATCACTTCGGCCCAGTTCACCTGCGCCCGGTCCTCGGGCGTGCGCGCCCAGTACACCATGTACCGGGCGATGTAGGAGTGGATGAGCTTCGCGAACTCCGTGTTCGACATCTCGACCCCGGGGATCCAGTCGCCCTGGAAGCTCCCCGGGAGCGTGAACTCGTTCGCCTCGGCGATCCGCAGCGCCTCGGCGAGCTCGGCCAGCGCGGTGTCCCGGACCACCTGGTAGTCGACGATCATGTCCTGCACCTGGCTCGAGCCCTCCACGAACAGGACGGTGTCGGTGTCCAGCGTCTCGCTGTACGCCCAGCCCTTGTCGTACAGCAGGGCCTCCCAGCCGTGGGTGAGGCCCTGGACGAACTTGCCGAACGCCCAGGCCCGCTGGGTCACGTCGGTGCCCGAGGACATGATCTTCAGGTCATACTTGTCGATGGCCTGAAGCGCGATGTTCACACCTCCTAAGAGCGAGTAGATGTCCCGGAACGGATTTCGGTTCGGCGAGTTCGCGGACACGGGTCCGTTGTCGATGGCGTTCCGCGGCTCGAGGCCCTGCTCGTGCGTGCCGTAGTCCGTGAACCCACCGGAGAACTCATCGGCGGCGGCCGTGAGCGCCATGGACGGCGTGGTGTACTGCGTCATGTTGAGCCAGATGCGGAACGACGTCGAGATGAGCGCCTCGACGTCCGTAGCGCTCGCGACCACGACCGCGCGGTCCGGGTTGTTGGGGTTGGTGATCTCCAGGTCCTGGCATCCCGCCGCGACGAAGGCCAGGACGCCGGCGATGAGAAGCTTATGGTTTCTCATGGTGCGTTCCTCCTCCGTCAGAAGACGATCTCGACGCTGGCGGTCAGCGTGCGGTAGCTCGGGTAGTCGAAGCTGTCCACCCGATACGTGGGGCTGCCGATGTCCGGGTCCCACCCGCTGTAGTCCGTCCAGGTGTACAGGTTGCGGCCGATGAGGCTCAGGACGATGCGGTCCAGGCTCCCTGGGGCGAACCGCCCGAGCAGCGAGGGGTCCAGCCGGTACCGAAGCGACACCTCACGCAGCTTCACGTAGTCTCCGGGCTCCACGAACCAGTCGATCGAGCTGTTGGCGTTGTAGAGCGCGGACACGTAGTACGAAGTGGGCTTCTTCCGCTCCTCCGGCTTGTTCACCTGGACCTCGTCCCCGTGGCGCTCCCACTGGTACATGCGCTGCTTGGTGGAGTTGTACACGTCGCCTCCCACCTGCCCGTCCACCAGCGCGTAGACCGTCAGGTCCTTCCACTGGACCTGGTTGCTGATCCCCCACTTGAAGTCGGGGTTGAAGTCGCCCGTCTGCTCGTAGACGGCGTTGCCGTTCTCGTCCTCCAGCTTGAACGGTCTGCCCCAGTAATAGCGTTCGCCGTCGATTTCGATCCTCGACCCCCACAGGTCCTTGGCGACGCCGTCCGTCCAGGAGTTGCCCGGGCCGACGGGCACGAGCAGTCCGTCGTCGTTGACCTGGAACTGGTCCTTCGAGTTGGCGTGCAGGCCGCCGAGGTGCCGGTCCAGCTCGTCGAGGCTTCTCAGGAGGTGCTGCGTGTAGATCATCCCGATCTCCTCGCCCGCGCAGCGGTATCCCATGCCACTGGTGTGGCAGGGCCGGTCGTACTCCACGATCTTGTTCCTCGACCGGTCGCCGATCAGCGTCGCCGTCCAGAGCAGCCCCGGCCGGTCGACGAGCCGGGCCTCCAGCGAGACCTCGTACGTGTGGCCCTCGATGACCCCCGCGTTCTGCCATTGGTTGGTGAAGCCGTAGAGCCTCGGCAGCGGCACGCTGACGAGCTGGTCCTCCGTCCTCTGCGTCGCGTACGTGAGCTGGAGGAAGAAGCGCTCCTTCGCCACGACGTCGAGGCCGATCTCCTGCTCGGTCGTGCGCTCGGGACGGAGGTACTTGTTGCCCAGTGTCGACAGCTCCAGGCCGCCGCCCGACAGGATCGAGAAGACCTCGTACTGGTCGGCGAAGTTCGGGCGCCCGCCGGCGATGCCCCGTGAATAGCGGAGCTTGAACTCGTTGATGTCGTCGAACGGCCACCACGACTCACGGGCCATGCGCCACGCGCCGCTCGCCCGGTAGTAGGCGTGCCAGCGGTCCTTCGGCCCGAAGAGCGAGCTCCCGTCCCACCGGACGAGGGCGTTGACGATGTACTTGTCCTCCCACGTCAGGTCGGCGTTGGCGAGGTATCCCGTCGCGCGGATCTCGCTTTCCGACGAACCGATCGAGGGAATCTTGAGGGCGTCGAGGTCGGGGATGCCCCCCACCGCCATGTCGTCTCCGCTCGCGTTGAAGGACTCGGAGTGGTCGCTCTCCATGAGCGCGCGTGCCATCGTGGTGGTCTTCAGCCGACCGAAGTCATGGTTCACGGTCACGCCGGCCGACGTGTTGATGGCGTCGTCGAGCCCCATGCTCTGGTAGGCGTAGCCCGGGTTCCCCGTTCCGTAGTCGTACGTCTTCGCGCCCTTCGGAATGAACGTGGTGTTGTGACGGTCCGAGCGGTCGTAGCTCGCGCTCAGGTCGAGCGAGAACCACTCCCGGGGGTTGTAGCGCAGCTCGGCGCTCGCCATGGTCCGCAGGCGGTTACTCTCGCGGTCTTCCCTGGCGATCATGTACAGGGGATTCGGACGGATCCCCGCCGGGTCCGGCTGGAAGATGTAGGGGGTTCCGTCCGGGTCCGGTTGGAGCAGGTCCACGTCCGGAGCGATCTGGACGAAATCGAAGAACACGTTCCCGTACATGTTGTCCGAGACCGAGCGCATGTGGAACGCGGAGACCGACAGGCTCAGATCGTTCCTCAACCGGTGATCGAGGTTGAGCCGGAAGTCGGTCCGCTTGTAGCCGTCGTTGCCCCGCACCACACCCAGCTCGTGCTGGTTGCTCACCGTCGCGAGCCAGCTCGTGGCCCCGCTGTTGTAGCCGAACGTGCCCGAGTTGATGTAGTAGGTGTTCGGGTTGAACAGCGACTTGACGTGGTCCCAGGTCGGCGTCGTGTACGGCTGATCCATGAATTCGTACTCCGTGGTGGTCGCGAGCCACCGCGGCACCACTTCGCCCTTCTCGTCCAGGTACTGACCCTGGGCATTCGTCAGGAAGTTGTGGTACTTCGCCGTCTCGATCGGACGCGGGATGTCGCTGGTCCCGTACTCGCTCCGGATCGAGAAGCGCGTCCGCTCTTCGGGCAGCGACGAGCCGCGCCTCGTGCGGATCTGGATGACGCCCGAGGCGGCGCGCGACCCGTAGAGGGATGCGGCCGCCGCGCCCTTCACGATCTCGACGCTCTCGATGTCGAGCGTGGAGATGTCCGCCGATGACTCGGCCAGGATCACGCCGTCCACCACCATTAGCGGCGTGGTCGAACGGTTCACGCTGGTGGGCGTGCGCATGAGGATGTTCACGCCCGAGCCGGGCTCCGTGCCGCGGATGACGCGCGCGCCCGCGACCCTGCCCTCGATCGCCATGAACGCGTTCACGGGCGGGACGACGATGTCCGTCGTGCTGACGCGCTCCACCGTGAACGGAATCATGGCGCGCGTCGTCGCTTGCGTCACCCCGGTGACCACGAGGCCCGCGAGGCTCAGCACCTCCGTCCGGAGCGTGAAGTTCGCCTGGGCCGTCGCGCCGGCCAGGACGGTCACGCCTTCCTGCTGCTCGGTATGGTAGCCGATGATCTGCGCGATGACGGTGTACGTCCCGGCGGGCACCCGGTCGATCTGGTACCGGCCGTCCTGGTTGGTCAGGCCGCCGATCCGGGTGCCCTCCAGGGAGACCTGCGCGCTCGGCAGCGGCAGACCGACGTCCGTGAGAATCCTGCCTCTGATGGACCCCGTGGCCTGGGCTTCCAGGGGGCTCCCCCTGACGAAGAGCAGGCCCGTGACCACGAGAGCCGCCACGAGCCAGGGAGTGTAGCGGATTCGACTCATGATGATCCTCCTTGATCCGCCGGCGCACGGTTGTGGTGAATCCAACGCGGACGTGCGCCTGCCCGCGCCGGTCGCGTTCGCGAAACCGAATGCTCTATGATGACGGGCGACCGCCGAGGCGGCTGCCCGGATAATGCGCGGCCAAGACGCCAGGCACGTGGCCGCGACCGCGACAGGCGGGGCGGTGACGGGACCGGAGGTGAGATGGAGGAGGACGTCCGCGGGAGGGCCGCGGCGGTACGGGCCAACGGCGGCGTGTGGGACGATCGGAGGAGTCGTGCGGCTGTCCATGTCCGGGCAGGGGCACGATCCGACGTCCCAGATCCGGATCCACGTCGGAACCGGACCCCCGAAAGGCGCACACGCTGCCCACCGTGCCATGGCTCGCCCCTCTCCCAGGGCTGTACGCTCGTCGGCGTAGATGTGGGCAGACGGCGATCGGGCGGCTTCTCCCCCGGGGCTTACGCAAGAAAATGCAGGCGGAGGCCGGAACGGGCAAGCAACGGGGGTGAGCGGCAGGTGGGCGGGTGGGCGGGTGGCGCGACATCCGCGGCGGCAAGGTCGTGCCGGTCGGTCGCCGCGTGTAGCTTCCGCCCATGCGCCGAGCTTCCCTGGCCGTACCTCTGGGTCTCGCCCCCGACGGGTCACTCGTTCTTCCCTGGAACGCGGACCCCGATACGACCTACGCCTGCCCCGGCTGCGGCGCGGCACTCGTCCTTCGCCGCAGCGGGATCCGCCGCGCCCACTTCGCGCACCGCCGAGGCGAGGGCTGCTCTGCGGAGAGCCTGCTCCACCGAGCGGCCAAGCGGCTCGTCCTGAGGATCATCGAGGAGTGGAAGGCCGGCACGGGTCCCCGCCCCTGCGTGGAACGCCGCTGTCCGGTGTGGGGATGCGACGGTGGCATCGTGCAGGATCTTCCCGATGACATCACGCACGCGCGCGCGGAGGTGCGGCTCGAGGACGGCTCCATCGCCGACGTGCTGCTCTACCGCGGTGAGGAGCCCGCGTGCGTCGTGGAGATCCTGGCCACGCACCGCGTGGACCCCCGGAAGGCCCGGCGGCTGACGCTCCCCTGGATGGAGCTGGACGCCGACGACCTGCTCGACCGGCCCTACTGGTGGGTGGCGGTCCAGGACGGACTGCGGCCGTTCGTCTGTCCCCGCTGCCGCGCGCGGGCCGAGGAGCGCCGCGGCGAGGTCAGGGATCTCGAGGCGGAAGCGGTGGCGTTCGCGGAGCGGACCGGCCTCCGGCTCCCACCCAGCCCTCCCTACCACTTCGTCGCCCACCGCTGCTGGCGCTGCGGCGAGGAGATGATTCTGTACCTCTGGCCCGGTGCCGGCGGCCACAGCGCGAAGAAGCCGCCCGATCCCCGACCCTCCACCGTTCGCCTGTGCGCGACCCAGGGCTACGGCGCGGAGTACTGGGCGAACTGCTGTCCCTCGTGCCACGCCGTACAGGGAGACTGGTACGTCTCGCGCGGCAACCGGGCGTACGCGCGCGTGAGGGAGGTGATGGAGGAGGAGTGACGGGGTGGATGAGGAGCGCCCCCGCGCCGCGCGCCGTTACACGGCCCTGCTTGCCCCTCCGGAGCCGTGGACCGTACGATCGGCCCTGCACGTCCCTGCCCCGTGGAACGCGAGGTCCCACGATGAGCCACGACGACGCCATGACCGAGGCCCGCATCACCGTCTACGAGAAGCCCACCTGCACCACCTGCCGGAAGTTGTACTCCCTCCTGGTCGAGGCCGGCGTGGACTTCGACCGCGTGAACTACTTCGTGGAGCCACTCTCACGGCCTCGGCTCCAGAGCCTCCTGAAAAAGGCCGGGCTCAAGCCCCGGGACGTGCTTCGGACGAACGCGCCCCAGTACAAGAACCTCGAGCTCGCGGACCCCGACCTGAGCGACGAGCGGCTGCTCGAGCTGCTCGTCCGGTACCCCGATCTGCTCCAGCGCCCGATCGTCGAGCGGGGCGACCGCGCGGTGCTGGCCCGTCCCCCCGAGCGCGTGCGCGATATCTTGTAGCATACTCTCACACCGGCCGCGAGCATGCCGAAGGACGCCCTCAAGGACCTCGACCTCCTCATCCGCTCCCGCTACGGCCTCGTCCACCTCGACACGGTGGAGGAGGACCGGGCGGAAGGGCTTCTCCGCCACCTGGCCGACGCGCGGAAGATCCCGTTCTTCGTCTGGACACGCTCGAGGGGGCTCGTCCGGGACGGCTTCGACGAGCCCGCGTACCAGACGCGGGACCCCGTGAAAGCGATCGGCCATATCGCCGTCTCGGGCATCGATGCCCTCTACCACGTCCGCGGACTCGTGGGGACGCTCTCCGCGCCCGGTCAGGAGCTCCTGGTCTCCCTCACGCGCGACGCCGCCCGCTCGATGGAGAGCCGCGACGGCCTCGTGGTCCTGAGCGGGGACGGGTCGGAGATGCCTTCCACGCTCCAGGAAGTGTCCGCCACGGTGACGCTACCGGGCCCGACGGACGAGGAGTTCCGCGAGCTCCTGTGCCGGATCGTGCGCGACCTCTCCGCCAAGGGACACGTGGACGTGTCCCTCACGCGCGAGGAGACCACCGCGCTGGTGAAGCACCTCTCCGGACTCACGCTCATGGAGGCAGGCAAGATCCTCACGAAGGCGATCGTGGAGGACGGCCGCCTCGGCGCAGAGGACATCCGACACGTGGTGGAGGCGAAGCGACAGGTCGTCGAGCGTGAAGGGCTGCTCGAGTACTACCCGGCCGAAACCACCATGGCGGGAGTGGCGGACCTGAGGACGCTGAAGGGTTGGCTGGCCAAACGGAGGGCGGTGGTCGCGAACCCCGAGCGCGCGGAGGAGTTCGGCCTCGGGTTCCCGCGCGGCGTGCTCCTGCTCGGCGTGCCCGGCTGCGGCAAGAGCCTGTCCGCCAAGGCGGTCGCGTCGGAGTGGGGGCTGCCGCTGCTCAAGCTCGATCCCTCGAACCTGTACAACAAGTTCGTGGGCGAGAGCGAGGGCAACTTCAAGCGCGCGATGCGCGCAGCCGAGCGGATGGCCCCGGTGGTGCTCTGGATCGACGAGCTGGAGAAGGCGTTCGCGGCCGGAGGCACGGAGGACGGTGGCGTCTCCCAGAGGATTCTCGGGAGCTTCCTCTCGTGGATGCAGGACCGCCACGGCGACGTGTTCGTCGTGGCGACCGCCAACGACATCCAGCGGCTGCCCCCGGAGTTCCTGCGCAAGGGACGCTTCGACGAGATCTTCTTCGTGGATCTCCCCGACGACGAGACGCGCCAGGAGGTCCTCCGGATCCACCTGCGCGGCCGCGGTCAGAATCCGGACGCGTTCGACCTCGGCGAGCTGAGCCGGGCGACGGAGGGCTTCAGTGGATCGGAGCTCGAGCAGGTCGTGGTGAGCGGGCTGTACACGGCGTTCTCGGCGCACACGCCGATGGACACGGCCGCCCTCCTCTCCGAAGCACGCGCGACGCGGCCGCTCTCGGTGACGATGGCCGAGCACATGGCGGCGCTGCGCGCCTGGGCGGACGGGCGCACCGTACGCGCGAACTGAGGCGGGCGCGCCGTGGCCGCTCGTCACTCGGCGGTCGCTCAGGCGGGCTCCACCAGCCCGGGGTCGTCCTCCCGCATGGAGTTGACGCGCCGCGAGACCGCGTGGAAGCGCAGGGTGCCGGGGGGCGCCGGAGCAACGAGCTCACGCAGCCGAACGGGCACGGACGCACGATCGAGCCACTCGGAGAAGTGCTCGGGCCGCACCACGACCGGCATGCGGTGGTGGATCGGGGCCACGTCCTCGCTGGCCTCCACGGTGACGAGCGCGAATCCGCTGCTGGGCTCGTGGCCCCGTCTCTCCCAGCGCTCCCAGATTCCGGCCAGCGCCATCACACCACCCGCGGTGGGCCGGAAGAGATGGGGGGTCTTCCCTTCCCGGCCGGCGCGCCATTCGTAGAACCCGTCGGCGGGCACCAGGCACCGGCGGTGCAGGAAGGCCTCGCGGAAGGACGGCGTCTCGACCGCCGACTCCCCGCGCGCGTTCGCGTACGCGCTCCGGGGTTCCTCGGCCCACGCGGGAACGAGTCCCCAGCGGAGCATCCCGAGGCGCCGCCCGTGTCGGTCCTCGCCGACCACGACCGTGTCCTGTCCGGGTCCGATGTTGTACCGGGGCCGAAGAGAGAGCTCGGGCGGCGGGACGTCGAAGACCTCCACGAGCTCGTCCGCCGGGGTCGCGAGGGAGAATCGTCCGCACATGGAAGTCGAAAGGCTGCCGCCGGGGATCACTCGAGGAAGACGGCGATGTCCTCGAGGGGCTTCTTCCCGATGTCGGGCACGGTGGCGCCCTCCGCCGGATGGCCGACGACCAGGATCAGGAACGGACGTTCGTTCTCGGGCCGCCCGAGGATTTCGTTGAGGAAGGTCATCGGCGAAGGCGTGTGCGTCAGCGTCGCCAGCCCGGCGTGATGCAGGGCCGTGACCAGGATCCCGGTGGCGATGCCCACGGACTCCGTGACGTAGTAGTTCTTGAGGCGCCCGCCCTCCGGCGTCACCGCGTAGCTCTCGGCGAAGATGACGACCAGCCACGGCGCCAGCTCGAGGAAGGGCTTGCGCTCGTCGGTCCCGAGGTCCGCCAGGGCGTCCAGCCACTCCTTCGGTGCGCGTTGACGGTAGAACGCTCGTTCCTCCTCCTCGGCGGCCTCGCGGATCCTCCGCTTGATCCCCGGGTCGCCCACGACCACGAAACGCCACGGCTGCCGGTTCGCTCCGTTGGGGGCCGTGCCCGCGGCCAGGAGACAGCGCTCGAGGATCTCCCGGGGAACGGGGCGGTCGGAGAAATCCCGGACCGAGCGGCGCTTGCGCATCTTCGCGAGAAAGCGCGCCGCCTCCTCGAGCATCCGCTCCGCGGGGATCTCCTCGTAGCCCGCGAGGGGGACCCTGGGCGCGGGCGTCACGGCCGAGCCCCGGCTCCGGACGCCCCTGCGTCGCGCGCCCGCGCCCGCGGCCCCGACCTCTCGCGCATCAGGCGCACGTACAGATCCACCCAGCTCCCGCCCCCTGCGGCCGCGAGGACGGCCGCGGGCGCCCTGCGCAGGGTCTCGGAGAGAAGGCGCAGGTTCACGAGCCCCACGATCTCCTCATCCCCGAGCGTGATCTCACGCCAGCGCGTGGCCGGAAGCGACCGGTAGCTCCGGTAGGCGCCCTCGAGAACGCCGGCGGCCGCGGATTCCGGAATCGGAACGTGGAACTGGGCTGCGTCCAGCCGGTACCGCCTCGCCAGCTCTCCCCACCCCCGCCCCGACGTTCGAAGCGCGACCACGGCCTCGGGAGAGACCCCGGCACGATCCGCCACGAAGAGAACCACGGGGATCTCCTCCGCGGGAAGGCGCCACTGGCCCAGGATGGAAACCTCCGAGGGGGGCAGCTCGAAGTACTCGGCGACGGCCCGGAAGTAGACCTCCAGCACGGATTGGCCGGTCGCCTGGGCCGCGGCGCCGGTGGCCGACGCCACAGCCATCAGGAGCGCTGTGCCTGCCCTCTGGATGCACCTCACGACATCCTCCCGTTGAAGCCCACTGGATCGCCCAATCTTCATCCTCCCGCGGGGTCGGGCCAGGGTGGCCGAATCAGGCATGGCTCCGCCCGGACCGGCAGGCGAGCTTCTGCCCGGATGGCAGCCCGCGACGTCTCGGCCTGGCACGACTCTTGAGGGAATCCGATAGGCGGTCATAGGGGGCCGGAACGAGGAGGCGACCATGGGAGCGAACGGAAGGGACGCGAGACGCGGCCAGGCGCGCCCGAAGCTCCTGACGCGGTCGGAGGCGGAAGAGGCGAACGGCGATGCGGCCACTCGGAAGGCCGACGTGATCTTCGATTTCTCGGCCGGGCGCGAGCTCGGGCTTACGGGCCTGGCGCTCGTCCTGACGGCTCGTCTCCAGACGGGCCCGGGCCGCACGGTGCGGGTCAGCAAGATCTCCTACGAGACATGGACCCTTTTGCGGGCCCTCGGCCTGGATCACCTGTTCGCCGTGGTCCCCGAAGGCGGCGACGAAGGGCTGAACTGAGCCGCGGGCGGCTCCTCCGCGTGGGTCACCCCCCGTCCCCTCGCGGGGACGGCGGCCGCGTCCTGGCGAAACGCCACCGACGTCGCGTTCCGCCCGCCGGAGCGTCCCGAGCGGTACTCGCTCAGCCTGGGTCCGAGACGATCTGCCGGTAGCTCTCGGGGTTCCACCTGGGTCGCTCGTCGGCGTTGGCCACCTCCAGGCCCAGGTAGAACAGGAGCTGCGAGATCCGGGCCGCCTTCTCCGAGTCGATGCGGTCCGGCTCGTCGTCCACTCCGTGGTAGTCGGGATGCGTCCCGTTGAAGAAGAAGAGGACGGGCACCCCCTCTCGCGCGAAGCTGTAATGGTCCGAACGGAAGTAGAAGCGCTCCTCCGGCCAGATGTCGTCGATGGCCGTCATGCCCAGCTCCGGGTGGCGCTCGTTGATCCGGTTGATTGTCCGGCCGAGATCGGAGTGCTCCTTGCCGATCGCCACGATCGTGTCGGGCCAGTTCCTCCCCACCATGTCGGCGTTGAAGTCCGCGACCATCCGCTGCACGGGCACCGACGGGTTCGCCACGTAGTACTCGCTTCCCCAGAGCCCCTTCTCCTCCCCGCTCACGAGCAGGAAGATCACCGAGCGGCGCGGCGCGGGGCGCATCGAGGCCATCGCCTCCGCGATCTCGACGACGGCGACGGTACCCGACGCGTTGTCGTCCGCGCCGTTGAAGATCGAGTCGCCGTTCTGGTCCGGAGCGCCCATTCCCACGTGGTCCATGTGCGCGGAGAAGACGACGTACTCGTCTTTCAGGACCCGGTCGCTCCCCTCGAGGATCCCCACCACGTTCGGAGCGCTCGTGGAGTCGATCCGCACGCGGTGGGTGAGCGTGGCCGTCACCCTCGGAACGGCCGTCACCTCGAGACGGCCCGCGCGCGCGAGTCGCTCGGGGGAGAGCCCCGCCCCCCGGAGGATGGGAGCCAACGCGGCGGCCCGGACGTAGACGGCCGGCGCGGTGACGATCCCTCCACCCACCTCGCCCGGCCGCCCGACGGAGGGGCGGAACGCCGCCGCCACGTTCGAGGCCCACGTCCGCTCATCGTCGCTGGCCGAGACCAGCACCGACGCGGCACCCGCGGTCCTCGCCGCCCCGACGAGCCCGAAGAGCGAGCGCCGGCTCGCCGTGGCTCCCGCCGGCGGCAGGAGCACCACGTGTTTGCCCTCGAGGTCGGCCTTCACGAGGTCGGTCGCGTCCACCCCGCCCGAGACGACGACGAGCGGGCCACTCGCGTCGGCGTCGGTGCCTCCGCGCATGGGGATCACATCCACGCCGTAACGCAGCGTGGCACCACCCGTGACCCGCAGGCTGGACGCGTCGCGATCCACGACCATCTCGACCAGCGGATAACGCTGGAGGAACGCTCCGCCCTCCGCGCCGCCCTCGAGGCCGAAGCGACGGAACTCCGAGGCGATCCACTCCGCCGTCGTGTCCAGGCCGGGGCTCGGTGTGTTGCGCCCCTGCATGGAATCGTGGGCGATGACACCGATCCGCCAGGCATAGTCGCTCTCGTTGATCGTCGCGGCCGCGGCCGCGACCTCGGGAGACTGGGCGGTGGCGGCGGCGGATCCGAGGAGGACGAGGGCGGCGGCGAGGATGCTGGTCTTCATGAGCGTGGGAGCGTGGAGAGAACGGGTTCCCGCACGAGAATCGCGGCGGGGCGCGCGAGCCGGAAGTCTGGCCGGTGCGTTCGCTCCGCACCAGGGTCGGGCCGGATCATTGTCCCGGATCGATCCGGGCCAGCAGGACCTCGAGCGCCTCCCGCCCCACGCGCGCCCGGCCGACGATCCAGTGCCCGGCGTGGTCCACGACGATCTGAGTCCTCCCGTCGGGCAGGACATCGTCCAGGTCGGGACGCGCCGCTCCCTCGGGCAGGTGTACGGTCTCGAGCGTGTCCCCGTCGATCAGCCGCAGCACCCGCACCGAGCCGTCGGGAAAGCCCGCCTCCGCATCCGTCACGGCCAGGACACGTACTCCGGGCACCGGTCGGAAGGACAGCGTCGGCTCCGCGCCGGTCACGAAGAACGACGGCGCCGGCGCCGCGACATCCGCGGCCGCCTTCGCCGGGCTCGGAATCGTGCGGAAGGGCGCGGGGACGACGACCGTGTCGAACGCCTCCCGGGCCGCGGCGGGCGCGATCGGCGAAACCTCGGCGCGCACGGCCGAGTCCGCCAGCACGGCGGCCACCACCGAGCGGCCCGCCTCCAGCGTGCGGCGGAGCGTGTCCTGGGGGGACACGGCCTCTCGAACGAAGGCGGGCGGCGGCGCGATTCGCTCCGGCGCGGCATCCGCCTGGGCGGGGCTCCGCCGCACGGCGGGACTCTCCGCCGGAACCGCCTCCGTCGCGACGGCGCCCACCGGCTGCGGATCCTCTCTCTGCGCTTCCGCCCGCTGCGGTTCCGCCGGCCGCTCCTCCTTCGCTTCCGGCCCCCCCGCGCGTTCCACACTCGCGGGCACCGCAGGCGCGGCGACGGGCTCGAGCGCCTCGGAGAACCGCCAGGATCGGCTGCCGCGGAGCATCCATCCCGCCCCCACGGCCAGGACGATCGAAGCCGCCCACGTCAGGTTGCGCAGGCGCATCGCCGCGCGCGGACGCACGCGCGCGGACGCACGCGCGCGCAGCTCCTCCAGCAGAGGAACCTCGCCGGTTCCCGGATCGGCCCCCGCGAGAATCGCGTGGGCTTCCGCCCGGAGCGCGCGCTCCTCCTCGAGCCGGCGGGCGCAGGTCTCGCACGACGCCAGGTGCTCCCGGATTCGCGCCGCCTCGGACGAGGGCAGCGCGTCGAGCGCGCCGTCCAGGTATGCGTGAAGGCTGCCGTCATCCACGTGCCACATCACGGTGCTCCTTCTCTCGGTAGATCTCGGCCAGACGCCGCCGCGCGCGCGCCAGCGTGGTTCCCACCGACGCGACGGCCAAGCCGGTCTGCCGGGCGATCTCGGGATAGTCGAGGCCGGCGTCCCAGAGCAGCAGCGCCTCCCGGTCACGCTCCCCCAGCTCGGCCAACGCCTCCTTCACGAGGTGCTCTCGCTCCCGCCGTGCCGACTCCTCGGAAGGGTCCGGCGCCGTCTCTTGCGCGACCTCCGCTTCGCTCTTCAAGAGGACCAGGTGGCGCCTCCGGCGCACCACCGTGCGCGCCTCGTCCCGCGCGAGGTTGGCCGCCACCTGGAACAGCCACGGGCGCGGCTTCCTCGGCTCGTGCTCCAGCGCACGCACGAACGCCTCCTGGGCCAGGTCCCGGGCCCGTTCCGGATCCCACACCTTCCGATGGAGGAACCGGACCAGGTCCGGGAAGACCGACCGGTACAGGTCGTTCCAGTCGGTGCTCACGGCCTCGGAACGGCCCGCCGGAAATCGCTCACGATCTCGTTCACCTTCGCCTCGGTGAGGGCCTCCGCGCCCTCGTCACCGACGAGGATGCTCACGGTTCCTCCGGCCACGAGGGCCGTGCCCAGCTCGCGGACGATCCGTCGAAGCTCCGGCAGGGCCTCGAGCAGGCGGAAGTATGCCGGGCTGTATGCCTTGACCCGCAACGGCTCCCGGTCCGCGGGGTGGGCCGCGTCCTTCCATACCCCTTGGTCCTCCCGGAAGATGCGTCCGGCCACGAGCCGGACCGCGCTTCCCGCCCCTCCCGCCAGCCGGGCAGCCGCCTGCGCATCCGCCTCGGCCAGGGCATCCTCGGAGGCCACCTCCCGCATCCGGCGAGCGTCGGCGGCGAGGCGCACCGCGGCCTCCCCCGACGCGGCGGCCGGGGCCGTGGGCACGACGATGGCCTGGAATCCGCCCACGGCCCCGGTGGCGTCGGCCGCGCCTGCCTTCGCGGGTAGCACCCACGGATGCGGACGGCCCGACACCAGGTCGGGCTCCTGCACGAGGTACGACGTGTAGGGACTCGGAAGGCCATGGCGCAGCGCGAGCGCGCGGATCTCCTCCACGAGTCCGGGCGTCTCGCCCTCGGTCCAGATCCGGCGCGCGAGGTGGCCGAGCTTCCGCGACGCCCAGAGCCTGGGGATGTACGCGTTGTCGTCGGACGAGCGCGGAAACGCAGCCGCGGTCGCGAACGTCTCGACGCGGCCCGCGCGTGTCCCGCGGAGGCTCAGCCGACCCGTCCCCTCGCCCCGGTAGCGCCCGAACAGGACCAGCTCGTCGCCCGCGAACACATCGGGAATGCGCACCGGGTAGATCTCGCTCAGTCGAACCGGCGCGTCGCCGAGCTCCAGGTCGGTGAGGACCGGATGCCGCACCTTGGCCGCAAGGACACCGATCGCCCGCTCGACGTCCTCGCCGGGCTCGACGTACTCGGTGCTTCCCCTCCCCGCTTCGCTCAACCGGTCCAGCAGGTGGGTGTTCACGTCATGGCCCACGCCGAACGCGAAGACCCGGGAGCGGCCGGTGCGCGCCTCCGCCCGGTCCGCGAGACGCTCGGGGGACTGCTCGCCGACCGTGGGCAATCCGTCCGTGAGGAAGATCACGACCGGAAGCCGCCCCACAGGGCTCTCCAGACCGAACGCTTCGTCGAGCGCGCCCCCGATGTTCGTGCCGCCGTCCGCCACCAGCGCGTCCACCCATTCCCGCGCCCGCGCGAGGCCGGCGCCCCGCACCGCGGTCCATCCCTCGGCTTGCGGGCGGACGGAGTTCGAGAACGCCACCAGCCGGAAGCGGTCTTGGGACGAGAGCGTTCCGAGGAGGCCGCGCAGCGCGGACTTCGCTTGCTCGATCTTCTCTCCCGACATGGACCCGGAGACGTCCAGCACCACGGTCACGTCCCGGGGCTCGGCGGGTCCGGTGTTCCGGCCGGGAGCGAGCGTCAGCATGAAGTAGCCGTCTTCCCCGATCGGGTGGTGCGCGGCAAGGACCACGCCCACCGCATCACCCGCGAGGGGGAAGAAGACCGCCAGCCGGCCCGACAGCTCGTCCTCGACGCGCACGGTCATGCGGCCGCCGTCGCGCCGCACGTCGAGCGCGTGTGTGGGGGAGAAGGGGTCCAGATAGGTCTCGCCGTCCTCCGCCACCACCTCGAAGAGCGTGCGCACCGCGTCGGTGGCTGTCGCGGACGATCCCTCCGGGAGCACAGGCATGCCCCCGTCCCCCCGCCCTCGCGGGACCCACACGGACCGAGCGGCGGCACTCCGCACACCCCCGGCGTACTGGAGCTGGAGCGCGTTCCCGGTTCTGGTCAGAACCTGCGTATAGCGCAACGTCACCTTCCGCTCGGCCCCGGCCTCGATCGGGAAGACCCGGGCCCTCAGGAGCCCGTGTCCCGCCAGCTCGATGAGGGCCGGGTCGGCCCGCCTGCGCACGATCTCCTCGTAGATCGCGCGGGCCCGCGCCGCGTCCATGATCTCGCCGCGGAGCTCCGCATCACCCTGGAAGAGCGAGAAGCCCTGGAAGACCGCCTCGCCCGGGAGAGGATACAGATAGTGTCCCTCGGCGACCCGCGCGCCGCAGTTACGGAACCACTCGGTCACCTCCACGTGAGCGACCCGTCCCTCGAGACGGACACGCACCTCGCTCCGGACCTTGTCCACCTGGAATCCGATCGCGCCGGGCCCCGGCTCGATCCAGCCCTGGCTCGCCCCGGCGACCGGTACGAACGCCAGAAAAGCCAACGCCAACGCCACCGCTCGTCCACGTCTCATGGTTCCTCCAGGTTCCGGCCGCCGGCCTCGGGAGCGGCGGCTCCGATGCTCACCATGGATGACGTGGGAGGGGGCGCCCCTTGCACACAGCGCTCGTGTTTGACTGATTCCGCGTCGAGATCCGAGCACTCGGCAAAGGAGGCCCCCTGAACATCGTCGTGCTGGGAGGCGGCCGCGTCGGCGCCGCCATCGTGAGAGATCTGACGGCGACCGACGACATCCACGTCACCGTGGCGGACGTGGATCCCGTGACCGTGGAGCGCTTGCTCGAGGACGGCGCCGACGGCATGTGCCTCGACCTCTCGGAGCCCGCCAACGTCGACCGCGCGATCGCCGACGCGGACCTGGTGGTGGGCGCCGTCCCGGGCTTCATGGGCTACCGAACCGTCGAGCGCGTGCTGGAGGCGGGCAAGCCCATCGTGGATATCTCGTTCTTCCCCGAGGACGCCTTGGCGCTGTCCGCCAAGGCCGAGAAGGCCGGCGTCCCCTGCCTGGTGGATTGCGGCATCGCCCCCGGACTCTCGAATCTGGTCCTGGGCCGCATGGAGGAAGCGCTGGACGAAACCTATTCCTTCCGTTGCCTGGTGGGCGGGTTGCCGGTGGAGCGGAACTGGCCCTGGGATTACAAGGCTCCGTTCTCACCCGCAGACGTGCTCGAGGAGTATACGCGACCGGCGCGCTTCCGCCGCGACGGCTTCGAGGTGGTCGTTCCCGCTCTCTCCGACGTCGAGCTGATCCACTTCCCCGGCGTCGGCACGCTGGAGGCCTTCGTCACGGACGGCCTCCGTTCGCTGCTCCGGACCGCGAAGACGCCGAACATGATCGAGAAGACGCTCCGCTACCCCGGCCACGCCGAGCTCATGCGGATCCTTCGTGACGCGGGCTTCTTCGGGAAGACGCCCATTCAGGCGGCGTCAGGCCAGGTGATCCCTCTGGACGTCACCTCGGCCCTCCTCTTCGACCAGTGGCAGTTCGAGGAGGGGGAGCCCGACATGACCGTCATGCGCATGGAGATCGAGGGAATGAAGGACGGGCACCGGGTCGTGCACGTGTTCAACGTCCTGGACCACTACCACCCCGATACCGAGACCTCGTCCATGGCCCGCACGACCGGGTACATGTGCACCGCGCTCGTCGGCGTCGTGGCGTCGGGGTTGTGGAACGAGCCGGGCGTCGCCCCGCCCGAGAAGGTGGGTGCGCGGGAGGATTGCTTCCAGGCGGTGATGAAGCACCTGAAGGACCGGGAGGTACACGTGTTCCATCATCTCCAGGAACGCTGAGCGCTGGACACGGTCCGCTACGTCTTCGCGCTGCTCTGGCTGGTGTCGTTCCCAATCCTGCTGTTCTGGGTCGCGCTGCACCGGTTCGTCGCGTTCTGGCGCCGGATGGGGTTGACGACCACCTATGCCATCCTCGTCGCGGGCATGGTGGGCGGCGGCGTGGTCCTCTTCAGCCTGCGGAAGCCGCTCCTCGCGGTCGAGTTCGGCACGGCCCCCGTGCTGTGGGCCCCCGCGGCGCTCGCCTACGCGACCGCCGTGGCGCTCGAGGTGCGAGCCAGGCACCTGCGCCTGGCGACCTTCGCCGGCGTGTCCGAGCTGCGCGGCGACCGTGCTCCGGCATCGCTCCTCACCGACGGGATCTACGGGCGCGTCCGCCACCCGCGCTACGTGGCATCCATGCTCGGGTACCTCGCTTCCGCGTTCCTGGCCAACTACCTGTTCCTGTACGCCGCGGCGCCCGTCTACCTGCTCGTACTGCACACCGTCGTTCTGCTCGAGGAACGCGAGCTCGAGGAGCGTTTCGGCGAGGCGTACCGAGGATACGCGGACCGCGTGCCGCGCTATCTGCCGCGCTTCGGCGTCTGACGCCCGCGCCGCCCACCCTCCGTCCGCGAGATATCCGCCGCGGTCCCCGGCGCCTCAGCGTCTCGGCGCGGGAACCCGAATTCACAAACTAAGTGCAACAGGCCGCGCGGAGCGGCGTGCTAGACAAATAGGGGTGAACTGGCGACCTCATCACCTTCCTGAACGGCCAAGAACAGGGAGGGACTCATGAGGACGTACCGCCAGCTCACCCCCGGGGAACGATATGAACTCTCGGCCCTGCGCAGACAGGGACTCTGCCCGGCTGCGATTGCTCGAACGCTGCACCGCGATCGAAGCACCGTGACCCGGGAGATCCTGCGCAACGGCGACGCCGATGGGGCCTATCGTCCTGCTAACGCCGATGACTACGCCCGCTGGAGACGGACCCGCTCCCGCCGCAACCATCGCTTCACCCCCCAGGACTGGGGCCTGGTCGTGGACCGCCTTAAGGAGCACTGGAGCCCGGAACAGATCGCCGGGCGTTTCCGACGCACCGGCACCCTCCGCATCAGCCACGAGACCATCTGCCGTCACATCTGGGCCGATTGGCGGAACGGCGGCACGCTCTTCCTGGCCCTCCGCCGAGCTCAGAAGAAGCGCTGGAAGCGCTATCGGAGCTACGCCAGCCGCGGGCGCCTTTCCGGCAAGCGTCACATCTCCGAACGCCCCCCTGGGGCCGAAAACAGGAGCCGCGTTGGCCACCTCGAGGGCGACACCGTCGTCGGGAGCAGGGATCAGCATTCCATTCTCACCCTCGTCGACCGCAAGACCGGCTACGTCATGATCGGCAAGCTCACCGCCCGCAACGCCACGGACACCGGTCGCTGTGCCATCTCGCTCATCAAGAAGACCGACCGACCGGTCCGCACGGTCACAGTCGACAACGTGCCAACTGCAGAGTCAAGGCCGGCCATCGGGCGACAGAGCACCTGACGGCGTCCAGTTCACTCGACGTCGAAGGTATCCAGGAGCACGTACCCGAGCGACTTCGCGGTGGATTTCTTCCACGACACCAAGAGGTTCTGCTGTCCATAATAAACACAGGGTCCACCTGGGTGGCCCTAACCGTTCCCAAAACAGCATGAAGTCCCGGTGGAAGGTCCTTTAGCGCCCCCGATTTCTCTGGACAGTAGATTGGCGAAGACGCATGGGGTCC
>CAYPMO010000008.1:0-96669 GCA_964412015.1 uncultured Gemmatimonadaceae bacterium | reverse complement strand
CCTCAACCTCGGCCTGGTCCAGGAAGGGCGTCTGATGCGAGTCGGCACCCGCCTGTCCGACCGCCCCGGCGCCCTGCAGCGACTCGTCGCCTGCGTCAGCGCCTGCCGGGCGAATATCCATCAGATTCACCACACCCGGTCGCGGCCCGGCTTGGCACTGACCCAGGCGTGGGTGACCCTGGACCTGGAGACACGCGGCCCCGCCCATGTCGCAGAGATCGAGCGAGCACTGCGCGAGGCGGGGTTCCAGCTGGAGCGCCTGCCCGAGAGCGCGCCCTGACGAATTCCTCCGGATTTCTGTTGCACTTCGCGGAAAGGGGTTGTTATGAACCGTCCGGCGACGGCCATGACGGGAAAACAACGCCGGCACCTGCGTGCCCTGGCCCACCTCGTGGACATGCACCAGCTCACGAAGGACCCGCACCGGGTCACGACCTCGACGCCCGACACCACGTCCTCTCCGCGCAGGGACCTGACGCCCCACGAGCTGGGCCGCTACCTGGACTATTGCTCGGAGATGCTGTCGCTGGCCGCCAAGGTCGCGGCGCTCTATGCCGAGCGCTTCAACGACGCCGTGATCCTCCAGGCGGTGGACGAGGTCGAGGCCCTCACCACGGGCCTCGCCGAGAAGACGTGGCAGAAGATCACGATGCTGGAGCGTTAGGGCGAACCCCGCGGGTCCGGCGCGGCGGCCCCGGCACCGGGGTCACGCTATCGGTTGATCTCGACCAGGGCGTCGCTCACGACCTCAAGGTACGAGAGCGACCGGTTCGCCTCGTACGCGTTGCACGAATGGTATCGGAACATACCGGATCGGAGCCTCACGTTCGGATTCGAGCCGTTCAGGCCCGCGATGAGCATCCCGTCCACCGAGGGCGAAACCCACTGGGACGTATTCCCCAGCTCGCCCGCCAGGATGATCCCGTCCCAGTCGAAGAGCCACGAGAACGTGATCCTGCCCGTCACGATGAGCACTCCCCGCCCATAGACGAATGAGACGGTCTTGTCTCCGATGAACCGGACGACGGGGAACGAGTCCGACGGCAAGCTGCCGAAGTCGGGCCAATATCCGTCGAAGTCCACCGGGAAGTTGGGGTCCGTGAGGATGTCCCACCGCACGTCGACGGAGTCGTAAAACGCGCTGTAGTCGGAGTACGAGACCGCCTGCGGCGTCCCCGTCACGTAGCCGCCGCCCGAGGGCGGGGGACGGAGAGTCCCCCCATACGCCACGCCGGCCTTCACCCCGGCGCCCGCGCACGTGCCCGTCGGGGCGCCGTCGTTGCCGTCGACCGACGCGTAATCCGAGAGCGTCAATCTCCCGCCGCTGATCCAGAGCGCGCCGTTCTGCGGGATCGGGGCGATCCTGTGCCACACGTAGGTCCCGACCGTCCGCGAGGCAGGAAGCAGCGGCGTGCGGGCGTCGGCCACCTCGCCGACCGAGCGCACGTAGTAGAGGTGGTTCAGCGAGTCGGTGGCGAGCGCCTGCCTCGCGGTCACGGTCGCGATGCCGTCCCCGATCGCGTAGCTCACCGAGTCTCCCACCTGCCCGACCTGCTCTCCGAGAAACCGTTTCAGCCCCGCCCGCGCGACGGCCAGGGCCTCCTGGCCGTCACGGTTCTGCTGCGCCAGCGTGAACTCCGAGCTCACGACCTGGAAGCCCGTCGCGCCCGCGATCGCGATCGCGAACAGCATGAGCATCACGATGCCCATCACGAAGCCGCTTCGATCCCGGGCGAGCGTCCCGTCGCTCATCCGCCGTTCCTCAGGTAGACGTTCACGCCCCAACCGTAGGTGATGTCGTCCACCCCCCCGGTCCGGGGACGGCGGCGGGCGCGCGCCTCGATGTGGATCGCATCGACGAGCGCCAGCGAGCCGCCCGTGACCGACGTGGCGTACGTGCTTCCGCCGGTCCGGTACGTGAACTGGGCCGTGGAGTCCATGCCCGTGGCGAACTCCACGAGCGTCTCCCCGTAGGGGCCGCGGTACAGGGCCATGCTCGCGGAGTCCATGGTCGAGGCCTGGAACTCGTATTCCACCGAGCGATAGAACATCACGACCGAGCCGACGGGCGGGAGCCCGCCGAAGTAGCTGTTGAAGTTGCGGAACAACGTGAAGTCCCCGTAGGCCCCGACGGTGTCGGCTCCGTTCGCCGCGCAGCCGTCGGCGGGCAAGCCTCCCGGCTGGTACATGTCCTGCCAATCGGTATCCACGTACGTCCACGCCCCGGAAACGGGGTCGCGGAGGGCCACGCCCGCCACGTCGCCGGTGGTGATGTTGTCGGTGCCGCCGTCGATCTGGACGGCCGCCCGATTGCCCGGGGCGTGACCGCAGACGACGCCCAGGATCATGGGTGAGCGGGCTACGAGCCGCTGGTTCTCGGCCACGACCACACCGCCGGCCATGACCGACCGGATCTCGCTCGCGACCGTCTCCGTGACCGCCCGCGCGTTGTCGTGTGCGGCGGAGCGCTCGAGCTGGAGCGCGTAGAACTGGTTCTGCACGAGGAACACCGTGCTCACCAGGACCACGACCACGGAGGAGAGCGTCACCGCGACCAGGGCCTCGATCAACGTGAAGCCGGCTCTCCGGTCGCCTACCACTCCGCCGTCGCGTAGGACGTCGCCGAGAAGGCCGGGCCCGCACCGGCCACGAACGGCGCCAGCTCGACGTCGATCTGGTAGAGCAGGCCCGTCACCTCGGTGATCTCGGCGGTCAGGACGTACCTGACGCCTCGGATCGTGAGCGTGTCCGCATCGGTGCCCGCAGCCAGGGAATCGAAGGGGAGCGCCTCCAACGAATCCAGGCGTTCCTGTGCGCGGGCCACGATGGCCGATGTCCGCGCCGCATAGTTCATCCGGGCGGACAGCGCGCTGGAAAGCTGGATCACCATGAGCACGCCCAGGGAGAAGATCACCAGCGCGCCGAGGACCTCGATCAGGGTGAATCCCCGCGAGGGGGCGGAACGACGACATGGAAGGCTGCTCACCTCTCCTCGACCTTCGAGGCGCCCATGCTGTTGAAGTACACGCTGTACTCCGTGGCGCCCGACGTGAATCGGGCCTCACCGAGTGAGCCCCCCCCCTGAATATTGGACAGATCCACGATGCCGCGCGAGTTCAACACGACCGTATCCCCTCGGAACAGCAGCTCGATCGCGCTGAGATCCACGTCGGCGTTCACCCCGAACCGCCTGCGGGCGATCTCCGTGTCGGAATCGAGGGCCACGATCTGGTACCACCGACTGCTCTCGAAGAACCGGATGACGACCGTCTCTCGCGCCCGCACGGCCGAGGATCGGGCCAGGGTGAGGTCCCGGGCGAAGACCTCGGCCGCCCGGCGGGCGGAGGAACGCTGAAAGTAGCCGCTGAACGTCAGCCCGGCGAAGCCGAGGGTGAGCCCGGCCAGGACGAGCACGATCGCGAGCTCGAGGAGAGTGAACCCCCCGATCCCCTTGCTCGCATGCCATCTCGCCCGTTCCTGGCGCACGCTCCGGTTCTCCGATCATGCGGGCGGCCCCGGCGGCAGCCCATGCCGCCCGCGTGCCATCAATAGTAACTTCCCTCCGCCCGGCCGTTGAGCGGATCGTACCCAGGGGAGGGCAGGCTTCCTATGTTAGCCGACCATGGACCGCAGGGGTCCACTCCGTTCAAGGTGAGAGCTTCCATGGCAAACAGGCGCTTCCTCGGGATCCTGGTACCGCTCGGCGGTGCAGCGGCGCTTCTGCCCGGCCCCATGCTGGCTCAGGCTCCCGACGGGCGGGTGAGCGCGGCCGTCGAGGCCTCGTTCGGGGCCACCGCCCTCCATGGCCGCGCGTCGTGGACGGCGTCCGCGTCGGCGCTCTTGGGACTCACGCCCCGGCTCTCGGTCGGCGGCTCCGGCACGCTCTTCGTGGGCACGACGGACCTCGCCGGATCCGTTCCCGGATCGGACCTCACGCTGAGAACGGCCTTCGGCGGGGTGACCGCACAGCTCGGCCTGGTCGATCACCCCCGGCGCTCTCTCTGGGTCCGGGCGCTCGCCGGCGTAGGGAACGCCAAAGTGGACCTCACGGCCGTCGGGACCCGGATCGCCGGCGACAACTTCGGGGTCCTCCTCCCCGAGATCGGCACCACCATCCGGATCGTGGGCCCGCTCAGCGCCGGCGCCGCGGTGGGGTACCGGGCCGTGTTCGGAGTCGACGACCTTCCCCGAGTGGGGCCCTCCGACCTCCGGGGGGTCACCGCCCGCGTGCTGCTCGCCCTCCATCGCCGATAGCCCAATATCCGACCCGGATCTCCCATTATGGTGGATAGTACCACACCATATTGCGGTATCTTTCCCCTTGACACATGACTCAATCGAGGCCTTATTCGCGGCATTGGTCATGAGCTTTCCCAGGGAGACGTGATTCCTATGGCCGATGTAAACGAGAAGGTCTTCGCCGCCGTCGAGGCCGCGCTCACGAAGAACCCCAAGGCCTCCGTAGACGAGCTGTTCGATCTCGCGAAGGGCGTCAACCGCTCGGTCTCGACGCTGACGAAGAGGCAGTTCCACGCCCGCTATCCGCTCCAGATCAAGCGGAAGCTGAGTTCCTCGAAGGGGCGGCGCGCCAAGCGCGCGAAGCCGGGCCCACGACGGGGACGCAGCCCCCGGAACGACACGATGCGCGACGCGGTCAGGGCCACGTTCCTGAAGTTCGCCTCGGATCTCGCCGCCGCGGACGATCGCAAGGATCTGGTCCACGTCGTGGCCGGCGTGGACAAGTACGTGGCCGAGGTGCTGAAGGCGACCGGAAGAGCCTGACGACGACGGACGAGCGCCGGAGCCTTTAGGAGCCGGCTCCCGACAGCCAGGGGAAATCCGCGAATTCCCCCGGCCCGGAGGGGCCGCTAGGTTCGCGTATGCGCTTCGTCCACGTCGCCGACGTCCACCTCGACACCTCGTTCGCCGGGCGCTCCGACGCCGTCCGGCGCCGCCTGCGCGAAGCCTCCAGGGAGGCCTTCCGGAACGCGGTGGATCTGGCGATCCGCGAGGACGTGAACGCGTTCCTGGTAGCCGGGGATCTCTTCGACTCGGAGCGCCTGTCGTTTTCGACGGAGCGCTTCCTCCTGGACCAGGCGGGCCGGCTGGCGGCCCACGGCATCACGCTCGTATACGCGACCGGCAATCACGACCCCGGCTCGCCCGAGTCCGGACCCCGGCCGATCCCCTGGCCTCCCAACGTCCGCGTGGTGGCCGACGGCGCTCCCCAGCGCATCACGGTGCAGGGACGCGAAGGCGCGCCGGTAGGTCACGTCACCGCGGCCGGCCACGCCACGTCCCAGGAACGCGGCGACATCTCGAGGCGTTTCCCGAGGCCTCTCGGCGACATGCCCGAGGTCGCGCTGCTCCACACCCAGGTGCACGCGTCCCGGGGAGCGGCAGACCATCACCCCTACGCGCCGTCCGAGCTGACGTTTCTCACGCGCGCCGGATACGACTACTGGGCCCTCGGGCACGTCCACGTGCGGCAGACGCTGTCCGAGGATCCTCCGGTCGTGTACGTGGGGAGCCTCCAGGGACGGACCCACGCCGACACGGGCCCGCGAGGCGCGTACCTGGTGGATCTTTCGGACCGCGCCGCGCCGTTGCTGACCTTCCGCCCCCTCGCGCCGGTCCGCTGGGAGTCACTGCGCGTGGACGGCCTCCAGGACGCGGACTCCCTCGACCGTCTGGAGCGCCGCATCGCGTCCCGGTGGCACGCGGCGCGGGCCGACGACCCGGGACTTCCCGGAACCGAATGGATGGTGCGCGTGGTGCTGGAGGGCCCGACGCCCCTCTGGAGGGAGCTGCGGAGGGACGAGGACCGCGCGACGCTCGCGACGGAGCTGAGCGACGTGCTCGGGGCCCTGGACGTTCTCGTGGTGGCGGACGGAGCACACCCGGTGCTCGCCGTCGAAGATCACCGGGGACGCACGGACGTCCTGGGCGAGGCGCTCCGCCTGTTGGACGCCGTTCGCAGAGGCGAAGCCCGTCTCGGGGCCCTGGATCCCTCCATCCTCGCGAGCGTGACTTCGGACGATCCCCGGGCGGCGGAACTCCTCGTGCGCGGCCTGCTGGAGGGCATGGACGGGGAGCTCGCCGCCCGGTTGCTCGGCCTCGAGGACAGCAGCGCATGAGGATCGAGCGCATCCGTGTGGGGGCGTTCGGACGCCTGAAGAGTCTCGATACCGGGTCCGAGCCGCTGCCCCCCCTGGTCGTGGTGCAGGGGCCGAACGAAGCGGGGAAATCCACGCTGTTCCATTTCCTGACGTCCATGCTCTACGGCTTCCACCCCGCCTCGCGCGAGGGGAATCCCTACGTGCCGTGGGACGGTACGGACACCTCGGGCGACGTGAGGCTCCGTCTCGACGCGGGCACATACGTGAGCGTCGAGCGCCGCCTTCTCTCCCAGCCGAACGGCCGCATGGAGGCGGACGGGACGCTGGAGGACCTCCGCAACCGCGCCCTCCCCTGGGCCGAGCACGTTCCGCACGCCGTCTTCCGGCAGGTCTTCGCGGTGACGCTCACCGAGATGCAGGGCCTCGACGACGAGACGTGGGGACACATCCAGGACCGCCTGCTCGGCGCCATGGGGTCCCTGGACCTGCGCCCCGCCAGGCACGTGGTCGCGGAGCTGGAAGAGGAGGCCGCCCGGATCTGGCGTCCGAACCGGCGAGGGAACCAGCGGGCGCGTTCCACCGCGGCCGAGATCCTCACGCTCAAGACGCGCCGGAGGGAAGCCGTGGAGCGCGAGCGACGGTTGCGGGAGCTCGCCACCGAGGTGGAGCGCGTGCGCCGCGACCTGCGCGACGCCAGGGAGGTCCGGCGGGCCGCGCTCCTCGAGCTCGATCGCCTACAGGACCTGGTGCCCGTTCGCAAACAGCTCATCCGCATCGCGGCCCTGCGCGAGACCGCGGGACCTCCGGAGACGTTGCGTGGCCTGCCGACCGACCCCGCGGGCGAGATGCGCGCACTCCAGGACCGCATGGGCTCCCTCGGCCGGAGGCTCGGCGAGCTCCGCGCGGAGAAGGCCGAACCCCAGTCGGCCGTGGACGCCTTCGGGAGCGCCGAGCGCGAGCTCCTCTCGCGCTCCGACGACGTGTCCGTCTTCCTGGCGCGCCGTGCCGAGCTCGCGGCGGAACGGGACCGGCACGCCGTCCTCGAGAACGAGGCGCGCGAGCTCCGCGGGAGGATGGAGGCGGCCGCCGCCCAGGTGCTCTCCGCCCCGCTCACCGACGATGTGGCAACGGCCCTCGCGAGGGTTCCGGTCGCGGACCTGCGCGAGCGGATCCGTCGGGCACAGGCGGCGCGGGAGGAGCGCCGGGTCAGGGAGGCCGCCGCCGTGCCTCCGGGAGCACGCTCCAGGCCCGCGCCCGCGCTCGCCGTCGCGGCGATGGCCGTGCTCGCCTCCGCGGCCGTCCTCCTCTGGGTCGGCCTCTCGGGCGGCGGCACGCTCGCGACCGGCGCCGGAGCCCTCGTCGGGCTCGTGGGTGTCGCGCTCCTCCTGGCCTGGAGCCGCGGCCGGGCCGCCGGTCCGATGAACTCCTCCCGCCACCCCGCATCGGCCACCGAGACGCGCGATGACGCGGAGACCGCCGCGGTCGCGGCGGTCGCTGACATCCTGGGGGGGCTTCCCGTGTCGCCTTCCCTCCTGGAGCCGCCGTCCGAGGCGCTGGTCTCGAGTCTGGAGCGCCTCCAGGACCTGATCCGCGATCACGACGAGCGGTCGCGCACCGCCGACGCGTCGACCCGCCGGCTACGCTCCGCCGACGAGACCGCGGCCGAACTCGCGCGCGCCCTCGGCCGGGGAGCCGACCTCGACGCGCAGGCGCTCGCGAGCCTCCTCGAGCGCGACCTGCGACGGGCCCAGCGCGTCGAGGAGGCGGCGGCGGCGTCCGAGCGCGAGCTCCGCCGTCTGGCCCGGGAGGAGGAGCGGACCCGCCAGGAGCTCGCCGAAGCCGAAGCCACCCTCGCCGCTCTCAGGGAGCGGCTCGCCGCTGCGGGAGACGGCGATCCGGATGTCGGCCTCGCCATCGTCCGGGAGCGCATCCAGGCAGGCGAGCGCGCCGAACAGCTCGAGGCAGAGCTGGAGCGCGCTCATCCCGACCTGGACGCCCTCCGCCACCGCATCGGCGACGCCGAGGCGGCCGGCGAACGATGGACGCGTGAGGAGGACGAGGTGGCGCGCCGGCGCACCGCGGTCGAAGACCTCACGCACCGCGTCGAGGAGCTCGCCACGCGGGCCGAGGGGCTGGACAAGGAGCTGGCGCACCTTCGGACCGGTGAGACCGTGGACGCCATAGACGGGCAGATCGCCACGCTCGAGGAGGAAGAGCTCACGCTCCTCCAGGAGCGCGACCGCCTGTGGGTGCTGGCTCAGGTTCTCAAGGAGGCCGACCGCCGCTTCCGCGACGAGCATCAGCCCGACGTTCTCCGGCGGGCCGGGGAGCACCTCGGCGCGCTGACCTGCGGCCGGTACGATCGCGTCATCGCCGAGGAGTCGTCCGGCGGCGAGCGGTTCCAGCTCCTCGGCCGGGGGTCGTCCGCTCCCGTTCCGCTCGCCGCGCCCGTCTCGCGCGGGACCCTGGAGCAGGCCTATCTCGCGCTGCGCTTCGCGATCGTGGACCACCTGGACCAGGGGCTCGAGCGCCTCCCTCTCTTCGTGGACGAGGTCTTCGTGGACTGGGACGAGGAACGCCGGGCACGCGGCATGGACCTCTTGGAGCGCATGGCCCACCACCGTCAGATCTTCGTCTTCAGTTGCCACCCGGAGGTCGCCGACGATCTGAGGCCGCGGGGCGCGCGCGTCCTCCTCCTGGACGCAGCGCGGTGACGGACGAGCCCCTGCCTCTCTACGTCGAGGAGCTCGGCCTCCCCTCGGGGTCGCCACCGGACACGTTCGTCCTCCTGCACGGGTACGGTGGCTCCGCCTTCAGTTGGCGCACGTGGACGCCCGCGCTGGCCGCGCGCGGGCATGTCCTCCTGGTGGACATGAAGGGATTCGGCCGCGCGCCCAAACCCGACGACGGGCGCTACGCTCCTGTCGACCTCGGGGCCGCCGTACTCCGTCTTATCGAGCGACGCCGCCCGGAACGCCTCACGCTCGTCGGACACTCGCTGGGCGGCGGCATCGCGTTGTACGTGGCCCTCGGGCTCCGCGACCGGGGGGAGGACCGTCGTCTCGCGCGGCTGGTGCTCGTCGCGAGCGCGGCGTACCCACAGCGTCTGCCTCTGTTCGCGACGCTCGGACGGCATCCCGGGCTCTCCACCCTGCTCATGCGAGCGCTGGGCCCCCGGTTTGTCATCGGGCAGACCCTCCGCTCGATCGTCTTCGATCGAACCCGCATCTCGACCGAGCAGATTCACGGCTACGCCGCGCCGCTGGGCACGCCGGAAGCCCACAAAGCGTTGTGGGCGGCCGCCCGGCAGATCGTCCCGCCGGACCTCGACCGCCTCACGGGACGCTACGCCGAGCTGGAGGTCCCCACGCTGCTGCTCTGGGGCCGGCAGGACCCGGCCGTTCCGCTCTGGGTGGGAGAGCGCCTCGCGCGGACGCTGCCCCGGAGCACGCTGCGCGTCCTCGAGCGGTGCGGGCACCTCCCCGCCGAGGAGAAGCCACGGGAATCGCTCTCCGTACTCCTGGAGTTCCTGAACGCGACGACGTAGCGGTGCTCCCGATGCGTGTCTCCTCCCCCCCGAAACTGCCCGAACGCGCGCGGCGGCCTTCGTTGCCGCGCCAAAACCCTTAATTTTCGGGCCCGCCTCCCGGCTCGGGAGGCGTCCACGCGAGCCGCTCGAATGGACGAACCGCTCTTCGACAGCCAGAACGCCGCCTACGCCCAGGCGATGTTCGAGCAATACGCACGAAGCCCCGAGTCCGTCCCGGAGGCATGGCGTAAGCTCTTCGCAGACGGGGGCACGCGCGCGCTCCGGGAAGGCCTCTACACGCCGGACCAGCTCGACGACTTCCGTTCCGCGCGGCTCCGCGCCCCGGAGGCAACAGTCACGCCGAGCGCCCCGGAGGCAACGGTCACGCCGAACGCCCCGGAGATATCGGTCCGGAGCATGTCGCAGGCCGCCGAGAGCCTCCGCCGGGCTCTCCCCGCGGTATCCCGCGCCGCGGCCCTGATCCAAGCGTTCCGCGATCACGGCCACCAGCTCGCGCACATCGACCCGGTCGGCAGCGAGCCGCCGGGGCACCCGCAGTTGAGTCCCGCCTTCTTCGGGACGTCCATGGAGGAATTGGCGCTCCTCCCATCGTCGCTCGTCATGGACGACGACGAGGAGCGCTCGGTCGCCGACGCCCTGGAGGAATTCAGGACCATCTATGCCGGGTCGCTCGGTTACGAGTTCGAGCACCTCGACGACCACGTGAAGGTGGACTGGCTCTGGACGCAGGTGGAGACGGGAGCCCATCGTCCGCCGCTCTCCGGGGAGCAGAAGCGGGCCCTCCTGCGTCGGCTGACGGAGACCGAAGGCCTCGAGCAGTTCCTGCACAAAGCCTACCTCGGGCAGAAGCGTTTCTCCGTGGAAGGGAACGACGTCCTGGTGCCGATGCTCGACCTGACCATCGAGGAGGCGGCTCGGAGCGGCGGACGCGAGGTCGTCATCGGTATGGCCCACCGCGGCCGCCTCAACGTCCTCACGCACGTCGTGGGGGTCTCCTATGGCGAGCTGCTCGCCGAGTTCGAGGGCCCCAGCCTCCAAGGAGGCCAGCTCGACGTCGGCGGTACCGGAGACGTGAAGTACCACCACGGGGCGCGGGGCGTGCGCAGTCTGCCGGGCGTGGGCGAGGTCAAGGTGACGCTCATGCCCAACCCCAGCCACCTCGAGTTCGTGAACCCCGTCGTGAACGGCTTCGCCCGCTCGCGGCAGTTCGGGGGTCCGTCCAGAAGCAGCGAGCTCGACCCGTTTGCGGTGGTCCCGGTCCTCATCCACGGCGACGCGGCGTTCGGGGGAGAGGGCGTGGTCGCCGAGACGCTGAACATGGCGCGTCTCGCCGGCTACCGCGTGGGCGGCACGGTCCACATCATCGTGAACAACCAGCTCGGGTTCACGACCGACCCGGCCGACAGCCGCTCGACCTTCTACGCCAGCGACCTCGCCAAGGGCTACGGAATCCCGATTGTCCACGTCAACGCGGACGATCCCGAGGCCTGTCTCGCGGCGGTCCGGCTCGCCATGGCGTACCGGGTCCGATTCGAGGACGATTTCGTGATCGACCTCGTGGGGTACCGGCGATACGGCCACAACGAGGGTGACGAGCCCAGCTATACGCAGCCGGTCGTCTACAAGGTGGTCGCGCAGCACCCCACGGTCCGCGCGCTGTTCGCGTCCAGACTCGACGCCGAGGGCGTCGTGCCGGAGGCCGACGCGAGCGCCATGCAGGACGAGGTGGCGGCGGTCCTCCGGACCGCTCAGGACCATGTTCGCGAGTTCGAGCCCGTGGGCGACGATAAGCTCGACGCGGACTACGAGACGCCGGTCGTGCCCGAGGACACGGGAGTATCCCTCGAGCGTCTTTCGGCCATCAACGATACCCTGGTGAAGCTGCCGGAAGGATTCACGCCCCATCCCAAACTCTGGCGGCAACTCGAGCGCAGAAGCCACGACTTCGGGCCGGAGAAGGCCCTGGATTGGGGCCACGCGGAATCTCTCGCGCTGGGTTCGTTGCTCGTGGACGGCATACCCGTGCGCCTCACCGGACAGGATGCGCAACGCGGCACGTTCAGCCACCGGCACCTCGTCATCCACGATATCGAGAGCGGCGCCGAGTTCGTGCCGCTACAGCAGGTGGCCGACGCGCGGCTGGAGGTCTACAACTCGCCGCTGACGGAGATGGCCGCCGTAGGGTTCGAGTACGGCTACTCCGTGGGCGCGACGACCGACGTCGTGCTCTGGGAGGCCCAGTTCGGGGACTTCGCGAACGTAGCGCAGGTGATGATCGACCAGTTCCTGTCCGCGGGCACGACCAAGTGGGGCCAATACTCCCGGTTGACGTTGCTCCTGCCGCACGGCTACGAGGGACAGGGACCGGAGCACTCGAGCGCGAGGTTGGAGCGCTTCCTCCAGCTTTGCGCCGAGGACAACATGCGGGTCACGTATCCGACGACGCCGGCGCAGTGCTTCCACCTGCTCCGGCGCCAGGCGCTCCGGCGGCCCGAGCGCCCCATGGTGGTGATGACCCCGAAGAGCCTGCTACGCCATCCCATGGCCACGTCCACGGTGGCGGACCTCCTCTCGGGCACGTTCCAGCACGTCCTGGACGACCCCACCGTCGAGGATCCGGAACGCGTCGAGCGACTCGTGCTCTGCTCGGGCAAGTTCTACTACGACGTGCAGGGACACACGCGACGCGCGGAGGCCGACACGACGGCGGTGGCGCGCGTCGAGCTGCTCTATCCGTTCCCCGCCGACTCCCTCGGCTCGTTGCTCGGTCGGTACCCGGCCCTCGAGCACGTCGTCTGGGCCCAGGAGGAGCCGCGGAACATGGGAGCGCTGACGTTCGTCGGCCCGAGGCTCCGCGCCGTCGTGCCCCGCACGATTCCGCTGTCGCACGTGTCCCGGCCGGACCGGGCGAGCCCGGCGGAGGGCAAGGCACGCGACCACGCCGCGCAGCAGGAGAGGCTCGTGCTGGAGACCCTGGGGCTGTAGGTCCCGCGGCGGTACCCGCGCCGGGGTTTGGACGACCCGGCGCAGCCAAGCGAGCCCTCTCGTCGCGGTCGCCCTATCCGTTGGTTCCCGGTGGCGAGCGTTGTTTCGCAGAGCACCCCTGCCCGGCCCCGCCGATCTAGATGTGCGACCCCAGCGCCATGGTCACGACCGCCACAAGCATGAGCACGTTGACCACCCGCAGCAGGAACGTCAGCCGAGAACGTAGCCGCGCCAGCTCCGCCACGTCCTCCGGGGACGGCGGCCCGCCCGCCCCCGCGATGCGGCCCGCGATCTCACCGACACGCATCGCGGTCGGACGAGAGAACATCACGCCGACGGCCAAGATGAGGATGCCCGCGAGCATCCCGACGCTGAGGACGATCCCCCTGGGCGTCCCCATGTAGACGGGCGCGAAGTGCCCCGACACGATCCAGAACAGGTAGAGGCCGGACACGATCGTGATGCTCCCGACCGTCATCATCGCGGTCATCCAACCCCGTCGCTGCAGGATACCCATGACCTTTCCCCCTTCAGGTCCGGCCTCCCGGATCGCCGGATCGAGGAAGAGCATCGAGAAGAAGATCGCTCCCGCCCAGAACGCACCCATCAGGACGTGGAGGACACGCACTGCGAGATAAACGGACATGGCGGAGACTCCCGTGCAGCAGGGTCCTGGTCTCGTCGCGGCCGGATGGAGCGCGGCGCGGGCAGACCGGCAACGACTCACCTACACCGGAAAGACGGGAAAAAGCGTCGCTCGGGCTCGCGGCGCCGCGCGATGCCCGTATCGTCACCCGTTCGTCGCTGGGCCAAGCGACGCGTGCGCCCGGATAGCCAGGCCCGTAGGTTTGGACCCATGAAGCTCCCGTTCGCGCTCGCGCGTCCCCTGGTCTTCTTCGACATCGAGACCACGGGCCTCAACCTGAAGCAGGACCGCATCATCGAGCTGGCCCTCATCAAGGTCACGCCCCAGGGAGACGTCCTGGAGAAGGTCCGCAGGTTCAACCCTGGGATCCCGATCCCCGCGGAGGCGACCGCCGTGCACGGCATCACGGACGCGGACGTCGCGGCCGCGGCGCCGTTCTGCGCCCGGGCGAAATCGCTGCTGGAGATCCTCGACGACTGCGATCTGGCCGGCTTCAACGTCCGCCGCTTCGACCTCGGCATGCTCGTGGCGGAATTCGAGCGCTGCGGCCTGCGTCTCGACCTGACGGGACGGCGGATCGTGGACATGCAGAACATCTTCCACCGCGAGGAACCGCGCGACCTGACGGCGGCCGCGCGGTTCTACCTGGGCCGCGAGCACGACGAAGCCCACACGGCGCTCGGCGACATCCGGACGTCCGCGGCGGTCCTGAGCGCGCAGCTCGAGCGGTACCCGAACCTGCCCCGCGACCTCGACGGACTCCACGCGTACTGCGAGGAATACTTTCCGATACGTACCGAAGCGGAGCGCTGGTTCAGCGGGAACGAGGAGAACCGTGTCTTCCGACGGGGAAAGCACAGCGGTCGTCGCCTGGACGACGTCGCCGACGACGACCCCGACTACCTCCGCTGGATGACCCGCGCCGAGGACATGGACGACGAGGTCCTCCGGATCGTCCAGGAAGCTCTCCACCGCCGTTTCCCACCGACGTCTACCACCGATCTCGACGACGTACCCACCCCTCATCCCGACGAACGGCCATGAACACGCCCATCAATCTCCGGATCCTCATCACTTCCCTGGCGACGGCCACTCTCCTCGTGCCCGCGGCGGCCGCCGGGCAGGCCGCGATCCGTACGGAGGACATGATCTCCCTCCGCCCGCGGCCCATCGGCCCGGCCGTGACGGGCGGCCGGGTCCACGATATCGAGGCCGTGCCCTCCAACCCCTCCGTCCTGTACGTGGCGGCCGCCTCCGGCGGGCTCTGGAAGAGCACCAATCGAGCCCACACGTGGGTCCCCATCTTCGACACGATGGCCGTGAGCACCTTCGGTGACGTCGCGCTGGCGCCGTCCGACTTCGAGATCGTGTACGCCGGCACCGGCGAGCAGAACAACCGACAGAGCACGTCGTGGGGCAACGGGGTGTACCGCTCCGACGACGGCGGCGCGACCTGGCGCCACCTGGGACTCGCCGAGACCCGGCACATCGGCAAGGTGGAGATCCATCCGACCAACCCCGACGTCGCGTGGGTCGCGGCCCTGGGCAACCTCTGGGCGGCCTCACCCGACCGGGGCGTGTACAGGACGCGGGACGGGGGACGCACGTGGCAGAAGGTCCTGTACGTAGACGAATACACCGGCGCCGTGGACCTGGTCATGGACGCCTCGGATCCCAACACGCTCTACGCCGCGACCTATCAGCGCCTGAGGCGCGCGTGGGGCTTCAACGGCGGCGGCGCGGGCAGCGGCATCTACAAGACCACGGACGGCGGCGATACCTGGGTCGAGCTCACGAACGGGATCCCGCCGGGTGACAAGGGACGCATCGGGCTGGCGATCTCACGCTCCGACCCGAGGATCCTGAACGCGCTCATCGAGCACGCGGACCGCAACCTCCAGGGCACGTATCGCTCCGAGGACGGCGGAGCGACGTGGGAGCGGGTGAACGCCCTGGACGGGCGCCCGATGTACTACTCCGAGATCTTCATCGACCCGAACGACCCGGACCGGGTCTACTCCCTCGCCACCCAGTCGTTCGTCAGCAACGACGGGGGTCGCACGTTCACGCAGATCGCCACACCTCCCACGTACGACGTGGGCGTGCACGCCGACCACCACGCGCTCTGGATCGACCCCAACGACTCCGAGCACCTCTACCTGGGCGGTGACGCGGGTATGCACGAGAGCTACGACGGCGGCGTGTCGTTCCGGAAGCTCAACAACTTCCTGATCGCCCAGTTCTACGCGGTGGGCGTGGACATGCGCGACCCCTACTGGGTGTATGGCGGGCTCCAGGACAACCACTCGTACATGGGGCCGTCGGAGACCCGGCGTTGGGAAGGCATCCTCAACGACGACTGGATGCAGAACGGGTTCGGCGATGGCATGTACTGGCAGGCCGATCCGCGCGATCCGCGGTTCACGTACGGGAGCTCCAACGACGGCAACTACTTCCGGTACGACGCCTTCACCGGCGACATGCTGGACATCAGCCCCGAGCCTCCATCCGGCGAGGAACCCTATCGGTTCGACTGGACGTCCCCTTCCCTCCTGTCCCAGCACGACCCGGACGTGTTCATCGTCGGAGGGAACCGGATCTTCATCTCCCGCGACCGCGGCGAGACGTGGTACCGCACGGAGGACTTGAGCCGGCGGATCGACCGGGACACCCTGGAGCTCATGAGCGTGCTCGGTCGCGACATCACGCTCTCGCGCAACGACGGCGCGGGCAGCTTCGGCGAGGCCACGACCCTGGCCGAATCGCCTTTGGATCCGATGATCCTCTGGGCAGGCTTCGACGACGGGAACGTCCAGGTCACCCGGGACGGTGGGAGGACCTGGACGGAGGTGTCCCGGAACGTCCGCGGCATCCGCGACGGCACGTACGTCAGCCGGGTGGAAGCCTCGGCGCGCGGCGCCGGCGTCGCCTACGCGACCTTCGACGCCCACCGGGACGGCGATTTCCGGCCCTACGTGTTCCGGACCGAGGACTTCGGCGCTGCCTGGACCCCTCTGCACGCCGGGCTCCCGACGATGGGGTCCGTGAATGTGATCCTGGAGCATCCCGACAACGCCGACGTGCTCTTCGTCGGCACCGAGCACGCGCTCTTCGTCAGCACGGACGCCGGCGCCACGTGGGCCAAGATGCCCAATCTCCCGACCACCGCCTACGACGACCTGCTGGTCCATCCGCGGGAGAAAGACCTGGTGATCGCCACGCACGGACGTGGCTTCTGGATTCTCGACGACACGAGGCCTCTGGTGGAGTGGGCGGCCGCCTCCGGACCTGCCCACCTGTTCACCGTCGCCCCCGGACCTCTGAAGATCTACAAGAAGGACACGTCGTACCGCGCGCAGGCCGAGTACTCGGGCCAGAACCCGGACGACGGCGTGTACGTCACCTACCGTCTGGGCGCCGGAGCCGGTGACGCGATCCTCCGCATCGCCCGGGACGACGGAACGGTCATCCGGGAGATGCAGGTGCCCGCGAGCGCCGGAACGCACCGGATCAACTGGGACCTCCGCCATGCGCTCCCGGGCGCCGCGGACGTATGGGAGCGCTTCGAGCATCCGCAGTTGCCGCGCCCCATCGCGCAGCGTGGCCCCTTCGTGTCACCGGGGCGCTACACCCTCACCCTCATGGCAGGGGGCGGAGAGTCGTCCCGGACCGTGGACGTGGTGGGAGATCCCGAGATGAACATCTCGCAGGAGGAATACGAGACCCGGGAACGCTTCCTCCTGGACCTGCTCACACTCGGACAGGAAGCCACCTCCGTGATGCAGGCGATGGGCGTCTCCGGAGGCGGCGGCTACGGCCGGCCGGCGGGCGATCCGAACAGCCCGGAGAACCGCATCCGCGCCGTGGCCCGGACATTCTCGGGCGTGTACGGCGCTCTCAACGGGTCCGCGGTGCGCCCCGGCTCGCTCTATCCGCCCACCCAGAGCATGCGCGACCGGGTGGCGGCGGCGAAGCTGGAGCTGGACGAGCTGCGGAGCCTCGCTCGCAGGTAGCTTCGGCTTCCATTCGCCGAAGAGGTCAGGCGGCCCGTGGTGGGAGTACCACGGGCCGCTATACTTCAGGCGCTCTGGCCACCCACACGCACGACCGAGGATCCGAATGTTCCTCCACCTGCACGCCGGTCTGCGCTGGCTGGTCGTCCTGGCCGGCCTGGCCGTGATCGCGTACGCGCTCTACGGGGCCGCGAAGAAGCGCCCGCACGACGCTGCCATGAAGAACCTCGCGATCACGTTCCGCTCGCTCATGGACGTAACGCTGTTCTCCGGAGTCGTTCTGGTGATGACCGGCTTCGACTTCAGGGGCAACCTCGGCACGCACGTCGTGCTGATGGTACTCGCCACGGTCGTGAGCCACGTCGTGCCGGCGGTGATGCGGAAGCGTAGGCCGGCGGAACGCTCGCTCATCCCCTACGCCGTCGCGACGGCCGTCGCGTTGGCGCTCGTGCTCCTGGGAGTGCTCGCCATCCAGTCGTCCGCGAGCTGACCGCGCGCTCCAGCCGGCGCTGTCTTCCCCGGCTACGCCCGGTCAGAAGCTCAGCAGCTTCGTGACCTTCGCCGTGATCGCCCGCTCGAGCACGCCCCCCTCGTCTCCGAGCCGCCGGCGCTCCGTGAAGACCAGGAAGAAGTCCGACAACGGTCCGTGGATCACGTTGAAGCGGGCGTACGACACGACCTGGTCCACGTCCTGGTTGTACTGGACGTTGAGCGTCAGGAACGCGCGCGTGGAGAATGCGTACTTGATCCGCCCCGCGTAGACCGACGTGGTGACGGTGCCTTCCTCGAGTTCGAGCCGGTTGTAGTCGGCCGAGCCGGTGAGCGCGAGCCGATGGCTCGCCAGCCAGCGCAGGCCAGCGCCGACCGAGCGGCGCTCTCCTCCGTAGTAGCCCCCGCCGCTCACCGACAGGTTGGCGGAGAAGGGACGCCCCGCAGACGACTGGAACGAGAGCGACGCCTCGTCGAAGTCGTAACCTCCGGCGGCCACCGTGCCGTCGCCGACCGAGAACGGGCTCTCGACGAGCTCGTATACGTGCGAGGCCGTCCCCCTGAGGACCGCCCCGGAAGTGAAATCCAGGACCAGGCCGGCCTGGATCTCCCTGGACACCAGCGTGTCGCCAAGGTCGGTGTAACGGTGGAGCTCCGCGTACGGGTTCACCTCCTGGACGAACCCGACGGGCGGCCGGCGGTGCGTTCCCACGGTGACGTACGTATGCTCGATGTCGCGCCGGCGCACGAAGCCGACGGCCGGGCGGAAATCGTCACCGATCCGCCGATAGAGCCCCGAGATGTTCCAGGTCCGGTCCCGCCAGGCGGCTCCGACGCGAAGCGCCGTCTCGTCACCGGTGACGCCGGGCGTCTCTGTGCGGGCGAGATACGAGTTGAGCACCAGCGCGCCCAGCAAGCGGACGTTGGCGTCCACTCCGTAGCTACGCCCGACGAGCTCCCCACCGTCGCCCACGCCGGACCGGTCGATGAACATGGCACCCACATCGGAGCCGGATCCCACGGCCCGACGTACCCGGAGCACCGCGAAGTTCTCGCCTGGCCGCCCATTCGCCGCCTCGGTCCGCATGTCCAGCGCCCCGATGTCCCATCTGCCCACCGTCCCGCTCAGCCGTCCACCGGCGATGATGGGGACCGGGCGCCCGTCCCGGAGGCCGATGGCTCGGGAGTGGAACAGCGTGAAGTCCCGGAGCGACGCTCCCATACGGTATTCCCGCTCGGTCTGATCGCCGAAGTTGAACGCACCCGAGTTCTCGACGAAGAAGTCCCGCTGTTCCGGGAAGAAGAGCGGGAACCGCGTGAGGTTCACGCGCTCCTGGTCCACATCCACCTGTGAGAAGTCGGTGTTCACGGTCAGGTCGAGCGTCAGCCGCGGCGTCACGCCGTACTTCAGCTCGCCACCGATACCCTTCCCCGTCCCGGCGACCTCGTCCGACACGGCGACACCCGACGCGTTGTCCACCATCACATAGGGCTTGGCCGTGAGGTTGTTCACCCCCGGGATGTCCAGGATCCCGTGGAGGGTGCCCGCCTTCGACATGCGGTGGGACGGATCCCGTCGCTGGAGCGGCGCCCAGTACGAGTCCTCGTTGATGCGGCGCACGCGGCGCTGGAGGTTCAGCCCGAAGACCTGCTCCTGCCTCCCGGCGTCGTAACGGATTCCCGACCAGGGGATCCGGACCTCGACGCTCCATCCGTCGTCGCGGAACGCGGTGCGCACGTCCACCGGTACGTCGAAGCCGAAGTCCATGCTGCGGCTGTCGTCGAACGTCTGGCCGTCGCGGTAGGCGCCATAGGGGTTGATGAGGAAGATGAACGAGTTCTTCCGGTCCAGGAACGTGTCCAGGGTGAAGCCGAAGAGGTCCGCGTCATGCGTGGACAGCGACGGGAAGTCCCGCTCGAGGCTCTGCACGACGTACGACCCCGCGTGCGAGTCGTAGTTCATGGATCCGACGTACAAGGCCTCGTCGTCGTACAGGATGCGGACCTCGGTCCGCTCGGACGCCAGGCGGCCGGGGTCGGGCTGCGACTGGACGAAGTCCGTGATGACCTCGGCGTGCTGCCAGACGTCGTCATCCAGCGATCCGTCGATGACCGGCGCGATCGGCGTGCGCGTCGCCGTCGCAGTGGGGCGGGGGTAGGCCTCCGGGTCGCTCAGGGATCCGCGTACAGGGTACGGTTGTCCCGTCTTCGCCGCGTCCTGGGCCGATGCTCCGCCCGCCGCGGCCACGGTAGCGACCGTGACCGCGAGGACGACCGCGCGCGTCGGCGCTCGCCCCGGGCTCACCCCTCCGTCACCTGGATGACGACCGTCGCGGTATCCGAGCCCTGAACGGCGTCGTACACGACGCCCACCGCGGTGAACGAGCCGGAGAGGCCGTACGCGTGGAGGAACTCCCCGCGAGCGCTCAGGGCTCCGCTGGTGTACGCGGTGTCGGCCACACCGTCCCCGTAGGCGACGGTCACCCCGTCGAGGATCGAGCCCCGGGCGTCGTAGACGAACAGCACGTTCTCTCCCACGCTCGCGGTCGCCCGGTCCGCACTGAGTGAGATGGTGACCGGGCTCCCTCCCTCGAACGTCACATCCGAGCAGCCGGCCGATGCCGCTAGCGCCACCGTCAGGGCGGCGGCCCACCATTTCGCGCTGATCATCACATCCACCCCTTCTTCCGGAAAACGACGACCATGCTCACCGCGAGCGTGGCCAGGATCAGCAGGACGGCCGGGTAGGCCCACGGCATGTCCAGCTCGGGCATGTAATGGAAGTTCATTCCGTAGATGCCCACCACGAACGTAAGCGGAATGAAGATGCTGGCTATGATCGTGAGGACCTTCATCACCTCGTTCGCGCGTGCCTCCATCATGGAGAGGTGAAGATCCATGGCGCCGGACAACACGTCCCGCAAGGCTTCCACGCTCTCCACGACCTGCACCGAGTGGTCGTGGGCGTCCCGGAGGAAGAGCTCCGTCTCCGGCGTGAACATGTCCTCCTCGTCCCGGACGACCCGGGCGAGGACGTCCCGCATCGGCCACACCGCCTTGCGGACCGCGATCAGCTCACGCTTGATCGCGTGCAGCCGGATCATGGTCTCCCGTCCGTCATCGGTGAGGACTTCCTCCTCCAGGTCCTCGATGACCTCGGCGATGCGCTCCAGGACCTGGAAGCAGTGATCCACGACCGCGTCCATGAGAGCGTACGCCAGATAGTCGGCGCCGCGGGTCCGGATCCTCCCCTTGGCGTGCCGCAGGCGCTCGCGCACCGGGTCGAACAGGTCGCTCCACCGTTCCTGGAACGTAAATACGTAGCGCTCGCCGAGGACGAGACTGAACTGCTCGTGCGTCACCTGCCGCTGCCGCTCGTCCCAGGTCAGGAGCGGCAGGACCACGAACAGATAGTCCTCGTACTCCTCCACCTTGGCCCTCTGCTCGGTGCCGACGATGTCTTCCAGGAGCAATGGGTGCCACCCGAAATGCTCCCCCGCCGCACGGACCACGTCCACGTCGTGGAGCCCGTCCACGTTCAACCAGGTGACGGTCGGTGAGTCCTTGAACGCGAAGCAGGCGCGGATGTCCTTCGCCTCGGCTTCCTGGAGCTGGGTGCCGTCGTAATCGAGGTACCGGATCCTGACGTGCTCGACCTTCTTTTCGCCGGTGTGGACGAGCGTTCCGGGAGGCACGCCCGGCTTCTTCACCGCGCGTCGAACGAACCGGCCCGCCACGCGCAACTGATGGACCGGGTCGATCGCCTTGGGGATCTTATGGCGCCAGCGATGCTCGCCCACGGGCCCTCCACTGAAATCTCTCCGGCAGGCTCCCGGTCGGAGCGCGCTCCCCCTCACCGTCTCGGGTGTGTGCCGCGCGCGCAACCCCCAGCCCCGGACGGGGTAACCGGCGCTCAGACTCCCTCGCACCTCCGAGCGGCATGCGTACCCTCCACGCCCGGGCTCTCACGGTCTCCACGATCTGGACCCTCGGCCTCCTCTTTCTCGGAAGCGTCGTCCACGCTACCGAGTCGAGCCTCGCCTGCCCCGACTGGCCCACCTGCTTCGGGACGATGGTCCCCGAGATGTCCGGCGGCGTCTTCTGGGAGCATCTCCACCGGCTCGTGGCCGGCGGACTCCTGCTCCTCTGGGGCCTCACCACCTGGCTGGTGCGCAGGGAGGCGAGCGACCGGCCCTGGCTGTTCCGGGCGGCACTCGCCGGCGTCGGCTTGCTCCTCGTCCAGTCCCTCTTCGGCGGCCTGACCGTGTTGTTCGAGCTCCCCGACCTGGTTTCGACGACCCATCTCGCGCTCGCGCTGCTGTTCCTGGGCCTCGCGACCGCGATGGCCTCCGCGGTGTCCTGGGCCCGACGGATGGGTCCGCTCACCCCTCGGGCGTCGATTGCGCTCCGTCGCTGGGGCCACGCGGCCGCGATCCTCGTCTTCGCCCAGTCGGTCCTCGGAGGCCTGGTGCGCCACACCGATGCGGGCCTCGCGTGCCCGGATGTGCCCCTGTGCATGGGACGACTGGTGCCGCCGCTGTCGAACGGGCCGGTGGCCCTGCATTTCGCCCATCGGGTCCTGGGGGTGCTCGCCGCTCTCGCCGTCCTGGGTCTGGCCTGGCGTGTCGCGCGCACGGAGGTGCCCGCGGCGATACGGAGCTGGAGCAGGTGGACCGCGGTGCTCGTCTTCCTGCAGGTCGCCCTCGGCTTCCTCTCGGTCTGGGCGCGCCTGGCCGTCGTGCCGGTCTCCTTGCACACCCTGCTCGCCGCGAGCCTGCTCGTGGCGCTGGTCCACCTCACCGTCACGGCCCGCGTGGCGCGGGTCGGGCCGCCCACGGAAGCGGCGGCCGCCGCGGGCTGACGATCCAGATGGACCGCGCTCAGGTGGGCGATCTGCTGGCGCTCGTCAACGCCAGCCTGAACGCCACCAGCGCTCTCGCGCTCGCCGCCGGATGGGCATTCATACGGAGAAGGAACGTCAGGCTGCACCGTCGCGCGATGCTCACCGCGCTCACCGCGTCCGGCCTGTTCCTGGTATTCTACCTGACGAGGGTCGCGTTCACCGGAACGCACGAGTTCGCCGGTGCCGGGATGGCCAGGACCGTGTACCTGTCGGTGCTCTTCTCGCACATGACGCTCGCCGTGGTCGTGGTGCCGCTCGTGCTACGGCTCCTCTGGTTCATCCGGAGGAGGCGCTTCCACGAGCACGCCCGCCTGGCGCGATGGACGTTCCCGATCTGGGCCTACGTCTCTCTCACCGGGCTCGTCGTCTACGTGCTGCTGTACCAGGTATACGGCTACCGATAGACACCGAGGCCGGGGTCACACGGACGGGAAGGAGATCTCCACCTCGCCACCGCCGTTCGGTACGTTGTGCAACTCGATCTTCCCACCCATGCCCTCGATGAGCCGCCTGGCCTGGGGCAACCCGAGACCCAGCCCGTCGTCCGTCGTGGAATAGAAGGGGTCGAACGCACGCCGGAACGCCTCGGGCGAGAAGCCCGGCCCTCGGTCCGTCACGCGAATCCGCGGTGAGCCGTTCTCCGCCAGGACGGAGACGTCCACGGTGGCCCCGCCGCCGAAGCGTCCTGCGTTGTGCAGTACCAGATAAAGCGCGTCCATGAACGACGCCGCGTTGATCTTGGCGCGTACGGGCTTGTCGTCCAGCCTGATGCGGACGCCCACCCCCTGGTCCTGGGCGAACTCCCTCGTGACCTGCTGGACGAGCGGTGGGAGGTCCCGGCGCTCTCCCTCGAGGAGGGGCTCCTTCGCGAAGAAGTCCAGGTCCTGGAGCGCGCCCAGCGCCCGCTGGATGCGCTCGCGGAGCTCCGGCGCCCCGGCCTCGGACGGCGCGTCGGCCAGGGGCGCGCGCACCGCCTTGTCGAGGAAGGCGCCCACGCGCGCGACGGCTTCGCGCAACGCGAGCTGCCGCTCCTGATCTCGAGGGGCCCATCCCGATTCGAGCGCCTGCTGGAGCTCGGACAAGGGGCTCCCCGGACCGATTCCCTCGGGCCTGCGCCCCCGCGAGATCGCGTCCACCACGAGCCGCAGCGTTCGCTCCGTCTCGGCCTCGGCGCGCGCCCGCCCCGCCTCGAAGCCCTCCTCCCGACCCGCCTGTCGGCCCTGCTCGACGCTCCTGGCTCGTCCCGTTCTCCGGCCCACGACGTAGCCGGCGACGGCCATCACGAGGCCGACGACGATCCCGATCATCTCCATAGTCTAGGTCGCCCTCCGTTCGGTCAGGCGTGCCGCGCGCGCCACCACCTCGGCGTGCCCCGCGGCCTTCACCTTCCTCCACGCTTCGAGGATCGTGCCGTCCTCGCCGATGAGGAACGTGCTGCGCTCGATGCCCATGTACTGTCGCCCATACATCTTCTTCTCCACCCAGACGCCGTAGGCCTCCGCCACCGCGTGGTCCTCGTCGGCGAGCAGCGGGAAGTTCAGACCGTACTTGTCCCTGAACCTCCGATGCGACGCGACGGAGTCCGGAGAGACACCCAGAACGACCGCGTTCGCGCCCTCGAACCGCAGGAGCGCGTCCCGCATCTCGCAGGCCTCCGCGGTGCATCCGGAGGTGTCGTCCTTCGGGTAGAAGTAGAGGACCACCCTGCGCCCCTGGAACGACGACAGGCTGACGTCGGCCCCCCCGTCCGAGGGAAGCGTGAAATCGGGCGCCGGCGAGCCCTTCTCGACCATACCACCTACTCCATGGCCGACTCGGGGGGTAGAACCGAAGCGGGCTCCGGCGCTGCCACCAGCAACTCGCCTTCCCACCGGCAGAGCGCGTCCCCGCGCGCCTGACACAGGGAGTGCTTCACGACAGCGCGCCGTCCCGTAGCTTGTTCCATCTCCGCCTCGCACAGCCCGGTGACCAGCGCGCACGCCTCACCTCCCGGGTCGGCCTCGACGAACAGAAGCGACCGTCCCTCGATCATGAACCCGGTGCGCGCGAAGCCTCCGACCCGCCGTCCGAACAGTGCCTTGAGCCGACGCCGTACGCGGCCCCGCGCGAGCGCCAGCGCGATGCCACGAGGTAGCAGCCGCCGCCATGTCCCGGCGGGCCGTCCCGCCAGGCTCCGGCCGACCTTGACGAAGATGTCCTCCGCGTCGGGCCGCCGGATCACGAGGCGGAACAGATCCTGGATCTCGGCGTCGCTGAGCCGGATGCCCCGTCGCACGTCCGTCTGGAACGAGCGGATCTGACGCTCCACGACGTCGCTGAGGCCGAGCCGACGCGGCAGCGTGACCGCCGTGTCTTCTTCCTCGAGCAGCTCCGGAGGAATGTCCTGGTCCCTCATGGTCTCGAGGATCCGCAAGGCAACCAGTGCCTTCACTCGGCCGCGCGAGGCGGGGAGGGTGTGGCTGGGAGATGGCGTGCTCAAAGGGGGGTTTCGGGGATGGAGGGCCGCGGGCGCTTCCTCGGGTAATCTCGAATCCCGGGGGCTCATGGGCAACGCGTCTTCCCCTGCCGGGACCGGCCAGACACCGATTTCCGGGGAATTCCGCCAGCGTGCCAAATTGAGAGTGACACCGAAAGCCAATCGTTTTATATAGGGGTACCTGATCGAGCCGCCTCGGCGCCTCGGCGGGTACTCGGAGCGGGTGGAGTGTGAAGGGCAATCTCGTGGCCCACCCTGGGGGGGCTGGTTCTTCGTGCCACCGAGACCCTTCACCTCCCCCGCTCCTCTTTTCTACCTTGGGCCCATAAAGCGCTATCCGGCGTACGCCCCCCCCCCGAATACGTCGGGTGGCGCCCCGACCCCGACCTGGCCGAGGAGTATCGCCGCCGCCCTGGCCCTGGACCCCGGGCGCGCACAGAACTGTGGAGGCACGGGACGTTCCTGCGTTGCTGAAGAATCGGTGGCGGAAGGGTAGACGGGCGGGTTACGTTAGTCCATAGGTCCTGTTTCCGGTTCGTCGGACGCGCTGGAGCCCTTGAAGCCACTCGAGGACTCCGACATATTTCAATCTCGAAACGAGAATGATTCCGGATTTCGCGGCGGGCGGCGCCGGACGTGGCAGCCCCGTGCGCTCCGTCCGTTTCTGTCCAGAACCGCTGCCCGAGAACAGACTCGACATGATCAAGGTCGACACGGCACAGACCGAGACGCTCCTGGAGTCCCGCCCCTTGAGCGAGCTGGAGGACGAGGACCTCGTCACCGCCCACCTGGAGGGGCGGCCGGGGGCCTTCCGGGAGCTGTACGAGCGCTATCGTGATCGCCTCGTCCACTTCATCACGCGCAAGACCGGAGACCCGGACCGCGCACAGGACCTGGTCCAGGAGGCGTTCATCCGGGTCACCCGGCACCTCCACCGCTTCGACACGACGAAGAAGTTCTCGACCTGGGTGTACACGATCGCGTCCAACCTGGCGAAGAACGAGCTGCGCAACCGGTCTCGCAGCCCTCTCGTCCTGTTCCAGCGGCTCACCGGCAACTGGGAGGAGGAGCACCGCCCGCTCCAGTTCGAGGATTCCTCGATGCGTCCCGACGACCTCTACCGGAAGCGCTATCTGAAGCGGTTGGTCGAGGAGCTCGTGAAGGAGCTGCCGGAGCATCACCGGCTGGTCTTCCGCCTCCGGGAGCTCGAGGGAAAGAGCTACGAGGAGATCGCCGAGATCACCGGCGTGAACCTCGGCACCGTGAAGAGCCGCCTGCACCGGGCGCGCAATTCCTTCGCACAGCGCATCGAGCCGTTCCTGAACTAGAACATCGCGTCTCTTCGGGCCGTAATGCCGGATGCGGGCGAGTCCCCGTGTCCGGCATTATGTTTCGCGGCGCAGCCCGCGTACCACTCGGAGGCGATGGACCATGTTCGAGAACCTGCGCAACGCCTTCCGCGAGGCGGTGGAGAACTTCAACAAGGAGCTGTCTCGCGACCAGGTTCCCGAGACCGTGGATCGGCTCCTGGTGGGCATGCGCTCGGAGGTGGCGGATGCCAAGGCGGCCATCCGGGAGCTGGAGATCCAGATCACCCGGGCGACGGCCGAGGCCGAGCGCGAGAAGGCCGAGGCCTCCACGGCCCGCCGCCGGGGCAAGATGGCTGCCGACATCGGGGACCGGGAAACGGCGGCGGTCGCCACCGAGTACGCCGAGAAGCGGGAGGAGCGGCAGCGTATCCTGGAGCAGAAGGCGGTCGCGATGAAGGCGGAGCTCGCGATCCGCGTCAAGGAAGTGGACGACATGCTGGGCAAGCTCAAGGTGGTGCAGGCCAAGCGCGACGCGATGACCGCCACCACCGGTCGCACCGGGGCGCGCGAGACGCTCCACGCGGCCGATGACCTCTTCAGCGAGCTGGACCGCATGGCCGAGAAGATCGGTGCGGAAGACGCCAGGGCGCAGGCGGCCGAGGAATTCGCGCGCCTGGGCCTGGAGGACGACTCCGATTTCTCGCCCCCGCCACCCCCCGAGGCCGACGTGGACGCCCGCCTGGAGGAGTTGAAGCGGAGGATGGGGCGGGAGTGAGGGGCGCCGAAGTCGCGCGGCCGTGAGTCCCGAGCCGCCGGCGGGAGATCAACTCGTCCCGGCCGCGAACCCCCGGAGGAAGAGCAAGCCGGCGCACTCCCCCGCCAAGAAGAGGATGTCCTCGCGGTCCCTCCCCTTCGGCTCCTTCAGTCCCTCCGTCCCACCCGCGAGCAGGAGGAACCACCGCTTCTCCCCCTCCGAGCCGAGGTACACCGCGAGGCCCCCGTCCGGGCCCGGCAGCACGTCCGGCACTCGGTCCGGATCCAGTCCCGGCCCGCTATGCCATTCGAAGTCGATCCGGGCCGGGTCCGACCCCAGGTCGAGCACGACGAACGGTCTCGGCGCCCCCCCACCCTCGGTTTCCCACACGATCCCTCCGCGCTCCCCCGCCGCCAGGTAGATGGCACGCCACAGCGGCAACGCGAAGCGCGAGCGCTCGCCCTCGGCCCCCCACAGACAGAAGGTGGACGTGGGCTTACCTCCCTCGTCGCGACGACGGAGGTACTCCCCCAGATCGATGATCTCGCTCACGCGCTCAAGCTTCCGCCTTCCCGCAGCGCCGTCAACACCGACGCGGGCTGGCCGCGTCCTGGGTGTTCGGGTACATTTCGCGCGCTGATTTCGAGGACTTCAACGCGTGGATCGCGTCGGCAGAGCCGGAGATGCAGAACTGGATCGGCATCGGGATCTGGATCGTCATGGGGGCCGTCATCGGTCTCGGGATGAAGGTGTTCGTCAAGCGACCGGAGGAAGCTCCCGGACACACGCCGGTCCTCATGGCCCTGGGTGGCTTCGCAGCGGTCATCGGAGGCATGCTGGGCGTCGGCATCTTCCATCTCTACGAGCCGGTGGCGTTGAGTCCGGGCGGGTTGGGCGCCGCGTTCGTCTTCGCGGCCCTTATGACGTTCCTCTACCGCTGGGGCGTCCGAGGCTGGGCCTGACGGCGCCGCGAGGCCCGAAAGAAGCAGGGCGCCGGCCCTCGCGGACCGACGCCCTACATACCGCCACGGATCGATATCCGCGGCGCCTCCTGCGAGAGGTGACCAGCCTCTCCGCCCGGGATTACGCGCCGGGCGTCGCTTGTTTGAAAGCGGGGCAGCATCACGTCCACCCAACCGCCACCCCACGCATTACGACGCGGCGGGGAGCGAAAAGGCTGCAGACATGTCCGACCTCCTGAAATACGTGGATGCGAACCTCGGACGGTTCCGGACCGAGATGTACGACTTCCTGCGCATCCCCTCGGTGAGCGCGAAGGCCGAGCACAACGCCGACATGCGACATGCGGCCACCTGGCTGGCCGACCGCCTGAAGGATGCGGGCCTCGAGCCCTCCATCCACGAGACCGACGGCCACCCCGTCGTCCTGGGTGAATGGCGTCGCGCCGGCGCCGACGCTCCCACCGTGTTGATCTACGGGCACTACGACGTCCAGCCCCCCGAGCCCCTCGAGGAGTGGGAGTCGCCTCCGTTCGAGCCCACCGAGCGCAACGGGCGCGTGTACGCGCGAGGCTCCGCCGACGACAAGGGCCAGCTCTACATGCACGTGAAAGCCCTCGAAGCCCACATGAAGGTGAACGGCAAGTTCCCCGTCAACGTCATCGTCCTGGCGGAGGGCGAGGAGGAGGTGGGATCGGTCAATCTCGTCCCGTTCGTGGAGAAGAACGCCGAGCGCCTGGCGTGCGACTACGTGATCGTCTCCGACTCGAACATGTACGCCGAGGGCATGCCGTCGGTGCTGTTCGCACTCCGCGGCCTGGCGTATTTCGAGATCCGTGTAAAGGGCGCCCGGAGCGACCTGCACTCCGGCCAGTTCGGCGGCGCCGTCGCCAATCCCGGGAACGCTCTGGCGAAGATCATCGCGTCCTTCCACGACGCCGACGGACGGGTGGCGGTCGAGGGCTTCTACGACGACGTCCAGGAATGGGATGCCGAGACGCGCGCCCAGATCCGCTCGCTCCCCTTCGACGAGGAGAAGTACAAGAAGGACCTGGAGGTCGAGGCGGTCGCGGGCGAGAAGGGATTCAGCACCCTCGAGCGGCTCTGGATCCGACCCACGTGCGACGTGAACGGCCTGCTGTCCGGCTACACGGGAGAGGGCGCCAAGACCGTCCTCCCCAACAAGGCCATGGCCAAGGTGAGCTTCAGGCTGGTTCCGACCCAGACGCCCGAGAAGGTGAAGAAGCTGGTCGAGGCCCACCTGAAGAAGGTGACCCCTCCCGGCGTGACGGTGGAGCTGCTCGAGCTGCACGGCGGTCGCCCCTGGAAGACCAAGGTGGAGGGGAAGCTCGTCGAGGCCGCCTCGGCCGCGCTCGAGGAGGCGTTCGGCACGCCTGCCGTCCTCCAGGCCGAAGGTGGCTCGATCCCGATCGTCGTGGACTTCGAGGAGAAGCTGAAGGCCTCGGCGCTCCTGGTCGGCTTCGCTCTCCCCGGCTGCAACCTCCACGCCCCGAACGAGTGGTTCCCGCTCGACGCGTTCGACAAGGGGATCGGGGCGCTCGCGCTGCTGTACGAAAAGCTGGCCTGACGGTCAGACGGCGACCATCGGCCGGCGAGGAGAACGTCATGCGACTCTATCTCATGCAGCACGGCAAGGCGCGCTCGGGGGAGAGCGATGCCGACAAGACCCTCACCGAGGAGGGTCGCGCCGAGGTGGAACGGGTGGCGGCGTTTCTCGCGCACACCGCTCCCGCCAAGCACGGCCGGCTGTTGCACAGCGGGAAGACCCGTGCTCGCCAGACCGCCGAGATCCTCGCCGCGGCGGTCCCGACGCTCCGGGTGGAGCCCACGGACGGCCTGGCCCCCATGGACGACCCGGCCATCTGGGCCGAGCGAGCCCGCGACCTGCACGAGGCGGTCACGCTGGTGGGTCATCTTCCCCATCTCTCCCGGCTCGCGTCGCTCCTCCTGACGGGCAGCCCCGAAGGCCAGGTGGTTTCCTTCACCAACGGCGGAATGGTCTGCGTGGAGCGGACCCCGGAAGGCTCCTGGACGCTCCGCTGGAGTGTCGTGCCATCGTTGCTCGCGTAGAACGTCGGGCGCGCGCTGAGCGATCGGCTAGGGCGGAGGGAGCGCGGCCGTCGCAGCCGCGCCCGACGAACCCGCCGCCCGGGCAACCCCGGGCCCCGAGGTCCCGAGGCGGCCACACGAGGCTTCGAGGATCCCTTTGATCGAGTATCTCAGAGGGAGCGAGCTTTTCCTGCTCTTCACGGTCATCGCCACGGGCCTTGCCCTCGGCAAGATCAGCTACCGGGGCTTCAAGCTCGGGGTCGCCGGCGTCCTCTTCACGGGGCTCGGGCTCAGTTGGGCGCTCTCGACGCCGCAGTCCGGGTTGACGCTCGCGCCCCTGGTGCGCGACCTGGGGCTCGTGCTGTTCGTCTACATGGTCGGTCTCCAGAGCGGACCCGGATTCTTCACGGCTTGGCAGCGCGACGGCAAGCGGATGAACGCGCTCGTTCTGACAGCGATGGTCGTCGGCTCGATCGTCGCGCTGTCCGGAGGGGCGTGGCTCGGTCTGGATCGCGGCTTCGTGGCCGGGGTCTTCTGCGGAGCCCTGACGAACACGCCCGCGCTCGCGGCGGCCAGCGAACGCCTCCAGGGAACCGCCCTCGAGGGACATCCGGCGGTCGGATACTCGATCACGTATCCGTTCGGCGTGCTGGGTGCGCTGGCGCTGTTCCGAGCCTTCGCGATCGCCCGGCAAGGCGTCCTGGCCGATGACAGAGCCCGGCACGAAGCGGTGGTCCACCCTCCGCTCCTGAACGCGAACTTCCAGGTGACGAGCCCTGAGGTCGCCGGGCGGAGCATCAGCGAGCTCCACGTCCGCCGACGGGTGGGCGTGGTCGTGTCGCGCTGGAGCAGGGGTGACGTCACGACGGTGCCCGACAAGAACACCGTCTTCGCGCTGGGCGACGTCGTGACGGCCGTGGGCACGGCCGAGGCGCTCGCCGGGGCCGAGTCGTTCTTCGGCGCCCGCTCGCACCGCCAGCTGGAGGTGGATCGGGAGGAGGTGGACATGCGCCGCATCCTTGTGTCCCGGCGGGAGTTGGTCGGGAACACGATCGAGGAGCTCGAGCTCCAGCACCGATTCAACGCGCAGGTGACGCGCCTCCGCCGAGCCGACCTCGACATCCTGCCGTCGGCCGACATGAGGCTCGCCCTGGGAGACCGGCTCCGGGTCGTGGCCCCGAGGAGGCGTCTACCCGACCTGGCCGCGTTCTTCGGAGATTCGGAGAAGGCCCTAGCGGAGATCGACTTCGTCGCGCTCGCCCTCGGGATCGTCGCGGGGCTCCTCCTGGCGCGGGTGCCGTTGCCCGCTCCGAGCGGGCAGCTCACCCTCGGCATCGCGGGGGGCCCGCTCCTCGTCGCGCTCGTCCTCGGCCGGTTGGGCCGCACGGGGCCTCTGGTGTACGCCCTGCCCTACGAGGTCCGTGTGGCCGTGCGCGAGCTCGGCCTGCTGTTGTTCCTGTCCGCGGTGGGCGTCGGCTCGGGTGCCGCGCTCGGCGGCCTGAACGGATCGAGCGGCCTCGGGATGCTGGGTCTGGGAGCGATCGTGACGGTCGTCACCTCGCTCCTCACGCTGGTCCTTGCCCCCCGGTTCACCGGGGCCACCGTGGTCGCCAGCATGGGCATGACCAGCGGGATGCAGACCCAGCCTGCGACGCTCGCCGCGGCCCACGAGTTGTCCGGGCGCTCCGACGAGGTGTACGTGGCATACGCCCTCGTCTATCCCATCGCGATGATCGGCAAGATCCTGCTCGCCCAGCTCATCGCGCTCGTCTGAGCGCTCGGTCGCCTCCCTCCACCATCGCCGCGGCACGCAGGAGCGCGCGCGCCTTGTTCAGCGTCTCCTCGTACTCCCGCGCGGGCACGGAATCCGCGACCAGACCCGCGCCCGCCTGCACGTACGCGGTGCCGCCGCGCACGAGCACGGTGCGGATCGTGATCGCCGTGTCCATGCTCTCGCCTCCGTAGTTGAAGTAGCCGACGGCGCCCGCGTACGGGCCGCGGCGGACGGGCTCCAGCTCGTCGATGATCTCCATCGCGCGGATCTTCGGCGCTCCGGAGACCGTGCCGGCCGGGAAACACGCCTTGAACACGTCCATGGCGCCGAGACCCTCCCTGAGCCGTCCCTCCACCTGGCTCACCAGGTGCATCACGTGGGAGTAGCGCTCAACGACCATGAGGTCGGGCACGCGCACCGTGCCGTACTCCGCGACGCGCCCCACGTCGTTCCTGCCCAGGTCCACAAGCATCCGGTGCTCGGCCAGCTCCTTCTCGTCCCGCGCCAGCTCGGCGGCGAGGTCGCGGTCCTCGCCCGCGGTCCGGCCGCGCGGACGCGTGCCGGCGATGGGGCGCACCGTCACCGTGCCGTCCTCGACGCGCACCAGCACCTCCGGCGAGCTGCCCACGAGCGTAACGCCGTCCAGCTCGAGGAAGTACAGATAGGGCGACGGGTTCAGCGTGCGCACCGCGCGGTACAGGTCCAGTGGCGTGGAGCGCATCGGGACGCTCAGGCGCTGGCTGAGCACGACCTGGAAGGCGTCGCCCGCTCGGATGTACTCGCGCACACGCTCCACGGCGGCCTCGAACGCCTCGCGCGTCATCGAGCTCTCGAACGGCGGATCCACGTCGGGCTCGTCGCTCAGGGACAGCGGTCGCGGCGGGGGCGCGGCGCCCATCTCCCGGACCAGCGCCTCCGTGCGCTCCGCCGCGTCGTCGTAGCGCGCGCGCAGCGCGCGCTCGTCCATGCCCGGTTCCACCTGTACCGACGCGATCGCCATCGCCCGGCTCTTGAGGTTGTCGATGGCGAGCACGACGTCGGTGAACACGAACACGCCGTCGGGAACGTCCAGGTCCCGCGGCGGGCCCTCGGGCAGCCGCTCGATCCGGCGCACGACGTCGTAGCCGAAGTACCCTACCGCTCCTCCCCAGAACCGGGGGAGGCCTGGCACGTGCGCGGGCCGCCGGGCCCGGAGGCGCGCGTCGAGATCCCCGAGCGGGTCGGTGGACTCCACCGGGGCCCAGCCCGCCTCGGGCGACCACCAGCTCACGCGACCGTCCTGGAGGCGCCACGCCCCCGAGGGTCGCGTGCCCACGAACGAGTAGCGGGCCCATTGCTCGCCGCCCACGACCGACTCGAGGAGGAATCCGAAGGGCGGTCGCGCGAGCTTGGCGTACGCGGTGACCGCGGTGTCGGTATCGAAGAGGAACTCGCGCCACACCGGCACCACACCGGCGTCCCGGGCGTGTGCGCGGAAGCGTTCGAAGGTAGGTTGCAGCGGCATTCGTGAGGGCCCGGACAACCGGGCTCTGTCGTGAACCGGAAGCGGAGCGCGGGGTGCCGCCCCGCGATCGAGTGGACAGGCGACCCAATGTCCGAGCGTGACGACAGCGCGTCAACGGCCGTCGTGGCCGTCGACACCGGAGGCACCTTCACCGACCTGGTGTTCTGGCGCGAAGGTGCCCTCTCCACCCTCAAGGTTCCCTCCACCCCCTCGGACCCGGCGGAGGCCGTGATCCGGGGCATCCACCGGATCGTGCGGGAAGGAGTCCGGTTCGTGCTCCTCCACGGGTCCACGGTGGCCACCAACGCGCTCCTCGAGCGGAGGGGAGCGCGCGTCGTGCTCGTCACGAATCGGGGCTTCGAGGACGTGATCGAGATCGGCCGGCAGAACCGTCCCCAGCTCTACGCTCTGGTGGGGCATCGGCCGCCGCCGCTGGTCGCCCGCGACGACCGGCTCGGGATCCCGGGGCGGCTCGGCCCACGCGGCGAGGAGGTGGAGCCGCTCGACCCGGCCGCACTCGAGGCGCTAGCCACGCTGGTGGAGGAGCGCGGTGCGGAGTCGGTCGCCGTCTGCCTCTTGCATTCGTACGCGAACCCCGAGCACGAGCGGGCCGTCGCGGACGCGCTCGCGCCGACGGGGCTTCCGCTCTCGGTGTCGTCCCAGCTCCTGCCCGAGTTCCGCGAGTACGAGCGCACCTCCACCACCGTCGTGAACGCGTACGTGTCTCCCGTAATGTCCCGCTATCTCGGACGCATCTCCGCCGAGGCCGGGGCCGCGCGGGTCACGATCATGGGATCCAACGGCGGCGCGGTCCCCGTGGAGCGTGCACGCCGCGAGCCGGTGCACACCGTCCTCTCTGGACCCGCCGGAGGTGTCGTCGGCGCGCTCACCTGGGCGCAGCGCACGGGCTTCGAGCGGGTCCTCACGTTCGACATGGGCGGCACGTCGACCGACGTGTCCCTGTGTCCCGGGAGGCCGCTCCGCTCGCGTGAATTCGACATCGACGGCCAGCCCGTAGCGATCCCCGTCATCGACATCCACACGGTCGGAGCCGGCGGTGGGTCGCTCGCGAGGTTGGACGCCGGAGGCGCACTCCGCGTGGGCCCCCAGAGCGCGGGCGCCGATCCAGGACCGATCTGCTACGGTCGGGGCAACGTGCAGGTCACGGTGACCGACGCGCACGTCTGGCTGGGCAGGCTGCCCGTGGACGCCTTCCTGGGAGGGGAGGGTCATCTGGACCGCGCGTCCATCGAGGCCCCGCTCGCCACGCTCGCGGCCGGTCTCGGCGGCTCGCTCGAGGACACCGCCGAAGGCGTGCTGGCCGTGGCGGACACGGCCATGGAGCGCGCGCTCCGCGTCATCTCGGTGGAGCGCGGCTACGACCCCGCCGACTTCGCCGTCGTCGCGTTCGGCGGCGCGGGGGCGCTCCACGTCGCCGAGCTCGCGCGGCGGCTCGGCGCGGCACGAGCTCTGGTGCCTCCCGACCCAGGGCTCCTGTCGGCCTACGGCATGCTCGCCTCACCGGTCACCCGGGAGGTCTCCCGCACGGTGCTCGCATGCACCGACGAGCCCGGCCTCGACGCCACGCTGGCCGAGGTATTCCGCGACCTGGAGGCACAGGGGCGCGCGGAGATGCTCGAGGAGGGCGCGGATCCGGACGTGCTCGTGGTCGAGCGGTGGGTGGACGCCCGCTATCGCGGGCAGAGCTTCGAGCTGCGCGTACCGGCCGACGACTGGGTGGAGCGGTTCCATGCCGCGCACCAGGAACGGTACGGATACCGCCGGCCCGACACGCCGCTCGAGGCCGTCACCCTGCGGGCGGTCGTCACGGCGCCCCCGGTTCCCCTGGGGGCGACGGAGCTGGCAGCTGCGGTCGCCCCGCCACCGGCCGAGGAGGCCTCCGTCTTCTTCGGAGGGCATCGGCTCTCCGCGCTCCGGGTCTGGCGGCGGGAGCTGGCCGCCGGCCACGTGCTTCGCGGGCCGTTGATCGTCCAGGAGTACAGCGCGACCACATGGGTCCCCCCGGAGTGGCGCATGGAGGTGGACCTCTGGGGGTGCCTGCACCTGATCCCGGACACCTAGGAGCCTGGCTCGGGACACCAGCGCGCCGGTCCCGCGTTATCTTTCGGCCGGCCGAGCCGACGAAACCGTCCCAACGACCATCATGGCCGACGACCCGACCACGACCCACGAACGCCTCACCGCCCGATCCTCCGCGGACCGGGATTCGCGCCCGCCGTACGCGGCGGCGGCGCTCGCGGGGCTCGCGACCTTCGCGCTGTACGCGCTCACGCTGTCCCGGACCACCGCGTTCTGGGACACCAGCGAGTACATCGCTACGGCGCACATCCTGGGCGTGCCCCACCCGCCCGGGAATCCGCTCTTCGTCGTCCTCGCGCGGGCGTGGTCGGTGCTCCTGGCCCCCCTGGGGCTCTCGGTCGCGGTCAGGGTCAACCTGTTCAGCGCCTTCATGAGCGCGACCGCCCACGCGCTCTGGTTCCTGGTGGTCCACCACATCCTGCGGTACTTCTCCGCGGATCGTCGCTTCCGGATCGTGGGCGCCGCGGCCGCGGTCCTGGTGAGTGCCACCGCGTTCACGGTCTGGAACCAGTCCAACGTGAACGAGAAGGTCTACACGGTCTCCCTGCTCACGATCGCCCTGCTCACGTGGCTCGCGTTCCGCTGGCAGGAGAACCTGGGCAAGGGCAAGGACGACAACCTCCTCGTCCTGATGGTGTTCATCCTCGCGCTCAGCGTGGGCAACCATCTGATGGCCTTCCTCGCCGCCCCGGCCATCGGACTCTTCATCCTGATCGAGAACCCGCGCACGCTGCTCAACTGGAGGCTGTACCTGGCTGCGGGCGGAGCGGCGTTGCTCGGGATCGGCATCCACCTGTTCCTGCCGCTGCGGGCGGGCTTGAACCCTGTGATCAACGAGGCCGCGCCGACCTGCCCGGACCTCGCCTCGGCGCTCACGGCGATCGTCACGTACGGCAAGGCCGGCTGCCTCGCCCTGTCGGAGGCGCTGAACCGGACCCAGTACGACAAGCCGCCGCTGCTTCCCCGGTTGGCGCCTCTCACCTCCCAGTACGTCAACTACCTCCAGTACTTCGATTGGCAGTGGGCGCGGTCGCTCGGCGGAACCAACAACGTCTTCGCCACGCTCCGGCTGCCCTTCACCATGCTCTTCACCGGCCTCGGTGTCTGGGGCGCGGCCGAGCACTTCCGGAGGGACCGGTCCAGCTTCGTCTACGTTCTCACCCTGTTCGCGACGCTGTCGGTCGCGTTGGTCTACTATCTGAACTTCAAGTACGGCTACTCGCTCCAGGCGCCCGTCGACAACCGTGAGCTCCACGAGGTCAGGGAGAGGGACTACTTCTTCGTCGTGAGCTTCTCGGTCTGGGGCCTATGGGCGGGAGTGGGTATCGCCACGCTGTGGAAGGAGGCCGCCGTCGAGCTCAAGACTTCGCTGACCCGGACCGTCCCCATCCTCGGCCTGGCCTTCATTCCGCTGATCTCCAACTGGGGCTCGGCGAGCCGCGCTCACGACTACACGGCGCGCGACTGGGCGTACAATCTGCTGATGAGCGTGGAGCCCTATGGGGTTCTGTTCACCAACGGGGACAACGACACCTTCCCGCTGTGGTACCTCCAGGAGGTCGAGGGCATCCGAAAAGACGTCACGGTGATGGTCACCTCCTACCTGAACACGCCGTGGTACACGAGACAGCTACGCGACCTCACCACCCCCTGTCCCCCCGGCATCTCACCCGACGACGACCCGTCCCGCGTTCTCTGCCAGAGACCGTACGTGGCGGAGAACACCGGCGCCGCGTACGTCTTCGACCCCGCCGAGGCCGGCGACAAGGTCCCGCTCGTCCTCACCGAACCTCTGCGGGCACCCACGCGCTCGATCCTTCCGCTCGACGACGAGACCATCGACCGGGCCGCCGGATCCTACGCACGCCTCGACGCCGATCAGGGTGTTCGTCTGGGTGAGATCACGGCCGTGCTCCGCGCCGGTCAGGTGGTCTACCCCTGGATGCAGTACGCTCTCGTGGTGGTCAACTCGGTCGCCGGCGAACGGCCCGTGTACTTCGCCTCCAGCGGAAACGCCGCGGCCTCGCTCGGCCTCGACGCGTACATCATACGGCAGGGGCTCGCCTTCAAGCTGAGCAGAACGTCCCTCGAGACAGCCGCGCCGGAGGGTGTCGTGCGCTTGACGCCCTCCGCCTACAGCGCGGTTACCGGGGACTGGGTGGACGTGACCCGCACGGCGGCCCTGGTCGACAGCGTCTACATGCACCGTACCGGCATTCCGGACGAGTGGACCCGCTGGCCCGACGTGTCGACGGTCGGCATCCCCAACTACTATGCCTGGACCTACCTCGCGCTGACCCATGCGGCCATGCAGTCGGGCGACGGCGCGGCCGCCGCGCGGTACCAGGAGCGGGTGGAGGCATGGACCGCGCTCGGCAGCTGATACCCCGATGACCCGCGTCCGCATCGGGATCGATCTCGGGGGCACCAAGATCGAGGCGATCGCCCTCGGTCCCTCCGGAGACGAGTTGTCCAGGGTCCGCATCCGGACTCCGCGGAGGTACGAGGGCACGCTCGATGCCCTCGTGGAAATGATCGCGACCACGGAAAGGGAAGCGGGCGGCACGGGGCCGGTGGGCATCGGCATCCCCGGAACGGTGTCCCCGGTGACCGGCCTCGTGAAGAACGCCAATTCCACGTGGCTCATCGGACATCCGCTCGACCGCGACCTGGAGGAACGCCTCGGCCGTCCCGTCCGCGTGATGAACGACGCCAACTGCTTCGCCCTCTCGGAGGCCTCCGACGGCGCGGGCGCCGGGGCGTCCGTGGTGTTCGGCGTGATTCTGGGCACCGGCGTGGGCGGCGGCATCGTCGTGGACGGCAAGCCGCTTCAGGGCGCGCAGCTCATCGCGGGCGAATGGGGCCACAACCCGCTCCCGTGGCCGGAGGACGACGAGCGGCCGGGCCCGCCGTGTTACTGCGGCAAGCACGGGTGTATCGAGACGTTCCTGTCGGGTCCGGGCATGGCGCGCGATCACGAGGCGGCGACCGGCAGGGCATGGAGCACCCATCGCATCGCCGACGCGCTGTCCGCGGGCGACCCGGGGGCGGTCGCGGCGTACCGTCGCTACGTCGGGAGGCTGGCGCGGGGGCTCGCGACGGTCGTGAACGTCCTGGATCCGGACGTGATCGTGCTCGGCGGCGGCATGTCGAACCTCCCCGGACTCCACGAGGACGCCCAGGAAGCGCTGGCCTCGTGGGTGTTCACCGATCAGGTTCGGACGCGCGTGGTGCGGAACCTCCACGGGGACTCGAGCGGTGTGCGGGGCGCAGCCTGGCTCTGGCCGGTCGGCACCTGACCGCTACCCCATGCGGGGAAGCGTCATGTTGTCCAGGAAGTGCCGGTCCTTGGACGAGAGCGCGTCGATCCCGTCGCGGTCCACCAGGTCGAGGAGCCGCTGGACTTCGTCACGGTTGAGAGGGTGCAGTCGCGGGAGATCGATGCGTCCCCATCGGGCCCGGTCCTCCTGATTGCGTACCCCCGGCGACGAGTAGGCCGAGTTCGGCAGCTCGACGCGCCGCCGCTCCGCGGCCCGGCGCCGGCGCCACGACAGATACCACATCCTCGACACCACCCCCAACACCACCCCCACCAGGAGGCCAGGAATCCAACCGTTCATACTCGCCCCGAACGCAACGCGGTACAGGCGCGGGCCACGCCCCACGGCCCCCGCTACCGTACTACGACGAGGGGCGCCCGCGAAAGGTTGCACGCGCGTGGCGCGGCGCGAGCGCGGGGGCCCTGAAGACGACACGTCCCGCACCCGCCGGCACCGGTCGGAGGGCCGCCGGCCTCCCCTCCACGTTGTCGCGGAGCTCCAGGACCGCGTCGAACAACTCCGGCCTCGCATCCACCGCGTCGCCCCGCGTGATCACGATGATCCGCGGGATCTCCCGCAGCAGCGTCCGAAGCAGCACCAACGTGCGGAGCGCCGCCTCCGGGTCGAGCCGGTCGAAGGGCTCCTCCACGACGAGCGATGCGAGCGCCGGCCCGCCCCCACCCACGAGGGAGGCCCCGGCCAGGCGTAGCGCGACCCGTCCAGCGGCCAGATCCTCCTCGGAGAGCGGGGTCAGCGGCCCGGCGTCGCCCTGGAGGAGGGCGACGTCGTCGGCCCACGTCACGGCCAGGATGCGCCCTCCGGAGATCCTCCCCACGTACCGGGACGCGCGCGCCAGGAGCACCTCGCGAGCGCGGACCAGCCGGGCCTCGCGGATGCGGAGGAGCGCGGACGTCACACTGCCGAGAGAGCCTTCCAGCGAAGCCGCGCGGCGCGGAGTCGGGCTCCCCGCCAGCTCGTCCAGCCGTGCGCGCAGCAGCTCCACCCGCTCCGACGTCGCTTCCAGAGCCGCGTGGAGGCGAAGGGACCGCTGCTCTCGCTCCTGAAGATGGGCAGGCTTGGGCTCGAGCTGCTCCGTGCGACGCCTCCACCAACTCCCGTCCTGGACTATGGCCTCCCACTCGTCTCGAAGCTCCGTGAGGACCTCGTCGTAGTGGCTCTCGAGGACGCGGCCGCAGGTCGGACAGGGCGCCGTGGGCCCCGCGGCTTCCATCTGCCGTATCCGCGCCCTCAGCTCGCGGGCACGATCCCGGTACGCGTTCAGCGTCGTCTCCGCGTCCTGCCGCTCCCTGTGCCAGTCCATCGTCGCGACCTCGAGGTCTCCGTCCACCTCGGCCACGTCCGCGCGCAGGGCGCGCATCTCCCGCTCGGCGGCCCGGAATTCCGCGGCTACCAGCTCGACGTCCACCCGCACCGCCCCGTTCGTCGTGGCCCGCCCGTTCGCGGTCGGAGGCGGCTCGGGCGCTCCCATGTCCCTCGCGCGTTCCAGCGCCGCGGTCACGACGCTCATCCCACGCCCCTCCGCCACGGCCTCCAGCGCCTGGTGGAGCGCGCCGTCCAGCGTCTCTCCGCCCCACCCCGCCCACAGACGCGCGACCGGTCCCTCACCGACGCCCGCGACGTCCGCCAGAAGGCCCGCGACGGCCCGTCGGGACCGTCCGCCACCGCCGATGATCGCCGTCAGGCCCGGGGAAATCGACGTGCTCACCCGGCCCAGGCCCGGGATCAGGCCATCCACCGCCTCCAGCACGCCCACCGGCCCTGGGACGGCCGGCGGCGCCGACGGGTCCGGGACCAGGACGCCGACCAGCTCGCGCGTGGGCGGGTCGGCCAACCCGTCCCGCGCCAGCTCCGCGACCAGCGCGTCCCGAAGGAAGCGAGGCGCCTCCGACGGGAGCCACGACTCGGTCGGAACCCGCGGCTCGCGCCCCGCCTCCACCGCCAGGTGGAGCGCCCGCTCCCGGAGGGAGTGGAGCTGCTCGCCCTGGAGGTACAGGAGGTGCTGAGGGTCCACGCCCTCGAGTCGGAGCCGGACGATCTTGCCGTTGATGCCTCCCGGCACTTCCCGTGTCACCTCGTCCACCCGGCGCCGCAGCCGGTCCGGGGCCTCGGGGGCGACTTTGATCGGGGCGAGCGCCACGACCGGCCGTCCCGGAATCGCGTGGAACTCTGCCTGGCCAAGTTCGAGGTCGAACACGAGGAAGCCCTTCTCGTCCGTGGCCTCGTCCCACGGGTCCAGAGCGACCCGCTCGAGCGAGCCGGAGTACTGGATCCGGTCCGCGACCTTCCTCCGGCGGTGCTCGCCTCCGAGTGCCACGTAGTCCCAGTCGGCAGGATCCACGAACACGCCCGTGGACCCCGCGCGTCCTTCCCGCGCGTGCAGCACGAGGAGGTTCCAGCGTGCCCGCAGATGGGGCTCCGCGATGAACGCGGGGTCCCGGACCACGACCCGATACGGCACGAGCGACGCGTGCATGTCCAGTCGATCGAGCAGGACGGAACGGTGCAGGTCCGCCGTGGCCTGCACGTTCGGAAATGTATCGAGCACTGCGAGCGCGCCCGGGTCCCCGGGGCGACGGGGCGTGTCGCGGGGGCCCGCCACCATGAGCACGATCGTCTCGGGAAGGGAGGAGCGAAGAAGCTCGAGGCTGCGCGCCAGCGTCACGAGCGCCCCCGCGGGCGGGTCCGGGCGATCGAACACGTCACCGGCCACCACGACCACCTGCGGAGCCAGACGGACGAGCTCCTGCACCGCGCGCTCCCAGGCCACGGCCACGTCGCGCTCCCTGACGTCGACGCCCCGCTCCATCCGCCCGTACGCCCGGAAGCCGAGGTGGAGGTCCGAGAGATGAGCGACGATCACGCCTGCCCCTCCACGTGCCTCTGGAACCCACCCACGACAGCCGGGAGCTCGGCGGAGGGGCTGGCCAGCCACAGGACCTCCCGCTCGGGGACGCGGGACCCCAGCCTCTCCAGCTCCGCCGGCACGGGCCTCGTATACGCGGCGAACGACCACCCCTCGGGCATCACCCAACCCTCTCCCGGAGGATCTCCCGGTCCGAGGATCAGGTAGCCGTCCGAGGACACCCGCTCGATGACGGAGGCGCCGAAGCCCGGGGAAAGCGCGGACGCTTCGTCTGGCGCCAGCGCTGCGGTGTCGAGCACCACAAGACCGTACGGTCCTGGATGGGCGGCGAGGACCTCCTCCAGATTCCCGACGTGCAGCACGACCCGGCCGTCGTCGCTGTCGGTGAGACCGGTCTCGAAGTGCTCCTTCCCCATCTCCACGACGCAGAGCGAGCGCTCGAGGATGTCGATGCGGAGCGTCGGCCGCTCGCGAAGCGCCACGGCGGGCACCGTGGAAACGCCGCCGCCGATCAGCAGGATCGCCTCGGGACCGGCTCCCGAGGCCAGGAGCTGGGCGCACGCCGTCACGTCCCAGGCCTCTGCGGCCCCGTCGCCCGGCAACACCCACCTGCGGAGCCGCTTCCCCTCGAGCAGGACGCGCGCCGAGGGCTCTCCCGTGGCCAGGAAATGGTCCTCCACCCGGACTTCGTCGATCCCGGAGAGGCGGCACGCACGCACCTGGACCGTCCCCAGCGCGTGGGGGAGCAATCCGTAGACCACACCGGCCCCGGACAGGAGGACGAGGGATACCAGCAGGAGCGAAGCCGGCGAGATCGTCTGCGGCAGGAACGCCCCCGTGGCCGCAAAGCCCAGGGCGGCCCCGAGCCCCGCGGGTCCGGCCACCATCCGGGAGCTTCCGGACGCCTCGGCCTCCGCCGCGGTTCCCAGCGTGCCGAGGATGCCGCCGATCGCGTACATCGGCAGCGCCGCCATGAACGCGAGACCGAGTCCCTGACCCAACGCCGTGCCGCCCACGGCGGTCACGACGCTCCAGAAGGCGGAGAAGAGCGTCGCCAACAGGAACGCCCCCAATCCGAGGATCCAGCGCCTGCGCAGAGCCTCCATCAGGTCGGGCCTGCGCCCCGGCGCCGTCCAGAGGCCGGCGCCCAGCGCGGCCGCTTCCACCGCGAGGACCACGGTCAACGATCGCAAGAGCCCCGGACCGCTGTAGAGCAGCGACGCGACCGCCACCTCCGCCGCGATCGCCGCGCACAAACCCACGAGCAGCGCCGGGACCCAGCGGAACGGATACGTAGCGGACGTCATCGGGCCGCCGTGCGGTAGGATCCGAGGTAGAACGCCAAAGCCTTCCGCGACGCCACCGCCCCGTCCTCCACCCGCGCCACCAGGATGCTGTGGTCCCCTGCCGGATGGACGTCCTCGAGCGTACACGCCAGCCACGCGGCGACATCCGAGAGGATGGGGATCCCGCCCGGACCCGGTCGCCAGTCCACGCCATCGAAGCGCCGCTCGGCGGGATCGCTGGCGAACCGCGCCGCCACGACCCCCTGGTCTGAAGCCAGGATGTTCACGACGAAGGTCCGCGCGGCGATCACCCTGTCGTGGGAGGCGGAGCTCCGGTCGAGGCAGATCAACACGAGCGGCGGCTCCAGGGACACCGACGTGAACGAATTCACGGTCAGGCCCGCGGGCAGGCCCCCCTCGCCGAGGGTGGTCACCACCGTGACGCCGGTGGGGAACGCCCTCATCACCTGTCTGAATGCCAGCGCGTCCAGCACGACGTCTCCCGACTACCGGGTTCTTGATGAGAGCACACAGCCCGCGGTGTTGCTACCCCAGTGGCCCTCGCTAGCTTTCCAGGCCCGGGACCGGACCGGATCCGGAACCCATCTCGAAGAGGGTTTCATGAGAAGGCGCTGGCTCCTGCTCGCCGTGATCTTAAGCGTGCCCTCCGGCTGCGACAACGTGAGCTGGGGAGGGGTGGAGGTACGTCTCCGGGCACCGTCCGCGCCGTCCGAGACGACCTCGGCACCCGCCGACGAAGTCGAGCCGGCCGCGAGCCTCCCCGAGCTGCCTCGCGGACCGATCCTCCTGGCGGGCACCCGAGAAGGCGGCGAGGCCACGTTGGTCGCGGTGGGCGAGGTCCGCGGCGACGGTCTGGCGGCGCTTCCCACGGACGGCCGCCTGCCCGGGTTCCACGAGTACGTCGCCGGCACCCTGCTCGCCCCGGGCGCCGAGCTGGTCCTCTTCTCCGAGGGCGTCCGGGTCGGCCGCCTGACGGTCACGAAGACCTCCTCCGACAGTAGCTTCTGCGCGCCCCGCCCCCGGGTCACCGGGGTGGTGGAACTGGCACCGGGAGCCATGGCGGCGACGCAGCTGCTCGCCCTCGTCGATTCCGCGTCGAAGCACCGCCCCTGGGAGCCGTTCCAGAGCCCCCGCGACGAATACGAGCAGAGGGTGGCCTCCATCGCCCTGGCCACCGAGGCCATCAGCCGGCTGGGAGCCGAGTGGCCGCCCTCGCTGGTGGGCGCGCGCGCGGCCATCGACGTGGTCCGCCTGCCGAGCGCCGACGGCCCGACCGTGGTTGCGACGTTCCTGAACGACGACCGGCTCGCCGTCGCCGAGCCGGGTCCCCGCGCCTACTCGATGCTCGTGATCGGCACGCGCGAAGACGATGCGTACCGGTCCTCGTTCCTGAGCTACCAACGCGCGGACGCGGGCAAGGCCGCCCCGCGGTATTTCGACCACCTGGATTGGGACGGCGACGGCGACTCCGAGATCCTCCTCGAGGTGTTCGGCGCGTCTACACGGTGGTTCGCGGCGCTCGGACAGCGGGGGGGCGTGTGGGTCCAGACCTTCCAGGACCCGTGCGGCACGCCCACGGGGTGAGGAGGAGCCGCCAGCTCCTCCTTCCGTTCCTCGGCGCTCTCGTTCCGGCCGCCCTCTCAGGGTGCGGCGAGTCGGACGGACGCGAATCCCCACCTGCCGCCGATGCGGTCGGCGGGCTCACGCTCACGGACGCCGAACAGAGGCGGGTGCCCCTTCCGGGCCCCGCCGACAGGGTCGTATCGCTCGTTCCCTCCGCGACGCTCACCCTGTCGGCGCTCGGCGCCGAGGATGTGCTCGTAGCGCGCACGGATCACGACACCGCCACGTGGACACGAGAGCTTCCGTCCGTGGGTGGCGGCCTCGAGCCCAGCCTCGAGGCCATCGTGGCGGCCCGACCCGATCTGGTGATCCGTTTCGGCGGCCCACAGGACACGCGCACGCCCGTCGGTCTCGACCGGCTCGGCATCCCGCACGTCGCCGTGCGCCCGGACAGGATCGAGGACGTCATCGAATCCATCCGACTCCTCGGACGCGCGGTCGGACGTGACGCGGCCGCCGAGACGCTGGTCCGGGAGATCCGCGCCGTCATGGACAGCATCCGCGGCGCCGGGGCCGGGCGCCCACGGGTGCGGGTGGCCTACGTGCTCGGAGGGGATCCCCCGTGGGTCGCCGGCCCCGGCACGTACATCCATGAACTCATCGAGCTCGCGGGAGGACGCAACGCGTTCGAGGATCTCGGATCGCTCTACGCGGCCGTGAGCGTCGAGGAGCTCATCGCCCGCCCGGTCGACGTGATCGTCACACCCGACGCCGGCAGACTCGATCCCCACGCGGTCGGTGGCGCCCGGGTCGCCGAGGTCGGGGCCGATTTCGAGCTGCCGGGACCCGGGGTCGCGGATGCCGCACGCCTGCTCGCCCGCATCGTGCATCCGCCGGAGGACGCATGAGCCGCGCGGGCCTCGCGCTCGCGCTGACGGCGGCCCTCGCCGCCGCGATCGTCCTCGGCGTGCGCTTCGGCCCCGTCGAGCTCACGACCGGGGACGTCCTGGCCGCTCTGGCCGGGCACGGCGTCGAGTGGCAGCGTCAGATCGTGGTGGGCCTGCGCCTTCCCCGGATGCTCCTGGGGGCGCTCGTCGGTGGAGGCCTCGCGCTGGCCGGCGCCACCTTCCAGGCCATCCTGCGCAACCCGCTCGCCGAGCCCTATATCCTCGGAATCTCGGGAGGCGCGTCGGTCGCGGCCGTCCTGGTCATCGCCCTCGGCCTGGCCGGTGCCGCGTCCTGGGCGCTTCCCCTCGCGGCGCTGGCCGGGGCGCTCCTGGCCGTCGCGCTCGTGTTCGGGGTCGCGACGGCTTCGGGCAGGAGCCTGGACGTACGGGTGCTCCTCCTCGCCGGCGTCGTGGTCGCCGCATTCTTCAGCGCCTGCATCGCGTTCATTCTGTCCATCTCCGAGGCCAGGACCGTGCAGAGTGCCGTGCTCTGGATTATGGGGAGCCTCGCCGGTGCCCGTTGGGGCAGCGTCGCGGTCGCCGCTGCGTATACGCTGCCGGCTGCGATCGTGTTGGTGGGACTCGCCCGCCCGCTCAATCTCATCGCGATCGGCGAGGAGACCGCCCAGTACCTCGGCGCCGACGTGGAAAAGGTGAAGCGAACGGCGCTGGTCCTCGCCGCCCTCCTCACAGCCGCAGGCGTGGCGGTGGCAGGGGTCATCGGCTTCGTCGGGTTGGTCGTGCCCCATGCGATCCGCCTGCTGGTCGGGTCGGATCACCGCGCCCTGCTCCCTCTCTCGTTCCTCGGGGGCGCGACGTTCCTCGTCCTCTGCGACATCGTGGCCCAGGTCGTCCTCGCCCCCACGCAGGTACCGGTGGGCGTGATCACGGCGTTCGTGGGTGTGCCGCTCTTCCTCGTCCTGCTCCGTCGGAGCCTCGTCACATGAGATTCACGGCCGAGCGACTCGTGGTGCGCTACGGGCGCGGTCTCGACGCGGCGCTCGACGGAGTCTCGATGGATGTCCCGGACGGCACGCTCTACGCGGTGCTGGGGCCGAATGGCTCAGGGAAGTCCACCCTCCTCAAGGCTCTTCTGGGAGTGCTGCGGGCCTCCGGTGGGAAGGCCCTGGTGGACGGACGGGACGCGGCGTCGTGGTCGAGGCGGGAGCTCGCGCGGGCCGTCGGCGTCGTGTCCCAGGCCGAGACCGTCGCCTTCCCGCTGACCGTCCGCGAGATGGTCGCGATGGGTCGCTACCCGCACCTGGGTCCGCTGCGGACCGAGCGGGACGAGGACCGCGCGGCGATCGTCAGGGCGCTCGAGCAGTGCGACGTGGCGGATCTGTCCGGCCGCGACATCACGACGCTCTCGGGAGGCGAGCTCCAGCGGGTCCGCCTCGCCCGAGCGCTCGCCCAGGAGCCCAGAGCGCTGGTGCTGGACGAGCCGACCGCCAGCCTCGACATCCGCCACGAGATGGCGATCCTCGAGCTGCTGCGAGAATGGGCGGACGGCGGCATGACCGTTCTGGTCGTGACGCACGGCCTCGACCTGGCCGCACGCTTCGCGGACCACGTGCTCCTTCTGGCGCACGGCCGGGTCGCGGCGGAAGGGCCACCCGCGCGGGTGATGCAGTCGGGCACGCTCGAGGCCGTCTACCGGTGGCCCATCGCCGTAGCCACCGACCCCGCCACGGGCACGCCCCGGGTGACGCCGCTGCGGGCCAAGCCGTCCTGAGGATTACGCCGCGAACGACTCCAGAGCGCTTCCGCGCTCGCCCTCGCGCAGACGGCGCAGCGCGCGGTCGCGCAATTGGCGGATCCGCTCGCGCGTAACGCCCAACATGTTCCCGATCTCCTCGAGCGTGTGCTCGCGCTCGCCCTCGAGACCGAAGTACAGTCGGAGCACCTTCGCGTCACGCGGCTCGAGCGTGGACAGGGCTTCGGTGATCGCCTCCGTCAGCAATCGGCTCTCGACCTCCACTTCGGGCTCTGCGGCTTCCTCCGTGATGAACCGCTCCACGAGCTGCGAATCCTCGGAGTCGCCGATCGGCGCATCCAGACGGATCTCCGCCGCGTTGAGCGTCTGGAGTGATTCGACCAGCTCCGGCGTGAGGTCCGTGGCCTCGGCCAGCTCGTCGGTGCTCGGCTCGCGGCCCTTCTCTTGCTTGAGGCGCTCCTTCTCCCGGAAGATCCTCGCCAGGTCACTGGCGCGATTCAGGGGCACGCGCACGGCCCGGCCGTGGTTGGCGAGCGACGCGAGGATGGCCTGCCGGATCCACCACACCGCGTACGAGATGAACTTGACGCCCTGCTCGGGATCGAACTTCCGCGCGGCCGTAACCAGCCCGACGTTGCCCTCCTGGATCAGGTCCGTCAGGGAAACGCCCCGGTTCTGGTACTTCTTGGCGACGCTGATCACGAAGCGCAGGTTGGCGCGCGCCAACTCCTGGATCGCGTCCTCGTCACCCTTCTGGGCCCTCGCTCCGAGCTCCGTCTCTCGCTCCGGCGTGATCAGCTCGTGCCTGCTGACGTCACGCAGATACTGGTCGAGCGCGCTCTGCTCCTCGACGGAGGCGTCGAAGCCGGAGAGCAGATTCTTGCCCTTACGCTTGCGACGCTTGGTGGCCGGACCCTTCTTGGCAGGGGCAGTGGCCATACAGATCCATACTCCTTTTCGCCTCTCCCCGCGGAGGGAGCGGCGGGTTCGACGGCCGGGCGCGGGCCAGCGCTGGCTGGCGTGACCGCAGCCCTTCAACATGGGGACTGAGTGCTCCGTTGTCAACAAATGCCCCCGTATCGTACGCCCGACCTGGCGGCCGGGTTCCCTCGCGGCGCCCGCAAGGGAGGGTCCGCCCCGAGGCCTCCGGGGCGGCGGGCGATCCGTCGTACGCCGGTTTCTGGTAAACCCCTCCGAGGGAGCCGAGTTCCGGCCTCCCGCGGCTTGTTTGCGGTTCGCGCGTTGCCTCGATTCCCGGCCCTGGTCTACCTTCCCGATCCGGACCCCTCGTTTCCCGATCCTCCTCCGCGATCGTGCTCCACCGACTCACACTGGCAGGTCTCACGGACATCGGCTGCGTCCGTCGGAGGAACGAGGATAGTCTCGCGCTCGCGCCGGAACTCGGGATCGCCGTGGTAGCCGATGGAATGGGCGGCCATCCCGGGGGCGACGTGGCCAGCCGCACGGCTGCGGAGCGCACGATGGAGCGGCTTCGGGAGGCCCGCAGCCGGGGCCCGGTGGAGCATGTCATGTCCGAAGTCGTCCTCAGCGCGCACGCGGCCGTACGCGACCGTGGAGCCCGCGAGCCGAGTCTCTCGGGGATGGGAACCACCCTTACCGCCTTTCTCGCCGACGTGGTCGACGAAGCTTGGTGCGTCGGCCACGTGGGTGATTCCCGGGCCTACCTGCTCCGCCGAGGCGCCTTCCGCCAAATCACCAGGGATGACACCTGGGTACAGCAGAAGGTTGAGTCGAACCAGCTCACGCCCGAGCAGGCCCGCCATCACCCGTGGGGCCATATCCTCACGCAATGCCTGGGATCCGACGAGCCGCCCCGGGTTCAGGTCCTGACGGGATCCCTCGAGGCAGGCGACCTTTTCCTGCTCTGCACCGACGGCCTGGTCGGGATGCTGGACGACGACACGTTGGCGCGGATCCTGCGTGCCCGGATCGGGCACCCGGCCGCCGACATCGAGTCGGCGGCCCGCTCCCTGATCGCGGCCGCGGTGGCGCGTGGCGGGCACGACAACGTCACGGTCGCGCTGGTCGCGGTCGCGTGATCCGCTCCAGCACCTCCCCCGGATCCAGGCTCCTGCGCTCGAACGTGAAGACCCGAAGCACCCTCGCCGTGGTATACAGCTCGCCCGCCACCCGCGGCAGATCGAGCAGCCCCGGAAGTCCCTCCGGCCCGAGGCGTCGCACCTCCCCATCCTTCATCTCGACCAGGACGTCGAGCTGGAACATCGCGCGCTTGGCCGGAAAGTCGATCACGACCTCCCCGGGTTCGAGCCCGACCTCCGACGCGAGCTCGTCTTCCACGGCACGCTTCCACGGTGATTCGACCGCCGCCCAATCCTCCACGACGCGCCCCTCGAGATCGGCGGCCGTCAGCTCGAGGGCTCGTTTCGGAAGACGTCGGTGCCGCAGCGCGGGCAGCCACCGGGTGTCGAGGCGCTCGGCTACCTCCGAGTCGTCTTCGTGCGCGCGCCTTCCGATCTCGTAGAGCAGCTCTTCGTCCGTCGGCCCGACCAGCTCCTCCGGATCGAGCAGCCCCGACGCCACCGCCTCTTCGACGATGCGCTTGTACAGCGACGTCGCCGCGCGCACGCCGTGATGCCAGTAGACGTTGCGGAACATCTGGTACTTCGCGAACAGCAGGGACTCCAGCGCCGCGACCGCTTTCTCGACGACCCCGACCTCGTGGCGGCCGGTCTCGGGGTCGGCCACGAGGACCAGTCCCTGCAGAAGCCGATCCACGTCCACCTCTCCGTACGGCACCCCGCAGAAGCGCGCGTCGCGGCGGAGGTACTCCATCTTGTCCAGGTCCAGGCTCCCGCTCACCAGACCCCGAAGCGGAATGTGGCTGTTCCCACGGATGAGCTCATGCAGGCGGTCGCCCGCTGCCAGCCCCAGAGGCGCCAAGGCGTCGCGAAGGGACGGAGACGTGAAGAAGCGGCGGCTCACCTCCTCGTGCCCCGCCGGCACATCGCTTTCCAACTCCTCCAGCGCGTGCGAGAAGGCATAGTGCCCGATGTCGTGGAGAAGCGCGGCGTACGGAACGAGCTCTTCCCCTTCCCACGCCTCGGGCGGCGCGCCACCCAGCTCCCTCAGATGGCGGAGGGCGGTCACCGTAAGGTGGTAGACCCCCAGGGCGTGGTCGAACCGCGTATGCGTGGCCCCCGGATACACCAGGTGCGCGAAACCGAGCTGGCGGATGTACCGGAGCCGCTGGAACTCGGCCGTGTCCACGATCCGCGTGGCGGTGGCGTTCAGCCGGATGGTGTTCCAGAGGGGGTCCCGGATGAGCTTTCCACCGATCATCGATGCCATGTCGAAGTATTTGGGGGTGACGCACCGCGTCCGGCAATGCGTGGATGGGACGACCGGCCGTGGTGGCGGGTGCTGTCGCACCTCCTTATCTTCCCGAACGAAAAGCGAAAGCGCCACCCCACCCCACTCCCCTTGCATCCCAACGCGGCCGTTCGGTCCCACATCCGGAACCACGCGGAGAACCGCCCGGGTGTCTACCGCTTCTACGGTGCGGGACACGAGCTTCTCTACGTGGGTAAGTCCGTGCACGTCCGGTCGCGGCTCCTCTCCTATTTCCGCACCCCCAGGGGCGACAAGGCCTGGGAGCTGATCCACGAAGCGTTGCGCGTCGAGTGGGAGTACATCCCCAACGAGTTCGCCGCCCTGGTCCACGAGATGAAGCTCATCCAGGGTCACCAACCGCGGTTCAACGTCCAGCACAAGCGCAGGCGCATCTATGCTTTCGTGAAGATCACCAACGAGCGCGCGCCCCGCGTCCTCGCGGTGACCCGCGTGGTGGAGGACGGCGCCACCTACTACGGCCCCTTTCCCAGGGTAGCCGCTCTCGGACACACGGTTCGGGAGCTGGGGCACGTGCTCGGCATTCGCGATTGCGCCGGCACCACTCCGATGTTCTTCGGCGACCAGCTCGAGATATTCCGGGGCGGCCGGCCGCCGCACTGCCTGCGGGCGGAGCTCCGCACGTGCCTCGCTCCCTGCTGCGGCCGACCGACCGCCAAGGAGTACGCGGCGGCCGTGGAGACGGCGCGCCGGTTTCTCGAGGGCCGTGCCGACGCTCCCTTGAGGGACCTCGAGGACCGTATGCGGGAGGCGGCCGCGCGGAGGGAATACGAGTACGCCGCGCTCCTGCGGGATCGGAGCGAACGGTTGCGCCGCTTCCGTGACCAGCTGGTGGCCTTTCGCGGCCGCGTGGAGGACCTGAGCTTCGTGTACAGGGTGCCCGGCTTCGGGGGAGACGACCGAGTCTACCTCATCCGGAAGGGGAGGATCCTCCGGGAGATGCCGTACCCCCGGGGCCGAAGGGCCCGCGAGCGCGTGGCGACGGTGGTGGAGAAGGCATACGGGGGCGCCGACATCGGGCCGCAGGGCCTGGCGCCGGACGCCGCCGCCGAGATCCTCCTCGTCGCACGGTGGTTCCGCCTGCGACCGAAGGAGCGAAGACGGGCCCTCGCCCCGAAGCGTTGGCTCGAGAAGAAAGGGTTCGTTCGGGAAAGGACGCGATGACTGTGGGAAACGGAGTCAGATCCGGGCCGGCCGTCTTCTCCGAGGAGGCGGTGCGCGCCGCGGTCAGCCATCGTGCCGCGCTCGCCGCGGCGGAGCGCGCGTTCCTGGCGCTCGCCCGCAACGAGGTCGTCTCCCCCATGCCCCTGGGCGCGGAGATCCCGGAGGTGCACGGGGAGGTCCACGTGAAGGGCGCCCACATCCAGGGAGCCGAGATCTTCGCGTTCAAGGTCGCCACCGGCTTCTACGGCAACGTGGAGCTGGGAGTACCCACGGGGTCCGGTCTCGTCCTCGTGTTCGACGCCACCACCGGCTTCCCGCTGGCGGTCCTGTGCGACAACGGGTACCTCACGGACCTCCGCACCGCCGCCGCAGGAGCGCTCGCCGCCCGCTATCTCTCGCCGAACCATCCGCTGACGCTCGCCGTCGTGGGGGCAGGCGTGCAGGGCCGGTTCCAGGCCGAGCTCATCCATCGGGTCCGGGACCTCACCCAGGTGAAGGTCTGGTCGCGGAAGGAGTCGTCGCGCAAGCGGTACGTGGCCCAGATGAGCAAGACGCTCGGTGTCCACGTCTACGAGTTCGCCGACGTTGCAAGCACCGTCGCGAACGCCGACCTGGTCGTCACGGCCACGCCGTCACAGGTGCCGTTGATCTTCCCGGGCATGCTGAAGCCCGGAGCCACCGTGATCGCCGTCGGAGCCGACGGGCCCTCGAAGCGGGAGCTGGCGGTCGAGGTCGTCACCTCCGCCGACAAGCTCGTGTGCGACGTCAGCGCACAGTGCGTGCGGCTCGGCGAGGCTCATCACGCCGTCCGGGCCGGCCAGCTTCCGCTCGACGGCATCTACGCCGAGCTCGGCGCCGTCGTCGCGGGCGACGTCCTCGGCCGGGTGGCCGACGAGACGATCATTTGCGACCTCACCGGGTCGGGGGCCCAGGACGCCGCGATCGCGGAGACGGCCTGGAACGCTCTGAGCAAGCACCAGCCGTCAGCGTGATCCTCGGCGTCGTGGACCACGGAGATCCGAGCGGAGCCGGGAAAGACGCCCCGAGCCCGGGTGTCAGTCCGCCCGTATCGCGCTGACGGGATCGACCCTCGTCGCCCTCCTCGCCGGAACCCAGCTCGCCAGCAGGGCGACGCCGACGAGAAGAAGGGGCACGACCACGAACGTCGCGGGATCCGTGGGAGGCACCCCGTAGAGCAGGCTCCTCAGGAATCCGGAGAGCCCGAGGCCACCCAGCGTGCCCAGCGCGACGCCGGCCGCCACCGGCAACAGCGCCCCACGCAGCACCAGGGAGCGCACCGACCGCGGAGCCGCCCCCAGGGCCAGGCGGATGCCCATCTCGCGCGTCCTGCGCGCTACCGCGTACGACACGACCCCGTAGATCCCCACCGCCGCCAGGACAAGTGCTACGACCGCGAACCCGGCCAGCACCACCAGCAGGAAGCGACGCCCCGCCACCGAATCGGCCACCAGCTCGCTCAGCGTGCGGAGCGGCACCGCCACGTCCGGGTCGACGGCCCGTACCGTGCTCCTCAGGACCGGCGCCAACGCGGCCGGATCGCCTCCCGCGGCCTCGGCCACCAGGGTCCCACCGAAGCGCATCCGGTACGGGCGCTGTCGGTAGTGCCAGTAGACCGTGGGCTCCGCTTCGCGCGTCAGGTCGCTGAACCGGACGTCGCCGACCACGCCGATCACGGTCCCGAACACCGGCGGATCCGCATTCCAGTAGTCGTCCATCCCCCCACCGCTCACCCGACGCCCGATGGGATCCGCACCCGGCCAATAGCGGTCGACGAACGACCGGCTCACCACGACCACGTGGGGACCGTCCGGATCGTCGGTTTCCTGGAACGTCCGGCCCTGCAGCAGCGGAACGTCCAGCGCGTCGAAGGTGCCGGGGCTCGCCACCACGTACACGGCGTCGGCGAGCTTCGTGGGATCTCCGTCGAGCGAGATCTGGCCGTTGGGCGCGTACTCCCCCAGAGGCGGCGACGTCGTGACCCCGGCCGACGCGACGCCCGGGGCGGCGCCCATGCGGGAGAGGAGGTCGTCCCACAGCATGACGACGTCGGAGAGCTCCGGGTATTTCACGCCGCTCAGCGCCACCGACGTCGTGAGCACGTCGTCGGCGTCGTAGCCGCCGTCCTCCGAGATCACCGCAACGAAGCTCCGCACCAGGAGCCCCGACCCCACGAGGAGCACGAGCGCGAGCGCCACCTCGGACGCCACCAGCACCGCCCACGTGCGGCGGCCGGAGCCCACGCCCGCGCGCGCCGCACGGAGCGAGAGTGCTGGGCCGGTCTCGGCGGCGCGCAGCGCCGGAAGCAGCCCGAAGGCCATCGCCGTGAGAAGCGCCGTCACCAACGTGAACGTCAGGACCGGGCCGTCGACGGCCACCGCGTCCAGCCTGGGAACCGACGCCGCGCCCACGCGCTCGAGCGCGCGCAGCACCACGGCGCCGAGTCCGACGCCCGCGAGCGCCCCGCAGGCGGCCAGCACGAGGCTCTCGGTGAGGAACTGGCGCACGAGACGGCGACGGCTCGCCCCGAGCGCCGAGCGCACGGCCATCTCCGCCGAGCGCACCGTGCCGCGAGCGAGAAGGGTGGACGCCAGGTTGGCGCACGCCACGAGCAGCACGAAGGCGGCAGCGGCGAGAAGGATGAGGAGGGGACGGCGGGCGTCGCCGACGAGGCGGGTATGGAGCGACACGGTCGAGGTGCCCACCGCCAGGTAGTCGGAACCTTCGGTAGCGGAAGCCGCCTCGGCGAGACGCGCCATGAGGGCGTCCACCTCCTGCGCGGCCCTCTCGACGGCAACGCCGTCGCGGAGACGACCGACGACCGCCCAATTGTGGGCCGTGCGACTGTCGCCCTGCGGCGCGACGGGGGCCCACACCTGGACGCCGGAAGGATCGTCGAAGCCGTCGCCGATCACACCCACGACCTCGGCGGCGCTCCCGAAGGCTTCCACGGTACGCCCGACCGGGTTCTCGTCACCCAGGACATTGCGTGCGAAGGCCCGGCTGACCACGGCCACGGGCGCCGCCCCCTCGAAGTGATCCTCCGCCACCAGCAGGCGTCCGGCCGCCGGCGTGACGCCGAAAACCCGCCAGAAGTCGTCGGAGACGAACGCCACCGTTGCCCATGCGGGCTCGCTGCCACCGAGAACCGTCGTGGTTCCGGCGCTGTAGGCGGTGAGGGCCTCGAAGCTGCTCGTGGACGCGCGCCAGTCCCTGAAGTTGGCCCATGCCACCGCCATCGAGCCTCCCGTGCGGGACCGCTCGCGGATGAAGACGAGCTCCTCCGGATCCTCGTAGGGGAGCGGCCTGAACAGGACACCGTTCACCACCGAGAAGATGGCCGTGTTGGCCCCGATCCCGAGGGCGAGCGTGACCAGGGCCACCAAGGTGTTGCCGGGACTCTTCGCCAATCCCCGCAGCGCATACCGTACGTCCATCCACATGTCACCCATCGTCCGCCCCCTCCTCACCGTCCGTTCACGGCTCCGGCCGATCCCTACGCACGCGCGCTCGACGGCATCCCGGTCCCCGAACCGCCGCAGGGCCTCCGCCCGGGCCTCCGCCGGCTCCCACCCCTCGGCTTCCAGCTCCTCCGCCCGCATCTCCAGGTGGGCACGGATCTCCCTCGCCGCGTCCTCGGCGGCGGAAGTCCGGGAGAAGATCCCCCGGCGCCGCGCCCCACCCCCTCCCCGTCCCGGTCCGCTCATCACCTCGCCGGAGCCCGGAGCACCAGGGCCATGGCCGCCGCGTAGCGGTCCCAGCTCCGCACGGTCGACTCGAGCTCGGCCCGTCCCGCCTCGGTGATGCGGTAGAACCGCGCCTCCCGCCCGGTCTCGGTGAGCCCCCACTCGGACTCGAGGAACCCCCTCTTCTCCAGCCGCCGGAGGGCCGGGTAGAGTGCGCCCTCCTCCACGTCGAATGCGTCGTCCGTGGTCTGACGCAGCCACCGGGAGACGCCGTAGCCGTGCAGGGGCCCCCTGCTCAGGGTCTTCAGGATCAGGATGTCCAGCGTGCCCTTGAGGAGGTCCAGCGACGCGTCTGCCATGAGGTCGGCTCCGTGGTTCAGGTCCGTCGTAACCTAATATTCTTATACATAAGACTTCAAGGGGTCGCCTGGGGTCGAGCGGAGGCGGGCGCCGTAGGCCGGGGAAAGCTGCACGACGGCAGGATCGCGATCTTCGACCTCCGCGGATTATCTTGGCGGTCGCCGCCCCAGCTCAGCCGGGAGATCGAACCATGTCACCGACCCGCCGTCAGTTCCTGACGACCGCCGCGGCCGCCGCGGCGGTCGCGACCGCGAGGCCGTCCACCGCGTTCGGACGGCAATCCCAGCAGGCCCGGCCCGTCTTCACCCCGATCCGACGCAACGTGGGGTTCTTCACCATGCGGGGTGGGACCATCGGCTACCTCGTGAGCGCCGACGCCGTCGCCGTGATCGACAGCCAGTACCCCGCCGAGGCCCAGGCGCTCCTCGCCGGCCTCGCGGAGCGCTCGGGAGGCCGGCGGGTGGACGTCCTGATCAACACGCACCACCACGGCGACCACACGAGCGGCAACGTGGCGTTCCGCGGCAAGGTCGGGAGAGTCGTGGCCCACGCGAAGGCGGCCGAGCACATGCGGCAGCCGCCTGGCGGACAGCCACCCACCGACGCGCTCTTCCCGGACACCACGTTCACGGATTCGTGGAGCGCCGACGTCGGTGACGAGCACATCGTCGCGAATCATTATGGCCGCGCCCACACGAGCGGCGATGCGGTCGTCACGTTCGAGCGGGCCAACGTGGTGCACATGGGAGACCTGATGTTCCATCGGCGCCACCCGGTCGTGGACCGCGCCGCCGGGGCGACGGTGCGCGGGTGGATGACGGCGCTGGACCGCGCCCTCACCGCCCACGCGAAGGACACCATCTACCTCTTCGGGCACGCCAGCACCGGGCTGCCGGTGAGGGGCACCTGGACCGATCTCGTCCGGCTCCACGACTACTTCGGAGCGGTTCTGACGTTGGTGGAGTCCCAGGTGAGGGCGGGCCGCGATCGCGCCGAGATCCTCGCGATGCGCGACCCACTCGCGGGCTTCGAGGACTACGGCCGCTTCGGCCAGGCAGGTCCCCGCGACCCCCTGACGTGCGCATACGAGGAGGTCACGACCGGAGCGTAGGGCACGGAGGCGATCTGCCGAGCGCTCAGCCCAGGTGGACGACGACGGTCTTCAGCTCGGTCATCTCCTGGACGGCGTAGCGCGGTCCCTCCTTCCCCATGCCGCTCTCCTTCAAGCCGCCGTACGGCATGAGATCCGCGCGCCAGCCGGGCGCCCAGTTGACATGCAGGTTGCCCGACCGCACGCGGCGCGCGAAGTCCATCGCCCATCCGAGGTTCTCGGTGAAGATCCCGGCCGCGAGCCCGTAGACGGTATCGTTCGCGAGCGCGATCGCGTCCTCGAACGAGTCGAACGGGGTGACCGCCACCGCCGGCCCGAACAACTCATCGCACGAGATCCGCATGCCGGGCGCGACGTCCGCGACCACCGTGGGCTCGTGCATCGTGCCGACGTGCTCTCCACCCACCACCACGCGCGCGCCGCCCTCCACGGCGTCATGGATCCACGACGCGACGCGCTCCGCGTCCGGGGCCCGGATCATGGGCCCCATCGTCACGTCGGGATCCAGGGGGTCGCCCGTCCGGATCGCGGTCACGATCGGCGCCAGGGCGTCCAGATAGCTGGCGTACACCCTCTCGTGCACGAGGACGCGCTGCGTGGAGATGCACACCTGCCCCGCGTTGAGATATCCGGTGGCCGCCGTCGCCCGGGCGGCCTTCTCGAGGTCGGCATCCGGCATGACGATGAGCGGCGAGTTCGAGCCCAGCTCCATCGTGACCTTCTTGAGACCGGCGACGCGGCAGATCTCCTCCCCGATATCGCGGCTACCCGTGAACGTGATCTTCCGCACACGCGGATCCGCGCACAGCGCCGCGCCGATCGTGGATCCCGATCCCGTCAAACACTGGATGCCCTGCACCGGAAGGCCGGCCTCCAGCAGGATCTCCGCCAGCTTCAGGGCCGAGAGCGGCGCGTCGCTCGCCGGCTTGACGATGACCGCGTTGCCGGCTGCGAGCGCGGGGCCCACTTTGTGGCACACGAGGTTGAGCGGATAGTTGAACGGCGAGATCGCGACCACGACGCCGCAAGGAACCCGGAGCGTGAAGCCCAGCTTCCCCGTGGCACCGGGAGCGGCATCGAGCGGCAGCGTCTCCCCGTAGAGGCGTTTCGCCTCCTCCGCGGACAGCGAGATCGTCTGGACCGCCCGCTGCACCTCGCCCCGCGCCTCGGCGATCGCCTTACCCTCCTCGAGCGTGATCGTCCGGGCGAGATCCTCCAGCCGCGCGTCCATGATGCGGGCGGCGCGATCCAGGATCCGGTAGCGCTCGTACGCGGGCACCGCGGACATGACGGCCGCCCCCTGGACCGCGGAGGACAGTGCGATGTCCACGTCCTCGGGCCGCGCCCGCGGCACCTCCTCCAGAACCGATCCATCGAACGGATTCAGCACATCCATGTGCTGGTCGCGATCCAGCCAGTCTCCTGCGATGAGCATCCGCATCGTGACGTTCCCCTTGAGAGTCGGGGCGCGCGGCCGTCCGTCCGCACGGTCGCCGGCTCCTGACCGCCGGTACCCCCCGTTGGGGTCCCGGTAACGTCTACCGTAGCAAGGCCGCCGGCAAGCCGAACACCATGGGGCGGCCTCCGATCCTGAGAACTACGGAGCAGAAAATCTGAAACCTCCCCACCACGCGGCCCTACGCTTCCCTACAGCCCCCGCCGCCGATCCCATCGATCTTTTCGAAGCGCCCGGACCTCGCGGGCGTCTCCCCTGCCCGAGGACATCCATGAGGACCGAAAGAGAACACGCCGGCTTCAGCCATTCCGGAGGCGGACGTCGCGCCCCCTTCTTTCCCGACTTCGACCAGGCTCCGTTTCTGGTCATCTGGGAAACCACACAGGCCTGCGACCTGGCGTGCAAGCACTGCCGGGCCAAGGCTCAGCCGAACCGTCACCCCGACGAGCTGAACACGGCCGAAGCGAAGAGAATGCTGGAGGATATCCGGCGCTTCGGACCCATCATCTTCGTGTTCTCCGGCGGCGACGCGCTCAAACGCCCCGACATCGCGGAGCTGACGGCGCACGGCGCGAGTCTGGGCCTGCGCATGGCGATCACTCCGGCGACGACGCCCCTTTGCACCCCGGCAACCTTGGAGGAGCTCCACGCGGCCGGGATGTCCCGCCTCGCCGTGAGCCTCGACGGGGCCACCGCGGCCGTCCACGACGAGTTCCGACAGGTGGTGGGTTCCTTCGCGCATGGCCTGCGCATCTTGCGAACCGCCCGCGACGTCGGGCTGTCGACCCAGGTCAACACGGTCGTGGCCCGCCACAACCTGAACGACTTTTCTGTCATGGCCGACCTCCTCACGGACGTCGGCATCGTCCTCTGGGAGGTGTTCTTCCTGGTCCCCGTGGGGCGCGCACACGCCGAGGACGTGCCCGGCGCCGACGCGTTCGAGACTGTCTTCCACAACCTCTACGACCTGGCCAAGACCGTCCCCTTCGACATCAAGGCGACCGCCGCGCCGCACTACAACCGCGTCGTGCTCCAGCGCAAGAGAGCCGAGCGCCGCGCCGGAGACCGTAACGAATCGTCCGACGTCCTCACCGACGGCGCGGTGCACTCGCTCAAGGACGGAATCGGCCGCGCGCGCAGTGTCAACGACGGTGACGGATTCCTGTTCGTGAACCATACGGGGGAGATCTTTCCTTCGGGCTTCCTGCCGAAGTCCGCCGGAAATGTCCGCACGCACGATCTCGTGGATGTCTACCGAAACTCGGAATTGTTTCGGAAGCTGCGCGACAAGAGCCTTCTCAAGGGGAAGTGCTCCGTGTGCGAGTACAAGGTCGTCTGCGGCGGAAGCCGCGCGCGTGCCTATGCTGTCACCGGCGATCCGCTCGAGGCCGAACCGTTCTGCGCGTACGTGCCGAAACGCTGGTTGGACATGGTGGCCGCCGGCGAGATGTCGACGACGCCGGTGCCATAGCTACAGCCAGCAGCACAACGGCGTAGGCGTAGGGCACGCTCTACGAGCTTCGACGGCCATTGGTGCCGTGCGCGCCGGGGCCTCACGCATCGCCCCGACCCTCGCGTGCCGCGGCGAGACTGCGGGCGGTTCTTTTCGCCTCGGCGAGTCGGCCGGGCAGACCTGGGCGCGACCACCAGCTCGCGGCGAGCCGCACACCCTGGGGCAGCTCCAGCCCCTTCAGCACCCGCCACGACACGTCCCATGCCGGCATGGACTCGCGCTCGACGGCGAGCGGGCGCGCCGGGTATCCCGTGCAGTGCTGGAACTCCTCGACGGCGCGGCGGGCCACTTCTTCCCGATCCATGTGCGCGACCTCCGGGTGGCGCGCGCCACCCAGGTACGCCGTATACAGGTTGCGCCGTCCGAAGAGGCTGTCATTGAACGTCACACCGCGTAGCGAGAGTTCCCGTTCGGTGAACGCGACCTGGAAGCCCAGACCGCGCAGTCCCGTCTCGGCGTCCAGGTGGACGACACCGAGCGGGTTGTAGCGTACGGCGCCGATGGCGCCAGCTGCCGTTGGCACCTCGTGCGCCAGCAACCGCGCCGTCATGGGAGCAGGAGTCGTGATGACGACCGTCGCCGCTTCCACCGTGCCGTCGTCCAGCTCGAGGCGCCAGCCGGCGCCGTCCCGGCGAAGTGCCCGGACGGGGGTGTCCAGCCGGAGTCTCGGGCCCAGCGCCTTCGCGAGCGCCGATGGCAAGGCCTGCATGCCGCCGCGGAACGAGCAAGCCGGCGGCGGTCGGACGCGCCCGCCCCGTGCCAGGAGCGGGAGGACGAGCGAGCGCCGGATGCCGAACTCACGCAGGACGTGTATCAGCGAGAGCCCTACCCGCATATCCGCCGGGTCGGAGGCGTAGAGCCCCCCGTACAGAGGCGCCACCAGCGTCTCGTAGAGGTCATGCCCGATCTTCCGCGTGAAGTACGCGGCGACGGATTCCTCCGGATTCGCGCCACCCGTAAGGGGCTCGAGCGCGAGCCGCAGCTTTGCCGCGGGCCCTACGATGTCGGACCGGAGGAGCGCACCGATCGAGAAGGGAACGCGGCGCAGGCGGCCTCGATGGTACACGAAGAGGTCGAGATCGTCCGGTGCCCGTACCACCTCGGCCGAGAGCCCCACCCCCTCCACGAGCCGTTTCACGCCGGCCGTAAGGCGGGCGCGCTGTGGCCCCCAGTCCAGAATGCGCCCTTCGACCTCCGCGCTCCGGATCACGCCGCCCGCGCGCGGCGAGCTTTCGAGCACGACGTAGTCGAGGCCGAGCCGCCCCAGCTCCCATCCCAGGGCGAGCCCGGTGATGCCTGCCCCCACGACCGCGATCACGTGAGGATTCCGTGCGGACCGGGCGACCGTGTCACGCGCGTGGCGAGTAGGGGCTGGGCGGGAGATCCCGCGCGCCGTTCGTGCACCACGTGCCGTCGGCCCGATCGCAGCGGCAACGGCTCAGGATACCGTGGTCCGCAGGGCACGGCGCCAACAGCTCCTGCACCAGGTCCACCATACACCGTGGCAGTGCCGGGTGGTCGTGCGGGACCGGCACGCGGTGCAACTCCTTGCCGAGCCGCTCCGCGAACCCCTTGAGCCCGTGGTCGAGCTCGACGAGCGTCTCGGACTGCTCCTTCATGAAGCTGATGGGCACCACCACCAACTTGCGCTCCGGCACGTCGCGGAGGAGGTCCTCGTTGTCCGGCTGCGTCCAGGAGATGCGGCGGTTCGTATGATTCTGGAAGCCTACCTCATAGCGAGTCGCGCCGAGCGCACCCGCTACATCACGGCAGTGTTCGAAGACGTAGCGGTCGTAGCGGTTACCGTCCTGAAGGTACTTGAGCGGCGTCCCGTGCACGGAGAAATACAGGAGCGTGTCGGGATCGCCCAGTTCGAGGTGCCGCGCGCGCACGAACTCCTGAACGTGGTCCGCGCGCAGGCGCACATACTCGGTGTAGTGGTGCCAGCCGGCGAGCGCCAGGAACCGCGGCGTCCACCCTGCGGCGTCGAGGGATGCCCGCGTCTCTTCGATCGCGGCAACGGTGGTGGACTTCCCGCACAGCGGATAGCCGGGCACGGCCACCAGAGTCTCGACCCCGTCCGACCGCGCGCGGGCCACCGTCTCGCGGATGGTCGGATCCGTGAACTGATAAGCGGAATACACGCGTGCCCCGACACCCCGACGCGCGAGCTCGGCCGCGAACGCCGTGGCTTGCGCCTCGGATTGCGCGTTCAGCGGTGACCCGCCGATCCGCAGGTATTCCTCCAGCAGGGCAGGAGCCCGCGCCTGGGCGAGCTGCCGCGCGCGGGCCATGGCAGTCTCGTCCGAATGGCCCTCCAGCGACGCGTTCTGGAGGAAGACACGCCCCAGAAAGGCCGTCACCTTCTCCAGGGTGGGTTCGTCGGGCTCGCCGAAGTTGATGAGGAGCACGCCGAGGGACATGGGGATCTCATCCGCCGATATCGTGGTTCGTGGGCCGCTCACGCCGACGCGGCCCGTGCCGAGATCTCATGGACGCGGTCCACGAGGAATGCCACCTGGTCCGGGTTCGTGGTCCGGTGGATGCCGTGCCCGAGGTTGAACACGTGCGCGGCCGCGCCCCCACCCTGGCGGAGCACGGCGGCCACCGTCTCGTCCAACTCGTCGCGGGGCGCGAACAGGGCCGCAGGATCCAGGTTGCCCTGGACCACCACCCCGGGGCCCAGCCGCTCCACGGCGTAGGAGAGCGGCACGGTCCAGTCGACGCCCACGACATCCGCCCCCACCTCCTTCACGTGCGACAAGAGCGTGGCGCCTCCGTTGGCGAAGTAGATCACGGGCCGTGCGGCTTCCTCACGGACTCGCGACACCACGCTCCGCATCAGGGGAAGCACGAAGCGGCGGTAGGTATCGGGCCCGAGGAGCCCGACCCAGGAGTCGAACAGCATGAGCGCGTCCGCGCCCGCGCGCGCCTGCGCGATCAGGTAGCGCACCATGGAATCGCCGAGGAGGTCGAGCAATTCCGTCGCCGTGTGCGCCTCCTTCCGCAGGAAGCCGCGCGCCTCCATGAAGTCCTTCGAGCCCCCACCCTCCACCAGGTAGCAGAACAGCGTGAATGGAGCACCCGCGAAGCCGATCAGGGAGCGGTCCGCGCCCAGCTCGGCTCTGACCAGCCGGATGGTCTCCAGCACGAAAGGGACGGCCTCGTCGGGGTCCAGCGGCCGTAGTGCACGCGCTTCGGTCGCCGAGCGGATGGGCCGCTCCAGGACCGGGCCCGGACGAAAGTGGAATCCCACCCCCATGCCTTCCAGCGGCGTCAGGATGTCGCTGAATACGATGGCCGCGTCCAGCGGAAAGCGCTCCATGGGCTGGAGCGTGATCCGCGCCGCGATCTCGGGCGTCTTCGTGGCAGTCAAGAAATCCACCGACTCGCGCAGCTCCCGGTACTCGGGCAGATAGCGCCCCGCTTGGCGCATGATCCAGATCGGCGTGCGCTCCCCCCTCTCTCCGCGGCACGCCCGCCCGAAGAGCGTCGTCATCTCAGGCATCCGGAAAGTCCTTGCGGGTCATCACGGCCTCGGCGGCGCTGAGCGTACGCTCGATGTCCTCGGACGTATGGGCGTACGACCAGAACCAGGCCTCGAAGGGGCTGGGCGGCAGGTGGATTCCGGCGGCCAGCAGACCGTGGAACAGCGCGTTGAAGCGGGCGCGCGACGAGACCGTGACGGCATGCCAGTCGGTGACCGGAACGTCGGTGAAGAACAGGGATCCCATGCCGCCCACGCGGTTCCACCGCATGGGGATCCCGAGGCGCTCGGCCAGGGACGCGAAGCCCTCGTCGAAGATGCGGCCCAGCGACTCGAGGTGCGCGTAGACGCCGTCCTCCTCCTCCAGGTAGCGTAGGACGGCCAGACCCGCGGCCACCGCCAGCGGATTGCCGGAAAGGGTCCCGGCCTGGTACACGGGTCCCTCGGGAGCTACGAGCCGCATGAGGTCGGCGCGCCCGCCGTAGGCGCCCACCGGCAACCCACCGCCGATCACCTTGCCGAGCGTGGTGAGGTCCGGCGTGACGCCGAAGCGCTCCTGCCCGCCGCCGCGCGCCACGCGGAAGCCCGTCATCACTTCGTCGAAGACGAGCAGCGCGTTGCGCTCCCGGCAGAGTGACTGGAGCCCCCGCAGGAACCCATCGGCCGGCAGGACGCACCCCATATTGCCACACACCGGCTCGACGATGACCGCCGCGATCTCCCCCTCGTGCGCGTCGAAGAGCGCCACCACCGAGTCCAGGTCGTTGTACTCGGCCACAAGGGAGTCGGCCGCCGTGCCCGCCGGCACACCGGGCGAGGAGGGGACCCCCAGCGTAGCGGCGCCCGAGCCGGCCTCGACCAGGAACGCGTCTCCGTGGCCGTGATAGCCACCGCGGAACTTCACCACGCGGTCCCTACCCGTAGCCGCCCTGGCCAGACGCAAGGCGCTCATGGTTGCCTCTGTGCCCGAGTTGACCATGCGCACGACCTCCACACCCGGCACCAGGCGGACGATCGTCTCGGCGAGCGCGACCTCGGCCTCTGTCGGCGCGCCGAATGACGTGCCGCGGCCGAGCGCCTCGGCGACCGCGCGCCTCACGGCCGGGTGGTCGTGGCCCAGCACCATGACGCCCCAGGATCCGATGAAGTCGAGGAGTCGGCGCCCATCCACGTCCTCCACGAACGCCCCGTGCGCCGCGTGGATGAAGCGCGGGGTCCCGCCCACGCCCTTGAACGCCCGGACCGGGCTGTTCACCCCGCCGGGGATGACCCGGCGTGCCGCCGCGAAGAGCGCCGAGCTCCGGCTCGGGCCCGGGCCCGCGGCGTCGCCTTTGGTTTCCATGCGCCTCCTCAGTTGGCCCCGGCCCCCAGGGCTCGCACGCACGCCTCTACCATGCCCTCCGGAGTCGGCCTCTCCGCCACCGCCACGCGCCACACGCTCGCGTGCTCGAGCGCGTGCGCCGTCGTCGGTCCCGCCGCTATCACCACACACCCCGTAAGCGCCTCGGCCAGCGCGCCGTCCAGCGAGGCCGTCAGTCCCCGGACGGCCGAGGGGCTGTGGAACGTCACGGCGTGCACCCCGCGCGCCAGGTCCCGCCGGACCTGCCGCGGGTCGGGCGGACAGACGAGCGTCCTGTAGGCCTCCACCCGGGCGACCTCGGCCCCGTGCCCGCGGAGGCCCTCGGCCAGGTCCTTCCCCGCCAGCGACCCTGCGGGATAGAGCACCCGCGCCCCGGCGAGGTCACCGCTCCGCGCGAGCGCACGCACGAGCCCGGCCGCGCCATCACCGTCCCCCACCACATGCACAGGCCACCCCAGGTTCTCGAGCCGGGCCGCCGTACGCATGCCCACGGCAGCCACGCGGGTCCGCGACCCCGGCCGGGCGCTGCGATGCGCGACCGCGTCCACCGCGCGCACGCTCGTGAACGCGATCCAGTGGAAGGTCTCCAGGCGTTTCGTGGCCTCTGTCAACCCTTCCGGGTCTCCGCTCTCCGCGAATGCCAGCGTCGGCCAGTCGCGTACCTCGGCCCCTTCCCCCGAGAGGGCCGCCGCGAGGGGATCGTCGGGGTCACCGTCCCGCGTTATCGCCACCACCCACCCGGACAGACGCGGTCTCACCGGGCCTCCGCGCCGCGCGGTGCGGCGCCTGCCCACGGTACGTCGCGCAGCGTGGAGACGCCGAGGCGCGCCAGCAGGTCCTCGGCCAACGCCCCGCCCAGCGCCTCGGCGCGATCCGCCCCGGCGGAGCGCTCGACCCACACGACACCCTCGGGCGCGGCCGCGGCGGCGCGCAGCGTGAGCTCGTCTCCGCGCGCCCGGCCGAGCGCTCCCACCGGCGCCTGACAGCCGGCCCCCATCCGTCGGAGGCACGCGCGCTCGGCCGTAACCTCGGCGTGCGACGCCGCGTCGTTCACCGGCGAGACCAGCGCACGCATGGCCTCGTCGTCGCGGCGCACTTCCACCGCGAGCGCCCCCTGCGCCGCCGCGGGAAGCACGACCGCGGGATCGAGCGCCTCGGTGATACGACCCTCCAGGCCGAGACGCCGAAGACCGGCCACCGCGAGGACGGCCGCCTGGTACCGCCCCTCGTCCACCGCCGCCAGCCGGGTCGGTACGTTGCCCCGGAGGTCGAGAAGCTCCAAGTCCGGCCGTATCGCCGCCAGGAACCGGCGCCGACGCACGCTGGACGTCGCCACGCGCGCCCCCGGGGGCAGATCCGCCAGGCGGCCCGCCGCGCTGACCAGGGCGTCCCGCGGATCCTCCCTGGCGGGTACCGCGCCCAGCACGAGTCCATCGGGTAGCGTGGTCGCCAGATCCTTGCAGGAGTGCACGGCCAGATCCACGCGACCGTCCAGGAGCGCGTCCTCGATCTCCTTGGTGAAGAAGGCCTGGCCCAGGTGCGGTCCGAGAGGCACGTCCTGGATGCGGTCACCCGAGGTCCGGATCTCCACCACCTCCACGCTCAGCCCCGCGTGGAGGGACTCCAGGGCGGCAGCGACGCCGCGACTCTGGGCCACCGCCAGCGTCGAGCCCCGCGTCCCGAGGCGTACTTTCCTCACCCGGCGCCTCCGGAGACGTCCCTGGTTTCCACGCCGAACAGCGACGACGCGCTTCGCAGCAGCCACCGTCCATGCACGCTCCCGGGGTCCGCCTCGCGAATCGCCCTCGTAGGTACGTACAACAGCGTCCGCGCCAGAGACCGGGCGAACCGCTGCAGCTCCTCACGTTCTTCGTCGCTGCGGCCCTTCGATCGGCGATCCGCCTCTTCCTGGGCAAGGGCGAGAACCTGCTCGCGGACGGCGCGCAGAACCGACGCCGTCTGCCGCGAGCGGACCCACTGGGAGAAGTTCAGGACCTCGGCGTCCACGATGGCCTCGGCGCGCGGGACCTGCGCAGCGCGGGCCTGCCGGCCGGACTCCACCTGCTCGAAGACCTGAGCGAGGTCCAGCAGGCGGACACCCGGCAACGCGCCCACGTCGGGCGCGAACGTCCTCGGGTGTGCCAGGTCGAGGAGCCAACGGGACCGCGGCGCCTGGCGCGCGACCACCTCGAGGGCATCCTTACTCACCAGATCCTGCCGTCCGGCCACCGTTCCGATCACGATGTCCGCCTCTCCGAGGAGCGACGGAACGGCCGACAGTGGATAGGCCTCGGCGCCCAGGGGCGCGGCGAGCGCCTCCGCACGGCCGAGCGTGCGATTCGCGATCATGAGGCGGGCCACGCCGGCCTTGAGAAGCAGCCGCGCCACGAGCCCGCCGGTCTCTCCCGCGCCGAGCACGAGGGCGGTCACCGAGGCGAACGCTCCGATCTCCCTCTCCAGAAGAGCGAGCGCCGCGCCCGCCACCGAGGCGGAGCCACGCCCGATCTCGGTCTCGGTCCGCACGCGCTTGCCTGCGGCCAGCGCGCTCTGGAACAGCCGCTTCAACAACGTCCCCGCCACGCGCTCGGCGGAGGGATGGTGGAGCGCGTCGCGCACCTGTCCGAGGATCTGCGCCTCGCCGTAGACGACCGAGTCCAGGCCCGCGGCTACACGGAACAAGTGCCGCGCGGCCTCTTCTCCCAGCCGGACGTACGAATGGGTCGCGAGCTCCGCTCGGCCGAGTCCCGTGCGCGCAGCCACCAGGTCGCGGAGCACGCGGATGGCCCGCTCGGGTCTCTCGCTCACACCGTAGACCTCGAGCCGGCCGCACGTCGCCAGCGGCAATGCCTCGGCCAACAGGGCCCGGTGTGCCGCGACCCGTGCGAGCCCGGCGTACACTTCCTCGAGGTCCACGTGCATGCGCTCGCGGACCCCGGTGGGCGCCACGGCGTGGCTGGTCCCCAACACGAACAACTCGCCGCCCATGCCGCCGCTACCTCAAGCTGGCCGCCCAGGCGTCCGCGGAGGTCAGCACCCCCACGTACACCGGCGTGTCGGCCTTCGTGTAACGGCGCGCCTCCGTGTCGCGGAGGTCGTACACGAGCCGGGAGAAGAGCGAAAGGTCTTCGGCCTCGTACACGACGACGAATTCCTGGTCCTGAAGACCGAACGAGTACAGCAGCATCTGCGTGATGTCGCGGTACTGCTTCCCGATGCGAATGTGCTCGTTCATCATCCCCTGGCGGGTATCGCGGCCGAGCAGATACCAGTCGGGTGTCTTGGTGAACGGGTACATGATCAGGTATGGGGACCGCCGTCCGCCGAACGGGTCGATCTCCTGCGCGGACTTCGCCGTGCGCGAGTATTCGGACGGGCGGGTGACACCCCACAAAACGTTGCCGGGCTCGAACACGTCCCGATGGGCGTTCTCGGCGGCGGCGCGACACCGGAAGAACGCGCCCGCAACGTCCGGCGAGGGAACGCGGGCCGTAGCCCACACGAGTACGTCCACGCCGCTCTCGAGGCCCTGCACGAGGTAGAGATGCGCCGCATCCGCCGAAGCACGCAGGCCCTCGAACCACGCCACGGCGCGCCGGTTGCGCTCGGCCGGCTCCAGCGTCCAGAGCCGCGGCGCGAGCCGATAGGTCGCGAAGTGGCCGAGAACGACCTCCTCGGAAGCCGGTGCTGCGTCGCTCAAGGCCTCGACCCTTCCTCAACCGTCGCGCAGCCAGCGCGCGACGTCGAGAGCGTGATACGTGATCACCAGGTCGGCGCCCGCGCGCCGGAAGCCGGTGAGCGTCTCCATGACGACGGCGCGCTCGTCGATCCAACCGTTGGCCGCCGCCGCCTTCACCATGCTGTATTCGCCGCTCACGTTGTACACGGCGAGCCGGTGGTCGGGGAACGCCTCGCGTGTCCGGCGCACGATGTCGAGGTACGCGAGCCCCGGCTTCACCATCAGGATATCGGCGCCCTCGTCGATGTCGGCGGCGTGTTCCAGCATGGCCTCCCGGCCGTTGGCCAGGTCCATCTGGTGGCTCCTGCGGTCACCGAACCGCGGGGCGCCGTCGGCTGCGTCGCGGAAGGGACCGTAGTACGACGAGGCGTACTTCGCCGAATACGAGAGGATCGGGATGTGCGTGAAGTCGGCTTGGTCGAGCGCCTGGCGGATCGCCGCTACCATGCCGTCCATCATCGCGGACGGGGCAACCACGTCCGAACCCGCGCGAGCGTGCGACACGGCCGTGTCCGCGAGTCGCGCCAGGGTGGGATCGTTCAGGACGACGCCCCTCTCGTCCACGAGGCCGCAGTGCCCGTGATCGGTATACTCACACAGACACACGTCGGTGATGATCACCCCCGCGAAGCCCTCCGCGCGCAGTGCCCGCACCGCGCGCTGTACCACGGAGCTTTCTCCGGAGGCCTCGGACCCGACGGAGTCCTTGTGAGTCGGGATTCCGAACAGGAGCACGGCGCCGATGCCGGCCGCCTCCGCCTCGCTTGCGGCAGCGGTCACCCGGTCGACCGGCCAGCGGAACACGCCCGGCATCGAAGCGACTTCCGTGGGTCGATCCTCCACCTCGGTCACGAACAACGGATAGACGAGGTGGGCCGTGTCCAGATGCGTCTCTGCGACGAGGCGTCTGAGCCCAGGGGTTCGGCGGAGTCGACGATAGCGGGCGTACACGGGGCGCGGTCTCCCTTCCTACTCAGGTGCACTGCATCCCCGTAAAGATCCGAGCAAGGCGCCGTCGGCGTAATTCGGAGGATTCCCGTTGCGTTCCTCCGTACCGTCACGGACCCCTTCGTCGTGTCTCTCCCGGATTGACGGGCCGGGCGTTGCGTGTAGACTGTGATGGTTGAGAATGGATCTCATTACCATCGCGTTGTAATTCCGTTGTCCTGCCTGCCCTCCCTCGCCGCTCTGGCAACCGTAACCGGCCTCCTCACGCCTCCGACGCCCGCGCAATGCGTCACCCAGCGGCGCGTGGCGGTCATGGGCACCCTCATGACTGTTTCGGTCCGGGCCCACGACAGGACGGCGTCCGAGAGCGCCGCCGAGGCCGCGATCGCCAGCGTCGAGCGATACGACCGTCTCCTGACGACCTGGTCCGCTTCCGGTCCCATGGCGGCCGTGAACTCGTCGCGCCCCGGGCGCGCGGTGCGGCCCGAGAGCGAACTCATGGTTCTGCTCGGCGAGGCGGAATCGTGGGCGGAGCGCACGGGCCGAGCCTTCGACCCCGGTGTGGGCGCCCTGGTGGATGCCTGGAACCTTCGAGGGACCGGGCGTATCCCGGCTCCCAGGGAGCTCACCGCTGCTCTCCACCGCGTGGGCCCCGCCGCCATCGACATAGATCCTCAGGCCGGCACCGTAACCCGTCATGTGGATGGCGCCTGGCTCGACACGGGCGGATTCGGCAAGGGGGCGGCCCTGCGCACTGCAGCGGGTACCCTGCGGGCACGGTGCGTGCGCCGCGCCCTGCTCGATCTCGGCGGTCAGGTACTGGCCATCACCGCGCCGGGCGAGGCGCCGTGGACCGTGGCCGTAGCCCATCCCGCGCGGCGGGACACGCAGGTCGCGACGCTCCACCTGGCCAACGCATCGGCCGCGACCAGCGGCAACGGCGAGCGCGGCGTCGTGGTCCACGGTGTCCGTGTTGGGCACATCCTCGACCCCCGCACCGGACGCCCCGCGCCGTGGTGGGGAAGCGTGACGGTGGTGAGTGCGGACCCGCTGGAGGCGGACGTCCTCTCCACGGCGCTCTACGTCATGGGCCCGGACGAGGGGCTCGCCCGGGCCCGGGATCTCCCCGACGTCGGGGTGCTCTTCCTCGTGGCCCACGGGGATGCGCTCGAGGCATGCCGCAACGAGGCGATGGGCCGCTGGCTCGTCGAGGCATCCCCTGACGAGCCGGTCCCTCTTCGGGCTTGCTCTTCCTCAACCCCATCCTCTCCGCTCGAAAGGCGATACCGATGACACGCACGACACTTCGCGCCGGGCTCACGACCGCGCTCCTGACCGTCGCCACCTCCCTCTCCGCGCAGCAAGTCGACACCTCTCGCATCGCCGAGCTCGAGCGGCGCATGGAGGCACTGTCCAGGGAGATCGAGCGCCTCGGCCTGGGACGGGACGTGGTGGAGGCCGACACGTCGATCCTCGGCCTGGGTCCCGCGGCCTCGAAGGTCTACAAACTGAGCCAGGGCGTCTCGATCGGAGGCTACGGCGAGATCCTCTACGAGAACTTCGCCGACGAGCGTCAGGACGGGTCGGCTTCGGGAGGCCGCAACGTGGCGGACGCGCTGCGCGCGATCGTCTACTTCGGCTACAAGTTCGACGACAGGATCCTGTTCAACTCCGAGATCGAGATCGAGCACGCGGACGAGGCGTACCTCGAGTTCGCCTACGTGGACTACTCGCTCACCGACCGCGTGGGCGTGCGCGCCGGTCTCCTCCTGGCACCTCTGGGCCTGGTGAACGAGCTGCACGAGCCGCCGGCGTTCCTCGACACGAAGCGCTCGGTCACGGAGAGCCGCATCATCCCGACCACCTGGCGGGAGAACGGCATCGGCCTCTTCGGTACCGGCGACGATTTCGCGTGGCGCGTCTACGTCATGAACTCCCTCAGCGGTGCGGGCTTCAACGCGAGCGGCCTGCGTGGAGGACGCCAGAAGGGGAGCCAGGCGCTCGCCGAGAGCCTGGGCCTGGCCGGTCGGCTCGATTACGTGGGGACGCCCGGGCTCATGATCGGTGCCTCCGGGTTTCGAGGAAGCACCGGCCAGGCGCGTGAGCTGGGCGGCCAGGAGGTGGAAGGACCCCTCACCATCTGGGATCTCCACGCCGACTACGAGGCACGCGGGTTCGACCTCCGCGCGCTGGTGGCCGGCGCACGCGTGGGCGACGCCGATCGACTGAATCAGCTCAACGGCCTCGCCGGGGCGAACGGGATCGGCGAGGAGATGCTCGGCTGGTACGTCGAGGGGGGCTACGACGTCCTGAGCCGCACCGGCGCAGGCGCCCGGCTCCTGCCGTTCGTGCGCTACGAGAAGGTCAACACCCAGAGCGCCGTCGCCACGGGCTACACGGTGGACCCTGCCACCGAGCTGAGCGTGCTCTCGCTCGGCATGGCCTGGAAACCCATTCCCCAGGTCGTCGCGAAGCTGGCCTACCAGGTCCACGACAACGCCGCGAGCACCGCGGTGAACCAGTGGAACGTCCAGCTCGGGTGGCTCTTCTGAGTCTCCGCCCCCTCGCCATGGCCTTGGCGCTCCCGGCACTCGCGCCGTGGACGCCCGGCCCGGCCGCGCGTGCCAGCGCCCAGACGCTCACGCAGGAGGAGGCCCTCCACCTCGCCTTCCCCGAAGCGGACAGCGTACGGCGGCGCACCGCCTATCTGACCGACGCCCAGCGGGTGCGCGCCGCCGACCTGGCCGGACCCGAGGCCGAGCCTACGCCGGGCGTGGTCCCGTACTACGTGGCCGTGAAGGGCACCTCGCCCGTGGGCGCGGCGTACTTCGACGCGCACCGCGTGCGCACGCTCCGCGAGGTGCTGATGATCGTGGTGGGCACGGACGCACGGATCCGGCGCATCGAGGTCGTGAGGTTCGCGGAGCCGCCCGAATACGCGCCCCCGGCCGGCTGGTTGTCGCAGTTCCGCGAACGCGCCCTCGACGCGGATCTCTCCTCGAAGCGCGGGATCGCCGGCATCACGGGCGCCACGCTCACGGCACGAGCGGTCACTGCCGCGGTCCGCCGCGTCCTCGCGCTCCACGAGGTGATCCGTCCCTTCGACGGAGGAGGCCCGTGAGCGCCGTCCAGCGGTGGCTGGTGTGGAGCAGCTCGCTTCTGACCGGCGTCACGGGGATCGCGTATTGGTGGATGAAACACCGGCTGGAGCCGGTGGATGCCTGGGCGGTCGTCAACCATCCGCTGCAGCCGTGGGTGCTCAAGGCCCACATCCTGGTCGCGCCGATCATGGTGTTCGCGGTGGGCCTGGTGACCGCGGAGCACATCTGGCGACACTATCGGCAGCGCGTGAAGGCGGGACGCCGCTCGGGTGTGCTCGCGATGGGCGTGTTCGTGCCGATGGTGCTCACGGGATACCTGATCCAGACCGTGCCCCACGCCGGCTGGCTCGAGGCGCTCGCATGGACCCATCTGGTGACCGGCTTGGTCTACCTGGTCGGTCTCGGTGCGCACCACCGGGTGTTTCGGCGGAACGGGGCGCCGCCCGCCCGCGCGGACGAAGGGGCGGTGGCCGGCGATCCGACGGCAGCTCTGGTCGAGCCCGGGCGGAAGTCCTGATCCGCTCCTACCAGCGCAGGCTGTCCGACGACTTTCTCATGGCCTTCACGCATGCCGGCCACGAGCCGGCCAGTCCTCCCGGACCGACCGGGAAGACCGACCGCTTCGTGCGGTCGACGCGCTGCGAGTCCTCCGAGGCGAGGTACACCAGGGACGCGACGAGCACCGCGTTGTTCTCCAGATCGTCGAAGACGAGCTTGTCGAACGTGTCGCGGTGGGTGTGCCAGGTATGGTCGAAGTATCCCCAGCTCAGTGCGCCCAGGCTGAACCCGGGAGCCCCAGCGCAGACGAACGACGCGTGGTCGGTACCGCCGCCCGAGGGCTGCCCCGGCATGGAGAACGAGATCTCCCCGGTCACCTCCGACGGCACCCTCGAGAGCCACCGGGCGAGCGACTCCCCCGCGTCCACGAACCCCGAGGCGGACATGCTCACGATGCGGCCGGTACCATTGTCCTGATTGAAGAGCGCCTCGAGGTTGGATACCACCTCCGGGTTGTCCTCCACGTAGGCGCGGGAGCCGTTGAGGCCCTGCTCTTCCCCATTCCACAGCCCGACGATGATCGTACGCTTCGGGTTGGGATAGACCTGCTTGAGGATCCGCATCACCTCCATCATGAGCACGGCGCCGGTCCCGTTGTCGGTGGCGCCGGAGCCGCCGTCCCAGGAGTCGAGGTGCGCGGAGAGCATCACGTACTCGTCGCGCAACTCGGTTCCGGGGATGGTTCCGATGACGTTGTGGACGGGCACCTCACCGAGATTCCTGCCCTCGGCGGTGAGCCGCAGGCGCGGTCCCTGGTTGTTGGCCGCGAGGCGATACACCAGACCGTAGTCCTCGCAACTCAGCTCGAACGAGGGAACCCGGCGCGTGAACGAGTTGAACACGCGGGTCGTGCCGAACGCGCCGCTCCACTGGCTCGTGACGATGCCGAGGGCTCCGGCCGCCTCGAGCCGCTCGGCGAGATCGCGGCTCGCGAGCCCGGTCGCGCCCAGGCTGGCGTTCCAGGCGCTGTCGGCGTCATGCCTTGCCTGGTTCATCCTGTTGAACGAGCCGCGCGCGCCGAACTGCTCCCAATGCGAGTCCGGGCGGCAAGTAGGCTGAGGGGGCGAGATCATCACGAACTTGCCCTTCACCCGGGGCAGGAGGGCCTCGAAGTCGGCGGCGCCGGACATGATCGGCAAGGACACCACGCCCCCTTCGACCGCCTTGCCGCCCGTGCCCGGGCTGAAGGCGAGGGTACGCCCCTCCAGCGAACGGACGCGCGGCGCCACGAGGTCGACGTGGCTCGGGCCCCGGTCCCAGCCCTCCCACGTGCCGTATTGGACACGCTCGGCCTGGATTCCCCAGCTGCGCATGCGAGCCACGACCCACTCCTGGGCACGCTCGGCCTGGGGCGACCCCGTCAGACGGGGCCCGAGCGAGTCCATCAGCACCTGGGCCAGGCGCTCGATCTCCGACCGGTTCACGGCCTGGTCCCAGATCTGGCGGAGGACGGGGTCCTCCGAGGCGAACGTCTGCGACCGGACCGGCTGGGCGACGGCCGACATCGCGGTCGCCGCCGCGGCGAGGACTACCCGAAGAACGGATGGACGTCTCATCGTGATCGCTCCCGAAGGGGTCCCTTCAATCCTCCCAGCTCCCTGACCTGCTCGAACTGCGGCCGCGTGACCGACTGCACCGACAGCCGCCCGTAGCGGAGCAGCTCCATGTCGGCGAGGGCCGTGTCGGCCTTGATGTCGTCCAGGCTCACCATCCGGGGCAACCGGACGACGAACGCCACGTCCACCAGCGACCACCGCGGGTCGGCGGCGTCGGACGCGGCGTCGTAGTAGCTGCTCTTCCGGTCGAACTGTGACGGGTCCGGGTAGGCTTCCCGGCACACCCTCGCGATCCCGACGACACCCGGCGGTTTGGCGTTGCTGTGGTAGAAGAGGACCTCGTCACCGATCCGCATGGCACGCAGGTTGTTGCGGGCCTTGTAGTTCCGGACGCCGTCCCAGGGGGTGGAGCCGTCACGCTCCAGCGCGTCCAGGGAGTACACGTCGGGCTCGGACTTGACGAGCCAATACTGCTTGGGCACGGGCACCGCCGTTGAAGAGGTCCGGGAGGGAAGACCTGCCGACCCCGCAAGATGCGGTACGCGGACGCCCGCGTCACGCCCTCGATGTCGGCCGGAGCGTGCTATGCGCTGCTCGGCCCGCAGCCGCGGAGGAGCCTCCTCAGGCCCTCGCGGGCTCGATGTCCACCTTGATGCCCCGCCACTTGCCTTGACGGAACCGCAGCACGCTCAGGGCACACCGCGTCGCGTGCCCCAGCACGATGGCCAGCCAGATGTCTCCCGGATGCAAGCCGCGAGTGACGTCTATGATGAAGCACAGCCCGAGCGGTACCACGACCTGCGACACGATCGAGATGTAGAGTGGGCTCTTCGTGTCGCCCGTGCCCTGCAGGCCTCCCGTGTGGGCCAGGGCCACCGTGATGAACAACCCCGAGACACTCAGGTAGCGGAGAAGGTGCACTCCGAGGTCCGCCACGGCCGGGTCGTCCATCCCGAAGATCGAAAGCAGGAGGCGCGGGATCAGAACGAACGTGGCGCCGATGCCGGCCGCCACGCTCAGCCCGATCCGGGAGGCCACCTTGACGGCCTGCACGGAACGGTCGGGGTGTCCTGCGCCCAGGTTCTGCCCGGCCACCGCGGCGGTCGCGCCCATCAAGCCCACCGACGTCCAGGTGATGAACGAGAACAGCTCGACGTAGCTCACCGCGTAGGCGGCCTGCGCCTCGGCGCTCCGCTCGAGGGAACCGATGAAGCGCAGCAGGAATACGCCGCCCACGTTCATCGCGACGCCCTGGATGCCCGTGGGAAGGCCGAACCGGAACAACTCGCGGACGATGGTGAAATCCGGACGCCACGACGTGAGGTGTCGGAACGCCACGACCGCGCGCCCCGAGAGCAGCAGCGCCAGCACGACGACGCTCACCGCGCCGCTGGCGATCACCGTGCCCATGGCGGCGCCCACCGTCCCGAACGCCGGAATCGGGCCCAGCCCACGAATGAACACGATGTTGAGCGTGATGTTCACCGCCGTCAGGACGAGGCCGAGCCGCAGCGGCGTCTGCGCATCGCCCGCCGAGCGGAACGCGCCGCCGGCCATGAAGAACATCATCATGCCGAAGCTGAAGACGAACATCGTGCGCAGATACGGCAGCGCTTCGGCCCGCACGTCCGGCGTCGCGTTGACGAGATCCAGCAGCCACGGACTGAGGACGTATCCCAGAGGCGCCATGAGGCCGACCGACAGGAACGCGGCCGTGATGAACGCCTGGTAAACCGTACGATTCACCTTGTCGTGGTCGCCCTGGCCGGTGAACCGCGCCACGAGCACGCCCATCCCCGTGAACACGGACGCGATGAACACGATCACCACGAGGAAGATCTGCCACGAGACGCCGATCGCCGCGTTGCCCGTGAAGCCGACGTAGTGCCCGACCATCACGTGGTCCACCACCCCCTGGAGCCCTCCCACGACATTCTGGAGCATCGTGGGCCACGCCAGCCTCCACACGGCGCCGGAGATGGGGCCTTCGACGATACGCCGGTCGAACGACCGGCCTCTGGGGGCAGGCGGCATCGCTGGGGGAGGGTCCTTTACCGATCAACCAATGGGCGGTGGAAGATGGCGGCTCGGGCTCCGGAGCGCCATCGGGTGCGTCCCTACTCGCTCCGCAGCGCCTCCACCGGGTCCAGGAGGGACGCTCGGTGGGCGGGATACACGCCGAAGAACACACCCACCCCCAGGGAGAAGCCGAACGAGAGGGCCACCGAGAAGGGTTCCACCTCGATGGGCCAGTCGGTCACCGCGGCCAGCGTGGCAGCCGCCGCCAGGCCCACGGCGATCCCGGCCACCCCGCCCCCTGTTCCCAGCATCACGGCCTCCGCCAGGAACTGGGTACGCACGTCCCGGCGACGGGCTCCCACCGCCAGGCGAAGCCCGATCTCCCGGGTGCGCTCCCGCACCGAGATGAGCATGATGGCCAGGATCCCCACGCCCCCCACCAGGAGTGATACCCCGGCGATCCCTCCCACCAGGGTGGTGAACGTGTCCCCGATCTCCTGGTGGGCCGCCATGATCTCGGCCTGGGTCTGGATCTCGAAGTCGTCGTCGGCGTTCCGGCGGTCCAGGCGATGGCGGTCGCGCAGGAGCCAGCGGACCTGCTCCGCCGCCTCGGCCATCTCACCCTCGCTCCTGGCCTGCAGGTAGATCCCTCCCAGCCATTCCTGGTTCATGACCCGGCGCAGCGCCGTGCGCAGGGGGATCATGACCACGTCGTCCTGGTCCGCTCCGGAGAGGTCCGTCCCCCGCGGACGGAGGACTCCCAGGACCTCGAAGGGCACCGTGCCAACGAGGATCCGACGCCCCACCGGCGGCTCCTCACCGAAGAGCGCTCGTGCCACGGCGGGGCCCATCACCGCCGTCCGACCCCCGGTGATCTCTTCACGCTCCGTGTAGAAGACGCCGGCCGCGAGGCCCAGGTTCAGGATGCCTCGAGCCTCGGGGGTGACACCCAGGACGTTCGTGGTGGAGGAGCTCCCCTCGTACCTCACGGGGATGCGACGGCTGACCCACGGCGCCGCCGCCACCACCTGGGGAATCTCGTCAGCGATGGCTTCGGCGTCGGAGGGGGTGAGCGTGGTGACCGTCCCCCGCACCTGCGTCCGGGCCCCGGTCGGGCGGATCTGGGCCGGCGTGACCACGATGAGGTCGGTGCCCATGGCCTCGACCCGGGCCATGACGTCCTGGCGGGCCCCATGCCCCACCGCCACCATGGCGATGACGGAAGAGACCCCGATGACGATCCCCAGCAGCGCGAGCCCGGTACGCGTACGATGGGCCCCGAGCTGCCGGGCCGAGATGCGGAGGCTCCGGACGACCTTCAAGGCGTCCCCCCTACGAGCGCAGGGCGTCCACCGGGGCCATCGCCGCCGCCTTCCGGGCGGGATGGATGCCCGCCAGCACCCCGACCACCGTGGAGAACAGCACTCCGGCCGCCAGCACATGCCAGGTAAGGAGCGCCGGCGTGCCGGTGAAGCGCTCCATGATGAGGTTCCCCGCCAGCCCCAGCAGGATCCCCCCGATTCCCCCGAGGAAGGTCACCGCCGCGGACTCCATGAGGAATTGCCGCTGAATGTGTCGCGCCTTGGCGCCCACGGCCAAGCGCAGACCGATCTCCCGGCGCCGCTCCCCGACCGAGAGGAGCATGATATTCGCCACCACCACGCCGCCCACCACCAGGGCGATCCCGGCCACCAGGATCAGGAAGAGATCGAACGTCCCCTGCATCTCCTCCACCATGGCCGTGACCTCGGTGGGAGTGTTGATGCGGAAGTCTTCCACCTCTCCCGGCTCGATCATGTGGCGTTCCCTCAGGAGGGCCGTGATGTCGGCTGCGGCGGATTGCATCTCCCGCAGGTCCTTCACCTGCACCCGGACCCCCGAGAGGTAATCCACGTTGGCCACCCGCCGCAGATAGGTGGTGAGGGGGACGAAGACGCGGTTGTCCATATCTCCCTCGCCCGCGCTGGTTCCCTTCACACCCAGAATCCCGGTGACCTCGAAGGGTACGCCCCGGACCTGGATCACCTGGCCCAGGGGATCTTCGTCGCCGAAGAGCTCCCGGATCACCGTGGGCCCGATGGCCGCCACCCGCGCCATGGCCTCGTTGTCCTCGTAGGTGATGAAGGCCCCCCGGTCCAGGGGCCAATCCCAGAGGTCCGCCCACTCCGGGGTGATTCCGAAGACCGGCGACGTGTAGCTCCGGTCCCGCCAGCGTATCTCGACCTGTCCCTGCCGGGCGAACGGAGCGATCTCCCTCACGCCCACGACCTCGTTCCGGATGGCCTCCGCGTCGTCCATCTTCAGGGTCGCGGTCAGGCTCGATCCCCCTCCCCCTCCCGGGCTGAGCCGCACCTGGTCGGTGGGCCCTCCGGCCCAGACCATCATGTTCTCCAGCCCGAACACCCTCACCCGCTCCAGGATGCGCTCCCGGGCCCCCATGCCGGCGGAGAGGACCACGGTGAGGACGGTGATCCCCACCATGATCCCCGCCATCATGAAGAAGCTCCGCAGAGGGTTCCGAGCGAGCCCCTTCACGGCCTGGCCCAGCAATCGTCCGGATCTCATGGCGCGGCCTCCGGCGCGGAAGGGGCGGGGCCGGGGTCTTCCCGACCGCGATTCACCTCGTCCGAGACGATGCGTCCATCCTGTACGGTGATCACCCTCCGAGCGTAGCGCGCCACCTCGGCGTCGTGCGTCACGAGCACCACGGTGCGCCCTCGGCGGTTCAGCTCGGTGAAGAGCGCCATGATCTCCTCGCTCGAAGCCGAGTCCAGGTTCCCCGTCGGTTCGTCGGCGAAGAGGATCTCCGGATCATTCACCAGGGCCCGGGCGATGGCCACCCGCTGCTGCTGTCCCCCCGAGAGCTCCCCGGGGTGGTGGTCGTAGCGGTCCCGGGGAAAGCCCACACCTTCCAGCGCGGCGCGGGCCGGTCCCACCACATCCGAGCGATCCGTGTACAGCAGGGGGAGCTGGACGTTCTCGAGCGCCGAGGTGCGGGGCAGGAGGTTGAAGCTCTGGAACACGAAGCCCAGCTTCTTGCTCCTCACCTCCGCCAGCGCGTCCTCGTCGAGCCTGCTCACCTCCGTCTCGTCCAAGATGACGCTCCCGGACGTGGGGCGGTCCAGGCATCCCAGGAGGTTCATGAGCGTGCTCTTCCCGGAGCCGGAGGCCCCCACCAACGCCACAAAATCCCCTTCGTGGATCTCCAGGCTCACCCCGTCGAGAGCCCGAACCCCGACGGTTCCGTCCTTATGATAGACCCGGGTCAGCTCCCGGGCCTCGATCAGCGTTCTCGGCATGTTCGATTCCTCAACCTTCGGTCAGGACGATGCGCTCGCCTTTGACCAGTCCGTCGGTGATCTCGGTCCAACCCCCCTGGGTCCACCCGACCCGCACGGTCCGCCGCACCGGCGTGTCATCCTCCAGCACCATCACGTACCGTTCCGCCCGGTCCCGGGCAACCGCCGACGCGGGGACGGCCAGAACGCTGGCGCGGGGCTCCAGGACCAGCGTTACGGCCGCCGTCATCTCGGGCCGCAGAGTCTGTCCCTTTCGGTCCGTGATCCGAACCGTCACCACGTAGTTCACCACGTTGTCCTGGATGACCGCCTTGGGGTAGATGGCGACGACCTCTCCCTCGAACTCCTCGGCCGGATAGCTGTCTACGGAGAAGCGCGCCTGCTGCCCCTCCCGGATGCGCCCGATGTCCGTCTCGTCCACGTAGGCCTGGACCTCCAGCCGGTCGAGGTCGATGATGTTGACGAACGTCGGCGCGCTGAAGCTCGCGGCCACCGTCTCACCTTCCTGGGTGGAGACCGAAGCCACGACACCGGCGATGGGAGCGGTGATGCGAGTGTAGGCGAGTTGGATGCGCGCGGACTCGAGGTTGGCCCGGGCGAGTCTGACCTGCGCCTCGGCGACCTCGAGCGCGCTCTGGGCGGCGTCCAGCTGCTGGCGCGAGACGAACTCCCGCTCCGCCATGGCGTCCAGGCGCTCCAGGTTGCTCCGGGCCAGCGTCGCCTCCGCCTCGGCCCGGGCCAGCGCGGCCTCGCTCTGTGCCACCCGCGCCTGGAACTCGGCGTCGTCGATCTCGGCGATGATCGCCCCCGCTTGAACCACGTCACCGATGTTGGCGCGCAGACGGGATACCACACCGGAGACCCGTGAGCCCACCTTCACCTCCGCCCCCACCATGGGCCGCACTACTCCGGTGGCCATCACGGTGGCGCTGATGTCCCGGCGCCCCACCGTGTGGGTCCGGACCGCCTCCGCCGAGCTCTCTCCCCCGCGGGCCAGCATGAGCCAGCCCACGACGCCCGACACCACGACGATCGCTCCCCCGATCCACACCGTCCGCTTCATGGTTGTCCCCTCCCGAAGGTGTCGCCGGCCACCACCCGCTCGAGGACGGCCCTGGTGATGCGTCGGTCGTACACGGCCTGGATCAACGTCTGTTCGGCCCCGGTAGAGGCGGTCCGGGCGTCCACGAGCGCGATCATGGAACCCAGCCCTTGCCGGTAGCTCTCCTGAGCCGCCTCGAGATTCTCCGTGGCGGCCGCGAACAGGGCCTCGGCGTTCTCGAGCCGCCGGGCAGCCTCCCCTTCGGCCAGGAGCGCGTCCCAGACTTCGGCCTCGATCCGTTGGGCGACGGCCTTCTCGTCGAAGCGCGCCGCCTCCAGGAGCGCTCGCTGCGCGCGGACGTCGGCGGAGCGGGCGAAGCCGTCGAAGAGGGGGAGCGAGAGGGCCACGCCCACCGACCAGCTCTCCTCGGGACTCTGGGAGGCGGCCGCTCCACGACTCAGCCCGGCGTCGGCCGTCACCGATGGGAAGAACGCTCCCCGCGCGATGCGCACGAGAGCCTCCTGGCGGGCGCTCCGGGCGCGGGCTACGCGCACCTCCTGCCGGGACTCCAGGGCCTGGCGCCGCAGTTCCTCCCACGAGGGGAGGGCCGGAAGCGCCGTATCCGGCTCGCCCGGTGCGAGGGTCAGAGCCTGAGCCGGCGGCTGTCCCATGAGGGTGTTCAGGAGCGCGCGGGCGCTCTCCCGCGTGTTCCGTGCCCGTGTGAGCTCCAACTCCGCGGCGGAAACGTCCACCCTGGCCCGGAGGACGTCCGGACGGGTCCCCAACCCCGCTGCGAGCTGGGCCTCCGCGTACTCCAGGTTCAGGCGGCTCCTCGCCAACCCCTCCTCCGCGGACCGCACCAAGCGCTCCGCCTGCGCCGCCCGATACCAGCCCTCCTGCACCGCCAGCACCAGATCGGCGCGGGCCGCGGCCAGCGCCTCCTCGTCCACTTCCAGCGCCGAGGCCGCGGCGTCCACGCCCGCGTTCACTCTCCCGCCCTGATAGAGGGTCTGCCGGAGTCCCACCCCGACCTCGTGGCGGTCCATCGTGCCGCCGGCCCCGCCGTCGTATCGGGCGGCGGAGGCCGAGAGTGCCACGGAGGGATACCGGGCGGAGCGGGCGCTCACCAGGTCGGCCCGGGTGGCGTCCACGGCGGCGCGCCGGGACTGGAAGTCCGGGTTGGCCTCCAGGGCGAGCCTCACGCAGGTCTCCAGGTCCAGGGGTCGTTCCTGGGCGACAACCCCCGCGGGGCTGGATCCGAGAAGGACTACGAGAAGCAGCGAAAGGGGTCTGATCCCCGCCGGGTGTGGTTTCCGGCGGCCTGGAACTCGTCGTATGGTCACGGGGCATCGGCTCCGGTAGCAGCTTGGCGCGGCTGCTCGGGAAGATTGTTCCTCGACCCTCGAAGGGGAAGACGAGGGTCGGGAACGGAGGTGCGACCCGCTCCGAGCCGGCTCCTAGTCGCTCCGCAGCGCGTCGATCGGATCCACGCCGCCGGCCCGCCGAGCCGGGAGCCACGAGGCCAGCAGCGCCACCGCTACCACCCCCACTCCCACGACGACGAACGTCAGGGGATCCGTGGGGCTCACCTCGTGGAGAAAGCCTGCGAGGACCCTCGTGCCGGCCCCCGCTGCGGCCAACCCGAGAATCAGCCCCACGCCGGCGAGCCGCAGTCCCTGCCCGAGCACCATCCTCAGCACCTGCGCCTCCTCGGCGCCCAGGGCCCGGCGGATGCCCATCTCGCCCCTCCGGAGTGCCACGCCGTAGGCCATGACGCCGTAGACCCCGATGGCCGCAAGGGCCAGGGCCAGCGCCGAGAAGAGACCCATGAGGCTGAGAACGAACCGCGGCCGGGCCACCGCCATCCCCATGACCTCCTCCATCGTGAAGCTTCCGGCGATGGCCAGAGAGGGATCCATCTCCCGCACGACCTGGCGCAGCGCCGGCACGAGGGGCTCGGGGTCACCGGTGGTACGCACGGCCAGGTAGGTGGAGAACGCCTGGAAGGGCGCGCTCTCCGGTGTCCGGGCGTGGGAGACGTAGTAGGTGGGCCAGACCACGCCGGGACCGTCGTAGGCAACGTTGCCCACCACACCCACCACCTCGTGCCAGGGTGAGGTTTCGGTGCCGAGCCGCACCCTCTGTCCCACGGGGTCCTCCCCAGGCCACCAGCGATCGGCGGCGGCCTGGTCCACCACCACGTCCGGGGCTTCCACGCGGTGGTCTCCAGGCTCCAGGAGACGCCCGCGGAGGAGGGGAATTCCCAGCGTCTCGAACAGCCCTTCGCCAACGACGACACGGCTGGCCATGCAGCAGGAGGGCGCCGTGGGAGCGACCGGCCGGCCCTCGATGTGGAAGCGGCCGCTCTGATCTTCCCAGAGAAGGGGGGGCCGGGAGATGACGGTAGCTCCCTTCACCCCCGGCAGCGTACGGGCCCGCCTCAAGAGCTGGTCGTAGAAGGCCACGGCCTCCTCCGGCTCGTATTGAGCGGCCGGAAGAGAGAACGCGGCGAAAAGCAGGTTCCCGGTGACGAATCCCGGATCCTCCGCCAGGAGCTCCCGGAAGCTCCGCACCATGAGCCCCGCGGCCACGACCAACAACACGCTGAGCGACACCTCGAAGATCACGATCCCCCGGCGGAAGCGGAGCCTCGCCGGGGTGGCCGTGAAGCGGAGCGCCACCTCCCGCAGTGTATCCGCGGGGTGGGGGTTGGCCTCCCTGAAGGCGGGCAGCAGCCCGAAGAGGATCGTGCTGAGGAGGACCGCTCCGCCCGTGAAGGCCAGCGCCCGGCCGTCCAACCCGATTTCCTCGATCCTGGGGATCGTCCCCGCCTCCAGGAGAAGCACCCCCTTCACCCCAAGCCAGGCCAACAGCAGGCCCAACGCTCCTCCCGCGGCCGACAGAAGGAAGCTCTCGGCCAGGACGTGCTGGGTCAGCCTTCCCCGACCCGCTCCCAGGGCGCTGCGCGCGGCCACCTCCCGGCGCCGCCCCTCCCCCCGGGCGAGGAGCAAAGAGGCCACGTTGGCGCAGGCGATGAGGAGAACGACGGCCACCGTGCCCATCAACAGGAGGAGAGCGGAGCTTGCCTCCCCCACTTCTTCCTCCAGGAGGGGGCGCATCTGGAGTCCATGACCCACGTGATGGTCGGGGTACGTGATGGCCCACTGCTCCATCATGGACGCCATCTCGGCCTGAGCCTCGGCGAACGTGACCCCCCGGCCCAGGCGGCCGATCATGACGAACCAGTGACCGCCCCTCCACGTCCGCGCCGGATCCAGCGGCAAGGGCCCCCAGAGCTGGATCCCCGCGTCCGGATACGCGAACCCAGGGGGCATGATGCCCACGATCTCCGCACGGATGGGCTCGGCCGATACCTCCATCCCCAACGCCATGCGCCGCCCCACCACCGTGGAATCGCCCCCGAAGCGCCGCCGCCAGAGATCGTAGCTCAGGACCACCACCTGCGCGGGCTGCGGACCGCCGTCCTCCTCCACGAGGGCACGCCCCAGCAACGGCGGGGTGCGGAGCACGGTGAACATGCTGGGCGATACCCACCCCGCACGGATCACCTCCGGGTCTCCCTCTCCGTCCACGATGGTGACGGCCTCCGTGGAGACGGCAGCCACCTCCTCCATGGTCCGGTTCTGGTTCTTGTAGTCGAAGTACGCGGGGGACCCCACCGGGTAGTCGGCGAATTCGAAGCCGCTCTCGGAGGTCCAGTAGCTGTTGATGTAGACCAGGTTCTCCGATTCGTGGTAGGGAAGCGGCTCCAGCAAGACTCCGTTCACCACGCTGAAGAGGGCCGTGTTCGCGCCGATCCCCAGGGCCAGGGTAAGAACCGTCACCGCCGCGAACCCCGGGGATCTCAGGAGGCTTCGGCCCGCACCGCCCAGATCGGAGAGGAGGTCCTCCAGGCCGCGGGTCCGACGCTCGGCCCGGCTCTGCTCCTGGAAGCGCTCCATCCCCCCGAAGTCGATCAAGGCCTTGCGGCGAGCGGCCTCCGGCGTCATCCCCGCCCGCAGGTTCTTCTCCGTCTCCTGCTCCAGGTGGTGCAGGAGTTCGTCTCTCAGCTCCCGCTCCACGGCTCCGGGACGGAGGAGGTAGCGGACCCACAAGCCCACGCGGCCGAACCCGATCATCTTCCCCACTCCTTCACGCGGGCTCCATCCGGGCGTCGGGCTCACGAGCCTCGAGGATCAACGCCACCGCGTCGCTGAAGCGCTTCCATTCGCTGCGCTCCGCCTCCAACCGCGCCCGCCCCCGCCGCGTGAGGCGGTAGAACTTGGCCTTGCGGTTGTTCCCGCTGGTCCCCCACTCGGCGGCGACCCACCCCTTGTTCTCCAGACGGTGCAGAGCCGGATAGAGGGAGCCCTGGTTCACCTGGAGCACGTCCTGCGACATCTGCTGGATGCGCTGGGAGACGCCCCACCCGTGCTCACGCCCCAAAGCCAGGGTCTTCAGGATGAGCAAGTCCAGCGTTCCCTGGAGGAGATCGGCCTGGTGATCGGCCACTGTGGATCCTCTCTTCGCGTCGGGGCGGTCGTTGCGCGGCCCAGCGGTCTGCCATGCCACGCTCTCTCCTAGACATTCGACAAGAAGATGGAGGGCTTCTTGTCGGATGTCTAGGGGGAAGGCCGACACGTCACCGGATCACGGTTTGATACGCTAGAGCACGACCGCGACGCTCACCACCAGCCAGGCCAGGCCGATCAGTCCGAGCAGGAGGTACTCGATGGCGGAAGCACGCTGCTTCCCTCTCTCCCCGTGGAACCAGGCGAGCACCGCGGAGGCGAGCACCGCTGCCACCACGAAGACCACGGTCAGAAGCATGCTCTCCGCGGGAAGCAGGTTTTCCAAGGCGTCCGCGAGCCCGATGAGGCCCGCGCCGAGAGTCACGGTGAAGAGCACCACATGGGGCACGCGGCGCCGGATCAGTTCGGCCGGGTCGCTCGCATCGGCAGCGGACGGATCGGCTCCGCCGTGTGGGGCCGCCTGGTCCAACGCGCGCTCGGCGTCCCTCGCCGAGGGCCGGTGCCTGGGCTCCTTGGCCAGGCAACGTCGCAGGAGGTCGGCCAGCTCACGTGGAGCGTCCGGCCGTAGCTCGCGGAGGTCCCGAGGCTCCCGGTGGAGGTGGGCCGTGATCCACTCGGCGGGCGAGCGCACGTCGTACGGCCCTCTTCCCGCGAGCAGCTCGTAGCCGAGGATGCCGAAGAGATACATGTCGGCGAGCTCGGTGACCCCCTCGTCGAGGAGCTGCTCGGGGCTCAGGTGGGCGGGGTCGCCGAGCAGCTGCCCGGTCTTCGTGAGGCGCGTGATCTCGGCGCCCGAAGGACTCAGGACCGCGGCGATTCCGAAGTCGCTGAGACGGGCGCGGCTCTTCTCCTCGTCCCACATGACGTTGGACGCCTGCACGCCGCGGTGGACGATCCCCTTGGCGTGGGCGAGGGCCAGGGCGGACGCCACTCCCTTGAGGACCTCGACGGCGTCCGGCACCGAGAGCTGCCCTTCCGCCTTCAGACGCTCCTCCAGGGTCCGCCCATGCACATCGGGCATGACGAGGTACGGCGTCTCGTCCGGGAGGCGGCCGAAGCGCGTGACCGGCACCGTGTTCGGATGGTCGGCCAGCGAGGCGGCCGTTCGCGCCTCCCGCTCGAACCGGCGGCGGGCGGTCTCGTCGGTCGCCTTGTCGGGCCGGAGCACCTTCACGGCGACCGGAACGTTCAGAGCCCGATCCCGCGCGAGGTAGACCGTGGCGACGCTCCCCCGTCCCAGAAAGCGCATCACGTCGAAGTCCGCGCTCAGCCCTTCGCGGACGTCCTCGAGCGAACGGGGGTCCGCACCGGATGCACCCATGCGCGTCATGGTCGGGTGGGAGACCGGGAAATGCAAAGGAATCGTAGCCCTGCACGACACCCTTGACCTTCGAGGCACAGGCGTAGTAGTGTCATAGTTGACCGATACACCAGCACAGCTTGATCCGCAACGCCATGTTCGACGATATCGACCCGCGCAGTCCCACGCCTCTCTACGCGCAGATCGCTTCGCGGGTGCGCATGGCCGTCGCCTCCGGCGAGCTCGCCCCCGGCGACAGCCTCCCGTCCGTGCGGGCGCTGTCCCGCAGCCTTCGCGTCAACCCTGCCACCGTGGTGCAGGCCTACCGGGAACTGGCGACGGACGGGTTCGTCGAGCTCCGCCACGGGCACGGGACGTTCATCAAGGAAGTGCCGACGTTCCTGCGGGACGAGGAACGGGCGGCCCAGGCCAGCCAGTTGGTGCGCAAGCTCCTCCAGGACGCGGCGCGGGCAGGGATCGGGGTGGAGGAGCTCGCGCGCGCCTTCAGCGCCGAAGCAGGAGTCGAGATCCGTGAATAGCGCCATCGAGCTGAGCAGCGTCGGGTGGAGGGCCGGAAAGGCGTTCGCGCTCCAGGACCTCTCCCTGCGGGTGCCGGTCGGATCCATCTACGGGTTCCTCGGTCCGAACGGCTCGGGGAAGACCACGACGATCCGGATGTTCATGGGCATGATGAAGCCCGACCGCGGCGGGATCCGCGTCCTCGGCCTCGACGTCCCGCGCGACCTCTCCCGCATCCTCGCCCGAGTCGGGTATGTACCGGAGCGCCCGCACGTGTACCCGGCCCTCACGGTCGCCGAGCAGGTGAGGTACCATGCATCGTTCTTCAAGAAGTGGGACGAGGTGTGGGGTCGGGAGCTCATGGACCGGCTCCAGCTCGACCCGGGCCGGAAGATCTCGCGCATGTCGAAGGGGGAGACCGGCAAGCTCCTGCTCCTGCTCGCGCTCTCCCAGCGGCCCGACCTGCTCGTGCTCGACGAGCCCACGGACGGGCTGGACCCGGTCGTACGCCGCGATGTCCTGGCCGCGGTACTCGACTACGTCGGCGAGACGAGCGCCACGGTCTTCATCTCGAGCCACCTCGTGCACGAGCTGGAGCGCATCTGCGACTGGGTGGGCGTCATGGACGAGGGCCGCCTGATCGCCGAGCTCCCCATGCAAGCGTTCAAGAACGGCATCAAGCGCCTCAAGGTAGCCGGCGCGCCCGCCACGCCGGCGGACACTCCATTCACGATCCTCTCTCGTGAGCCCGTCAACGGCGTCGGTGCCGGGGAGACCTGGATCGTGCGGGGATGGCAGGACCCCATGCGCGCCTACTTCGAGGCCGCGGGCATCTCGCTTCGCGACGTCGTGGATCTGGATCTGGAGGACGGCTTCGTCGAGCTCCTCCGCTCCTCGCGGCCCGAGACCCCTCACCGGAGCTGAAGCATGTACCAGCCGATGCTCTTCCTCCACTGGAAGCAGATCAAGGTCGCCCTCATTCCGTTCACGATCGCCGCCTTCGGACTTCCCCTCGTATCGGTCCAGGGGATGGGTAGCGCGGCGACGCCGAGCGGCCTGGGTGCGTACGACTATCTGGTCGCGTCGGGCGTCTGGGTGACCGCGTTCCCGATGCTCGCGGCCGCGATCGGGGTCACGTTGGCGCTTTCCGCCTGGAACTGGGACCACCAGCTCGGCCACGTGCACGCGCTGAGCCTCCCCGTGCCCCGATGGCGCTACGCCATGCTCAAGATGGGGGCGGGCGCGTTCCTGGCCGTCCTCCCCGCCCTCGCGTTCTGGGCGGGCGCGCATGCGGCGGCCGCCTCCGTCACGCTCGCCGAGGGACTGCACGCCTATCCGAACGAGCTCACGCTGAGGTTCTTCCTCGCCGAGCTGGTGTCCTACGCGATCGTCTTCGCGATGGCCGCGGGAACCGTACGGACCACGCTCGCCATCGTCACGGCCTGCTTGGTGTTCCTCCTCGTGGGTGGGAGCCTCAACGGTTTCCTCGGACGCGAGATCGAGTACTTCCAGGACGTGAACGTGGTCCAGGCGTTCGTGGACATGCTGGTGGGTCCCCACGGGCCGTTCGAGGTCTTCTCCGGTTCCTGGACGCTCATCGATGTCTAGCCTCGTCACGCGCGGCCTCGCACTGGCTCTGCTGTCGTGCCTCGCGGGCCCGACCGTCGTCGCGGGCCAGCGAACGGAACAGGAGCTCCTGCAGCACCTCGATACGCTCGTCCCGCTCCTGCGGTCGGCCTATGAGCGCAGGCTGGCGGCGAAAGAGGCGGCCCAGCTGAGGGAGATCGAGAAGCAGATTCCCACCGAGGCCGTCGAGCTCGGTCCCCTGAACGTCCTGGTCGTCCCGGGGGAGCAGGCCGCCGCCCTGGATGTGATAGGACGGGTCTGGGCCGCCGAGTACGCGCCCTGGCTCGACGCCAGCCCGACGCTGTCGGAAAGCAGGATCTTCTTCCGGTGGGCGTCACCCGAGGTGAGCTACCGCTCGATGTCGTTCGCCGTTCGCCACGTCCAGGGCTCGCGGTGGCGCTCACGCGATTACATGGAAGAGGGCGTCCGCAGAGTGATCGGCGACTTCCTGAAGAACGATCTGCTCGGGACGCGTCTCGAAACCGAGTGGTTCGTGTCGTCGGTCGGACCCCCGGCGGACCCCGCCGACACCTACCGGCGCGTGGCCTCCGTACCCTCGCACTCCGCGCGGGATTGCCTGGCGGGCGATGCGAGCGCCTGCCTGACGTCGTTCGGGCTCGGCGCCGACGAGATCCCGGTGGAGGCGTGGTACAACCGAGGGGAGCGCTACCTGCTGGTCCGCAGGAACTGGGCGCGCTTCCAGTTCCGGGGCGGGTTCCCGTGCATCGAGAGGGACTACGACTCGTGCGATGGCGCGCTCGCCGACCATTGGGATCGCTTCCGCTCGGCGCAGGCGCGCTCGTGGGCCGTGCCGTTCGACGCCGAGGTGCGGGCATCCCTCCTCTGGTTCGCCCTTCGTGAGGGTGGAACGGGTGCGTGGGGCAGGCTCCTCGCGCACGCCGACGACACGCCGCAGGCGGCCCTCGAGGCGGTATCCGGGATACCCGGCACCGAGCTGGCAGCCGCATGGCAGCGTTGGCTGGTCGGGAACCGTCCGACGCGTCAGGCCGGGCTTGGATCGCTCGCGCTCGGAGCCCTCTTCTGGACGACCCTCCTGATCGCGTTGGCCGCGAGGAGCACGAGATGGCGCTAGGGATGAAGCACTGGGCCGGCCTCGTCCTGGTCGGATGCGCCTTCGTGGCGCTCAGGTTCCTGCCCGTGTCGAGCTGGGATCTGCCGAGCCGCCGGATGCCGCTTCCGGAGGAAGCCTACGAGCAGGCGCTCCGCCGCGACGCCCAACTCACGAACGCCAAGCTCCAACGGATCCGGCTCGCGGAGCGTCTGATCCCCCTGACGCTCGCGGCCGAAGGACCGCTCGCGTTCGAGGCCCCGGCCGGCGCGGACCCGGCGGAGGTCCAGATGGCTCGGGAGGACGCCGAGCGCGAGCTGCTCGAGGCGGCGGGTGCCGCGCCGCGTGTCGCGGTGGGGCTGTTCTACACACGATTCGGCGAGGGCGCGTACCCCGGCGCTCCCACCTGGTCCGTCTCGGGTCCCGAGTACTACTTCGGGACCCAGGACGGCCGGCCCTATTGCGTCACCGCCGTGCGCGCGTGGAGCGTCCACGGCAGGGTCGGGTTGCCCGTGAAGAACGCACTCTCCCGCCTCGGCGTCTGCCAGGTGATCGCGCGCTACGGTCTGCCCGGCCGGGCCGTGGAGACCTGGCTGGCCGGCGGTGGCACGGCCATGGCGCTCACGCTCGAGCCCAGCAGGCCCGAGTCGTACACGTTCTCGAGCCCCTGGGAGATGGGGTTCGCGCGCCGCGTGGAGTTCGGCCTCATGATGGTCGGCCGCCAACCCATCGCGGCCCTCCGCTCGCTCGCGCAGGAGCAGTGCTTCGCGGGTGTGACCGAGGGCTGCGCCAAGCTGTTCCTGTCACCCGGGAGCGCGTTGTCGATCGACTCGTACGACGACGACTGGTCCGAATTGCCGGAGATGCTGGCCGCGACGCCGCTCTCGGCCGTCGGCGGCTACTCGACCATGCAGCCGGCCGACCAGCACGTGGTCGCGGACCTCGTCGAGGAGTTCGGCGTCGAGCGGTTAGAGCGGTGGTGGACGGCCGACGGCACCGTCGAGGAGGCGTTCCGGGCCGCGTTCGGCGTTCCCGCGGGGAAGTGGTACGCGGAGCGGGTCGCGCGTCTCGTCGAGGTCACGGAGCCGGGACCCGCTCTGCGCGCGAACGGATTGGCCGGGGCTTTCCTGATTCTCGCGCTCGCCGCAGTGGTGGGCGGGGTGTGGGCGAGGAGAAGACAGGTGGCGTAGTCAGGCAGGTCGCTGATGGTGGTCGCGCCCGGACCGGGAGGCACGCATGCACTCCGGCGTATTGAATGACCTGCGGATCGCCGTGCGCACCCTGAGGCGCGAGCCGGGGTTCGTCTTCCTGGTCGCGCTCGCGCTCGCGGTCGGCATCGGCTCCACGGCGACGGTCTTCGGCGCCTTCAATCGGCTTCTGCTGCGGCCGGTGCCGGGGGTCTTGGATCCGGAGCGTGCCGCCAACGTGCTGCTGCTCGCGACCGAGGGCTCGAGCGCGACGGCCGTCATGCGGAACTTCAGCCCCGCGAATCTCGACGAGCTGAGCGAAGGCGCGACGCTCCTGACGGGTCTCGCCTCCTTCGGCCCGAGCGGCAGCCCCCGAGTGTCGACACCCGGGGGGGCTCCGGTCCGCGCTCTGATGGCGGACGTGTTGTACGGAGACTTCTTCGGGGTCCTCGGCGTGCGTCCGGCGGCGGGCCGCTTCTTCCGTCCGGAAGAGACCGACGTGGACGCGGATCCGCTCGTGGCGGTGATCAGCAAGGATCTGGCGGACAAGCTGTTCGGCTCGGCCGGAGCGGCGCCGGGGCGCACGATGCTCGTCGACGGCCGGAGCGTGCAGGTGCTGGGGGTCGCCGGCGGGGGCTTCAGGGGAACCTGGCGATGGGTCGATGCGGACATCTGGCTTCCTACGTCGTCGCTGGCGGTCTTCAACGGCTTCCCACTTGAGGGCTTGCGAGACAGGCAAATCGCGAGCTCGGTGGTAGCACGGCTGAAGGCTGGGGCCGATGCCGAAGCGGCCGAGGCCCAGCTCAACGGCATCCTCCGGCGCATCGCCGAGGAGCGGCCCGAGACCAGCAAGTACTGGACCGGCCAGAGGATCAGCCTCTTTCCGGGACTGGGCCTGCCATCGGACGCGTTGAGACCCATGTCTTCCATGCTCCGCCTCTTCGGCGGCCTCGTGGCCCTCGTGCTCCTGATCGCGTGCGCGAACGTCGCCACGCTGCTCCTGGCCCGGAACGTCGCACGCCGTGGCGGGATCGCGACCCGCCGGGCGCTCGGCGCCTCCCCCATGCGTGTCGCGCGCTACCACCTGACGGAGAGCCTCTTCCTGGCGCTCCTGGGCTCGACAGCCGGCCTGGGCGTCGCGTGGCTGCTCGGGGTGCCCTTCCGGAGCATTCGCCTGCCCGGTCTCCCGACCTTCGGGGCCTTCGCGGTCGACGTGCGCGTGCTCGGCTTCGGGGCCGTGGCGGCGGTGGTCACGGCGCTCCTCTTCGGAGCCGTTCCGGCCGTCCTCGCCGGGCGCTTCGACCTGGGAGAGACGCTGCGCGGCGGTGGGGAGACGGGGACGGCCCGCCTCGAGGGCGCACGGCGGTTCCTCTCGGCCGGTCAGGTGGCCGTGTCCACCACCTTGCTCGTCGGCGCCATGCTGCTCGCACGGAGCGTGCACGGGCTCATGTCGATCGACACGGGCTTCGCGGTGGACGAGATCGCGACCGTGGACCTGGGTACGCCCGACAACCTGGGGAAGACCGTAGACCTCCCGGTCGTCTACCGCGAGCTCCTCGGCGAGGTCGAGCGGGCGCACGGTGTCGAGGGGGCCGCGCTGGACATGGCGGGGCCGTTCAGCCTGTCAGGAAGTCAGATCGCTCTGGCCGACACCCCGCTTCGCAACGGCTTGACGGCAGCCATCCGACCGGTAAGCGCCGGCTGGTGGTCCCTGTTGAACGTCCGGATCATGAGGGGCGACCCCTTCGCGGAGGGGGAGTGGCAGACCGGGGCACCGGTGCCGGTGGTCCTCACCGCGGCCCTCGCGCGCCATCTCTTCGGCACGACCGACGTGCTCGGTCGCGCCGTTCACATGAACCTCGGACCGGACGTACCGGGCCAGGGTGAGATCGTCGCCGTGACGGCCGACATGCGCGTCCCCTCCGAACCCGCCCAGGCGATCGAGGCGTTCTTCGTCCCCATCGAGTCGTTCCCCTACCTCAAGTCGGTGACCCTACTGCTGCGCACGAGCCGACTCGACGCGGACGTGGTGCAGGGCGTGCGCCGTGCCGTCGAGCAGGCGGTGCCGAACGTGGCCGGCGTGACCCCCGTGCCACTTCTGGGCGCCTTGACCGCCCGCATCTCCGAGCAGCGCGCGCTCCGGCTCCTGCTCGGTCTTCTCTCGGCGATGGCCGTCGGCCTCGCCACGGTCGGACTGTACGGGGTCGTCTCGTTCGCGGTGGCCCGCCGCACGCGGGAGATCGGCATTCGCATCGCGCTCGGGGCGGAGCGCGCCCGGATCGCCCGTCTCGTCCTGACCGACGCAGCCACCATCGTCGGCACCGGCACCCTGGTCGGTCTCGCGGGCGGCCTCACGCTCTCCGCGCTCCTCCAGCGATGGCTGTTCGGCATCCGGCCGGTCGACCCCGTCTCCTACGCGGCGGCTGCCGCGCTCTTCGCCCTGGTGGCGCTGCTGGCGTGCTGGGCGCCGACCCGCGCCGCGACGCGCGCCGATCCGCTCGAGGTGCTCAGGGCGGGATAGGGGTATGACAGGTCGACTGCCGAATCAGTGCCCGCAGCGTGAGCGTCGCAGCGTCTCGAGCTCCGTCGGACGGCGCCGCAGGATGAGCTCCCGACATCCGAGTGCATTTCGGACCAACTACGCCCACACCATCCTCTTCACGATCCTCGCCCTGATCCTCCTGCCGGCGTGCCGGGAGCGGGAATCCGACACAAGAACATTCACGGTCGCCGATAGCGCCGGGGTGACGATCGTCGAGTCCACCCGGCCGCTCTGGAAGAGCGGAGAAGGCTGGGCCCTTTCACCGGAACCCGAGGTTGTCATCGGACTTGCGGAAGGCGACGAGAGATACCTTCTGAGCGAGGTGGCTGGGGTTCGCCGACTCTCCGATGGGCGGATCGCCGTCCTCGATGCCGGCTCCTATCGGGTGAGGGTGTACGATGGCGCGGGCCGGCACCTGATGGACCTGGGGGGAGAGGGCGATGGTCCATCGGAGTTCCGGTGGCCCCAGTTCTTAGGTCGGGTCTCTGACACACTCTTCGTGTACGAGCTTGATGGCAGCCTGACCTGGTTCACTCCATACGGGCAGCTGGTTCGCACGTCGGGAGTCTCTTACCAGACGGACGGAGAGCTGGTGCCGCCCGTGATGCTGGGGTACCTCGAAGACCGCTACGGGATTGGGATCAGGACCCCCAGAGTTGGGAATCGGTCGCTTGTGGAGGGTCTCAATCGACAACCGTGGCAAGTCTGGCGGTTTGACCTTTCCAGCTCTGGCACAGACTCGTTGTTCTCAGTACCGGGGCACGAAGAGGTAAACTCCTTCCCCCGTCCCGGGGTTACCGGGCACCATCCCTACGTATTCGGAAAGGAGACCTTTCTGGCCGCGTCGAAGCGTTGGGTGTATGCAGCGCCGACGGACGCGTTTTCGATCCAGGTTCATGACCCGGAAGGAATGCTGAGACGGATCGTCAGGCGAGTCGAGGCGCCTCGCAGGGTGACCCCCTCCGACTTCGACCGGTGGTTGGAGCAGTACCTGGGGATCCTGGATCCCCCTCCAGAAAGGACGGCAGAGATGAGGCGGTCTGCGCGCGAACTGAGCGTCGCCGAGACCATGCCCGCATTCCGGTCAATCGTGGTGGATTCGGAGGACAACCTGTGGGTTGAAGAATGGGAGGATGTCGGACTGGGTCAGGGTAGGTTCTCTGTCTTCCGCGCAGATGGTGCCTGGCTAGGCCACGTTGGTATCCCAGAAGGCCTTCCCGTGTTACGGGGATACTACGCCCATCAGTTGATGGAGATCGGGTCGGACTACCTCCTCGGAGTCTGGACGGACGAGTATGGCGTAGAGCAGGTGCGTCTCTATCGAATCGAGAAGAGGTGAGCCCGCGAGCATCGGGACGGACTCCTCACTGCTGAGTCCGCGGTAATCCGCGTCTGCCTCACGCACCTCGATCAGAGAGGCAAGTCGTTCGGCGGCTACGCCCCCAGGCGCTCTACCATCACAGCGGGCGCCCTACGTCCGCCTCCACACCGCTCCCGCCGTCCTCCAGTCCGGATCCACCCCGCGCGTCCGGTTCTCCTCCACGAGCGAGCCCACCGGATTCCCGCTCAGCTCCAGGGGCCGCCAGCGCCCGTCGTAGTGCGTGCCTCCGCGCGGATCCATGAACACAGGTCGACCGTCTCGGTCCCACAAGATTCTCCACCCGCCTTCGTGCACGAGCCGATGATGATGGCGGCAGAGCAGCACCGTGTTTCTCAGGCTCGTCTCGCCGCCGTCCGCCCAATGCCGGACGTGGTGCGCGTCGCAGAACCGCAAACCACATCCTGGGAAGCGGCAGCCCCGGTCCCTCGCCTCGAGCGCGCGCCGGAGCGCGGGCGGGATCGTTCGGGTGCGCCGGCCCACATCGAGCACCGAGCCATCCGGACCGTGGGTGACGCGGACCAGCCCGGCGTCGCAGGAAAGCCGTCTGGACGTTTCAGCGGAAACGCGTGTGCCGTCCTCCAGGTCGGAGCGGCCCGAAGCCACGGCGGCGCCGGCAGGTGCGCCGGGCTCCGCACCGAGCGTTCCGCCGCAGTCCGTCCCGGACGATCCTCCGCGGTCGTCGCGGGCCGTCCCTCGGCGGACCTCACCCTCCTCCCGGAGCGTCACCGCATCCACGTGCAGCATCACCTGGTACCGAGCCGCCCGCGTGCCGCTGATGGGAGCCGACGTCCCGGCGTCGTCCCCGGGCTGGCCATCCGTGCCCTCCTCACCACCACCCGGCCGGTTGCCCGTCGCCCGCCCCCCGAACCCCGCCTCCAGCGCCCGCTCGGCCAGAAGCCCGAGCGCATCCGCGCGCCGCCGGGCCGCGGCCCGGAGCGTGTCGTCCGACGAGCCACAGCCGGCCAGACGCTCCACTCCTCCCTCCTCGCGATAGAGCGCGTCGCTCGCGGCCTCGATCCCCCGCATCAGCAGCGCTCCGACCTCCGGCGTCAACCTCCCCCGCACCACGTACATCCCGTCGTGGTCCGGGAACACCGAGAGCGTGCGGTTCTCATACCGCTCGCGCTCCCGATCCACCTCGTCCTGACGACTCCCCAGCCGCCAGCCCCGCACCATCCGCTCGATCTGCTCCGTCGTGCTCCCCCGCGCGAGCTCCAGGAGCTCAGCCTCGTTGTCCGCCGTCGCGATGCGGGTCAAGGCCCGCACCTTGGATTACAGCGTCGACTCCACGTGGTGGCCATGATGGAGCACACGATTTCGAA